>JAHFED010000024.1 GCA_023248635.1 Myxococcales bacterium
GCCCTCCTGCTTGGTGATCAAGCCGCTCGTGGCTTGACCCAGAAGAAGAGAGCCGGTTCGCCGGTTCTTTTTTTTTGGGCGGAGAGTCCCCGGCAAGACGCTGGCGCGCCCTGAAGTGGGCGTTTCCGTCGCCGAATCCCGTTGCTACGCCGAACCATGGTCTCTCACACCCAGCACGGAGCCGCCTCGAACCCGGTGCTCGATCACAAAGAGCCCGAGACGCGTTACCGCTTGCACCGTCGCTTCGATCGCCTGGGGCGCCTGTTGGGCGATGGTGCCGTCGCCCGACTCATGGAGCAACGCGTCGTCATCTTCGGTGTCGGCGGCGTTGGCTCTTTCGCGGCCGAGGCCCTGGTGCGCTCGGCCATCGGCAAGCTGCAGGTGGTCGACTTCGACGACGTCTGCATCACCAACTCGAACCGCCAGTTGCAGGCCCTGCACGGCAACGTCGGCAAACCCAAGACCTGGATTTTGCGAGACCGGCTGCGGCTCATCAATCCCCAGGCCCAGATCGAAGCCAAGCGCGCCTTCTACAACGCCGCCCGCGCCGACGAGCTCTTGGCCATCCCCCCATCTTTTGGCGCCGGCCTGCGCGCCCCTTGGGACTTCGTCGTCGACGCCATCGACAACCTCACGGCCAAGGCGCACCTGCTGGCGGAGTGTCGTCTTCGCCGCATTCCAGTGATCTCTTCGATGGGGGCGGCGGGGAAGCTCGACCCCACCCAGATCCGCATCGCCGATCTCGCCGAGGCCACGCATTGTCACCTTGCTCGCGAGCTGCGCTCGATCCTGCGTAAGAAGTACGAGTTTCCGCGCACCGGTCCCATGGGCGTGCAGGTCGTGTACTCGCGCGAAGAGCGCCACTGGCCCAAAGAGCTCAGCTACGACAAGGGCGAAGGTTTTTCTTGCGTGTGCCCGGCCGGCGACGACGACGTCAAAGGCGTCCGCGAGCACCACCACTCGTGCGATGAAAAGACCCTCATCGACGGCACCGTCGCCTACGTGACCGGCGCCTTCGGCCTGGCCTGCGCGTCAGCGGTGGTGAACACCATCACCTTGCGCATCCGTGAAGAAGCCAGACCCGCGGCATCCAAATTCACCGAGAGCGCTTCGCGTGTCGGTGAATTATCTACTGGTTCATCGCCTGGCGGCGGTGAATTCGAGACGCGCCTGCCCCAGGGGCGCCAACACGCCGACCACGTCTGCGGAGAGCACAAATGAGCGACATCCTGGTCTCGACGAAAAACGGCATTTGCACCATCACGTTCAACCGTCCCGAACGCAAAAATGCTCTGACGGTTCAAATGTATGCTGACGTCGTGCATGCCATGCATGCTGCCGACGTGGACCCTGCCGTTCACGTCGTCCTCTTTACCGGTGCCGGAGATTCGTTCACCTCTGGAAATGATATTGCTGACTTTGTCAATACTCCTCCAACAGGCGAGGATTCTCCCGTTTTTCAGTTCATCATGCTCTTGGCGAGCTACGAGAAGCCCATCGTCGTCGCCGTCAATGGCAACGCCATCGGCATCGGCGTGACCATGTTGATGCACGTCGACATCGTCTACGTCGCCGACACCGCCAAGCTGAAGATGCCCTTCGTGACCTTGGGTCTCTGTCCTGAAGCGGGATCGTCCTTCTTGCTCCCGCGCATGGCCGGCCATGCCAAGGCCAGCGAGCTGCTGCTCTTTGGCGAGCCTTTCGACGGCGCCACCGCCGTCGACGTCGGCCTCGCCTCTCGGGTCGTTCCCCACGCCGAGCTGCTGGCCTTTGCCACTGAGCGCTGCCGCATCCTAGCGCAGGAGCGCCCCTTGGCGTCGTTGAAGTCGACCAAGAAGCTGCTCAAGGAGCGCCTCGCCGATGAGCTCAAAGCTGCGATCTACGCCGAGGCCCTGGCCTTCACGGCGCACCTGGGATCGGACGAAGCCCGCGAGGCCTTCTCGGCCTTCTTCGAGAAGCGCAAACCGAATTTTGCCCAGTTCAGCTGAAGTCGATCCCTGCAGTCGTCGGCTCAGGGCTGGGCGGCCTTTTCTTTTTCTGCGGCAAGTGCCCCTGCTTTGCGCCGTGCCAACGGCGCAAAACAAGAGACACTTGATCCGTGCCAACGGCGCAAAACAGGAAGCACTTTGAGCCGTGCCAACGGCGCAAAACAGGAAGCACTTTGCGCCGTGCCAACGGCGCAAACAGGAAGCACTTTGAGCCGTGCCAACGGCGCAAACAGGAAGCACTTTGAGCCGTGCCAACGGCGCAAAGCAGGAAGCACTTGGAGCCGTGCCAACGGCGCAAAACAGGAGGCACTTAAGCCGTGCCAACGGCGCAAAGCAGGAAGCACTTTGAGCCGTGCCAACGGCGCAAAGCAGGAGGCACTTGAGCCGTGCCAACGCGCAAAGCGGGAGGCACTTGAGCCGTGCCAACGGCGCAAAGCAGGAGGCACTTGAGCCAACGCGCAAAGCGGGAAGCACTTGGGCCGTGCCAACGGCTCAAATTGGCGCTCCCCGGCTGAAGGGACGATTGCTCTCGAGAGCCTTCCCGCAACATTCTCAGCCAGTCCATTGGCCAGGAGGCTGTAATGCTCCGCGTTTCCCCCGTCGCTGTCGCCGTCACTCTTGCTGTGGTCGCTTTGTCAGCGGGCTGCTCGAGTTGTCCGGGAGGCGAAGGAGAAGGAGAAGGAGAAGGGGAAGGCGAAGGCGAAGGCGAAGGCGAAGGCGAAGGCGAAGGCGAAGGCGAAGGCGAAGGCGAAGGCGAAGGCGAAGGCGAAGGCGAAGGCGAAGGCGAAGGCGAAGGCGAAGGCGAAGGCGAAGGAGGAGAAGGAGAAGGTGAAGGTGAAGGTGAAGGAGAAGGTGAAGGAGAAGGAGAAGATGACCCGGACGTCGCTCGCCCGCTGGTGGAGGAGCCCCCGCGCAATCCCAGCCTTGGGTTGCGTCCCCGCAGCGACGATCCCGGCGGCGTGCTCCTGCACAGCGGTGAGCTGCGGCTCGTGCGCACCGACCTCGTTGTTGCCGGCCGGCGGCTCGGCTTTCGCTTCACGCGCACCTACCGCAGCAGCATCGATGCTGCTGGGCCGCTCGGCGTTGGTTGGGATGCCAACGTCTTCATGAGGCTCGAAGACCTCGGCAGCGTGATCTTGCACCACGACGGCACGGGTCGCGTCGACGCCTACGTCCAGGCGGAGGGCGACAACTATGCGGCACCGCCGGGTCGCTACTCGCGCTTGCGACGCGCCATCGTCTCCGTCGGCGCCGGCACCGCGGGCGGCTACGAGCTGCGTGTCGCCGACGGAACGACCTACACCTTCGGGCCCGCCGGGCAGCTGCTGGCCCTGAGAGAGCGTGGCGGCGACAGCCACTCCTACCGCTACCAGGCGGGCCAGCTCCGGGGCATCGACGACGAGCTGGGGCGCGCCTACGAGCTGGCCTATGACGTCGCTGGGCGTCTGGTCTCGCTCACCGACTTCAGCGGTCGCGAGGTGCAGCTCAGCTACGATGGGCGCGGCGACCTCGTCGAAGCCCGCTCCCCCATCGTCCTGGGCACCCCCAACGACAACGACTTCGCCGCCGGCCGACGGGAGCGCTACCTCTACGACGACGCCGCCCTGAGCCCCCTTGCCCACAACCTCCGGGGCCTCGTCGCACCCAACCAGGTCGCCGACGGTTCCCTCAGCCCCCGCCTCGCCGTGACCTACGGCGCCGCCGGCCGGGCCCTCGATCGCGTCACCTCCGAGGTCGTTGGTGGCGGCACCCTCAGCTTCGCCTACTCCTTCGGCCTGGTGGGGGATGCCGATGGCGCCGCCACGAGAACCACGGTCACCGACCGGCGCGGCAACGTCACCCGGTATTTCCACGACCTGGCCGGGCACGCCGTGCGCGTCGTCGAGGATTCGACGCTGGGCCCGCTCGTCACGCGCAGCAGCTACAACGCCGATGGTGAGCTCGTCGAGTTGCTGCGCCCTTTGGGGAATTCCCTGCAACTCACCTACGACGACGGCAGCGGCGACGCCTTTGCGCGCGGGAACCTACTGGCGAGCACCCTACTCCCCGACGCGGCGCGCGACAGCGCCCAGACCCAGATCACGACGTCGTTCACCTACGAGCCCTTGTTCAACCAGATGCTCACGACGACGACGCCCCGGGGCAACGACCCCCTCTATGTGCCCCAAAACGGCGGCGCGCAGTCGAGCGCGCGCTACACGACGACGACGACCTACGATTGGCAGGAAGCCAGCGATGCTCCGGCCGAGTCGACGGCGTGGGACATCGAGATTCCGCCCTCGCTGCTCGGGCGCGGTGACGTGAACCGCGACGCCCGGACGGACCAAGCCTTGGGCAATGCCGTGCGCATCGCCCGTCCCGCCGTCACACTGGAAGCGGGTTCCCCGCAAGCGGTGGCCGACGGTGCGGTGTCGCAAGCCGATGCGACCCTGTTCCGCCACAACGATCACGGACAAGTGGTCGAGGTCGAAGATGCCCGCGGCAACGTGACGACCCTGCAGTATTTCCCCGCCGTCGATCCCGACGGGGACGGCGAGGTCGTCGTCGACTTCGAAGGCGTCGCCGTCAGCGGCGACCCGGTGACCGGCGGCTACCTGGCCCAAAGCGTCGTCGACGCCCTCGATCTCCCCGCGCGCATCGAGGAGGAGAGCCCGCAGGCTTTGACGACGAGCTACGAGAGAGATGTGCGGGGAAACGTGGTGACCCTGCATGATCCACGCGGCCTCCCCCACCGCTTCACCTACAACGCGCTCGATGAGGTCGTGCAAAGCGAGGCGCCAGCGGTCGACGACGGCCAAGACCACGGCTTCCTCACCCAGACCGCCTACGACGACAACGGCAACGTCATCCGCGTCGACGTCGAAAACGCCACGACTGACCCGGTGTCCCACCTTCCCGTGTTGGTGGCTGAGCACCCCTTCTTCACCATGAGCATGCGCTACGACCTCCTCGACGACCTGGTGGAGCTGACCCAGGATGCGACGCGCGACGCCGCCATCCCCCCCGCCGACGAGCTCGAGAGCCTGGTCACCCGCCGCTTCTACGATGCGAGCCAGAACCTCGTTCGCATCGAGAGCCCGCTCGCAACCGCGCTCGACGATCCCGCCGCCGTCGTCGAATACGCCTACGATGCCCGCGACCTGCGCACCTCGACGACGCGGGGTGCTGGCTCCCTCGACGCGTCCACCACGCGCATCGAATACGACGCCAATGACAACGCCGTCAGAAACGTCGACGCCGAAGATGACGACGTCGATGCCACCGTCGTCGACGGCTTCGATCGCCCCGTGGTCCAGATCGATCGCGTCGGCACCACGACGACGTCGACGCTGGATCCCGAGGGCCGCGTTACCCGCGTGGAGGTGCGCGGTGATCCCGACGGCAGCGGCGGCGCGCCGACCTTGCTGTCTGCCACAACGCGCCTGCACGACGAGAAGGGCCGGGCCTTCGGCGTCGACCGAGATCTCTTCATCGCCGCTGGCGTCGATGTCCAGCGCCCCGTGGTCCTCGAGGATGGCCCCCTGATCCCCGGTGACGGTCAGCTCAACGAACGCCGCGCCTTCGACGCCCTCGACCGCGAGACCTTCGTCACCGACGACGACGGCCACACCACCGCCCGCAGCTACGACGGCGCCGGACGCGTGGTGCAAGAAACCCTGCCCATCGTCGACGGGACCCGGGGGGTCGCGAGCTCGGTGACCAACTCCTACGACGGCAACGGCAACCTCATCGAGCGCGCCTCGCGCTACGTCAGCGAGGCTGGGAGCGTGGCGCCAGCGACCCTGGTCACACGCATCGTCTACGATGCGCTGAACCGCCAGATCCGCGAGACCAACCCCGCGGGCCGCACGCTCTATCGCGAGTACGACTCCCGCGGCGACGTCGTCAGCACCTACGATGCTGCAGGGCCGCTCATCGAAGACCCCCTCGACGCACCCTTTCGCTTCCCCGGGGAGATCAATGATCGCGGCAACGCCGTCCGCTTTTCCTACGACGGCGCCGGCCGGCTTTGGCTCAAGGTCCGCGAGCTCACCACGACAGGCTTTGGTGGCGACCCCATCGACACGTCGAATCCGAACAACGCTGACGGTCTCATCACCATCGTCAGCGAGCACGACGGCAACGGCCGCAACACCCGAATGATCGACGACGCAGGCAATGCCACCAGCTCTGACTACGACGCCCTCAACCGGCGGACGCGCCAAACCAACGCCGATGGCGGCTCGCGCACCTTCCGCTACGACCGAGAGGATCGTGTCATTGAGATGATTGACGAGAACGGCACCATCCGGGCCGCCAGCTATGACGCCCTCGGCCGGGTCCGCCGCATCGATCTCACGCCCCTGCCTGGGAAGGTCGTGCCGGGCACGAGCCTGCCCCGGCTTGTTGGCACGCAGGGGCAGTCCTTCGCCTACGACGGGCTCTCGCAGCGGGTGAGCGCCACTGACGAGAACGAGCCCGCCGATCCCGGCGACGACTGGACGGTGACCTCGGCCTACGACTCGCTCGGTCGCTTGCTCGAGGAAGGACAGAATGGTCGCGCCGTGTCGAGTGGCTGGGGCGGTGATGATCGCCTGGACCTCCACTATCCCGACTCGGTTCGCGTCGTTCACTTTCAACACGACGGCGAGCACCGGCTGACGCGCGTCCAGAACTTCGGGGTCGTTGACGCCGCCTTTGACTTGCTCGGGCCGACGACGACCTGCCCGCAACAGGCTGGGGCCGGGACGGTGACCTCGGCCGCCTATGGTGCCCATCTGACCTCGATCGTCACGTTGAGCGCAGATCATCTACCGGTG
Organism: Myxococcales bacterium; assembly: GCA_023248635.1. Classification (GTDB taxonomy): domain Bacteria; phylum Myxococcota; class UBA727; order UBA727; family VGSZ01; genus VGSZ01. Next base: position 6,788 of record JAHFED010000024.1, read on the forward strand.
GGGGCGGTCCACGGCAGCGATGGGGTGCTCGTCGTCGACGAGGCTGTTGAGCGTCGGGTCGACGGCCAGATGAACGGGTACAGCTCGGTGACGTCGCTGGGCGGCGGCCGTCGCCTCGAGGTGCTGGAGGAGCTGGGATACGACTCGGCCATGCGCATCCGCTTTCCCTTCAGCCTCGCCGATGCCTTCAATCCCGATCGCACGAACATTTTGGTGGAGACCGAGGCACCCGTGTATGCGGGCAACGGCGTCGACGGCGGCGGCAACGCCGTGGCTGAACCTCCAGGGGACGGCCGCGGCGGCACCGCCGAGTACGACGGGAGCCCGGGCCCTGGCCTGCGCACTCGGGACTCGCGCTTCGTCTACCAGTGGGACGCCCTCGAGCGCCTCCGGGTTGTGCGCCGGGCCGACGACCCCGACACCGTGGTGGCCCGCTACCGCTACGACGCCAGCCCAGCCATTTTCGGCGGACGACGTGTTGAGAAGATTATATCGGATAGCGGAGCACTCAATGGGGCGACGCGCTTCTACTACGACCGCGAGAACGCCATCGAGGAGACGGCCCCGGAGGGCAACGACGAGCGGGTGCTGCGGCAGTTCGTGTTCGGTGAAGGGCGCGACGACCTCATCGCCATGGATGTCGATGACAACGACGACGGCACGTTGGACTCACTTTATTATTACTTCCGAGACTTCAACAACAACACGACCCATCTTTATGGCGACGACGGTACGCCAGCAGAACTATACGCATATTCATTTCGTGGTGCACCGAGCGTCGTCGCAGCCGGCGACTTCGCCGAGTCTCCCTCGAGTCCCCTCGGAAACCCCTACCTCTTCAGCGGACAGCGTTTTGATCCAGAGACGGGATTTTACTACATGAAAGCAAGGCTCTATGATCCCGCACTTGGGGTCTTTCTGAGTCGTGACCCGTTGGGGGCATTCGGCGATCCGATGAACGATGGCAACGGCATGGTCTACGTCGGCAACAACCCTTGGAACTTTCGCGACCCCTCGGGCCTGGGCGGCGAATGCTGCAAGAAAATTCAGCAGCAATGGCAAGCAATGGGTTGCGGATCAACGGCGAACTGTATCCGTATTAAGCTTTTGAAGGCCCAAGCCGACGCGATCAAGTCCGGCGACAGCGACGCCATTGCAGGGGCGGCAAACGACGTCAGCGCCCTGTGGCCGATTATCGATAGTCTCGAGCAGAATTCCGCCGACAAGGCAGGCCTAGGGGACGGCGTCGGGGACGCTGTTTTGGCGGCCATCGCTGATGCTCATCTGGGCACGAGCTTGCTGGGCCACACCATCGTTCGCGAGGCTAGCGACATCTTCAACAGTATCTTTGGAGAAGCCCTCGAAGGCGCGGGCGGCTATGCGTTGGGCGAGGCCGCCGGCGTCGTTGGACTCGGGACAGCGACAGGTGCCGTCATCGTGGGGCTCAGCGGCAAGACGCTTTGGAAAACGGCGACGATCGGGGGGCTGGCATTGGACTGCAATCAGCGGGTGTGCGTGGGGCCGACAGATTTCGAGAGTTTTCAAACGGCCGGCTACGACCTGGGCCCCGAGTTGGGCGCGGTGGGGAGCTCACCCGGGCTGTGCGGGCGGCGTTGCCCTGCTGGAACACAGTATCGAGGCGGGCTACCAGTGTTTCCTTAGCGATCGCATTTTGGGGAAATTCACCAACACGCTTTGCGTGTCAATGAATTGTCTACAGAGTTCATCGCCTGGCGGCGATGAATTCTCTGCCCTCAGGCCGGGCGGCCAATTACTAGGATTTGATCGTCATGTCGCCCATGGCTGCGAGCGTGGCCTTGGCATCCCCATCCAGCCGCGCTGCCGACAATTGCCGCTGTACGCTTGGCCAAGCCACCTGCCGTGCAGCGGGGGAGCTGTCCTTCCACAAGTCCAACAACGGAGCGAGATCGGAGCCCCACAGCGGCCGCGACCTCGTCTCTCGGGCAATGGTCGCCAGCTCGGTCGCCAGCGAGACGGCATCCAGGGCCGTGCGCACGTCGTCGCGCAATTCGGCGGGCAGCCTCTGGTAGCCGTCGACGACGCCGAGCAGGGCGCTCATGGCGTCTGGGAGGATGTCGCTGTGGCGCGCGCTCTGCATCCAACGGGCGACGTCGAGGCCAATGGCGGCTTTGTCGACGTCGTTGCCGTCGGCGAAGCGCTGCAGCACATCCCCGATCTCGCCTGCGCTGACCCGACGGTCGATGTCTGGTGATTTGTCGACGAGCTTTTGCACCACGGCGAAAGGTTCAGCCACGACGGCGACGAGGCTGCGGGGCACAGCCATGAAGAGCTTGGCCGCCGCCTTTCCCCCGACGCCGGCATTCTGCATGCGCTCCGATTGGACGGGACGCTGGGGCACGACGTCGGACAGCGCCCGCGGATGCGCGCTCTCGTCGCTGAGGCCCCGCGCGAACGACAGTGCATAGCCGTGCGCCGACAGCTGTTGTAAAAATCCCTGTTCATTGGCCGCAATTAAGTCGCCGAAAGTGAGAGCACGACCATCGTGGAGGTCGTCGACGACGTCGTGTCCGGCCTTGCTGCGCATCTGCAGAATTTGATTGAGAAACTGCCCATTCTTGCCATCTTGGCGCAGCGTGACTGCCGTGGTCATCGCCTCATGGATGGCGGACGCCCTGTTCGGCATGGCGTGGAGCAGAATGCGCTCCAGCTCTGCCGCGGTGAGAGTCTTCGTCCCCGCAGCCCCCTCAATCTCTGCGATTTCCGACGGCGTCGCGGCCTTCAGGTCCAGGGCATTGAGCAGGCGCCGGGCTTCGGGTGCGAGCTGGGCGCGGATCTTCATGCGCTGCAATAGCGGCGTTGATGGGGCATTGGCGAGTCCGCTGCCTTGACCGGCCTCTTCGCACATCGGCAGCATCCAACGATGACGTCGACGGTGTGGAATTCCGAGCTCGACAATTTGCTGCTCCAGGCGCTCAAGGGTGCGTGGCACGCCTGCAACGACGACTTCTTCGGCAAGCGACTGCGAGCGCCGGTGCTGGCCCTCGACGACAGCGTGGTGCGGCTGGGCCAATGGCACGGACCCCAGCGGGTGCTCAGCTTGTCGCGTCCCCTGGTGCGAAGCCGCAGCTGGCAGACGGTGCGCGCGGTGCTGAAGCACGAGATGGCCCATCAATTCGTCGACGAGGTGCTCGGCGTACGGGACGAAAGGGCGCACGGCCCGGCATTCTTGCGGGTGTGCAGCGAGCGCGGCATCGATGCGCGGGCGTCGGGCGTACCCGCTGACGACGAGACCTGGGGTGCCGGCAGCGACGACGACGACCGGGTCATGCGCCGGGTGCAAAAGCTCCTCGCCTTGGCCGCGAGCTCCAACAGCAACGAAGCCGAAGCCGCCGCCAACGCCGCGCAGCGTTTGATGCTCGAGCACAACATCGCAGCCCTTGGACGCCGCGGCCGCAGCTACCGCACCCGGGCGCTCACGCGACCGGTCTCGCGCCTGTACGCCCACGAACGCATCCTGGCCGGACTGCTGGGGCGCTTCTACTTCGTCGACGTCGTCTTCTGCTTTGCCTATCTGCCCGACGCGGGCCGCAACGGGAACTACGTCGAGGTCTCGGGTACGCCGGAGAACCTGGCGATGGCCGAGTGGATCCACGCCTTCTTGCTGGCGGCGGCCGAGCGGGCGAGCCGGCAGCAGATGGACCTCGGCGTCGTCGTCGGTCGCGATCGCCTGCGCTTCCTGGCGGGTTTCATGGCCGGCGTCGGCGACAAGCTGGCCCGCGAGGCAAACAAGAACAGCGCCGAGGGGCTGGTGTGGATCGGCGATCCCGATTTGCAGGCCCACGTACGCCGCCTGCACCCCCGCCTCTATGCCACCTCGGTGCGCTCCGTCGTCAACGAAGCCCACGTGCGCGGGAGGGCCGCCGGCAACGACGTCGTCATCTCCCGCCCGATCTCCGAGCCGGCCGTGGCCCGCGGGCGGCTCCTCGGCGGCTGAGCGGCTCTGCTGTTAGTTTGCGGCCATGAAGAAGCTCGTCGTTTTCGCTCTCGTCATCGGTGGGGGCTGCTCGGCCGAAGTCACCGCGCCGCCGCCGCCGCCCAAGCCCCATGTGGTCGCAGCCCAACCCGCCGGGGTGATGGCCGAGGTGCTCAAAGGCTACGAAGATGTGCGCCGGGCCCTCGCCGCTGACGACGTCGCCGCCGCCCACGAGCGGGCCGTGGCCTTGAAGCGCAGCACCGACGCGCTGAACGCCGAAACAGCGGCCCCCCCCCCCAAGCGGCCGCCCTCGCGGCCGCCGCCGGCGGCCTGGTGCTGGGGGAGAGCGATCTCGTGAAGGCCCGGGCCGCCTTCGGCGAGCTCTCCCGCGCCGTCGTCGCCGTCGTCGCCGCCGACCCCAGCCTGCAACCGGGGCGCTTCCTCTTTCAGTGCCCCATGGCCAAGGGCTACCAGCGCTGGGTGCAGCTCGAGGAGAAGATGGCCAACCCCTACATGGGCAAGCGCATGCTCGAGTGCGGCGAGGTCGTCAGCGTGTGGAAGGTCGAGGGCTGAGCGCGCACGCATCGAGCGGCCCGCCCACGTAGAGCAGCCGTCGCCCCCCAACTCCTTCTTCAGCGGGCGCGTCGTCGTCAGCCCCGCCAGGCCGCAGCGTTTGAGGGGCGCGAGAAAAAAAAGTCGGGTTACCCGCGGCCGCCGCGGATGACGACGCTGTCGCGCAGCCAATGCTCGTCGTCCCGTTTTGGGTAATCCATCGTACAGTGTAATCCGCGGCTTTCCTGCCGTTGCAAAGCACATTCGACGACGAGCTGGGCCACCAGAGCGAGGTTTCGAAGCTCGATCAAATCGCGCGTCAGCACGAAGTTCCAATAGTCCTCGCGGATTTCGTGCTCCAAGAGGGCCAGCCGCGAACGGGCGCGCTCGAGCCTCTTGTTGCTGCGCACGATGCCAACGTAGTTCCACATCAGGCTGCGGATCTCGTCCCAGGCGTGGGCCACCAAGACGTTTTCGTCGGGGTCTTTGGCGATGCCGGTGTTCCACTCGGGCACGCCGTTGCCAGAGACGACGTCGTTGCTGCTGTCGTCGTTCATCATGTCGGGAGCGACGAGGGCCGCGCGGTGCCCGAAGACGACGGCCTCGAGCAGGGAGTTCGAGGCCAGGCGGTTGGCGCCGTGCAACCCCGTGTGGGTGACTTCGCCGGCGGCCAGCAGCCCGGGCAGATTGGTGCGACCGAATTCGTCGACGACGACGCCGCCGCAGCAGTAGTGGGCGGCGGGCACCACCGGGATGGGCTGGGTGGTCATGTCGATGCCGAAGGCGTGGAGCTGGCCGCTGACCCCCGGGAAATGCTCCTTGATGAAGTGGGCTTTGAGATGGGTCATGTCGAGGACGACGTGGGGATCACCGGTGCGCTTGAGCTCGCTGTCGATGGCCCGAGCGACGATGTCTCGGGGTGCCAAGTCCTTGCGTTCGTCGTAGTCGGCCATGAAGGCGTGGCCGTCGATGCGCCTCAAGATGCCGCCCTCGCCACGACAAGCCTCGGTGACCAGAAAGTTCTTCGCCGCCGGATGAAACAAGCAGGTGGGGTGAAACTGGAAGAACTCCATGTTGGCGACGGCGCAACCCGCGCGCCAGGCCATGGCGATTCCATCCCCAGTTGCAACGTCTGGATTTGACGTATAACGATATACCTTTCCAGCACCGCCGGTGGCCAGCATGACGACCTTGGCCCTGAAGACCTCGATCTTGCGCGTGCTTTCGTCGAGGACGTAGGCGCCCAAACAGCGATCGTTGCCGCCGCGGGCCCGCGCGCCGATGCGACGCCTGGTGATGAGATCGATGGTGTGGTGGTGCTCAAAAAAAGTGATGTTTTTGTGAGCCGACGCCGCCGCCACCAAGGCTTCGGCGATGGAGAGCCCGGTGGTGTCTTTGGCGTGGACCACGCGCCGCGCAGAGTGACCACCCTCGCGGGTCAGATCGAGCTGACCGTCGTCGGGGTTGCGGGTGAATTGCACCCCAAGCGAGAGGAGCTCTTGCAGACGGGCCGGGCCTTCTTCTACGCAGATGCGTACGATGTCTCGATCGTTGAGCCCGTCGCCGGCGACCATGGTGTCGTCGATGTGGGCGGCGAAGCTGTCCTTGTCATCGACGACGACGGCGATGCCGCCCTGGGCGTAGCGGGTGTTGCCGTCGAGCCGATCCCTCTTGGTGATCACGGCCACGGATCCGCGCTCGGCCATCTTCAAGGCATAGGTGAGCCCGGCCGCGCCGGATCCCAAGACGATCGTGTCGAACACATGACTCATGGCCGACGTTCTACCTCCACCAGCTCCGAGAGCGCGTCCCCCAACCCTCCACGTCGCGGTACTCGCGGCAAATCACCGATGGCTGCGGTGCGGGGAGTCGGCCATTGCGTCGAGGAGGGTCCGCTCCCGCGCCTTGCCCTCGGTCGGTTTCTGACGCGGCCCGCTCGGTCCGTGGTGATGATCCCCGATCTCGCTGAACTTCGACCGCAGAGCAGTCTCGTTCATCTCCCTCGGGGATGCTCTTCTGGGAGGTCTGGTGCAGCTGGTCAGACCTCCCCCCGGCCCGGCGGAGCCGGACGCGGGGCCCCCCACCAACTCCGCGTTCCGCGGGCGCGCTTCACGCGCATCATCCCGCGTCTTTCCCATCTCGGAACGCGGTCGAACATCAAGCGGACGCGGGATGAGACGCGCTCTAGGACACCCATGTCGCGATCGTCGTCGCCAGCGAGCCGGAACCATCGCACCCGGATGCCCTGATGGCTGTGGCACATGCCCTGCTGAATCGGCTATCCCAGCCTGCAACGCACCGAATTCAGGAGCCCATCATGTTGCGTCTTGCCTCCGTTCTCTCGCTGCTCGCGGCCACCTTGGCCTGCTCGACCATCGACTCGTCCGACCTCGAGACCAGCGGCATGAAGGCGGCGATGGAAGTGGTGCGCACCGCCGACGGCAGCAACGTCGCCGTCTCTCTCTCGGCTGGCACGTTGAACTTCGTCACGCTCAGCGATGGCGATGCCCTGACCGCCACCGCCAACGAACAGAGCGTGACCTTGGCCGAGAGCAACGTGCTCAACGCCATCGCCTACTTGGGCGTCCTCGACGCCAACACCAAAGGCGACGAGGTCACCATCTCCCTGACCCGCATCGACAAGGACCCCGCGCCGGCCTCGACCGTGGTGTTGCCGGCGTCGGTGGCGATCACCGCCCCGGCAGCGAGCGCAGCGTTTTCGCGGGCCAACGACGACATCGTCATCGACCTCACCAACGAAGAGAGCACCGACGCCCTGCGCCTGTCGTGGGCGGGCCCCTGCGTCAACGAAGACGGCCTCGATCTCGCTGCCGATCAGGCCTCGGTCACCATCAACGCCGGCACCATCGTCAAGCGCGAGCAGGTCGACGCGAACGATCCGGATTCCCAGCCCGTCGAAGACACCTGCACCATCACCCTGCGCGTCGAGCGGCGGGTCACGGGCACTCTCGATGCCGCCTTCAAAGAAGGGCAAATCACAGCTGTGGCGTCGTCGTCGGTGGATGTGACTTCGAATCTCTGATCAGCGCACGGCGACCACGACGTCGTCGCCTGCGACGTCGACGATGGTGTCGCCCTCCTGCAGGTTGGTGCGGGGTCTCTTCATCACCGCGCCCACCGGGGCCACGCGAGACAGAGCACCCGAACCCAGCGCCATCAACGTCGACGGCGGCGGCACCTGCAGGCGGTACACGAGGGTCGCGCCCGGCTTGCTGTGCACCCGCACCGCGCGCTTCTCGATGAGCAGGGGACCAAAGCGGCAATGGGTGCGCAGGGCGCGGTTGTCGATCTGGGTGACGCCGGTCTGCACCTGTGCTTGCATCGCCAGCAGGCCGAGGGCTTTGGCGCGCACCCCCAACCCCGGGCGCAAGGTGAACAAGGAAAAGCCCACCACATGTCCGGGCGCGGGCGTGGGCAAGGCGCAGTACTCGGCCAGGGGCACCAGGGCGTCGTCGTCGACGTCGACGCCGGCGCGGGCTGCCAGATCGCTCCTCAGGGGTGCATCCAGGGTGCGGGCGCTGGCCGCGAAGCCCACCATGGCCGTGGGCAGGGTGGCGCAATCCAATTGCACCCAGGGCGGCATGCCCAGATCGCCGAAGGCCCGCGCGTTGGCGGCGTTGATCAGCCGAAAGAAGCCCTCGCTCTGATCGTCGAGCACGTCGATGACGACGGGGGCTGCGCAATCGGGCATGGGCGGCAGGCGCGCGGCCCAGCTCTGCAGCCAAGGTCCGTGGCCAAACACGAAAGGCACCAGCTTCATCACGTGCGCAACAATCCCGGCGGCACGTCGCCGACGCTGAAGCCCCACAGGCGGTTGGTCAGGCACACGCCCGCGCCGCCACCTTTGCCGAACAAGGCAGGCAGCGACAAAAAGCGCACCTGCAATCCCAGCCCGCGCCAGGCGTCGACGACGACGTCGGGGACGCCTTCGGGGGCCAACACCGTCTCGTTCACCTGCAGCGCGTTGGTGGCGTAGGTCAGGGTCTGCTCGGGGGTGAGGGGCAAGATGCGGGCGCCGTCGACGAAGGACCGCAGCCGGTCGGCGCCGTCGTCGCGCAAGGCCTCGAGGCACACCGCGACGACGACGTCCTTCCCCTGGCGCCAGGCGCCGAGGAAGGTGTTGCCGTGAAACCAGGGGTCGGCGTGAAAGCCCAAGTGCAAGGCGGCGCCAGGCAGCAAGTCGGCGTAGCAGGCGAAGGCGTCGCTCTGGGTGCGGGCCCATTTGCCCACACCGGCCGTGCACACCAGGCGCAGCGTGCCGGCGGGGCCCACGTCGATGACGTCGCCCTGTCCTTCGAAGCGCACGGCTTCGTTGAGGGTCTGGGTGCGCAGTCCGAGCCCGGCCATGGCACGGGCGATCACCGCGGGTTCTTCTTGGCGGTGCGCCGGGGTCAAGCGGGGGAGCACGAAGAGCGGGCCCTCGCCGTCACGTCCCAAAAAGCCCGCCTCGGCTGTGTAGGGCAGGCCGGTCAAAAGGGGATCGGGGTTGACGACGACGACGACGGCGCCGCCGGCCTCAGCGATGGCCTGCACCAGGAGATCCCAATCGCGTTGGGCGGCGACGGCATCGGGACTGGGCCCATCTCTGGCCGCGAAGACATTGGCCCGCCCCCGGATCGCCCAGTCGTCGCGGGGACGGGACATCAGGAACAGCGGGCGCGGGGCTCGGCCGGACAATTGGTTTGACGACGTCGACATCGTGACTACATCCAGTCCGCATGCAATTTCAGGATTATTACAAGACCCTCGAGGTGCCGCGCACGGCCACGGCCGCCGAGATCAAGAAGTCCTACCGGCGGCTGTCCAAGCAGTACCACCCCGACGTCAACGTCGGCAGCAAGACCGCCGAAGACAAGTTCAAGCAGCTGGGCGAGGCCTACGAGGTCCTCAAAGATCCCGAGAAGCGCCGTCGCTACGATCAGCTGGGCTCCCAGTGGAACGAAAGAGGAGGCCCCACCGCCGGGGCAGCGGGCGGCAGTCCCTTCGGCGCTGGCTGGCAAAACGTCGAATGGAACGTCGGCGGCGCCGGCGGCGGTCGCGGTACGCCCTCGGGCTTCTCCGACTTCTTCGACACCTTTTTCGCGAGCCAGATGGGGGGCCAACCCCGTCGGGGGGCTGCAGGAGGCAGGCGGGCGCCGGGCGCGCGCAGCCCCTTCGAGCAATATGGGGCGGCCGAAGAAGCCCAACACGGCGAAGGCAAGGAAGCGACGCTGGCCATCCCCCTCGAAGACGTCGTGCTGGGTGTGACCAAGACGGTCACGCTGCAGCAGCCTGTGCGCGATCCCGACGGCGGTCGTCGCGTCGAGGAGAAGACCTACACGGTGAAGATCCCCGCCGGCAGCGTCACTGGGACCAAGATCCGCTTGCGCGGCGAAGGGGGCAAAGGTCGAGCAGGCGGCAGCGCCGGCGATCTCGTCTTGAAGATCGAGGTGGCCCGGCACCCCCGCTTCGACGTCGACGGCTTCGACTTGAACGCCCGCTTGGCGGTGTCCCCCTGGGAGGCCGCCTTCGGGGCCAAAGTGCCCTTTCAGACCCTCGAGGGCGAGGTAAAGCTGACGGTGCCCAAGGCGTCGACGTCGGGGGCCAAGCTGCGGCTCAAGGGCAAAGGGCTCCCCCGCAAAGTGTCGATGGTCCAGCCGCTGGCGCCACCGGACGGGGCCAACGGCTCCGACGCCGAACGGGGCAACTTGACGGTCGAAATCGTCGTCGTCACCCCCACCGATCTCAGCGCCGACGAAGAAGAGCTGCTCAGGCGCTGGCAGGCACTGCGCCCCCATTGGGACCCGCGCAAGCGTTGACGCTTTGATGCTCGAGCGGCCGGCGCGATGTACAGCCGACAACGTGCCTCTTCGACCCTGCTCGCCTCTCGCTGGCGGCCAGCCATCGTTTGCGTGACGGGTCCGGCGTTTTGGAGCGCCACGAGCACCGTCGTGCTAGCGACGAGAGATGTCTCTGGGCAGGCTCCTCCCCGTGCTCGCGATGACGATGGCGTCGTCGTCGACGTGGGCGCAGAGCGAGCCGGCGTCGACCAGCCTGCCCCTCGATCGCTTCCGCACCCCCATCGATGACAAAGGCCTGGGGGTCACCGAAGGCGGCGCCGTCCCGGGCCACCTCGCCTTTCAGGGGGGGCTGGTGCTGAACTACGCGCTGAATCCGCTGGTGCTCAGGGATCAGGACAACAACGTCGTCGCCGCCCTCGTCGCCCACCGCGTCGGCGTCGATCTGCTCTTCACCATTGGCTTGTTCGAGTACATCTCGCTCGGGGTCGAGCTGCCTCTGACCGCGCAACAGGGCGGAGCGATCCCCGAGGCCCTGCGGAGCGTGATCGCCGAGGACAAGAGCGCGGGTCTGGGCATCGGGGACCTGCGGCTGGTGCCCAAGGTTCGCCTGCTCCGCGAAGACGTGCATTTCGTCTCGCTCGCGCTGATGCCGATGATCACCCTGCCCACCTCCGGCGGCCTCGCCTTCGACGACAACGAGAGCCCGGCCTTTCGCTGGGGCGCCAACTACCTCGGCGAGGGCGACGGGGTCTTCGCCTTCATCCCCGAAGTCGCGGCATCCACCAACTTCGTCGGCGTGCGCGTGGCGGCGAACCTCGGCTACCGGCTGCGGCAACCCACGCTCTTTCTCGGCGCGTTTCCGGTGGAGCCAGAGCTCGTCTACCGCCTGGGCGTCGGCTATGACCTCGGGGAATTCATCAAGGAAATTGAGGCGTTGCTGCTCTCGATCGAGATCTTTGGCGCCACCAGCGACAGCAATCCCTTTGGGCTCGTCGACCCCGCCGCCGACCCCGATGCGGTGCGCCTGCAGAACCCCCTCGAGTTTCTGATCAGCGGGCGCTGGCGCGTCGGCGGCGGCGTCTTGGTCGAAGGCGGCTTGGGCGGCGGGTTGAGGGCCGGTTTTGGCTCTCCCGATCTGCGCCTGTACGCTGGGGTGCGCTACGGCGTGGAAGACAACGACAAAGACGACGACGGCGTCGACGACAAGAGCGACGCTTGCGCCGCTGAAGCCGAAGACAAAGATGGGCACGACGACAGCGATGGCTGCCCCGATCGCGACGACGACGGCGACGGGTTCCCCGATGGCGCAGATCGTTGCCCCGACGCTGCCGAAGACACCGACGCCTTCGCCGACGAGGACGGCTGTCCCGACGACGACAACGACAACGACGGGGTCAACGACGTCGACGACCGGTGCCGCGACAGCCCGGGCCTGCTCGCCTTTGGGGGCTGCCCAACCCCCGACAGCGATGGCGACGGCCTCACCGACGACGTCGACGCCTGCGCCGACGTCGCTGGGGGCAGCGAGCTGACAGGCTGTCCCGCGGACGAAAAGGGCGCAGCTGCCGTGGGGCAACAACCCTGAAGCGCCCAAGATGGGAGCCCTGGGCCGAAACGCGCTGCTTTCCGCCGCAGCGCGGCGACGTTAGACGAGGGGCATGCTCCGCCTCTTTGTGATCGCCACCGTGCTGCTCGCGTCGACGACGGGGCCGCAGGTGCCCGCGGCCCAAGCCCACAAGCGCTTCGCCCGCAAGCTTGGGGTGCAATGCAAGGAGTGCCACCAGTCCCCCGAGGGCGGCGGCCCGCGCAATCTCATCGGCCAATATTTCCAGGCGACATCAGAGCTGCCCCTCGACCGCTCGCCCCAGACCATGAAGCTCGTCGAGAGCACCGTCGATCGCTGGTTGCTCGAGCTGCTCGCCGATCCGCCGACCGTGCGCTGGCGTCATGTCCCCCTCGCCCAGTTGAGCGCGGAGCCCGCCCGCACCTATACGCCCGCGCCCCCGAGCGCCCTGCTGCGGCGCCTCTCCCTCGATCTGCGCGGCACCGCTCCCAGCGAGAAAGAGCTGCACCAGCTGCTCGAAAGCCAGCGCTCGGCCGAGGCTCTGGTCGAAGAGTGGATTGAAAGCAAAGACTTCGAATCGACATTTTTCTTATATCATAAAGACATCATTCGCCCGCGCACGGGCATTTTCAACACACCGGTCAGCTTCTCCCGCGTTTCGAAGCTGAAGGTGGGCGACGTCGACGTCATCTCCTCCGAGCGCCTGCGCACCGAATCGGCCGACGGCGATTGTGGCCCGGGAAAGACGGTTGATGTCAGCCCCTGGTGGGATCGCAAGAGCATCGTGAAAACCTGTATCAAGACGGCGTCGACGGCGGCCACTGCTGTGGTCAAGGGTCAAACCTTGCGCTGCGACAGCGAAGAGGGGCAGCGATCGGGGGGCTGCGGCTGCGGTCCGAACTTGGTTTTTTGTTATGTCGATAGTGTGCGCGAAGATGTCATCAAATCGATGAAAGACGAGATGGCGCAGTTGGCCATGGCCGTCGTCAAAGAGAACCGGCCCTACTCTGAGGTGCTGACGGCTGACTGGACCATGGTCGACGGCAAGCTGGAGGTCTTCTACGGCAAGCTCTGGGGCGACCAAGTCTCGATCAAGGACCCCGACGGCGGCAAGTCTTGGCGGCGCATCGAACGAGATCCGCGGCACAGTGGTGTGTTGAGCTCGCCACCCATGCTCAATTTTTTCTACAACGGCCGTCGCTGGGCCCAGCGCACCCTCGAGGCCTTCTTCTGCCACGAGACCACGCCGGACTTCGATCTCCTCGACGACACCGTCGACGCCGGCCACACCGTCGCCGTCCCCTACCGCGACAGCCCCGATCTCATGCCCACCCAGACTGTCACCGAGGGACGCGCCTGCGCCGCCTGCCACCTGCAGCTCGACGCAGTCTCCCGCCTCAAGGACCGCTGGGACTACTTCGGCGCCTACCATGAGACCATGCCCGGTCCCCGGCCCCTGCCCATCCCCCAGTCCGCCCTCTTCGAAGGCCAGCTCGTCGACGGCCTCGACGGCCTGGGCAAGGCGCTGTCGTCGTCGCCGGTCTTTCACGATTGCGTCGTCAACCAGGCCTGGGAGCACATGACCGGCCACCGCTTCCGCGCCGACGAAGTGCTGACCCGCCGCGCGCTGGTCGGCGAATTCGAAGCGAAGCAATTGAATTTCAAAGATCTATTGCGCGCCATCATTCGTACACCAGAGTACCGATCGATGGAGAACATCAAGCTCATGAAAAAAGAACAGTACGTGCGGGCCATGGGCCGGGCCACCGACGTCGCCTGGAAGGTCGCCGACAAATCCGGCTGGGATCTCTACTACGACAAGATTGGCGGCATGGATTATCGAAAAATTGAGTTTCGAGATGTCAATCCAGGGATTGGGCATTCCCTCGTGCAATTCAAGGCCGCCGGCGAGAGCTGCAACGAGCTGGTGGGGCGCGAGCAGAAGCGGGGCCGCAAAGAGCGCATCTGGTTGTCCGTCGTCGACGACGTCGACAAAGAGGCCTCCCCCACCGACGTCGACGCCGCGCTGGCCCGCCTCTATTTGCGCGCGGTGGCCCGGCCCTGGTCCGAGGTCCCCGAAGAAGAGAAGCGGCTGATGCGCGACCTCTTCGCCGACGTCGCCGACAAGCAGGGGGGAGCGCAAGGCTGGAAGGCTGTGTGCACCGCGGTCTTTGGCTCCGCCGACTACGCGCTGTACTGAGCTCCCCAACAATGACGATGCGCATCGCTCTGGCCACCTGCAGCGAGCTGCCGGCTCTCGACGACGACGACCACGGCTATGTGCGGGCCCTGCGCGATCGGGGGGCCACGGTCACTCTGCCCTGTTGGGACGACGCCGCTGCCGACTGGGACGTCGACCTCGTCGTCATCCGCTCGACCTGGGACTACAGCCAGCGCAAGGACGCCTTCGTCGCCTGGGCCGAACGCGTCGACGCAGGCACCACGCTGCTGAACCCCTCGTCGATGGTGCGGTGGAACACCGACAAGCAGCGCTACCTCACCGACCTCAGCGAGCAGGGGATCCCCACGGTGCCCACAGCCTGGTTGCCGCTGAGCAGCGAGCGCGTCGATGTCGCCGCTTTGGTGGCCCGCCACGGCTTCCAGGACGTCGTCATCAAGCCCATCGTCGGCGCCGGCTCCAGAGACACCATTCGCGTCGGCGCCAAAGACACAGCCACCGAAGCCCAGTTCTTCGTCGATCAACAGCTGTCGACGCAGGCCCTGATGGTGCAGCCCTTTCTCCCCGGCATCAGCGAGGGCGAAGTGAGCCTGATTTTTCTCGAGGGCGCGCAACGGCTCGCCTTCTCCCACGCCGTCATCAAGCGACCCGCCCTCGGCGACTTCCGCAGCCAGCCCGAGTTCGGCTCCGAGGTCGAAGGGCACTCACCGACGCCGACGGAGCGTGACATCGCCGAACGCGCGCTGCACCTCGCCGGTGGACGCCCCCTCTACGCCCGCGTCGACCTCGTCACCGGCTTGGATGGCCAACCGACTTTGATCGAGCTCGAGCTGGTCGAGCCCTGCCTCTACCTGGGCTGGTCCGACGACGCCGCCGCCGCCTTCGCCGACGCCACCCTGCGCCGGGCCCGCAAGCCGCGCTGACGCCCAGGCAAGGACGGGATCGCTCCGAGGGTGCTTGCCCTCCTCGAAAGATCCCCCTCACCCCGCCGAAGCGGCGACTTCTCCCGAGGACGGGAGATGGTGAGACGCAAGCAGGGAGAAGGAGTCGATTGACGTCGAGAACGGCGTTTTCTCCTCCCTTCTCCCGTCCTCGGGAAGAGGGGCTGGGGGTGAGGGGACATGCGGCGTCGAGAAAGCAGGTTTTTTTTCCCACCGTCAGCTTGCCCGGCGGCGTTCCCCACAGCTCGGCAATTCTCTGCCCTCAGGCCGGGCGGCCAATTGACGCACTGGGTCCCCCCTGCAGCGATGATCTGCTACAGGCCTCGCATCCCATGTCGAAGGCGCGGGCGAACGCGCAAGGAAAAGCAATGGCAAAATCCATCTATGAGCTGTTCCAAAATACGGTGACTGCTCGCAAAGATCGCGTGGCGGCCCAGTACAAGTCCGGCGGGGCCTGGCGGGACGTCACCTGGGGCGAGATGGACAAGACCAGCCGCCTGGTGGCCGCCGCGCTGGTGAAGCAGGGCGTGCAACCCAAAGAGATGGTCTCGCTCATCTCCAACACCCGCCTGGAGTGGATCACCGCCGACCTGGGCATCCAGGGCGCGGGTGCGACGACGGTGCCCATCTACCAATCGTCGACCCCCGATGACACGCAGTTCATCCTCAACGACGCCGGCTCCGTCGCCGTCATCGTCGAGGACAACACCCAGCTCAAAAAGATGCGCGGCATCAAGGCCCAGGTGCCCAAGATCAAGAAGGTCATCGCCATGAGCGGTGACGTCGACGACTCCGGCTGGGAGATTGGTTGGGAGGCCTTCTTGAAAGAGGGCGAGGCCTACCTCGCGGCCCACGAAGGCGACGTCAAAGCGCGCTCTGCTGGCCTCACGCCCCAAGACCTGCTCACCCTCATCTACACCTCGGGCACCACCGGCCGGCCCAAGGGCGCCATGCTGACGCATGACAACATGCTCTATGAGGCCGAGGCGATTCATAAGATCAATCTGATCTCACCCGACGACGTCCAATACCTCTTTCTGCCCATGGCCCACGTGTTCGCCAAGGTGCTCGAGACCATTTGGTTCCAGGAGGGTCACGTCATGTCCTTCTGGAGCGGGGACATGAAGAAGATCGTTGACGAGCTCGGCGAGGTGCGCCCGACCATGATGGCCTCGGTGCCCCGCATCTTCGAGAAGGTGCACGCCAAGGTCATCGCTGACACGCAGGCGGCACCGGGTCTCCCCGGCAAGATCGCGCGCTGGGGCATCGCCCAGGGCGAGAAGGCCGGCAAGCTCGAACAGGCCGGCGGCAAGCCCGGCGGCATCGCCTGGACCCTGGCCGAGAAGCTGGTGTTCTCGAAGGTGCAAGCCAAGCTCTCGGCGCGTTTTGGTGGACGCCTGCGCTTCTTCGTCTCCGGCGGGGCTCCCTTGGGACGGGATGTGGCCTACTTCTTCAAATACGCCGGCGTCACCATCTGCGAGGGCTTTGGACTGACCGAGACGTCGGCGGCGTCGGCGGTGAACCGTCCGTCCGACACCCGCATCGGCACCGTCGGCAAGGCTCTGCCGGGCACGGAATTCAAGGTCGCCAGCGACGGTGAGCTGCTCATCCGCGGCCGCGGGGTCATGAAGGGCTATTGGAACCGCGACGACGCCACCAAAGAGGCCATCGACGCTGAAAATTGGTTCCACACCGGCGACATCGGCGTCGTCGACACCGACGGCTACATCAAGATCACCGATCGCAAGAAGGACATCATCGTTACTGCGGGCGGCAAGAACGTGGCCCCGCAGAACCTCGAGAACCTGATCAAGTCGAAGTCGTCGTTGATCTCGCAGGTCGTCGTGCACGGCGACAAGCGCAAGTTCCTCTCAGCCATCGTCACCCTCGACGAAGAGAACGTGAAGAACTTCGCCAAGCAGCGAAACATGTCCGGCGACTACGCAGCCCTGACCCAAAAGCCCGAGGTCACTGAAGCCCTGGCCGCGGCCTTCAAGGAGATCAACACCACCCTGGCGTCGTACGAGTCGATCAAGAAGTGGAAGATCCTCGATCACGACTTCACCATCGGTGACAAGCCCGAAGAGAAAGACCAGCCAGGAGCCAGCCTCCTGACGGCCTCTCTCAAAGTGAAGCGAAAGGCCGTCAACGAGCGCTACAAAGAAGTGCTCGACGGCTTCTATGCCGACGGCGGCGGCGCCGACTGAGCTTTCTGTTGCTGATATGAAGAATACTGAAAGGCGCCGAAAGGCGCCTTTCTAGTTTCGCTTAGAGGTGCGCATTCGTGAGCTGATTTTCTCTTGTCGGCTCAGCGACCGATGGCAGAAACGCGGGCGCCAGAGGCAAGGCGCCTCGCTCGGCTTTAGAATCGCTTGCATGATGAAGACGCGGGTTTTCTCCCTGGGGCTCATCCTTCTCGGCGCGGCACAGCTCGAAGCGGGGCCACCTCCCCGCGCTCCCACGCGGCCTGCTCTGGAGATGCGGCAGGGGCGCTTTTTCCGCTGGGCGGCGCCGCCAGGCTGGAGGGTGAACGAGACGAGCAACGGCGTGGACCTGACCTCGCCCGACGGCCGGACCATTGCCACCAGCGCCATCTTGCTGCGTTCGCCGGGGTCGACGACGCCGACCCAGTTCATTCTCGCGATGATTCCCCGCGTCCCGGGCTTCAGCGGATTTCGGGTCCTCTCAACGACGAACCTGCCGCCGCAGGGGGGCTTTCTGGTGCAGCGCGTGGAGTGTGCCTATGCGGCCAACGGCGTGCCCGTTCGCGCCAGCTACACCGCGGCGGTGCGCTCGATGATGGGGATGAGCTTTGACGCCGCCGTCGTCGGCTACCACGCCCCCGCTGGCGAGTTCGATCGGGCCCGCGACTGGCTCGCGCGCGTCGCGGCGGACATCCAGATCACCAACACGGCGCAGGTCGCCGGCAACGACCAGATCATGCCGGCCCAAAACCACCCACTCGACAACTCCGGCCTGCTCGAGTCGTGGCGGCAGAAGGGCCTCTCCGAAGACCGCATCTCGAAGGCCCGACGCGAAGCCACCATGGGTTACGAGCGCGTCAGAGACTCCGACACCGGGCAGGTCTACGAGATGCCCCTCGAGGCCTGGGACGGGACCCGTGGCGGCTACGTGAACCCGCAGCGCCCCACCGAGCTGCTCGATCCGACCCAGCCTGGCGAGTAGCCCTCCTCGTCGTCATCAACGGGGACCCAACGTCGATGGGCAATGGTACCGGGTTCATGGGGCGCTCACCGCCAGGTTGTGAAAGACCCAGCCCGACTGCTACGACGTCGTCACCTATGATTCAGAACAGCAGCTACGCCCCCTTCGTCATCGAACAAACCGCCCGGGGCGAGCAGCGCTACGACATCTGGTCGCGGCTGCTGAAGGACCGCATCGTGTTTCTGGGCACCGCCATCGACGACGACGTCGCCAACGATGTGGTGGCCCAGCTGCTCTATCTCGCCGCCGACGACGGCGAAAAAGACATCGTCATGTACGTGAACTCGCCGGGCGGCTCTGTGACCGCTGGTTTGGCCATCTACGACACCATGCAGTACGTGCCGTGCGACGTGCAGACGGTGTGCATCGGTCAGGCGGCGTCGATGGGAGCCGTGATTTTGTGCGCGGGGGCAGCGGGCAAAAGGCAGATCCTGCCCCACAGCCGGGTCATGATTCACCAACCCCACGGCGGCGCCGGCGGCACCTCGGCCGACATTGAAATCCAGGCCAAAGAAATCATGGGTCTCAAGCACCGCTTGAATCAGATCATTGCCAAGCACGCGGGCAAACCACTCCCTCAAGTTGAAACCGACGCCGACCGCGATTATTTCATGTCCGCCGAAGAGGCCATCGCCTACGGTTTGGTCGACAAGATGGTCACGCGCGACGCACGCGGTCCCCGGGCCGATGCCGAAAAGAGAGGCTGAGCCATGGTCTACGTCGTCGAGCAGACCCCGCGCGGAGAGATCGATTACAACATCTGGGCCCGCCTGCTGAAGGACCGGATCATCTTTGTCGGCACCCGCATCAACGATCAGGTCGCCAACCTCATTGTCGCGCAGATGCTCTATCTCGAGAGTGAAGACTCCGAGAAAGACATCATCATGTATCTCAACTCCCCCGGCGGCGTCGTCACTGCTGGGTTGGCCATCTTCGATGCCATGCATTATGTGCGCTGCGATGTGCAGACCGTGTGCGTCGGGCAGTGTGCCTCGATGGGTGCGGTGCTTCTGGCCGCGGGCGCCAAGGGCAAGAGGCAGATCCTGCCCAACAGCCGGGTCATGATTCACCAGCCCCACGGCGGCGCTGGCGGCACCAGCAGCGACATCGAGATCCAGGCCCGCGAGATCATGAAGCTGCGCGCACACCTCAACCAGATCCTCGCCGACGCCACGGGTCGGCCCCTGGCGCAGATCGAGCGCGACACCGACCGCGATCGCTACCTCGGCGCCGAAGAGGCCCTGGCCTATGGCTTGGTCGATCGCGTGGTCACCAAAGAGCTGAAAAAAACGGCCTGACTACGTCGTCGGCTCCGCTTTGACCGTCTCGTGGTCCCTTGCGCCGCGGCAGAGATTCTCTACACGTCGACGAGTGCTTTTCTTTCTCGCTCTCTCGGCCCTGGCAGCGGCCACCTTTGGCTCGGTGGTGCTCTACCAGCGCGGGGAGAAACGGCGGCTCAGCGACGGCGGCGTCGTCGATCCCCGCTTGATGCTGCCAGAGAAAAAGCCCGCAATTTCTGTGAAGCCGAAAAAGGCCGGCAGGTCCGAGCCTCCCAAGGCCGCCGACGAACCCACGCTCGAGACCCTGTCCCGGGGCGACATCGTCGTCGACGGCGACGACGACTGGTTGGTCACCGGTACCATCGCCTACCGCGAAGAGAAGGACACCTGGGCCTTGCATGCTCTCGACGGCGGCACGCGCCAGCGCTTTCTTGAGGTGCGGCAGCGGGGGGGCGGGCTCGATGTGTCCTTCGTCGACCTCGTGGATGGACTCCCCTCGGGACAGCTCTTGCAGGGGCTCAGCTTTCGCGGCCAGAGCTTTGCCCTCGATGTGCGTGGGGACGCGCGCACCAGCGTCGACGGCGAGGTGGGTCAGCGGGTGTCGTCGGGCGGGGTGCTCGCGTGGGCCCGCTACAGCGGCGGCGGCGGATCGCTGCTCTTGGTCGAAGACGAGGGTGCGGCGCGGCGGGCTTTTCTCGGCAACAGGGTGCCGCCTTCGTCGTTGTCCTTGATGTCGGGCGAGCTGAACCGCCAGCAGGACTGAGGCATGAGCGCACGGGTCGTTCTCGTCGACGGATCGGCGCTCATCTACCGCGCCTTCTTCGCGATCCCGCCGCACCTGACGACGAAGGACGGCCTGCACACCAACGCCACCTTTGGCTTTGCGACCATGTTCAAGAAGCTCTTTGCAGGGAAAAGACCGGCATTGGGCGCCGTCGTCTTCGATGCTCCTGGTCGCACCTTTCGCGACGAAAAATATCCAGAATATAAAGCCCAGCGGGCCGCGATGCCCGGAGAGATGAAGGAGCAGCTGACCAACATCGACGCCGTCGTCCAAGCCAATCGCTTCCCCATGTTGCGCATCCCGGGATGGGAGGCCGACGACGTCATCGGCACCCTGGCGCGGCAGGCGCGCGAGCTGGGACACGAGGTGGTCATCGTGTCGTCGGACAAGGACTTCGCCCAGCTCCTCGGCGACGGCGTCAGGATGCACGACACATTGAAGGACGTCGTCTACGATCGAGATCTCGTCAAGAAGAAGTGGGGTGTCTGGCCCGAACAAATGGTCGATTATCTCGCGCTCATGGGAGACAGCTCCGACAACATCCCCGGCGTCGACGGCATCGGCCAGCAGGGTGCGCGGGCTTTGCTCGAGGAGCACGGCTCCCTCGATGCGCTGCTGCTCAAGCTCGAGACCGCGCCCGAATCGCTGAAGCCCCGCATCAAGAACGCGTTGTCGGGGGCGGGCAAAGAGAGCGCGCTTCTCTCGAAGACGCTGGCCACCATCGAGCAAAACGCTTTGTTGCCCGTCGCCGTCAGCGACCTCGTCATCGAAGACGCCGACCCCCTCGAGCTCAACACCCTCTTCACCCGCCTCGAGTTCTATTCGCTGCTCACCAGAGACCAGGCAAAGATAGCCCGCGCCGACGGGCAAGCCGAAGGAGGCGACGTGGTCGTCTGCGGCTCTCCCGATGATGTGCGCGAGCAGATCGCAGCACTGCTGGCCCACAGTCCCGAGATCGCAGTCTTTGCCGTCGTCGACGACGGCGGCCACCTGCGGGGATCGTTGACGGGCTTGGCGCTCGCGGTGTCTGAAGACTCTGGCTGCTACATTCCCTGCGGCCAGGGCAGCGGCGACGACGCCCGGCTACAGGCCTTGGTGTCTTGGCTGCAAGATCCGACCAGGCCCAAGGTCGTGCACGATCACAAGGCACTCACGGTGCTGCTCTCGCGGGCGGGCATCGCTCTGCGGGGCGTCGGCTTCGATCCCCAGCTCGCGAGCTTTCTGATCAACCCGACCAAGATCTTGCCTCACGGCCTCGACGCGGTGACCAAGGAATACCTGCACCGCACCCTGCCCGTGCGCAAAGACCTCAGCGGCAGCGGCAAAGACGAAAAACAACTCAAGGACGTCGCCGCCTCCGTCGAGGGATCCCGCGACGTCGCCCGCTTCGCCGTCGATTGCGCCCAGGCGGTGTGGGCTCTGAGCCCGCTGCTGCGGACGCTGGTGAAGGAGCGTGATCAAGAGCGCTACCTCTGCGACGTCGACCTGCCCCTGGCCCAGGTGTTGGCGGACATGGAGCAAGCGGGCATCGCCGTCGACGTCAAAGAGCTGGCCGTCATCGGCACCGAGCTGCGCGCGCGCTTGGCGCTCTCGACCGCGAGCATCCATGCTCACGCGGGACGTGCCTTCAACATCGGTTCTCCCAAGCAGATGGGCGAGGTGTTGTTCGACGAGCTCAAGCTGCCGGTCATCAAGCGCACAAAGACCGGGTACTCCACCGACGCCGACGTGCTCGAGCGCCTGGCCGCAAAGCACGAGATCTGCCGGGAGATCCTCGAGCACCGCAAGCTCGACAAGCTGATCAACACCTACGTCGACGTGCTCACCAACGAAGTGCACGCCGACCAGCGCGTGCACTGCACCTTTCAGCAGACGACCGGGGCGACTGGACGGCTCATCACCACCGATCCCGATCTGCAACGAACGCCCGTGAAAACCGACGAAGGCGTGCGCATCCGCAAGGCCTTCATCGCCACCCGCGACGTCGTCGGCCGTGAGCGCGTGCTGGTCGATGCCGATTGGTCGCAGATCGAGCTGCGCCTGCTGGCCCATGTCACCGGCGATCCCCTCTTGGTCGAGGCCTACCAAACCCACGAAGACATCCACCGAAAGACGGCGGGCCAGATCTTCAACAAGGCACCTTTAGAGGTCAGCAAACAGGAGCGCGACGTCGGAAAAACCATCAACTTTGCCACCATCTACGGTCAAGGCGCCCAAGCCCTGTCGCAGCAGCTGCACGTCGAGCGCAAAGAGGCCCAGCGCTACATCGATCAATATTTTGAATCCTATAAAGGCGTCGCTGCCTACGTGCACTGGGCCGTCGAAGTCGCCGAAGAAAAAGGTTATGCAGAGACTTTGCTCGGGCGACGGCGGATCATTCCCGAGCTCAAGAGCAAGAGCCCGATGGACCGTGGCTTTGGCGAGCGCGTCGCCGTCAACACCCCCATCCAGGGATCAGCGGCCGACGTCTGCAAAGTGGCCATGGTGCGCATCGCGCGGCGCTTGGCTGTCGAAGCACCGCGCGCCCGCTTGCTCCTGCAGATCCACGACGAGCTGGTGTTCGACGCGCCCGCCGAAGACGCCGACGTCGTCTGCCGCGTCGCCAAAGAGGAGATGGAGCGCTCCGTCGTCGGCGGCGTGCAGCTGCGGGTGCCCCTGGTGGCCGAGGTCGGCGTCGGCCGATCCTGGGGCGACGCCAAGTCCTGACCCTGGCAACATGTCGTCATGAGCGAGCACCCTTTCAAGGCGCGCCAGCGTCTTGAACATGAACACTTCACCGCGCGGTTGAGCTGGCAGCGACACACCCCAGACTTCGTCTATGACACCTACAAGCGCGACCACGACGTCGTCTTCGGCTCCGGCTCCCGCATTTCGGCCTCCGCTGCCCCCGCGTTCAAGGGCGACCCCACCCGCATCAACCCCGAGGAGCAGCTGGTGGCGGCGTTGTCGTCGTGCCACATGCTCACCTTCCTGGCCATCGCCGCCCGCAAGCGTTTGACCGTCGACGCCTACGACGACGACGCCAGCGGGATGCTGGAGAAGAACCAGGCGGGCAAACTGGCGGTGACCAAAGTGACGCTGCGCCCGCGCATCCGATTCGCCGGCACCCCGCCCTCCCCCGCCGACGTCAAGGCGTTGCACGAGCGCGCGCACGAGGAGTGCTTCATCGCCAACTCGGTGCACACCGTCGTCACCATCCAGCCGCGCTGAGCGAGTGATCGACAGGTTCATCGCCGCCGGGCGCGGGTGTCGACGATGACGGCGTCGTCGATGAATCTGTAGACAATTCACCGACACACGAAGCGCTGTCGGTCAATTCATCGCCGCCAGGCGATGAACCTATGGAGAATTCACCGACACGCTTTGCGTGTCGGTGAATTCATCGCCGCCAGGCGATGAACCTGTAGACAAGTCACCGACTCGCGAAGCGCTGTCGGTGAATTCTCTGCCCTCAGGCCGGGCGGCCAATTCATCGCCGCCAGGCGATGAACCTGTAGACAATTCACCGACACGCGAAGCGCTGTCGGTGAATTCCACCCGCGCGCAGGCCTTCGGCCCCCAAGCTGCATCATCCGGCCTGCGCGCCGATTCGTCGTCGTCACGCAGTGGATGCGTGCACCACGCCCCGATCTTGGCCATGCTCTGGCCCATGCACTTTCGAAGCACCCCTTTGAGCCCTGCCGTTGGCTCAAACCTCTGTACTGGGGCGTGGGCCGGCCTCTTTTGCGTGTTGTTCCTGGCTGGCCCTGTGGCCGCCGAGATCGATTGCGCCCAATGCCGCGCGATCTGCAAGGCCGACCGGCGCTATCCCGACGAGCTCAACCCCGACTCCGGCGTCGCCGTCCGCCACCGCACGCCCGAAGCTCGCACCGCCTTCGAAGACGGCCAGCTCAACGATCCCGGCTTCGGCGGCAAAGACGCCCGCCGCGCCGTCGACAGCTACAAACGCGCGGTGCTGCTCGACCCCGAGAATTCCCAGTATCGCAACCACCTGGCCGCGGCCCTGTTGACGACGGGGAACGCCGAAGAAGCCGTCTACAACCTCGAACAGGCCATGAGGTTGGTGCCTTCGGAGCCCAAGTATTTCGTCAATCTTGGTTACGCCCTGCACCGCAACGGCGACGAGCAGCGGGCCCTCGTCTGGTACATGCGCGCCCTGGCCCTGGACCCCCGCGACGCACGCGCGCGCCTCTTTGCGGGCTATGCCATGGAGATCCTGGGGCTGCCCAACGAAGCGGTGCTCGAGTTCCGCCGGGTGCTGCAACAAGACTCCGACAACAAAGGGGCCCAGACGGCGCTCAAACGCCTCGGCGTTCCCTTCACACCGCCGCCCCCGCCCCCCCTCAAATGATGTCCTCGCCGGGCCCCGCCCCTCCTCCGTGTGGTCCCCCCAGGGCGCCCGGCTGCGGAATTCTCTGCCCTCAGGCCGGGCCAAAACCGTGAAGATCCTGTTTCTGCACGGGCTCGAAGGCAGTCCCCGAGGATCCAAAGCCCAGTGGCTGCGCGACGCCGGCCACCACGTCATGGCGCCAGAGCTCGACACGAGCGCCGTGTGCGCCCACCTCGCGGGGGAGACGGCGTCGGCTGCCCTGCCCTGCGAGGCCTGGGGCTCACCTCTGGGCAGCGCCCGGCAGGGGCTCGCCGGCGTTGACGTCGTCGTTGGCTCCTCTTTCGGGGGCGGCTTGGCCTTGCTCTTGGCGCAGCAGGGGTTGTGGCGCGGTCCGCTGGTGTTGCTGGCTCCCGCTGGCCGCAAGCTCTTCGGCATCGACTCGGTCGAGGTGTCGCGCCTGGCGATCCTCCATGGGCGCCGCGACGACGTCGTCCCCCTGGCGGATTCACTGGCGCTGGCCGAGCACGCCTGCGCCGAGGTCACCCTGCGCGTCGTCGACGACGACCACCGTTTGGCTGCTTCGGTTGCAGCGGGCGTGCTGGGCGAGCTGTTGGCGATCGTCGGACGCCCCTGATCAATCCGAGGGGCCAGCGTTGAACATCCAAACTTTGCGCCGTGCAAACGGCGCAAAGCAGGAAGCACTTTGCGCCGTGCAAACGGCGCAAAACAGGAAGCACTTTGCGCCGTCCAAACGGCGCAAAACAGGAAGCACTTCAAGACGCGCCAGCGTCTTGAACCGTCACAACTTCAAAGCGCGCCAGCGTCTTGAACCGTCACAACTTCAAAGCGCGCCAGCGTCTTGAACCGTCACAACTTAAAAGCCGTCAGACCTTCAAGACGCGCCAGCGTCTTGAACCGTCACAACTTCAAGACGCGCCAGCGTCTTGAACATCCAAACTTCAAGACGCGCCAGCGTCTTGAACATCCAAACTTCAAGACGCGCCAGCGTCTTGAACATCCAAACTTCAAAGCGACGCTCAGCGATCGCTGCGCAGCTCAGCCAGCAGCGCGCGTGCATCACCGACAGCGCTGGCATCGGCGACCACGGGCAAGCGCAGCCGGGCTCGTGCTCCCCCGAGCGGACCGCGGCCGTCGACCGTGATCTCCCCGCCGTGACGACGGGCCGCCGCCTGGGCGATGGCCAAGCCGAGGCCAGTGGTCTTCCAGAAGCGCTTGCGCGTGAAGAAGGGATCGAAAAGAAAGGGCAAGTCGGCGTCTTCGATGCCAGGACCGTTGTCGTCGACGACGACGATGACGCCGTCGCCCTCTTGCCAGAGGCTCACGTTGACGCGGGGGTCCGCCGTGGCCTGGGTGGCCTGGACAGCGTTTTCGATCAGCGCCGTGAGCACCTCCCGCACCTCGTTGTCGACGGCGTCGACGTTGAGGGCGGGACCCTCGATGGTCACCCGCGCCGGGAACGACTCGAAGGCCGCGCAGATTTGTTCGACCCGCGCCCGCAGATCGATGCGGCGCACGTTGCGATCGGTGGAGCCGGCAATGGCCCGCATTCGCTTCACCAGCTCGGCGATCCGCTGCGCCGCCGTCAACGCGTCGGCGAGAGCGGCCTCGTGCTCGGGTCCCTGCTCGCGCAGGGCGAACTGCAAAGACGCGATCAAGGCCGCGAGGGGGCTGTTCATCTCGTGGGCAACGCCGGCCGCCAACACCCCCAACCCCGTCAGCCGGTGCTGCAGCACCATCTCGGCCCGGGCTTCGCGCAGGGCGGCGTAGGCGGCGGACAGCTCCTCGGTGTGGCGGCGACGGGCGATCTCCGCCTTGTGGGTGCGCACCACAGCGTCGACGCGGGCGGTGAGCACCGAAGGAGTGAACGGCTTGCTGACGTAGTCGCTGGCGCCCGACTCCAGACAAGACACGATGGTTTTTTCGTCGTCCGACGCCGTCAGGAACACGACCGGCACGCCCTCGGTCGCCGCGCCTCCCCGAATGGCACGACACACGGCGAGCCCGCTCATGTCGGGGAGGTTGAGGTCGAGCACCATCACATCTGGCCTGGACTGCGCGAGGCGCAAACCCGCGGCGCCGGTCTCGCCTTCGACGACGTCGTAGCCGTTGGCTTCCAGAGTGCGGCGCACCAGCTCCCGCAGAAGTCGGTCGTCATCGACGACAGCAGCGCGCGGAGATTGAGCTTGGAGCGCCACGCCGTCGACAATAGCCCCGCGCTCGCCGGCCGTTGCAAAGAACGCAACTGCGGCAGCGGGGCTGTGTCGCCATGATCGGTGATCCCACCACCTACCCCTCAAGAACGCAGTGCGAAGGCCGATGTTGGAAGTGCCCCCAACGACGAGTGCGCGCGCAAGGCGGACGTCCGTTCATCGCCGGTAGCTCCGGGTATGACCGGACCCACCCTCGAGCCCGAATCAGGTCCGTTCAGACCCAGTGCGCAGCAGCCAACGGCGGCGCGAAGCCCCCGCGATCATGGCATGGCACCTGCGACACACCGCTGCATGAGCGAAGCACCCGTGGCCCAGTCTTCTGCCGACGTCTGCGCCACCCCCACCCCATGGCCCGACGCCCAAGAATTGGCCGCCCACGTCGGGTGCCCCGAGACTGTGCTTCCCCTGGGAGGCCGCCTCATGAACCGCAGCGCAACGGCCCAAACACCGGGCGTGCCGCAGCTCCAGGTCGCCGACGACGTCAGCGAGCACCTCCCCTTGGTGTGGCGGGTGGCCCGGCAGATTGCGCGGCGCCTGCCGGCGAGCGTGAACGTGGCCGAACTGGTGGGTGCGGGGACAGTGGGTCTGATCGATGCGATGAGCCGCTACGATCTGCACCGCTGCGATCGCTTCGTCGCTTACGCAGAGATCCGGGTGCGTGGGGCCATCCTCGATCAGCTGCGTGAGATGGACTGGATGCCGCGCTCGGCCCGCACCAAGCGCAAGCAACTCGACGCCACCCAGTCCGCCCTGCAGAGCAAGCTGCGCCGCGCGCCCGACGTCGCCGAAGTCGCTCGCGCCCTCGGCACCAGCATCGATGGCTTCGAACGGATGCGGCGCGAGGTGCACCAGGCCGACATCGTCCGCGACGTCGACGCCGAAACGGTGGCTGACTCTCGCGTGGGTCCCGATCGCGCCCTCGAGCACCGCGAGCTGCGGGCCCGCCTCATCGCCGCCATCGGCGCCTTGCCCGAACGCCACCAACAGATCCTCTCCCTCTACTACGTCGACGACCTCAAGCTGCGCGAGATTGGGGAGCTGCTCGGCATCACCGAGAGCCGCGTGTGCCAGGTCCGCCACGACATCATCGTTCGGCTGCGTGCCGCCGTCACCGACGACTGACGGGATTGCGTCTGCTTGCTGCGGGGAGGCCCATGCTCGATGAAGTGGTTCGCATTTTGTTCGTCGACGACGACCAGCTCGTGCTCAATGCTCTGCGCCGGACGCTGCGCAGCTCACCATGGGAAGTGCACTTGTGCGTCGACTCCACCGATGCCTTGCGCATGGTCCGAGACGAGCGCATCGACGTCGTCGTCACCGATCAGGCCATGCCCCAGCTGAGCGGCGTTGAGCTGCTCTCGCTGCTCGCCGTCGATCACGATCAAGTCGTGCGCGTGATGATGACGGGTCATGGCGATCACGACCTTGCCATGCGCGCGATCAACGAAGGCAACGTCTTTCGCTTCGTCGACAAACCCTGGAACGACGCCGCTCTCAACACCATCCTCACAGACGCAGCGACCCTGGCCCTTCGTCGTCGACAAGAGGATCAGGAGCGACGGGCGATGCTGACGGGTCGCGTTTCGGTTCGGGTGCGGCGTGATGAGGCCCAGAGCCTTTTTGATTCCGACACCCCCCGCGCTCTCGAGAAGTAGTTCCTCGTCCCGTTGGCGGTGCCAAGCTGCATCCTCCCGCCACGCCGCCAGGCGATGAACCTGTAGACAGTTCACCGACACGCGAAGCGCTGTCGGTGAATTTGAGCCGTGCCAACGGCTCAAACCATCGGCACTTTGAGCCGTGCCAACGGCTCAAACCATCGGCACTTTGAGCCGTGCCAACGGCTCAAACCATCGGCACTTTGAGCCGTGCCAACGGCTCAAACCATCGGCACTTTGCGCCGTGCCAACGGCGCAAAGCAGGAAGCACTTTGAGCCGTGCCAACGGCTCAAAGCAGGAAGCACTTCATCGCCGCCAGGCGATGAACCTGTAGACAATTCACCGACACGCGAAGCGCTGTCGGTGAATTCTTCAAGACGCTCGCGCGGGTTGCAGGTTCGCGAGGATGACGATCGCCGGGGCGTCGCTGGGCCTCAGCGCTGACCGAGTGCATGACGCACTCGTGCTGACCGAGGGCCTTGGGCACTCGCGGCCTCATCGATCACTCGGACGCGGCTCTCCACGGCATGCGGCCCCTGAGCGCGTCGGGTACGCCAAACAGGCCTGTCGACTGATCGGTGCGGAGGTACTGGTACTCCAACACGGGATGGTCGTCCGTCAACGGCTCCACGGCGGCGACCGTCTCCGCCAGCCCCAGCTTGTCGATGCGATACATCGAGCGCAGCAGGTTCACGATCTGCTGATCGAACTCGGCGACGTCGGCCGCCACCTCGGCACCGGCCAGGCGCCCTTCGATCACCGTCTCGTCGTACACGATTGGCGACTTTGAACCCAGCAAGTAGTGTGCGTCTGGATAATCCAGTCCTTGGAAAATTTCGACATATGGAAACGTGTCCATGAATGCGCGCAGGATCGGCAGAAAATTCTTAGGAGTCTCCGAAGGCGTCCACTCCATCATGATGCCGCGTTCGGATAGGCGATCCCGGGCGAGCTCGAAGAAGTCCCTCGAATACAGGTTCTGCATGCCCATGCTCCAGATGGGCGGGGCAGGATCGACGGAGATCACATCGTAGATCTCAGTCGACATCAGAAGGTGGTTTCGGCCGTCGTTTATATACACGTGTCCATGTGGATTTTTCAATGTTTTATCGTTGGGACCGCGATGAATCTTGGTAAATTCAGGTATATGTCTATTGATATCAACTACGTCAATATTACTGCCATATGAAAGCGCTGACCGATAGGTGTTCCCCATCCCAAAACAGATGATGAGAGTGCGCAGCGGATCGGGGGCGGCGAGCATCGGGATGTGCGCCATCAGCTTGGTCTCTCGCGTCGACAAAGCGACCATGGGAAAGGCGTTCACCTCGACGCGGTGGCGAGAGCGCGGAGGCGCCTCGCGGTACAGCATCACCGTTGACTCACTGCCTTCGACGTAGGCAGCCTCCTGGGACCACTGGGGATACTCCCGCGTCGCTTGCGCTTGGAGCGCGGTGTGAAACGAGTTTCCTGCTGAACGCGCATAGACGACGCTGCACAGCGCGATGACGCCAAACAATGCGAGCTGAGGCCCGCGCAATCGGTGTGTGAGCCAGAGGAGAGCAAAGCCGACCGCCAAGTTTGCGAGCGCAATCGCCACGATCGTTTGGGAAACGCCGACCAGGGGAATGGCGACGAACGACGCGGTCAGCGCGCCGGCCACGGTGCCGAGGGTGTTCACGGCGTAGTAGCGCCCAGCGTCCCTTCCCAGCCGCCCCAGGTCCACGAGGAGGCCCTTCACGATGAAGGGAAAGAGCGCGCCCATGGCCAACGCCGCCGGGAAAACCATGCCCACGATGGGGGCGAAGGCGAGATGGGATACGGACACCCGATCCCCGATTGCGAGCTGCGCGAGAGCGCCGATCTGTTCGAGCCCGACCAGGACGAGCACGCCGACGGCTGCGAACGCGATCCCCGCCGCCGCCAAAGGGGCCTTGGCCTTGTCGGCAAAGCGCGCGCCCACGATGCCCCCCAGCGCGAGGCCGACGAGCAAGGTTGCGAGCAACACGTGAAAACTGCGTGATCCAGCGGCGACGAACCCGAACAACACGCGCGTCCACAACACCTCCAACGCGAGTCCGCTGAACCCGCTCAGGAAGAACGCGACGACGGCGACGGCGCGCAGCCGAGACGGCTCGTGCGGCGCGGGCGTGGCGATCGGCGCCGCCGCTGGCAGTCGAGGCTCGATGAGGACCGACGCCGCGGCGACGGCGAAGTTCATCCCCATCGCCACCAGCGCGGTCCCCCGGAGCCCAATGCTCTCGAACAAGACCAGGCCACTGGCCAAGACACCGACGGCAGCCCCCAGGGTGTTGGCGAAATAGAGGGTGCCGACGCCCTCTCCCAGCTCGGGGATGCTGCGCACGACCGCTCGAATCATGACGGGCAGTGTGCCGCCGATGAGCGTGCAGGGGACGAGCAGGATGGCGGAGGCGACGACGACGCGCAGGACGTAGCTCCCATCGGCTGCGACACCCAACGCCCCCCCCAGCTCGGCGACCAGGGACGCAATGGGCTTGCTGGACCACACCACCAGGCCGCCGAAGCCGGCGATGCCGATCTCGATCACTGCGTACAGCCGCAGCGGACGGCCGGAGCGATCGGCCAGAGGACCGAGGAGGAAGCCACCCAACGCGAGCCCACCCATGAAGGTGGCCGTCACGATGCCAAGCGCCTGGATGCTGGTGCCCAGAACCTGCCCGAGCAGACGAAACCAGAGCATCTGGTAGAGCAACGCTGCGACGCCGGAGAGGAAGAAGCACGCTCGAATCCAAAAGCTCATGTGACTCCGTTCCCCGGGGATCGCGACGCGAAACCTAGGCCGGGCTCAAGGGGCCGTACAGTTCGCGAATTCATCGCCGCCAGGCGATGAACCTGTAGACAATTCACCGACACGCGCAGCGCTGTCGGTGAATTCTCCGCCCCAGTGGCTCGAGCGCATCGGTCGCTTGTTGGCCATGCCAGTGCGCGCAACCCAGCTGTTCCGCGGCGGAGCGAGGTCAGCGCGCTGCCTGCGCTGAACGGGCGGCGCTCAGATTTGCTTCTTGAGGCGGGCCAGGTCGTCGTCGATCTTTTGCTTGGCGAGCAGCTTTTGTCTCGCGGCGGCGGCCAGCTGGGCCTGGGCCTCGCGCTCGGCGGCGGCCACGCGGTCCCCCTCGGTGCGTTTCTCGTTCCATGCTTTGAGCTTGGGCTTGAGCACGAGGTAGCCGGCGCCGCCGACGCCGGCCATGATCGCAAGGCCGACCAGGTAGATCCACAGCTTGGCAAAGAGGTTCATGAGGGTGATGCCGACGACGACGACGACGGTGGCCCCGAGCACCACTTTGACGAGCAAGAGCTTGCGCTTGGCGGCGTCTTCTTCGGCGCGCTGCTGCTTTTCCTCCTCGGTGAGCGTCAGATTGTCGATGGCGCGTTGGGCGAGCTTCTTGCCCGCTGCGAGCGCCAACGTCTGCTTTTCATCGTCGAGGGCCATGGGGCCTCGTACCGTCTTTCGCCCAGCGATGGCAGCCCCGACCCAATGACCAACCCCAGAGGTCAGTTGAGTCGACGCGGATCGCCAAGGGAATTCACCGACAGCGCTTCGCGTGTCGGTGAATCGTCTACAGGTTCATCGCCTGGCGGCGATGAATTCACCGACAGCGCTGCGCGTGTCGGTGAATCGTCTACAGGTTCATCGCCTGGCGGCGATGAATTCACCGACAGCGCTTCGCGTGTCGGTGAATTGTCTACAGGTTCATCGCCTGGCGGCGATGAATTGTCTACAGCTTCATCGCCTAGCGGCGATGAAATGCTAAGGAGCCCTCATGACGCTCCGCATTTTCGAACTCCGTGGCGTCTCACCCCGCGGTTGGGGTGAGCAGCACGGCGAGACCTTTCGCGACGACATCCGCGCCCTTTATGCGGTGCGCCTGCGCCTGATGCTGCAAAAGACCGACCTGGGCAGCGAGGACAATGTCCTCGCTCTCGCCGCCCACCACCTGCCCGCCCTCGAACGCTTCGATCGCCCGCTCTTTGACGAGCTCTGCGGCATCGCCGACGGCAGCGGCCTCACGCCGGCCCATCTCGTCGTCGTGAACCACTACACCGATCTGCGCGATCTCTCCCGGCGCACGCTGCGGCACCTGCGAGAGGACAAGACCGATCCCGGTGGCTGCTCCGCCTGGTTCGTCGACGACGGCAACGAACGCTTGCTGGGACAGACCTGGGACATGCATGGCACCGCGACCCCCTTTGCCCTGCTGCTGCTGGTGCCGGGAGCAAAAGGCCAGCGCACCGCGTGCTTCACCGTCGCCGGCTGTCTGGGCATGACGGGGATGACGTCGTGGGGCACGGCCTTGAGCATCAACAACCTGAACTCCGTCGACGCCACCATCGGCGTGGTGTGGCCCGCCACCGTGCGGCGCGCCTTGCGAGAACCAACAGCCCGCCAAGAGCTCGACGTGCTCGAGAGAGCGCCCATCGGTTCGGGCCGCCACTACCTCGTCGCCGACGCCGACGACGCCTTCGGCCTGGAGACCAGCGGCACCAAGAAGAAGCTGATCTTTCAGGCGAGCAAGACGGCGGGTCACAGCTACTTCCACACCAACCACTGCGTCGACGAGGAGATGAAGGCGACGGCGAAGATTCTCCCCGGCAGCACCACCGTGCAGCGCTACGCCACCTTGCAAGCCCGCACCGACGCTGGCCGCGTTCCCCAGAATGCCCGCGAGATGTTCGACGCCTTCGTCGACGTCTCCCTGCCCCCGAACCCCGCGCTGCCCGACGAGGTCGCCACCTGCGGTGCCCTGGTGATGGACCTCAAGCGCGGCACCGTGCTGGCCTGCCAGGGGCTGCCCGGTCCCAAGGCCGCGGTGATCGAGTTGAAGCCGTGATGGCAGAAATTCCAGCGAATTCATCGCCGCCAGGCGATGAACCTGTAGAGAATTCACCGACACGCGAAGCGCTGTCGGTGAATTTGCCGTCGCGGAAACGCAGCAAGATCTTCGACAGTGCGGCGGCGGCGCTCTTCGATCTGAACGACGGCAATAGCGTCATGTCTGGGGGCTTTGGGCTCTCGGGCAACGCCGAAAATTGCATCTCGGCGATCGCAGCCTCGGGCAAGAAAAACCTGACGATCATCGCCAACAATTGCGGCAACCAGCGGCAAGGGCTGGCGGTGCTGCTGCAAAACAAGCAGGTGAAGCGCTTCATCGGCTCCTTCGTCGGCGGCAACCCCGACCTCGAAGAGCAGATGCTGGGCGGCCTCGTCGACGTCGAGCTTTCGCCCCAGGGCACCTTCGCCGAGCGCATTCGCGCAGGCGGTGCGGGCATCGGCGGCTTCTACACACCCACCGGCGTCGGCACCTTGATCGCTGCCGGCAAAGACGAGCGCGCCTTCGACGTCGACGGACCCGCGGGCAGACGCAGCCGGCGCATGATCCTCGAGACCGGACTGCGGGCGGACTTCGCCATCGTGCGGGCCAAGGTCGCCGACGCTTACGGCAACCTGCGCTTCTACCGGACCAGTCGGAACTTCTCGCCGCTGATGGCCATGGCCGCGCGCACCACCATCGTCGAAGCTGAAGAGATCGTGCCCGTCGGCAGCATCGACCCCGACGACGTCCACCTGTCGGGCTTGTTCGTGCAGCGCATCGTGCAGGCCGTGGGCCTCAGAAACGTCATCGAGCAGCGGACGACCCGCCCCCGCAAGGCCTGACAGCGTCATCGCGAGCGAAGAAGTGCGCCCGCGAGGGCTCCCGGATCATTCGGAGCCGAATTCGTAGTCGAGGGTTTTGTCGCAGCCCTTGGCCTGAACGGCGACGCAGCCGCCGTGGGCGTCGAGCTTCGTGCAGCGCATCAAGACCTGATCGATGGGGCAAGCCAGCTGCTCGGCGGCGCTCTGCTTGGCGTCTGTGAGAATCTCGGCATTGACCTCGTCGGGGGTGGCACCCGCTGGGGCCAGAGGGGGGCCGGGGGCCGCCTTCCGCGGGGCCGGGGCTGCGCAACCAAGGACGAGGGTGAGAATGAGCAGGAGACGCATCAGCGCACCTTCGCACAGGCTGGTCTGCACCAGACCTCCCAGAAGAGCATCCCCGACGGAGATGGACGAGACCGGTCCGCGGTCGAAGTTCAGCGAGATCGGGGATCAGGCAAAGCCGCGTCGACGACGCCACCACCACTCGGTGGCCGCCAGCATCGTCACCACCGCGAGGGCCGCCCAGGTGTTCCACAGGGGCTCGGTTTTTTGCCGGTGGACCTTGACCTTGGCGTGATCCACCAGGGGCAGGCCTTTGACGTCGCCGACGTCGACGCTGCGTCCTCCACCGGCTGCAGCGAGGGCGGCCAGGAAATCAGGGCGCGCTTCGCCATAGAGGCGCTCCAGAGAGGTCGCGCGCACCACGAAGACGTCTTCGTCGGATCCCAGCACGCGCCCGTCAGCACCGTTGACGACGTCGACGCGGGCCCGCCAGGCGCCGGCCTTATCGGGAAGCAGGGGAGCGCGGAAAGTGCCATCGACGCCGGTTTCGCCTTCGACCGTCTTGGCCGTGCCGCCGGGTTCGAGGGGTGAGAGGGTGAGCTTGAGCTTGGCGCCCCCCTCGGGCTGGTAGCGGGTGTTGAAGGTGCGCACCTCGGCCATGACCTCGGCGCCGGGCTCGATGCCGCGGCGAAAGCCCTGACCCTCGGTGGCCAGCACGAGCTTTACGTGGCTCAGCTCGGGATCGCGGATCAGCCAGCGCAGGGTGTTGGCGATGAGCTTGCGGTGAGCGTCGCCGCCGCCACCGCTCGATCCCAGGTGGGGAAGCGCCCAGTGCCACAAGGAGTCGGTCATCACGGCGACGGAGCGTCCCTTTTCGACGTCGGCGACAGCGATCACCGGCTGAGGGCTGCCGTCGTCGGTGTTGGCGAAAGGATGGCTGAGCAGCACCTGCGCACCAGAGGCAAGACCCGCGACCAAGTTCAGGCCCTGCAGCGGCGGCAACGACGCCAGACCCGCGGCGACGCCCTGGGGCCCATTTGAGTCGCGCCAGCGGCCCAAACCACCGGCGCTGTCGCTGAGGGCGTCGCCGACGTCGGTGATGGGATGGTTCTGGCCGGCCTCGCTCACCACCGGCGTAAAGGACTCGACGTCGAGGTGTCCGTGACCGGGCCTCAACACCACGGGCAACACATCGGCCAAAGGCGTGTTCTGGTAGTCGCCCTCGGAGAAGGTGAGGTCGCCGCCGATGACCAAGAGCCCCCCACCCTCCTTCACGTAGTCGGCGACATTCTCCAAATAAGTACCCATTTGATACGGGCGGTAATTGAAGTCTTGAAAGATGACGACGTCGAAGGTGTGGAGCTGCTCCGTAAACAGCTCCTTCGTCGGAAAAGGGATTAGTGAGAGCTCATTGTTGTCTGCTCCAGAAATGTCGGTGGTGCTTCTCAAGATAAAGAAGGAGATCAGATCTACCGAAGGATTTTCCTTCAACAGGCGGCGCACGAAGCGCTCGTCCCAGGAAGGTCGTCCGGCCACTTGCAGCACGCGGATGCGATCGCGGATGAGCTTGACGGTGAAGTCGAGGCGGTTGTTTTCGCTGATGGCCTCGCCGTCGAGCACGGGCGCTTGCACGGTGTAGAGCCGCTTGCCGGCGCGCTGGGGGGTGAGCTCGAAGTGGGCGCGCGCCTCGTCGCCAACGCCGGCCAGGGTGACCTCGGTGCGGGCGACGACGGCGCCGTCTTCGGCGAGGGTCAGGGGGACCTTTTGCCCGCTAAAGCCCCTTTGGCGCAGCACGACGTCGATCTTCATGGGGTTGCGCACGAAGGCGAATTCGTCGGCGATGGCCCGGTCGAGCACGACATCGCGGAAGTTGCTGTCGGCGCCGACGACGACGGTGTGCAGGGGGGCCGGGGTGGTTCCACCGAGGGCGGCGATGCGTTGGCGGAGATCGGCGCTCAGTCCCAGGCCCAGCCCGCTGGTGTCGGCACCGTCAGAGAGGATGACCACGCCACCGGTGGGCACCCGACTGGTCTCGGTGCTGGCGGCGGTCTCGACGACCGAGGAGAGCGCGCTGGCAGTGCCCTCGGCGGCGCGCGTTCCTCGTTCGAGGGCCTGCAGCTCGAGCGCTGATGCTTTGCGGGCCGCGGCATCGAAGAACCAGAGCTCGGGCACGAAACCACGGGCGGCGACGTCGTCGACGACCTCCTGGGCGGCACGAGCCGCGACCCGGACACGTTGCTCAGCACCCTCGCCCACCGACATGCTGGCCGAGGTGTCGACAGCGATGAGGACCCGGTCGGGCTCCCTCGAGGTGGCCAGCAACCGGCGACCGGGCTCGAGCAGCACCAAGAACACCGCCGCACACAGCAAGAAACGCAAGAGAAACAAGCTGGCCCGCAGCCGCAGCGGGGCCCCCCGCGTCGACGTCGTCGACAAGGCCAGCGCTCCGAGCAAGGTGCACGCCGCCGCCACCAGCACCGAGGTGGGCAAGCTGCTCAGGGACGTGAGGTCCCAATCGTTGAAGGCGGGGGTCTCGGGCATCGACGACGAGAGCATCGCCATCCAGCGCCACTGCCGCAAGCGCGACGGCCGCCGGCCTGGGCCGCTCAAGGCGCGAAAACCGTCGGGGAGACGCCGTCGAAGGCGCCGGAGCACCCAAGACACCAGCGCTCCGCCAACGCGCTGGGAGGGCCTGGGGCTCGCCTGTCTGGGGCACGGTTGATGTCGCGGGCACGGGCGCCGGCTGCCCCAGCTCCCGATTGACCAGGGGCCGAAGCGACCTACAACCACGTATGCGCTTTCACTTCGCCGGGCTCGTTCTCATCGTCCTGGGTGCAGCCGCTGTGGGATGCGGGCGTCCGGTGGTCGAGCCTGAGCCCCTCCCCGACGGCGACCTCGATGTTCCCGGCATCCTCGGGGGCCGTTGCGCCTCGGGCGGCTTTTGCAACGACGGCCTGCTGTGCAACGACGCCAACGTTTGCATCGACGACCCCGCCGAGGGCGAAGGTGAAGGCGGCGAAGGCGAGGGCGAGGGCGAAGCTGCGTGTGACGTCGACGCCGACGAAGACGGCTCCTGCGCCGGCACCGACTGCGACGACAACGACCGCTTGCGCTTCCCGGGCAATGTCGAGCGCTGCGACTTCGTCGATGGCAACTGCGACGGTCGCAGGAACGACTCCCTCGACTGCACCTTCCTCGCTCACGATCGCGACACCATCTTTCGCATCGATCCCTTCGCCGAGACCCTCACCGAGCTCTTGAGCGTCACCCTCATCGACGGTGCGGGACTGCTGGACATCGACAGCGACGTCGACGGCGACCTCGTGGCTGTCACCAGCGCTGGCCTCTTCGCCATCGAGGACAGCGGCACCTTGACCCCCATCGTCGACGCCCCGGCTCCAGCGGGCACCAACGGCATGGCCATCACCGGCGACGGCACCATGTTCCTCACCAACGACGACGGCGCCGACAGCGCGGCCTTCAAGGTGGTCAACAACCAACCGGTCGAGGTCGGAGGCTTCTCCGACGGCTTCGTGTCCTCCGGCGACTGCGTGGTGACCAAAGAAGAAGACCTGCTCATGAGCGCCAAGCTGCCCGGCGGCGCCGGCGGCGACGACATCCTGGTGCAGATCGACTCCGAAAACGGCGGCACCACGGACATTGGTTCCATCGGCTTTCCCAAGGTCTTCGGCCTCTCGGCGAGCTTTGGCTTTCTCTTTGGCGTGACCGAGGGGGGCGAGGTCCTGCAGATCGACAGAGACACCGGCGCCGGCACCCTGCTCTTTGACACCGCCGAGCGCTTCAACGGCGCCGCCAACGGCGATTGACGACGCAGCATCGACTACGTCTGCTCTGCTGATGTTGCGTTTTGCTCCCGCGCTCTTGCCCTTGGGCCTTGGTCTCACCTCTGGCTGCCCCGGGCCCGTGGCCGAGAGCTGCGGCCAGTCCACCGCCCTGCCCAACGTCGACGATGGCGTCGGCGAAGCAACTCGCTCCGACGGTGAGGCCTTTCGCGAGGAGGGCACCTGGGCGCCCGCGCCGTCGTCGTCCATCGTGCTCGGCACCTTGACCATGACCATCACCAACGACGAAACCGGCGGCGTCGTCGACGACCTGATCGCCGATGGTGCCTTTCCGATCTGCGTGCCCATGGCCGAGCGCTCTGAGACGTCAGGGCAGGCCAATCTCGTCGATGTCGGCCTCGTGACCGACGCCACCCACACCGGGGGCCTCGCGATCCTTGGCAAAGAAGGCGACACCCTGATCGGCCGCTTCAGCTTCGATCTCACCGGCGACCTCAGCTTCGACGACGGCGCCTTCAGCGTGCCGCAGCGATGAGCATCGCAAGAGGTCAGCGGGTCTGATCGAAGAGCTGGCGTGCCTGGAGGGCCAAGAAGCCGTCGAAAGAGCCTTGGCGTTCGGCGATCTCGAAATAGGCGTAGGGCCGGCGCGCCTTTTCACCATCGGCGAAGGTGACCTCGAGCTCGGCGGCGGCCGTGGCGGTCTGGCGCAGGCCGGTACCCCCTGGGGGTATGGGGTCGCCCTCGATCTCGGCCTTCATCGGGACCCCGGCGGCCACGAGGCGCTGTTGCCAGAGGGCGACGTCGTCGACTCGGGCGGTGAAGTGGTTGACCCGGCGCCCGAAGCACATCAGCCAGGCGCCGTACTGCGAGGCGCGGGCGACGACGTCGACGGCCGCCCGGTCTGGTGCCTGCGCAGGAGCGGCAAACCAATCGGCCAGCAGCGACGTCGACGTCGGCGCCGGCGGATGGCCATCGATGCTCAGCAGGTGATCCCGCGCGGGCGCGGGCAGGGCCTTCGGATCGAGCTCGCTGATGAAGATGCGGGGCAAGCCCGGCTGCGCGAGATAGAGCGCGCGCAAGTGAACGTCGGGAAAGACGTAGCTCTCGCGCTCTTGCCAACCGAGCGCAGCAAAGACGGAGACGAAGACGGCGAGGCCCGATCCTTCGCCGTCTTTGGCCAGCGTGCGCAGGGCGATGTGATCGTTTTCAAAGGGACCACCGGCGAGCTCGACGAAGGCCCGTGCAAAGGGGACGTCGTCGACGTAGCGGCGCCAGAGGCTGTCGAGCAGCGGGTGCGACGGCAGGGGGAGCATCTCAGACATGAAAGACGACGCCTTGGGCCAGGGGCAGGGCATCACCATGGTTCACGGTGGCCGTTTGGCGGCGCATGTAGTGCTTCCAGGCATCGGAGCCGGACTCGCGCCCGCCGCCAGTCTCCTTCTCGCCGCCGAAAGCGCCGCCGATCTCTGCTCCCGAGGTGCCCGTGTTGACGTTGCACAGCCCGGTGTCAGCGCCGTGCAGAAAACGCTCGGCGCTGCGCAGATCGCGGGTGAAGATCGACGAGCTCAAGCCCTGGGGCACAGCGTTGTTGACGGCGACGGCGTCGTCGACGTCATCGATCTCGAGGATGTGCAGCAGCGGCCCGAACACCTCGTTGTTGATCATCGGCATCGAGCGGTGGCTGCGGGCCAAGGCTGGGCGCACCAAGCGTCCCTCGACGACGCCGCCGCACAAGAGCTCGCCTCCTTCTTTGTTGACCTGCGCGAGAGCGGCGGAGAAAGCAGCGACCGCGTCGTCGTCGATGAGGGGACCGATGAGGGTCTGGTCGTCGCGGGGATCGCCGATGGCCAAGCGCGCATAGGCCTGTTGCAGCCGCTCGGTGAACGCGGCGGCGATGCCCTTCTGCAAGAGCAGCCGCCGCGTGGTCGTGCAGCGCTGACCGCAAGTACCGACGGCGCCAAAGACCACCGCGCGCAGGGCGACGTCGATGTCGGCGTCGTTCATCACCACCAGGGCGTTGTTGCCGCCGAGCTCGAGCAGGGTGCGGCCAAAACGAGCGTGCACGCGGGTCTGCACGGCGCGTCCCATGCGGGTGCTTCCCGTCGCCGACACCAGGGGAAAGCGGGGATCATCGAGCACAGTAGCGGCATCGACGTCATCGACGATGACGGTTTGCAGCACGTCGGCGAGGCCGTGGTCAGCGAGCACCGCGCGAGCGACTGCGGTGCAGGCCAAGGCCGTGAAAGGAGTCTTATTCGACGGTTTCCACAACACTGGATCGCCGCAGACGACGGCCAATGCTGCATTCCATCCCCAGACGGCGGCGGGGAAGTTGAACGCGCTGATGCAAAAGACCGGACCGAGGGGACGCCAATTCTCGACGAGGTTGTGGTGTGACCTTTCCGACGCCAGCGTCTTGCCCGCGATCGTGCGGGACAAGCCGGTCGCATATTCGCAGACATCAACAATCTCTTGAATCTCGCCTTCTGCTTCGGATTTGATCTTGCCCACTTCCAGAGTGATCAGGGCCGCCAGCGCGCCTTTGTGCCGGCGAAAGGCCTCACCCAGCTCGCGCACGATCTGCCCGCGGCCCGGCATCGGCAGCGCTCGCAGCGCAGAAAAGGATGCCGCCGTCGACGTCGCCGCCGCCGCCAAAGCAGCTGGGCTCAGCTTCGACACGCGACCCACGAGGCTACCGTCGATGGGGGAACGTTTCTCGATGGTGTTGCCCGCGGTGGGCTCATCACCGAGGCCGAAGGGCTGCAGGAGTGTATGGGCCATCACGTGTTCCTTGTTCAGACGCTGCGCGTCTCGATGGAGCGATGGGGTTTTCTTCGTCGTCGATCAATGGGAAGGGGCCGCCATGGCGAAGAAGAAGCAGCCGCAGTCCCCTCCCGGCAACGAAGCCCCGGCGCCCGCAGCGACGTCGTCGGCGCCGGGCCGAGTGGCCCATGAGAAGCCGACCTGGCTGCCTGAGATGGGGAGCAAGAGCTACCACCTGATGCTCGGCGTCGTCGCCGTCTTCGTCCTGGGGCCCCTTGGCGGCGTCACCGCGGCCTATATGAATTTCTCGCTGGGCTTCTTCATCGGTGGGCAGGTGCTGGCCGGCATCCTGGGCTCCGTCGTCACCCTGGGCTACGGGCCCGAGGGCAAGCACGGCGCCAACTACATGCAGACGATGGCGGCGTCGGTGTCGGGCATGTCGGCGATGGGCGTGCTGATCCAGGCCATGGTGTGGCTGGGGATGCCGCAGCCGCCGACGTGGCAGCTGATCGTGTTCTTCTTGTGCATCGGCATGTTCGGCGTTGGCGTCGGCATGCTCTACACGCCGATCCTCGTCGACAAGCTGAAGCTGACCTACCCCTCGGGCCTCGCCGTCGCCAACATTCTTCGCGCCCTCACCGATCCCGAGATCCTCAAGAAGTCGGTGGGCAAGCTGCTCGGCGGCATCGCCCTGGGCATTGGCCTTTCGGGGATCATCTATTCCCTCAGCGCCTTTTGGGGCTGGTTGCTCGAGGCCGCCAGCTCCCTCAAAGCCAAGCTGCCAGACTCGGTCACGACGCCGATGGATGTGATCTCGGCCTTCTCCACCGCGACCTTCGGGGGCGGCATGATCGTCGGCGCCCGCATCTCGGCCTCGGCCATCCTCGTCGGCGTCGTCGGCCTGCTGCTCACGCCCTGGCTGCAGACCCACGGCTACGTCGACGCCCTCGGCAACAGCCACAACTGGCTGGGAGAGCACGACTCCTTCCGCAAGATCGGCTTCATCTTCGCGCTCGGCACCATCCTCGGCGCGGCCATCATCGACCTCAGCCTCCTGGCCATCGACTTCATCAAGCGCGCCCGCGCCGGTAGCAGCAACGGCGGCGAAGTCGTCAACGACGGACAACAGACGAACGTCAAGATGCTCGTGGTCTGGGTGTTGTTTTGGGCCAGCGCCCTCGTCGTCGTCGCCAACCAGATGCTCGCGGTGCCGGTAACTTGGGTCTTGTTCGCCATCGGTATGGCTTTCTTGTTTCTCATGATCAACGGCATCTCGCAGGGAATCACAGACCAAAATCCGATCTCCTCAGCCTTCGTCGTCACCGTCTTGATCATGGCCGCAGCGGGTTTGCGCGAGCCCATCATTGGTCTCCTGGCTGGCTCGATTCTGCTTGTTTCCTGCACCGTTGGCGTTGATATGCAGCAGGACCGCTCGACGGGTGCCCGACTGGGATCGAACCGCAGCATCCAATTTCGCTATCAAATGCTGGGCGTCGTGATGGGTGCTATTCTTGCCGTTGGTATGACCCAGATCTTCATGAAGTCTTACCCTGTCTTGCGAGAGAACTCCTTCGAGCACCCCGAGCTGCGGGAAACCACCGAGGGGCGCAAATGGCAGTCGGCGATGACCTTCAAGTTCGTCGGCATCCTGGAGCTGACGAAGGATCCCACCAAGGACACGACCAAGGATCCGGT
Source organism: Myxococcales bacterium (assembly GCA_023248635.1). GTDB lineage: Bacteria > Myxococcota > UBA727 > UBA727 > VGSZ01 > VGSZ01. The sequence continues at coordinate 49,503 of JAHFED010000024.1, forward strand.
CCAGGCCAAGAAGCAGGCGGCAGCGAACGAGGCCAAGGCGGGGGCCACGGTCAACGTGATGGCCTTCGGCGTCATCATTGGTCTGCTGATCCAGGTCGTTCGCAAGATTCTGCAACGCTGGCAGGGCTACCAACGGTGGCGCGTCGCAGGTCGCCTGAACAAGACCGCCGACTTCACCATCGACGCCCTGGTGTTCGCATCGCCCTACGCGTCCAGCTTCGGCGGCTTCGTCGAATTCACAACGGCCCTTTGGTTCGGCCTCGGCGGCATCTTCGCCAGCATCTTCAACTGGGTCGAAGAGCGGCGACGCACGGCCGCGCAGGGGGGCTCCTCGGGCGAGGGCGTTGAGCAGATCGAAGACATGTCGACGACGTCGCTGCTCGGTGGCGGGCTCATCGCCGGCGAGGCGCTCTTCTACTTGGCCGTCGGCATCTCGGGCATGGTCGCCAACATCTTGCTCGGATAGCGGCGCCGGTTTCTGGGCGCGAAAGCAACCCAAACAAGGGTCGACGACGGGCCTTGACGTCGGCGGCTGTCGTGGCCATGAAGCCGTCTGTCTGTGTTGAGGTCCTTAGCTCAGTTGGTAGAGCACCGGTCTCCAAAACCGGGGGTCGAAGGTTCGAGCCCTTCAGGGCCTGCCAGTTTTGCGCCGTAAAGACGGCGCAAACATCGGCACTTTGCGCCGTAACAACGGCGCAAACATCGGCACTTTGCGCCGTAACAACGGCGCAAAGCAGGAAGCACTTTCGCCGTGCCAACGGCGAACTTCCCCCGTATCGCGACACCCGCCCCGGGGGCTGCGCGCACGGAACGACGACGACGAGCAGGGGCTTCGCGTCGGCGGGTGACGTTGTTCGGAAGGATTCGACATGCGCCAGAAATCGACGTTGGTGGCCCTGTTCTTTCTCGTCGCCGGGATCATCACCGCCTTCGTGTTGCACCTGGCCTTCGGGTCGCTCTTTGGCGTGATGCGCGTGACCAACCGCCCCATCCTCGGTGACGGTTTTCCGCTGTCCGCGCTCTTGGGCACGGTGATCGGCCTGGGCGCTGGTGCGGTCTGCTTCTCGCTGCCGCGCACCAAGACCTTGATCGGCGAGGTGATCGACGAGCTCAACAAAGTGAACTGGCCCGCCTTCGCCGAAACCCGCGTCAACACCGCCGTCGTCATCGTCACCTCGGTGGTTGCCGCCCTGATCCTCGGCACCTTCGACATCGTGTTCCTGCAGCTGTCGACCTGGCTGTCGACCCAGCAAATCCACCTCTGATTTCTCGACGGCGCCCTTGTCGTGTGCACCTTCCTCCTTCGCCGCCCAACTTCAAGACGCGCCAGCGTCTTGAACATCAACGCTTCGAGAGTTCCATGACCGATACGCAATCAACGTCGACAACCCCTGCTGCGGCGCCCCTGAGCGACAAGCTGAAGTGGTACGTCGTGCACACCTATTCGGGTTTCGAGAACAAGGTGAAGACCGCCCTCGAGGAGCGCGTGAAGCAGCTGCACCTCGACGAGCACTTCGGTGAGATCCTGATCCCCGTCGAGACCGTCGAAGAGACCAAGACCGAAGAAAAGAACGGCAAGACCGTCACCAAGAAACGCCAGGTGAAGCGCAAGTTCGCTCCGGGCTACATCTTCGTGCACATGGAGATGAAGGCCGAAACCTGGCAGGCCGTGAAGAACACGCCCAAGGTCACCGGCTTCATCGGTGCCCCCAACCTCAGCTCCTACACAGACACTGATCTCAAGCGCATTCCCTCGGTGCCTGAGCGCCAGGTCAAAGCGATGACCGAGCAGCTCACCGAAGCCGCCGTCCGCCCCGCGCCCAAGATCGAATTCGACATCGGCGACGCCGTCCGCGTCGTCGAAGGCAACTTCGTCAACTTCAACGGCATGGTGGCCGAGGTCAACCTCGCCAAGCAGAAGGTCAAGGTGTCCATCACGATCTTCGGCCGCAGCCAGCCCGTCGAATTCGACTTCTCGCAGGTGGCCAAGGTCGGCTGACCTTTCAGCGCACGGAAAATTCTCATCAATCAAGTTTCCAGATCGTGTTGATCTGGAGTCATGTGGGAGGCCGCAAGGCCGCTTGGACCACAATGGAGTAGGACAATGGCAAAGAAGGTAACAGCTTACGTCAAGCTGCAGTGCCCCGCTGGGAAGGCGAATCCCGCACCGCCCGTGGGACCAGCACTCGGTCAGCATGGCGTCAACATCATGGGCTTCTGCAAAGAGTTCAACGCGCGCACCGCGGACCAGGCTGGGATGACCATCCCCGTCCTCATCACGGTGTTTTCGGACAAGTCCTTCACCTTCATCACCAAGACGCCGCCGGCGTCGGTGCTCTTGAAGAAGGCCGCAGGCCTGAAGATGGACAAGAAGCCGGGTGGCGGCAGCAAGACCCCGGGCAAGACCAAGGTCGGCAAGGTGACCTGGCAGCAGTGCGTCGACATCGCCACCACCAAGGCCAAGGACATGAATTCCTATTCGGTCAAGGCGGGCGCCAAGTCCGTCGCCGGCACGGCCCGCTCCATGGGCCTCGACGTCACCGGCGCGCCCACGGCCTGAGCCTGGCGCAATGGGTTCAACCCCTTCTTCTTCTCAAGACGCGCGTGCGTCTTGAACACCCTCTTTAAGGATATTGCAAATGGCCAGCAAACTCGGAAAGAAGCGTACGGCTGCTTTCAAGCGCGTCGACGCAACCACTCGCTACAAAGTCTCTGATGCCTTTCGCCTCGTGAAGGGCTGCAAGACCTCGAAGTTCGACGAATCCGTCGACGTCTCCATCAACCTCGGCGTCGATCCCCGTCACGCCGATCAGATGGTGCGCGGCGCTGTCGTCATGCCCAACGGCACCGGCAAGACCATCCGCATCGCGGTCTTCGCCAAGGGCAACAAGGCCGAAGAAGCCAAGGCCGCTGGAGCCGACATCGTTGGCGCCGACGACCTGCACGATCGCATCGCTGGCGGCTTCATGGACTTCGACAAGGTCATCGCGACGCCCGACATGATGGGCGTCGTCGGTAAGCTCGGTCGCGTCCTGGGTCCCCGCGGGCTCATGCCCAACCCAAAGGTCGGCACCGTCACCATGGACGTCACCAAGGCCGTCAAGGAGTCCAAGGCTGGCAAGGTCGAATACAAAGTCGAAAAGGCCGGCATCATCCACGCCGGCATCGGCAAGGTGTCGATGGAGTCCGACAAGCTCGTCGAGAACTTCAAGGCCCTGTTCGACAACATCATGCGCCAGAAGCCGTCGACGTCGAAGGGCATCTACGTGAAGAACATCGTGGTGTCGTCGACGATGGGACCCGGCGTGAAGGTCGATCTCGCTGATGCCGCGGCGATGTCGGTCGGCACCGAAGCCTGAGTTCGACGACGGAGGCACGCACTGAACGAGGCCGCCGTGAGGCGGCCTCGTTGCTTTGCTGGGGTCTACTTGAGCACCTGTTGGAACCAGGCATCGGGTCGTCGCGTGCGCACCACCAGCCGCGAGATGCGCTTGCAGGCGTCGGAGCGCTGCGGAAGCACGACGAGCAGCATCGCCTTCAACCGCTCGGAGTCGTTGCGCAGCTCGTAACAGAGAGCCTGAACCCGCGCGCGCGTGCGGTAGGCCTGCGACGCGGTGTCAAAGGTCAGCTGCTCGACGCTGTGAAAGGCCTCCAGCGCCTTGGCGACGTCGTCGACGACGGAACCGAGGGCCTGGCGCTGGGCGCTGGTGATGCGCTCGAGCCGGTAGCGCGTCGAGGGCTCGAGGCTGAGCCGAGCGGTGGTGAGCAGGACGACGGCGTCTTCGAAGGGAAGGCGGGCCTCGATCTCGAGACAAAAGCGATGGCTGGCGCGTCGAAGGACATCGAGGGCGTGGGCGCGCTCCTGCCGCACGCGCGTGATGTCGGCGCTGCGTGCTTCGGCTTCTTCGACGTGGATCTTCAGCCTCGCGGCCAGCAGCCGCAGTCCATCGGCCTCCGTGAAAAGCTCGGCATCGCTGGCTTCGTCGGCGAGCAGCTCGGCGTTGTCGATGACGACGGCGGCGCGGTCGGTGAATGCACTGGTGATCCATCTGCGTGACATGGCTCCTCCTTGGGGATTGCTCCCGGTTGGCAGGTGCACTCCACACGCTGTGCCGCTTGCACCAGAGCACCCGAACGCGACGACGACCGTGCAAGGCAGGGCGATCTCGTTCCAGGTGGAACGCCGGTCACACTTCCGTCTTCGTCGCTTTCCGTGCGCGCCCACAGCCGGGTCCATCTGCCGCAGAGCCGATGGCTCAAACGCGGAGGACGAACCATGAACAAGACGACCTTGCTCTCTCTCTCTCTCATCGGTGCCCTGAGCGCATGCAACGCGAACCCCTTTGGGTCCGTCGTTCCCAACAACGGGCAAGTCCGCTTGAACGTGCCCGGTGCATCCAAAGACGGCACCCAAGCGCTGCGCGCAGGTGGCCGAAGCGAGCTCTACTTGTCGACGCTGAACATCGCCGACAGCGTCAACGGCGGCGTCGGCTTGGTGCTTGGCATTGTCGCGGAGATCAGCGCGCTGCCGGCGACCGAGACCGACGGCGAGACCTATGCGGTGTGGGGTCCCTCGGAAGCGCGGGGGCTTCAGCGCAACTCGTTCCGCTTCACCGTGAACAAGGTCGACGCCTCCTTCGAATACAAGCTCGAAGCGCGCGCCAAAGACCAAACCGCCGAAGAAGACTTCGTCGTCGCCTTCGAGGGCACGGCCTTCCCCGACGAGGAAAACCGGGGCCACGGCAATCTCGACGTTCACTGGGGCGCGCTGCGCAGCCTCGACGCCACGGAGTGCCTGCTCGGCGACCTCCACATCGACTACGCCGCCGACGAAGAGCCGCGCCGCTTGGACGTCAGCTTCAGCCAGGTCGCCGACGCCTGCAGCGACCAGACGCCGACGGACGCGAGCTATCACTACCTCGAAGCCGCCGACGCCTCGGGCCAGCTCGACTTCGCCTTCCGCGCCAACCTGCACAAGGCCGACGACAACAAGCCCGAAGAAGAGGTCTTCGCCGTGCGCAGCCGCTGGCTGGCCGACGGACGGGGCCGCTCCGATGTGCGCCTGTCGGAAGGTGAGATCGACGACGACCTCGCGCTGCACATCCCGGGCACCGCAGCGACCAGCGCTGACGTGGTCGAGTGCTGGGACGCCAGCTTCGCCCTCATCTTCGCCGACACCAGCCCCGACGAGCTCGAGCCCTACCTCGGCCACGAAGCCGAAGGGGACGTCGCCGGCTGCGCCTACGCCGACGCCTCCTTCGCCACCCTCTGATCCCCGATCTCGCTGAACTTCGGCCGCCGAGCGTCTCGTTCGGCTGCGTCGGGGACGCTCTTGTGGGAGGTCTGATCCCCGATCTCGGGGAACTTCGTTCACCGAGGTCGGGGATGTTCTTCCTGGACGGTCTGCTGCAGACCCTCCCCCACGCCCCCACGCCGGCGGAGCCGGACGGTGGGGCCCCCACCCAACTCCGCTTTGCGCGCGCTCCCCGCGCCTGAGCGAACTTCAACTGGACTTGATTCGCATGAAGTCGGCCAGCGTCAGGAGAACGAGGGCGCCCGAACGGGCGCCCTCGATCGGCGCACCCTACACCGGCGGCTCGAGCGCTCGGCTGAGGCCGCCAAGACGCGGGACGCAACATGAACCAGCCTCCCTCCCTGGGGTCGGTGGCCGCGGGCATCGCTCACGATGTGCGTGGGCCCATCGGCGTCATCGTCGCGGTGTTGCACGAGATAGAGCAGTCCGCTGGCGCCGCCGTCGGTGCGGATCTCGAGCGGCTGCTGGAGATGGCGCGCCGAAGCACCCGAAAGCTCGAGCGCACCGCCGCCACTTTGGATGCCGTGGCGCAGCTCGAGCAGCCTCAGCTCTCCACCGTCGACCTCTGTCCCATGCTCCACGCGGCCGTCGATCGCATGCGCAGCCTCGAGCGGCGGTCGGAGTTGAAGCTCACCCTCCCTTCGGCGACGGGAACCACGCGGGTGCAGGTGGCACCTGCTCTCTTCCCCCATGCCCTCGAAGAGCTCGTGGGTTGGGCCCTGCGCCGCAACCCAGCTGAGCTGCGACTGGAAATCCAGCGTCCCGACGAGAGCGCCAACGTCGTCGTCGTCGTCACCGTCGTCGGCGTCGCCGTCTTGCCGGCGTCGGCGCGGCCCTTTCAAGATCCTCTGGGCCTTGCCCGGCAACTCTTGGAGGCCCAAGGCGCGGGGCTTTCGATCGAAGCCGTCGAGGGCAACGTCGTGATGGCGGTGTCGGTTCCGGCGGCGCCACAGGTCGTGCGCTGAGCCTGATCGCTGATCGCCCGTCGGCTCCAAGGCGCTGAGCGCGCGGGGCGGGGACTGCCCGGGCATCCACCCGCTGACCTACCGCCTGCTGTCCGACTCGGGCACCGACGATCGGGCTTGCGGGCCGAAAGGGGTCGGGTAACGTCCCACATGTCGCCGCTTCGGCGGCGCGTCCCCCACATTGAGGCCCCTGATGAACCTCCGCGCTCTGCTTGCTGCCGCTGTCTTCTTGCCCGCTGGGGCCTCCTTCGCCCAGACCACCTGCGTCGTCGAAGGCTTCGATCGCACCTGCGAAGGCACCACGCTGACCTTCTGCGATGCCACCGACGATGCGGGCGCTGCACAGCCGCCGGTCACGAACACCTTTGATTGCTCGACCAACGGCACCGGCGTCGGCTGCGGCGACCAAAATTGCACGGGAGACGGGTGTGGCGACCTCTCGACCTGCGTGGGCACCGGTGAGGCCTCGAGCTGCATCGGTGAGTCGGTCTTTTACGACGCCGACACCGAAAACGACCAGCTCTTCTTGGCCATCACCTGCGCCGCCGGCTTCGCTTGCAAAACCGTCGTGACGGGCGACGGCACCGCCCTCGAGGATTCCTGCACGGCCAACACCGAGGTCTGCACCGGTGCCTCGGCGCGCTGCGACGGCCAGGTCGGCGTCACCTGCTACGCCGGCGGCGAAGCCGCCACTGCGTTCCTGCTGAACTCCCCCACCCTGCAGGACTGCTCGACCTTCCCCGCCGGCAGCACCTGCGCCGTCAACGAGGACACCCCTGGCAGCCCCTTCGCTTTCTGCGACGTCCCCGCCCCGGCCGAAGGTGAAGGCGAGGGCGAAGGCGCCGAAGGCGAAGGCGAAGCCGCCGAAGGCGAAGGCGAAGACGGCGACGGCAACAACCGCGACGACGAACCCGCTGAGCCCGCACCGAGCAATGGGCTGGCGGGTTGCCTCAACGCCTCTGGCACCTTGCCCGTCTTTGGGCCCTTGGCCCTGGTTCTGGTCGCCCTGCGCCGTCGCCGACGCTGAGCCGACGCCGTCACCTTGCTTCATCGCCGCGGCGATGACAGAGAACGGGGAGCCCAGAGGCTCCCCGTTCTTTTTTCTTGGTTTGTGCTGGCTGGTTCAGACGTCGCGCGAGGTCCGCCGTGTTCGTTGTCGTCGTCGTCGCTGCTTTGTTGGTCGCTCAGGGTGAAGGGGAGGGCGAGGCGGATCCGCCGCTCGGCGAAGGCGAAGGCGAAGGCGAAGACCCCTGCACCCCCCAGTGCGACGGCGACGTGCTGCGCTTCTGCGACTTTGGCGCTGCGGCGACCCTGGTGTGCGCCGACGTCGACGCCAACGTCTCGGGGGAGACCTGCGGCTTGCTCTCGGCCGAGTGGGGCTTTGACTGTTTGTTGCCCGACGGTGCGGCCTGCGACCCGGGCTTCGGCTTCGGCCAGTCGCGCTGCGCGGGCGGAGCCTGCATCGACCAGGTGTGCGCGACGGGGGAACCCCTGGGTGAACCCGTGCTGGAACCCACGCAGGGCACCGATTTCGTCGCCAACACGGCGCCGACGTCGGACAGCTGCCTGGGGTGTCCGCAGACGTCGCTGGTGGGGCCTTTGCCCCTGTTGGGGCTGTGGCGCGCTCGACGTCGGCGCGGGCGGGGAGAGAATCGCCCAACAGGTGATCGGAATCCGGCAGGCTTGTAGGTTCTCCCGATGCGGATTGATTGCGAGCAATGCGGCGCGGCCTTCACCATCGACGACGCGCTGATCTCTGATCGTGGCGTTCGCGCACAGTGCCCCAAGTGCGGTCAACAAAAGGTCGTGAAGAAACCCGCCGGCGCCGCCCCCGCCACCGGCTTCCCTTCACCGCCCCCCTCAGGAAACCCAGGAAACCCGGGAAACCCCTTTGGTCCGCCGCCTGCCGCAGCCGGGGCCCCACCCCAGGCCAACCCCTTCGCCAGTTTGTCGACGCCGTCGTCGTCGCCTTTTGGCGACGCGGCACCCGCCGCCGGCAATCCCTTTGGCGCCCCCGCCGCCAACCCCTTTGGCCCTCCCGCCGCAGCGAATCCCTTCGGGCCGCCGACGGCGAACCCCTTTGGCACGGCACCCGGACCCAATCCTTTTGGGCCTCCCCCTGCAGCGACGGCGAGTCCCTTTGGCTCTGCTCCCGCCGACAGCCCCTTTGGACCGCCCGTGGGTGCCGCCCCCGCCCCCGCTGCGGCCACGGCCAATCCCTTTGGTGCCCCCAAGCCCTTCGGCGCCGCCGCCGACCCCTTTGCCAAAGGAGCCCCCGATCCCTTTGCCAAGCCGGCGGGTGCGGCGCCGGCTGCCGATCCTTTTGCCCGGGCCGAAGCACCCGATCCCTTTGCCTCGCGATCGACCGGCGCGAACCTCAGCAGTGATCCCTTCGCTCCCAGGCCGACGGGCGCTGGCGATCCCTTCTCGGCCCGAGCCACCGGCGTCGGCGATCCCTTCTCGGCCAGAGCCACCGGCGTCGGGGAGGCCCTCGGCAGCGGCGGCGGCAACGCTTTTGGCGGCCAGCTCACCGACTCGCACCCCCGTCCCGAGGGGCTCAAGCGCGAGCCCACCGATCCCTTCAGCAAGGCGATGCCCGACGCCTTCGCCCGCGACGCCGGCTCATCCGCCGGAGGGCAATGGGCCGTGAAAACGTCCGCCGGCGACGACGTCATCGACCTCGCTGAGCTCCGAGAGCGGATCAAGGCCGGCGCCGTCCGCCCCGACGCCAAAGTGGGTCCCGTCGGCGAAGCGCAAAAGCCCGTCAAAGACTGGCCCCTGCTCGCGGTCTCCCTTCCCGGCCGCCGCGAGCCCGCGTCGTCGAGGCCGTCGGGGGCGCGCGCTGCCGGTTCCGGGTTTTCCTTTCCCCGACCGGCGGCGTTTGGGATCGTCGTCATCGTGCTTGTGGGCGCCACGGCCGCGGGCATCGCCAAGTACCGACCCGAGTGGATCGAGATCAAGTCCGACGTCGGCGTCAATCCGCTGCGCCGCGCGCGCCCCATGTGGCAGCGACAGTTCCCCGAGGTCGAAGGCACCGCCGAAGAGCACCTGGTCGAGGGCCGCAAACAGATGCGCCTCGACACCGCTGCTGGCTACCGCAAAGCCGACGACGAATTGCGCCAGGCCCTGCTGCTCGACGTCGCCAACGTCGCCGCCATCGCTGCTTGGGCCGAGAACTTTTCCCAGCTGCCCACGGTGCGGGCCGATCTCGAAGGCAGCACCCTGGCCCTGGAGGCCCTCGAATACGCGCTCAAGACCAGCCCCGAAAACGTCGAGCTGCTGCGGGGTCAGGCCGCCCTCAAGTTGGCCCTCGGCGACGTCGACGATGCCCAACGCATCCTGCTCAAAGCCGCCAAGCTCGCGCCCAACGACACAGACACCCTGCTGGTGCTGGCCAAGAGCAACCTCGAGCGCAACCCCACCGACGCCCTGTCGATCATCCAGGGCGACGTGCGGGCCAAGAACCCCGAGCTCAAGGTGGCCTACGTCGTCGAAGGAGCGGCCCAGCGGCGGCTCGGCGCCTTCAAGGAGTCCCGCGAGATGCTCGAGGCCCGCCTGGTCTCAGACCCCAACAACGTCGGCGCTCTCAAGGAGCTCGCCAAGCTCGAGCTCGACCTGGGCAACGCCACCGCCGCCATCCACGCCCTCACCAAGCTGCTCGACGCCGAAGACAAAGACGTCGAAGCCCACCTGCTGCGCGCGAAAATCAACTACCAAATCAAGGGAGGCACCGAGGGATTCAAGGCCGCCGACGCCCAGCTCAGCGAGGTGCTCGCCAAACACGAAGGCGCCGCTGGCGACCTGCTGCTCTCGGTGCTGGCCCACGCCGCCTATGTGAAGTCCCAGCTCGGCGACCTCGACGGCGCCATCGCCCTGGGGGAACGGGCCCGGGCCACCGATCCTGGTTATCCCTCGGCCCTGTTCGTGTTGGGCCGGACCTACGCCCAAAAGGGCGATCTTGTGAACGCCCAGAAAACCCTCGAGCAGGCCGTGCGCGCCGCCGAGCAGCGCGAACAGTTCTACGAACCCCTGGTGCGCAGCGAGCTGGCAGCCGTGCAAGCCCGCGCCGGCGACGAAGTCAACGCGATTCGCAACAACGAAAAGGTCATCGATTACGATCCCAGAAATCTCCGAGCCCACTTCGGTCTCGCCGCTTCCTATGTGAAGAATCAGAAGTTCACTCAGGCGATGACCATCATTCGTCGCGCGCTGGCCAGCGATCCAGCCTGGGACAGGGAGCGGTTGTTGCCGACGGATTTTCCGACGCCGCGCACAGATCTCATCATCTTTGCCGATGCATTTCGCGACGCGCAGGTTTCGAAAGACGACGAATCCCTGCTCGCTTTGAAACTCTCCTCTGAGGGGATGATTCGATATCATGCGGGCCAGCGCGAGAAGGCTGCCGATCTCTTTAATGAATCATTGAAAGCAGATCGCTACAACCATGCTGCCCTGCTCTACCTCAGCGTCATGGACATGGAGGACGGCCAAAATGTCGAGCCGCGCCGCCGCCTGAAGCTCGCGGTGGATACGACGGCGGCGTCCCATCCGGTCACGCGCCTCTACCTGGCCCGCGCGGAGCTGCTCGCTGGGCAAGATGAGGCGGCGCGCGCGCTGCTCGTCGATCTCGTCGAGACCGAACCCACTCTTGTGCAGGCTCGGTATTCCTTGGCGATGGTGTTTCGCAAGCAGAAGCTCGAGGCCCAGGCGACGACGGAGCTCAAGGCCGTAGTTCGCCAGGATCCAGATTACCTCCCGGCCAAACAGGCCCTGGCCGAGAAGCTCTGATCCTCACTCCGACGGCGACGCAAACCAGGGTGCCAACAGCCCGGCGCCGACGACGGCGACCGCAGCGGGCACCAAGGCCGTGGCTGCAAAGGTGAGATCGAAGCGGCCCGGACCGCCCGGCAACGAGAGCAGGCCGTCGTCGTCGTCGACCAAGAGCCCGCCGACGACCAGAGCCCACAGCGTCGCTGCTCCAACGGCTCCCGCACCCCCAAAGAGACCGACCTTCGAGTCGTTCAGCGCGCTGGCGGTCAAGAAGGCACCGAGGCCAGCCCCCACCGGAGGCAACACGAGCAAGGGCAAGAGCCCTGCTCGGGCGTCGAAGCCGGCGAGCAAGGACGAGAGGCCCAAGGCCAGGGATCCGCCGACGAAGCCCCCCGCCCCCGCTCCCACGGCCGCGCTGGCGCTGGCGGCGACGCGGTCCCCAGCCGTGAGCACAGGCGGCCCTTGGTCGACGTCGACCTGGGCGGCAACGGCCAAGCTTGCGCACAGCAAAAACGGGGTCACCCGGGATGAGTTGCCAGAGCGGCTCCAGACACGCCATGGAGGACGTCTGATGAGCGAGCCCCCCGATCCGCCCCAGTCCCCTCCCCCCGACGAGCTCGAGCTCGAGGCCCAGGCCTCGGTGCACCACGAGCACCGCGACGACGACGACGACGACGACGACGAAGCCCTGGTCCCGCTGGGGGATGTGCTGCTGGCCTTGGATCGCGAGCGCCAACAAGCAGCCCAAGAGACCGCCAGCGATCTCCTGCGCCGTACCCGCACGCCCCCCCACGCCATGGACGCCGAACGCGCGGTGCTCGGAGCCCTGCTGCTCGAGCCCTCGAGCTACGAAGCCGTCGTCGACGAAGGGCTGCGGGCCGAGCATTTCTACCGCCCCCACCACGGCACCATCTTTCGCGTCATCGCCGAGCTGCACGCCAAAGCCGAACCCATCGACACCCTCACCGTCGTCGACGAATTGCTGCGCAAAGGACAGCTCGACGCCGTCGGCGGCGCCGCCGGCATCTCTCAGCTCGAAGCCCTCTTGCCGACTGCTGCCCACGTTGGCGCCTATGCGCGGCTCGTGCGCGACAAGTCGGTGCTGCGCCAGCTGATCGAAAACGCCACCAACGTCGTGCAATCGGCCTACGCCCAAGATCGCACCGTCGTCGAAATCCTCGACGAGGCCGAGCGCAAGATCCTCGAGATCTCACAGGGGAACTCGAAGAAGTCCGTCATTCCCATGCGCGAGCTGGTGCGACGGGCGACCCAGGCGCTGGAAAAAGCTTTCAACAACAAGAGCGTCGTCACCGGCATCGCCACCGGCTTCAAGCAGCTCGACTACATGACCTCAGGCTTTCAACCAGGCGAGCTGATCATCGTCGCCGCTCGGCCTTCGATGGGCAAGACCGCCTTCACCCTCAACGTCGCGGCCCATGTCGCCACGCGCTTGCAGAAGCCGGTGATGTTCTTCTCTCTCGAAATGGGCGCCGACCAACTGGTGCAACGGCTCGTCGGCAGCGAAGCACGCATCGACATCTCCAACATCCGCCGCGGCTTCATTCAGAACCATGAGTGGAGCAAGCTCGCCGAAGCCGCCGGCCGCCTGAGCGAGGCCTCGCTCTTCATCGACGAGACGCCGTCGATCACCGTCACCGAGATGCGCAACAAATGCCGTCGACAAGTCGCAGAGACCGGGCTCTCCATGGTCGTCGTCGACTACTTGCAGCTCATGCAGGGACCCACGGGGTACGACAACAAGGCCACCGAGGTCGGCGAGATTTCCAAGGGACTCAAGACCATCGCCCGTGAGCTCAACGTGCCGGTGGTCGCGCTCTCGCAGCTGAACCGCGGGGTCGAGAGCCGCACCGACAAGCGCCCCATGATGTCGGACTTGCGCGAATCAGGAGCCATTGAACAAGACGCCGACGTCATCGCATTCTTATATCGCGAGGAATATTACTCCAAGGACAAGACCCCCGAAGACAAGCTCGGCGTCGCCGAGGTCATCATCGCGAAGCACCGCAATGGACCCACCGGCGCCATCGAGCTGCGCTTTTTCAGCAACATTACGCGCTTCGAAAATTTGGATCGAGAGCACGACGAATATGCACCCTGACGACGAATCCTCGTTCAGGGCAGGGCCTTCTCCAGGGCCTCGAGGTCGGTGAGGCGGGGTGGGCAGAAGCCCGAGATGCGCTCGAGCTTGCCGATGGTCTCGGTGCCGAGCTCCTTCATGGGGTTGAGGCCGAGCAGGGCCTTTTGCAGCAGCTCCCGATCCGCAGCCGACGTCGACGGCGCTGCCACCACGATGTCCTGCGGGGATCGCCCGGTCAGCAGGAGCACGCGGGCGCGGCCCACCGGCACTCCCGCGCGATCGGCGGCGAGATAACCGCCGGAATAGGTCGCCGCCGCCACGCAGACGCCGGCGGTCAGGTCCTTCAACACCTGGGTGTGATTGCCAGAAAAGTGGGTGATGACGTCGACGTCGGGATCGAGGCCGGCTTCTCTGAGCTTCTGGCGCGGCAGAATGAAGCCCGTCGTCGACTTCGGGTTGACGAAACAGAAGACCTTGCCCTTGAGGTTCTGCAGCGTGCCGACCTCGCTGTCGTCGCGCACCAAGAGCACGCCGTCGGAACCGCTGCTGCCGTCGACGAGCTTGGTCGCCAGCGGGACCAGCCCTGGCATCGCGCGCCGGGCGGTCAAAAAGAGATAGGGCGGCAACACGGCGAAGCCCGCGCCGCCGTCTTTGAGGATGGCGGCCGTCCCGTCGTAGCTGGGTTGCACTCGGATCTCGACGGGGCGGTGGGTGCTGCGCTCGAGCAGGTCCTTGAGAGGGGGCAGCTCGGTGTCGAGCAGCGTGGGGTCAACGGTGGGCGGCCAGGCAATCACCAGCGGCTTTCCAGACACCGCCGGCGCCCTCAACCAGGGCAACCCCACCAACAAGACCGTGACAACGACGGCGCAGGAGCAGGCTGCGATCAGCACCGCGGTCAACGCCTGTCGCTTGGACGACGACGACGATTGGGGCTGCGGCTCCACGAGCAAGGTCGCCGCCGACGTCAGCGCGGCGTCTGGCGGGGGCTTCTTGCGTCCGTTGACGGTGTCGGTGTCGATGCCGGGGCCGTCGGCGCTGACCAAGGGATGCTGGGCGTTGGTCGGCAGCGTCGGCGGTTTGTCGACGACGGTGGAGTCGTTTTCGCCGAGGCCCGTGCCCGTCGTCGTCGCACTCGTGCGCTCGGCGGCGGCCTTGACGAAACCGTCGCGGCGGGAGGCGAGCTCGGGCCCCAACAGCGGCTGCACGAAGGCGGCGACGGCATCGCTCGAGGTGTCAAGACCGCGCGAGGCATCCAGGACTGCGAGCCGAAAGGCTTCGGCGGTCTGGAACCGATGTTCCTTCTTCACCTGCAGGGCTTTTTCGATGGCCGCGACGAGGAGGGTCGGGATGTCTTTGCGGATGAGCCGCAGGTCTTTGAGGTTGCCGTTGACGATGGCCTGCATGGCGTCGAGCTCGCTCTCGCGCTTGAACAGGCGCTCCTTGGCGAAGAGCTCCCAGGCCACGATGCCGAGGGCGAAGACGTCGGCGCGGCGATCAAGGGGCTCCTGCTTGCACTGCTCTGGCGCCATGTAGTGCACCTTCCCCTTGAGGGCGCCGGTGCGGGTGTGGTCCTGCAGGCCCGTGGCCTCCGTGGCCTTGGCGATGCCGAAGTCGAGGAGCTTGACGTGACCTTCGGCTGTCACCATCAGGTTGTGGGGCGAGATGTCTCGGTGCACGAGCCCGAGCAGCTTGCCGTGACCATCTTTGAGCTCATGGGCGGCGTGGGCACCGGCGCAGGCCTGGATCGACAGGGCGGCAGCGACCCCAGCAGGCAGGGGTCGAGCGGCGTCGATGGCGGCGACGAGCAGGTCCCGCAGCGAACAACCCGCGATGTACTCCATCGACAAGAAGGGCGATCCTTTGTCCTCGCCCAGCTCGTGGATCTGCACGACGTTTTGGTGGTTGATGCGCGCGATGTAGCGGGCCTCGGCCAGGAACATGTCGACGAAGGCCTGGTGGATGGCCAAGTGGGGCAAGATGCGTTTGACGACGACGAGGCGCTCCATCACCCCAGACTGCTCGCCATAGCTCTGGCGTTCGGCGCAGATGAACACCTCGGCCATGCCCCCCGACGCGAGCCGGTCGATCACGCGATAGCGACCGATGTGATCGGGCACCGGCAAGGTGGGTCCGACGCTGGGGACGTCGCTGGCGGAGCGGGAGATGCCCGGTTCGTTCACGCCGTCACTGTACAGTTTTTGCCAGACGCGAGCCTCGGCGGGACGCTGTGAACGTCGTCGGTACCTTGCCCCTGCGTTCAGGAGCACACGTTGGGGGGTTGCCTTCCGAACCAGCCTGGTCACAGTGTCGTACCGGTTGAAGTCTTGCTGTTTCAGACGCTGGCCCGTCTCGAATCCGAAACCACGAGGACCCCATGCATCGTCTTGCCCTGATCGCTGTGCTCGCCGTCGCCACCGCCAACTGCGCCACGTCGACGAACATCGTCACCGAGCCCCCAGGTGCAGCGGTCGTGCGGGAGAAGGACAAGGTCGAGCTCGGCGTCACGCCCTACAAGTACACGACGTCGATGTGGATCTGGGAGAGCGACAAGCTGAACGTCACCTCGAAGGCCGGCCAGAGCAAGAGCATCGAGATCAAGCGCACCGAGATCGACCTGGTGCCCGCCGTCGTCGCCGGCGGCCTCACCTTGTGCACCTGCGTGTGCGGCGTCCCGGTGTTCCTCGCTGGCGGCTTCAAGCTCCCCGAGACGACCAAGGTCGAGTTCGACAAGAAGGCCGCCGCCACCGAGAGCCGGCCGGAGCAGACCCCCATTGCCTACCTCTCACCGCGCCTCACGCCCACCGGCAACGTGGTCTACTGAGCCCTCGTCGACGACGACGACAGACGGTCCGGCGCCCTCGTGGGTCCCGGGCCGTTTTCGTTTCGGCTTCATGGGTCGCGATGACGGCGACACTGCTTCGAACCTGCTGTGCTCGAAGGCCTCACCCGGCGCCCGACGGTCCTCGGCACTGAACGGGAGTTCCCGTGTCCAGGCCCAGCGCGCTTTCGCGCGGGAACAGCGCCGATGGCCCAACACCGTGGCGGGGGAAGGCGCGCTAGCGTTCCTCATGTCGCGAGCCTGGTGGTTGGCAGGGGCCCTGATGATGTCGACGTCGTCGTCGGCGTCGTCGTTGGCCTTGTTGCCGCTGGGGGCCGAGGGGCTGCAGCTCAACGAGGCCAACCGGCTCAACGAGCTGCTGCAGGCCCGTTCCACGCTGCGCGGCTACGACGTGCAGGACCAAGAGCTGACCACGCAGCTCATCGAAGCCAGCCAAGCGCTGGGGGTGCGCTGCGACGTCAACGCCGTCGGCTGCGGCGTCGAACTGGGCAAGCTCGCGGGGGTGCAGTTCGTCTTGGTGGGCCAGGCCGCCAAACTGCCGGTCGTGGGGGGCGAGGGGCGGGATGCGCCCACCATCGGGCTCGACCTCCGGCTCATCGATGTGAAGCAGGGCTTTGTCATCCGCCGCATCCTGCGCCGCGTGGCCACTGAGCCCGAGCAGCAAAAGGCCGACGTCGACGTCGCCGCCGACGCCCTGATGGACACCAGCGAGCTCGGTCGCTTGCAGCTGGATGTGCTGCCGCTGCACAGCGCCTGCAAAGTCGACGGCGCCGCGGCGGATGCGACCGCCATCGTCGATGCGCTCTTGCCGGGGCAGCACATCATCACGGCCACCCATCCGGGTTTCATGCCCTGGACGAGGTCCTTTGCCGTTGCTGGCGGGGAGGCCGCGCTGGTCGAGGTGCGCTTGGCCCTCGATCCGGCGGCCCAGCACGCCACACCGCCGCTGGTGCCCGTCGTCGCGCCACCGCCACCGCCGCCGTCGAACCCAGCGCCGCTGCTTGCGAAGGCCGTGCAAGAGCGCGTGCTGGTGCTCGATTTTCGCAACGACTCGGCTCGGGCCGATCTCGTCGGGATCGTGCGCGACTCCCTCGTCGTGCAGATCTCGCGCACGCGGAAGTTCGAGGTGTTGTCGAGCGACGACCTGCGGCGGCTCACCGACCTCGAAGCGCAGAAGCAAGCGGTGGGTTGCACCGATTCGTCGTGCCTGACCGAGCTGGCGGGGGCGGTGGGCGCGCGCCTGGTGGTCTTTGGCAACGTCGGCCAGCTCGCCGACATTACCCAGATCAACATCAGCCTCCTCGACGTCGGTCTGGCCCAAGTGCACGGCCGGGAGACCATCGAGGTCACCAACCTGGGTGAGGTCCCCAAACGCGTGCGCCGTGCAGCGGCGCGTCTTTTTGGAGAAGCTCCCGCTCCGCCCTGGGGGCTGGTGGCCTGGACCGGCGTGGCGACGGCGGGGGTCGGCGTCGCCGGCGCTGCGGCCTTTGGCTCCTGGGCGTGGTGGGCCGATGCCACAGTCGCCAACAAGGAAGGCGATCTCCCCCAGCGCCTGGTCGCCCAGGATCAACTCCCCACCCTCATCGGGCTCGCGCTCGGCGGGGCCGGCGTGGCCTTGGTCGGCGTCGGCGTCTTCGCCGCTGGCGTGCTCCCGGAGGACCTGTGAGCTCCCGCGGTGCCGCTCTGGTCGCCCTGCTCCCTCTGTTGGTCATCAGCAGCGCCAGCACCTGCGGCAAAGGCAGGGCCTGCGACGACGACGGCAACTGCATCGATGCCAAGGACGCCTGCATCGACGGCTTCTGCGCGACCGGGAAGCGAGCAGGAGCCGGGGAAGGCGAGGGTGAAGGCGAGGGTGAAGGCGAGGGTGAGGGAGGAGAGGGCGAAGGCGAGGGCGAAGGCGAAGGCGACGACGACGGGCTCTTTGGCGCCGCGACCAGCATCGACGTCCCCGCTGGGCCCACCTTCATCACGGCCGGCGACCTCGACCGCGACGGCGACATCGATCTGGTGCTGCTGCACCGCGACACGCAGGGGGCGTCCATCCTGCTGGGCACCGGTGAAGGCGGCGCAAGGGTCGAAGAGCGCATCGTGATCGGCCCCGAGGCTGTGGCGCCGAGCGCGGCGGCGGTGGCGGACATGGACAACGACGGCGTGCTCGATCTGGTGGTGACCAGCGCAGGCCTCGACCTCGTCTTCCGCTTCCCCGGCCGCGGCGACGGCTTCCTCGAGAGCCCAGATCCCATCCCCAACGTGCCCGTCGGCGATGGTCCCTCAGACCTGGCTGTCGCCGACTTCGACCGCGACGGTCGGCTGGACCTCGTGGTGAGCAACCAGGCCTCCTCCAATGTGTCGCTGCGCTTCGGCGACGAATCCAACACCGACGTCCCCAAGGGGTCCTTTGCGAGCGCCCTCGCCACCGGGGACATCGACGGCGACGGCCGCCTCGACTTGGCTCTGGCCAACGTCGACGACACCGTCTTGGTGCTCCTGCAAAACGAGGTCGGCGGGTTCTCGAACGACACGCTGGTGCAGGTCGGCGCCAGCCCGCGATCGCCCCTGCTCGTCGACCTGGATGCCGATGGCCGCCTCGATCTCGTGGTGGCCAACGGCGGCGAGCCACCACCCGGTGATCCAGCGGGGCCCTTGGTTCCCAACAATACGATCTCGCTGCTCTTTGGCTTGGGAGGCACCGCCTTCACCCCCCGCGAGACTCTCGAGGTCGAGGCCGATCCCCTGGCGCTGGCGACCGGGGACTTCGACCGCGACGGCGACGTTGACCTCGCCGTGGCCACCTCCGACGGCGGCGGCCTCGCCCTCTTCCTGGCCACCGGCTTTGGTGACTTCGACCCGGTGCTCAGCCTCCAAGTCGGGGCCGCGCCGGTCGACGGCGAGCGCAGCTTGATCGTCGCGGATTTGAACGGGGACGGTGCTCTCGACCTCGCGGTGTCCAACGAGGGATCCGACGATGTCGCCGTCTTGCTGAACCGCACGCCTGCCTTCGGGGCGCTGCTGGGGCCCGCTGACAATTTCAGCGTCGACGGCGACGTGGTGTCGCTGCTCAGCGCCGACTTTGATCGCGACGGGTGCGTCGACGTCGTCGCCGGCGGCATTCGTTTCGCAGTGCCCCAGGTGTTCCTGCTCTTGGGCGACGGGGGAGGCCGTCTGCTCGCGCCGCGGACGCTGGCCCTGAGCGAAACGCCCTCGGCGCTGGTCGCGGGGGACTTCGACGGCGACGGCGACGACGACGTTGCGCTCACGAGCCCCCGGGGCGTCTCGGTGCTGCTCTTTGACGGGGCCAACTTCGCGCCGAGCGAGTCCTTTGCCATCGCTGGCGCCGGCGTCGATCCCCATTTCCTCGGTCTCGGCGACTTCAACCAGGACGGCCGCGTGGACATCGTCAGCCGGGCCACCAATGACACCCTCGCGCTGGTGCTCGGCGACGGCGCCGGCGACTTCGACTTCGAGGGCGCTGCGGTGTTCGACGTCGGCGTCCTGCCTTCGGGTCTGGCGACGGGCGACCTCGACGGCGACGGACGGCTGGATGTGGCGGTCGCCGACGAGGGTGGGGTCTCGATCCTCTTGGCTGACGGGCCCGCCAGCTTCGCCGCGCGGGCGATCCAAGCCGAGATCGGCCTCGTTTTCATCGCGGCGGGCGACGTCGACGGCGACGGTGCCCTCGATCTCGCGATGGCCGGTGATCTTCGGGCCGGCGTGTTTTTCGGCAACGGCACGGGGGCGTTCGACCCCCTGCAGGCCAGCGGTCTGCAAGCAGAGGCGCAGGCCCTCGAGCTGCTCGATCTCGACGGCGACAGCGACCTCGACCTCGTCGTCGGCCACGAGGGCGGCCTCACCACCTTGATCCGGGGCGACGACGGCCTGATCACGCCCACCTTCGTGGCCACCGCCGGGCCGGTGTCGAGCATCGACTCAGCAGACCTCGATCGGGACGGCGATCTCGATCTGCTGTTCGTCGGCGGCACCGGCGGCGTGTCGGTGCTGCCGCACCGGCGCTGAAGAGCCAGCTATTGGGGCACCAACACGGCGTTGGCCGCCAGAGACAAGAGCACGTCGTCGTCGACGCGCAGACCGGTGGGGCTGCCAAAGCGCGGCAGCCGCAGCCAGCGCAGCGAGAGCGACAAAGGTCCCCAGAAGCGCCAGGAGGCCTGCAGGGCGCCGACGACGGGTTGGCGCTCGAGGTCAGGCCCGACGATGTCTGCCCCCGTGAAGGCGCGGCGCAAGATCGAAAGCGAGACCAGCACGGATTCGACGTCGACGGCGATGCCGACTTCGGCGACGTTGGCCCCCGTTGCCGGCTCGAGGTGCAGACGCAAGAGCGGCGCGACCACGTCGAAGATGCTGGCCTCGAGGCGGGCATCGAGGCCGGCTCCCGCGGGGGCTGGGACCCGGGCGATGCCACCGCCGCCGACGGCGGCCCCGACCAGGGCTGCTCGGCGCTCGACGAGATAGAGGGTTTGAAAGAGGCCGCGGCGCTGGCCGTCGGTGCCGAGGGTGCCGGTGAGCTTGAGGCGGGCGTCGATCACGGCGAAGTCGACACCGACGTCGACGCCGGCGCCGACGCCCGCTCCGACGGAGCCCTGGCGTCCGCCGTCGCTGGACAAGCCGGTGGTGGCCTGCAGCTCCAAGCGCGGCAGCAGGTCGACGGCGCCATCGAGAAGCACGAAGCCCGCCGTCAACGCCGTCGACGTCAAGGCTCGGGTGTCGCTGCCGACGGCTTGGGACCCATGGCGATCCACCAGGTCGACCGGGGCGCCGACGTCGACGCCGCTGTCGAGAGCCAGCCGCAGCCAGGGCTCGTTCAAGGGTTCAAGCTCGATGCGCGCAGCGGTGAGCTCGCCCGGGGAGACGACGTCGGCGACGAGGAGATCGGCGCGCAGCGCGTGCCAGGGCAGGCGGAGCGCGGCAAAGACTCCGCTGGTGCGCCGGTCCCATGAAGAAGCAGTGGTGAAGCGGTCGACGACGGCGCCGGCCCCCAGGGTGGCCGTGAGGGCTCCCGCGCGCAGGTGAAAGACGTCGCCGGGCCGAAAGATGCGCACCTCGTCGATGAGGCGGGCGATGGCTGTGGGGTCGAGGCGCTCCCCGCTCAGCAGCTCTTCACAACGCACGAAGGCACAAGACGAGGGCAAGGCGGGATCGAAGGGGGGCCCAGCGTCGACGACGCGCAACAAGAGCGGTGCCTGCAGGTGCAGCGAGAAGGGCTCAGTGTCGACGCCAGCGCCAATCGACAAGCCCAGCACGCCGTCGCCGCCGACGACGCCGCCCTCCAGCGCAGCCGAGAGGGCAAGCCCTGAGGGTCCAGGCTCGTTGTCGACGGCGGCGCCCAGCAGCGCGACCACGCCCCAGAGCAGCGGCAGCATCAGTGTGGGGAGCCCTCAGCCGGCGGCGTCGAGAGCTCGAGCAGCACGCCGCCCGTGCTCTTGGGATGCACGAAGGCGACGCGACAGTTGTGGGCCCCGGGTCCCGGTACCTGGGCGATGCGGGCACCACTGCGCTCGAGGGCGGCAGCGTCTCGGTCGACGTCGTCGGTGCGCAGTGCGATGTGGTGAATGCCCCCGCCGCGTTCCTTGAGGAACTTGCTGACCTCGCTGTCGTGCTCGCGGCCGGGCAAGGGGGCCACGAGCTCGATGCGGGTAGGGCCGAGGGGCAAGAAGGCGACGCGGATGCCCCGCTCGGGCAGCTCTTCGATGTGCTCGACGACGAGGCCGAGGCGCGTGGCCCAGAATTGCAGAGCTTCGTCGAGGTTCTGAGTGGCGATGGCGATGTGATCGAGGCCGGTGACCTGGGGCGGGGCGGGGCTCATGGCGCTCACTCCGTGACGGCGGCGGCGTCGTCGGCGCGCTTGGCATCTTTGGCGCCGGCGGCGTCGGCCTTTTTGCGCACGTCGTCGAGCTGTTTCTTGGGCGCGTGTCCGACCTCGGCCGGGTCGGGGCAGCCGCAAAGACCAACCAAGGCAACGAGGGCGGCGAGGAGAAGGGGTTTCATGGGCCCAAGGTTACTGCCGCGAGCGAGGGCAGGGATAGCCGGGTCCATCGCTGGCCGGTAGCAAGTCAGCATGGCCTACACGAGCATCCAGAAGATCCGCTTCGACGACGTCGACGGCGCCGGCATCGTCTACTACCCGCGCTTCTTGCACCTGTGTCACGCCGCCTTCGAGGACTTCTTCGACGCCACCGCGCCCTTTGGCTACCCGGCTTTGATCACCGAGAAGAGACTGGGCTTTCCCACGGTGCACCTCGAGGCCGATTTTCAGGCGCCCTTGTCCTACGGCGACACCGCGGTGGTCACCCTGGCGGTCACCAAGGTGGGGACGTCGTCGATGACCCTGGGCTACCAAATCTGCCGCAAGCGCGACGCCGTCTTGTGTTTCACGGCCACCATCACCACGGTGCTGATGGATCTCGATGCCCGTCGCCCGGTGCCGTTGACGACGGAGCTCAAGGAGCTGTTCGGCCGCTATCTCACCGATCCAGCGACCCAACCAAGGTCGTAGCTGTGGCCCGCCAAGACCATCTCTCCCCACCCTCTTCCGCGGGCGCGGCTTTGACGTCGTCACGAGGGGATCGCCCCGGCCGCTGCGGAAGAGGGGGAGGAGAGGGAGAGCTGTCCCCGTTGTCGTCGGCGATGAGAGCGCGCAGACCTTGCTCATGATCACGCGCTTGCTGCTCGTCGCGCTCACCGCTGCTGCTGCCTGCTCCCCACCCGCGGCCGTGCCTCCGCTGGAAGCAACGACACCAGCGGGACCCAAGGGCGCGGCCGCGCCGCCGCCGACGACGAGCGCTTCGCCAGCACCCGCTACGACCCAGCCCACGGTGGAGGCCCCGGTGACCCGAGATGTGCACAGCTACGCGCGACCCGAGCTGGCCCGTGTCACCCACGTCGCCCTCGATCTCACCCCCGACTTCAACAAGAAGACCCTCGCGGGTGCGGTGGCGCTGTGGATCGAGAGGGCCGCCGGCGCCACCGAGGTCGTCCTCGACGATCGCGGCTTGATCATCCAGGCCGTCTACGACGACCAGGGCAAAGATCTGGCCTACACCGTCGGCAAAGAAGATCCCCTGCTCGGTGCCCCCCTCACAGTCACGCTGCCGCCGCCGGTGCCCAGCAGCAACAAGACCCGCATCACCATCAAGTACGAAACGCGTCCCAGTGCCCAGGCCCTGCAATGGCTGACGCCGGCGCAGACGGCGTCGAAGAAGCAGCCCTTCTTGTTCACCCAGGGCCAGGCCATCCTCACGCGCACCTGGATTCCGCTGCAGGACAGCCCCGGCATCCGCTTCACCTACGAAGCCCAGGTCACCGTGCCCAAAGGACTGCGCGCGGTGATGAGCGCGGAGCCCACGGGGCCTGCCGATGCCAACGGCCCCACAGGCAAGCCCGTCGACGACAAGCTGGTGTTCACCTTCGAGATGCCCCAGCGCATCCCCGCCTACCTCATGGCCCTGGGCGTCGGCGATCTGGCCTTCGTCGAGCTCGGCAAGCGCACCGGCGTCTACGCCGATCCCACCGTCGTCGCCGCCGCCGCCCACGAATTCGCCGACACCGAAAAAATGGTTGAAGCCGCCGAAGCCCTCTACGGGCCCTACCGCTGGGGCCGCTATGACATCTTGGTGTTGCCGCCCTCGTTCCTCTTCGGCGGCATGGAGAACCCGCGCCTCACCTTTGCCTCGCCCACCGCCATCGCCGGCGACCGATCGCTGGTCTCGCTCATCGCTCACGAGCTCGCCCATTCGTGGTCGGGCAACCTCGTCACCAACGCCACCTGGAGCGACATGTGGCTCAACGAGGGCACCACCGTCTACTTCGAGGACCGCATCGTCGAGAAAATCTACGGCGTCGACAGCGCGCAGATGAACCAGGTGCTCGGTTGGCAGGACCTCGAGCGCGAGCTCGAAGAGTTCGGCAAGGACTCGCCCAAGTCCAAGCTCTGGCGTCCCCTCGATGGCGAAGACCCCGACGACAGTCTCACCGGTGTTCCCTACATCAAGGGCTCGGCCTTTCTGCGCAGCATCGAAGGCGTCGTCGGCCGTCCCCGCTTCGATGCTTTTCTCAAGAGCTACTTCGAGGCCAACAAGTTCCAGTCGATGACCACCGCGCGTTTCCTCGAGCTGGTGAAGCGCGACCTCGCCAAAGACGACGCCGAACGCGAGGCCCTGCACCTAGAGCAATGGGCCTACGACCTGGGCATCCCCGCGGGCTTCGCGCCGCCGACCTCGCGGCTCCTGGAGAAGGTCAACGCCGACGTCGCCCGCATCACCGCTGGCGCGCCCTTGGCATCCATCGACGTCGCTGGCTACAGCGCCTTGCAGTGGGTCCACCTGGTGAAGAACCTGCCGCGCTTGCGCACCGCCGAGCAGATGAAAGCCCTCGACGACGCCTGGGGCTTCAACAAGTCCGGCAACAGCGAGGTGCTCTTTGAGTGGTTGCGCTTGGTCATCGCCAACCACGACAAGCCCTCGCTGCCCGTGCTCGAGCGCTACCTCACGAGCCTGGGACGACGACGGCTCGTGCTTCCCTTGTACGAAGACCTCAAGGCCCAAAAGGGCTGGGGCCCCGCCCTGGCGACGCGCATCTTCGCCGTGGCCAAGCCGGGCTACCACCCGCTGACCGTCGTCTCCGTCGAGGACGTGCTCGCCGGCCGCGCCCAACACTGAGCGAGTCCGTCGTCGTTGGCGACCTTTTGTGATCGTTCTCGGCCCGTCACCAAGCTGCGTCTCATGCCGGCGTGGTTCGACGCGGCAACCGTCCGGTCCTGAAGCAGAGCGTGGCGGCCCGCCTGGCCACCGTTCGTCGCGCCGTCGGTCTCACCCAAGATGAGCTGTCGTCGAGGCTGGGCACCGCTCTGCGCAATTATCAGCGCATGGAATCGGGCACCCAGAACCTGACTCTCGACACCGTCGAACGGGTTTGCGCGGCGCTGCAGGTTCCCGTCGACCGTGTGGTGACGATCAGCGAAGACCGTCCCCGCGGCTTGCCGTCTTTGCACCTCATCGCCACCAGCCACGACGGCGAGCCGCCGCGACCGACCCCGGTGTTTCACCTCGACGCCGCCGCCGGCTACGCCCGCTCGGGACGCTCCGCCGCCGCCGTCGGCTGGACCCTGCTGGCGACCCCGCCCCGCCGCCGACAGTTCGTGGCCCAGGTGACGGGACGCTCGATGGAGCCCCTGATCCCCGACGGATCTTGGTGCCTCTTTGCGCCCAGCGTCGCCGTCGCCGTCGGCGGCATCGGCTTGTTCGAGGTGGGCACGACCGCAGCCCCAGAAGACGGCGGCGCCTACGTGGTCAAGCGCCTGGTGCGACGGAGCCAGGGGCAGCTGGTGCTCGACTCGATCAACCGCACCTTCGCGAGCATCGAGCCCAACGACGTCGTCGAG
Organism: Myxococcales bacterium; assembly: GCA_023248635.1. GTDB lineage: Bacteria > Myxococcota > UBA727 > UBA727 > VGSZ01 > VGSZ01. Next base: position 74,880 of record JAHFED010000024.1, read on the forward strand.
ATCAAGGCCGTGGCCGAGTGGATCGGCGTCGTCGCCGGCCCCGATCTGTAGAACGGCGCGCAAAGAGCAGGGACGGGACTCGCCCACGGCGATGGCAACGAGCCGTCACGGTGAGACGCCCTTCCGTCATGAGGACGGCGCGATCATTTGTGATCGTATGATCTCTAGATGATGGTCCGAAGTCCCGTTTTCGCCGTCGCGTTGGCGTTGCTTGCCGCCTGCGAGAAAGCGCCGGGATCGGAGGGCGGACTGTGCTTGGAAAATGGCGGCTGCACCACAGGGCTTGTGTGCCTGAGCGACCTCTGCGTCGCCGATCCCCAGCAGCGCGAACGGGCGCGACGAGGGCCAGCCGACAGCGAGGGCGACGGGGACGAAGCAGAAGCAGAAGCAGAAGCAGAAGGAGGAGGAGAAGGAGAAGGAGAAGGAGAAGGAGAAGGAGAAGGAGAAGGAGAAGGAGAAGGAGAAGGAGAAGGAGAAGGAGACAGGGACAGGGACAGGGGCTGCGCTGAAACCGGCTGTCCCGCGCCGCAGAGTTGCGGATCCATCTTCGCCGGCGACACAGCACCTGCCTGCTTCAACACCTGCACAGACGACGCGGGCCCCTGCACGACGACGGCAGGGGCGGGGGGCGAGTGCCAGAGCCTGGCAACCTTCGAAGAGGCCATCTGTCGCTCCCAAGCCAGGAACCTCGATACCTGCGGCAACGGCGAAAACGCCGGGTGTCTTGACGACGTCGCCGTCTGCGCGCATTTCGCCGACGACGTCATTCTTCCGGGCGGCGAAGGCGTCTGCGTGCGTCCCTGCGATGTAGACGGGGATTGCCTCGACGTCGCCCTGGGCTGCTCGACAGACCTCCTCTTCTTGCTCGTGGGCGATCCCACGCCCCATGGTGCCTGCGCACCGCTCAGCCTCGTGGGCAGCCCCTGCGGACGCCTTGGCGACGGATCCCTGGAGCTGTGCACCTCGCAGCAGCGTTGCGACCGGCAGGGACAGGAGTCGCAGGGCGCGTGCCGGCGTCCGTAAACGGCGAGTGGCGCTGGTTTCTCACCGACGAAAACCTGCGGGACCTGGGCCTCTTTTGCGGTGGCTCTTTTCAGGACTCGCAGCTGACCATCCTCGCGGGCGCTTCCAACATCACCATCACCACGCACGCGGGGGGCACGTCGGTGGCCTACGGCGGCAGCCTCACGGGTGAAGACTTCGACGTGCAAAACGTGCACTTCGGCACCACTCAGGAGATCGTGGGCACCTTCACGTCGACGACGGAGTTCTCGGGTTTCTACAAGATCGACGCCAGCACCGACTGCGCCGACCGTCCGGTGAGCGGCATCAAGCAATGAGCCCGGGGGTCGACGACGTCGTCGTCGTTCTTGCCGGCGACGAAATCTCACTGTGAGACGCTCTGTGGTGGCGACGATGCATGATCATCTGTGATCGTAAGGTCCGTGCAGATGATCCGATGCCCCGTTGCCGCCATCGTCCTTGGCCTGCTCGCCGCATGCGAGAAAGAGCCGGGATCCGAGGGCGGACTGTGCCTGGAGAACGGCGGTTGCTCCAGAGGCCTTGTGTGCCTGAGCGACCTTTGCGTCGCCGAACCCGGTCAACGTGACCGCCGCGGGCCGAGCGTGGGCGACGGCGAAGATGGGGAGGGCGAAGGGGAAGGGGAAGGGAGTCGGCAACGCTGCACCACGGGCGCGGACTGCGCGGCCGGTGAGGGGTGCGCGCTGCTGGACGACGGCTCCTTCTGCGCCGCTGCCGACGGAAGCGGGTTGCGAGTGGAGTTCGGTGCGCTGCACGGAGTGCCGCGCCAAGGCGGACGCAGCGCGAGCGGGTTGGTCCTTCGAAACGGCGGCTTGGGGGCCAAGCCGTGGGCGATCGGACGCTCCACGAGCGGGTTCACGGTCATGGGCGGAGATTTGCGATGAGCTGGCCGGCACTCGATCTTTGCGGCTCAGACGACGGCCCAGGTCGTCGGCGCCGTGTGCTCAGTTCTTGCGCGCGGGTGTGCCGGGGGCCGCCATGACCAGCGGGGCGCACGCCGACGGCGTGCGCGATCGCCGGGATCGCCGACGCTCACATCCTCGGGTGTCCTCTTGCTCGACGGTGTTCGCATGACCACCCCCGTCGAGGTCGAAGTCGGCCTCCGCACCGATCAGGCCGGCGGCGCGCCCAACACCGTGTCCTGCACAGCGGCCGTCGAAACCCACTGGGGGCACTCGTGATGGATCGAAGCGCTGTTGCTGTCGTCGTCGTGATGCTGTCTGTCTCCTGTGAGTCGCCGCCGGGCACGGCAGGCGGGTTGTGCTTCGAAAACGGTGCCTGCTTCGAGGGACTGGTGTGCGTGAGCGATGTCTGCGTCGCCGATTCCCCACAGCGTGACCGACGGGGGCGACGAGAGCCCGGCGAAGGCGAGGGCGACGGGGAACAAGGGGAGGGCGAAGGAGAGGTGAGCACGGAGGGTGAGGGTGAGGGCGAGGAGGGTGAAGGCGAGGGGGTAGGCAATGGCGAGGGAGAAGGAGAAGGAGAAGGAGAAGGAGAAGGAGAAGGAGAAGGAGAAGGAGAAGGAGAAGGAGAAGGAGAAGGAGAAGGAGAAGGAGAAGGGGAAGGAGAATCCCAATGTCCGGTCGTCGACGACAACGGCTGCGACGGCCGGGATCCCCTCGGCGCTGACGTGAACGGCGACTGCGTCCCCGACATTGTCGTCGGTGCTCCATCGTCGGCGCAGGCGGCCACCGTTGATCCTCATACGGTCCCGATTCCGCGCGTGGTCATTGCCCATGGGGCCCCCACGGGCGTCTTCGCGCAGTCGGCGCAGCTGGTGTTCAGCGGCAACGGCTCCAACCTCGCCGAGGTGCGCGGCCAATTTGGGCTCGCCATCGCCATCGATCCTGCTCCCTACCCAAACGTCACGGGCACCTTCCAAGCCACGGGGCCGCGATCGATCTTCGTCGGTGAGCCGGCGCCGACGCAGCGCCGCAATGTGGACGGGACCATCCAGAACGTTGCTCAGGGCTTGTTGTGGTGGTTCTCCCCTCAGCGCGCGGGGGACTGCTCAAGCGGCCCCGAGCGCTGCGGCGCCTCCTTCATTGGCTTCGGACGTACGGGCAGCACGTTGGCGGCTGCTCGCACCGGCGACGAACCACCGGCCTCGCTCATTACCTTCGGATCCCCGACCCGCGACGCCGCCGTCGATGGCATCCTCTTCGGCATCGCCGTCGACTATGCGAGCCAACCGTCGCTCTTCAGCGCCAGCGGGTCCATCACGCCCTCTTCTCTCGGCCTCAACGGTGGCAGCCCCGGCTTCGGCGATGTCGGCGCCGCCCGCATTGTGGACCTTGACGATGACGGGACCGAGGAGGTGGCCTACTCCGCTTTTGGTCTCACCGACGACGGCGCCGCCGCGGGCGTCTTCGCCTTCTCTCCGGAGCAGATCCTGCAAAACAGCGCGGTGCCCGTGCTGCATTGGCCGCCGCCGGTGGGCGTGACCGGCTTCGGCCGCTCCATCATCAACGCCGGCGACCTCGACGGGGACTGCCTCGACGACGTCGCCTTTGGCTCCGACGACGGCGTCTTCCTGGCCCTGTCCTCGAACTACGCAGATTTGCGTCGCGTGACGGCGCCGGTGGGCGTGGGATTCGAAAACGCTGTGTTCGGAGCCTCTCTGGCGCGCTTCTCGTCGAGCGCGGGGTCCGGCCTCGTGATCGGCGCGCCCTTTCGCAGCGCGGGTGGCAGCAATGCCAGCTGCGCCACGGCGATTGGTGCCCCGCCCGGCTACGTCGGTGACTGCGCCGGAGCGGTGGTGTGGCTGCAGGCCTCCCTCGTCGCTGAGCGCGCCAGCGGTGACATCGCCACGCAGTGCACGTCCTCGGCTCCTGCTGGCCAGCGACTGGGCGCCGCGTTGCGCGGGCTGGGTCCCGCGCCCAACAACGCCGCACGAGCGAGAGTGGCCGTCGGCGCGCCAGGAACGAATGCAGGCCAGGGCCGGGTTGCCGTCTTCGAATTCGGTGTCGACTGCGCCTCCATCGTCGAAGCCGCCACCATCACGGGCAGCGCAGCCGGCGAACACTTTGGACAGAGCCTGGGGCAGTAGGACTGCCGACGGGCGGAGCACACCGGGGTGAGACAATCGCACCGGGCGATCTTATGTGATGGTATCGTCGACACCCGGCTGGGGGCCGCCCACGATGATCCGAAGCGTTGTTGTCGTCGTCGTGGTGCTGTTCATGGCCTGTGAACCGGCGCCCGGCACAGAACGCGGATTGTGCTTCGAAAGCGGAGCCTGCTCCGAGGGGCTGGTGTGCCTGAGCGACGTCTGCGTCGCCGATCCCGAGCAGGGTCGCCCGAGCGAGGGCGAGGGCGATGCGGAAGAAGGGGA
>JAHFED010000089.1 GCA_023248635.1 Myxococcales bacterium
GGCCCGAGCGCCGCGCTCTTCGGCTTCATTGACGCGCAGAGCGCGGCCATCGAGGTCCGCGCCATTCATCTGGGCAATGGCCTTTTGGGCCTCATCGGCCGAACCCATGGTGACGAAGCCGAAGCCGCGGCTGCGACCGGTCTCGCGGTCGAGGACGACCTTGGTTTCGACCACGTTGCCGAACTGCGCGAACGCCGCCTGCAGGCTCTCTTCGGTGGTGTGAAAGGACAGGTTTCCGACGTACAGACGATTGTTGCTCATTGTGTTTCTCTTCTCGACGCGGCGCGCAGTTTCATATTGAACCTGTGGGGGAGAGCCGCATCTCCCGACCCAGGGTGCAGCCAAATGCTGCTGTCACAAGTTTGCCGGGACGGATCCGCGATCTCTGACCCGGGTGCGGGTGACCCGCACGGGGCCGAGAGAGGAAGAGGAACGAGTACCAGAAAGCTGTGCCACCCCATTGGTCGCACCAGTCGCTGCCGATCGCAAGGGAGGTTTGTTTCGGAACGCTTTCGGCCTCGGTGCGAGCGGTGCCCCGGCCAAAAACGATCACGGTTGCGGCGGGCCGAGCGCTCAGAGATCGGCGCCACAGGCCGCCGCGCGTCGACCCGAAGCGAGCGGGACGGCCCTCAGCGCTTTTTCTTTTTCTTCTTGAAGCCGTCGAACTGGAACTTCTCCTGATAAGCAGAGACATTGCCGCACGAGAGACAAATATAATGGTGAATGTCGACGCCGCCGATCTGAAGGAAGGGGTCGACGTCGCCCCAATGCCGGCTGCCGACGCCTTCGCCAATGGCGGTCTTGCGCTGCATGAAGCCCTCACAGCGCGGACAGAGGGTCTTTGGTCGCATGCGCCGGGAGCTCACAGCACCCGCCCCGACGTGTCGAACTTGGCGCTCATGACCGGTCGGTCCTCCCACTCTTTGCCGAGAACGCCGTCATCCTCGACGCAGCGATAGGCTCGTGTCCATGACGAAGAACGTCACGAACCGGCCGGGTGCACAGCCCATCACCCCCCGTACCCCGTCGACGAGGTCCCAAGGCACAGCGCCTACGTCGTCGACGAAGAAGCCCACGGCCTCTGACAAGATCAAGGACAAGAAGGTCGCGCACCGCTCCGAACGCCAACCGGTACAACGGGCCCACCGACCGCACCGGCCGCACGGCGGGGGTCACGCCGCCGCCGCCCACGGTGGAGATGAACACGGCGAGGAGGCCGGCGGGGCCGGCGCGGTGGGCGCCGCAGACTCCGCTGACGATCTGCACCGCCACCGCAGCGGCGAGATCGAGGCTCCGTGGGAGCCAGAAGAGGTCGACGTCGAACCCGTCGAAGAAGTCCTCGAGTCGGGAGCGACGGGTGCAGACAGCATCAAGCGCAGCAAAGGCAGCGGCGGCCAGGGATCATCCGACGGCTTCGACGACGGGCAGCAGCAGCGCGAGGCCTATGAACGATTGATGAAGGGCAACGTCAAAAGCGATGCCCTTCGCTTCGATGAGCTGCGGAAAAAGGGGATCAAAGACGGCTTCGTCGCCGACAGCGCCCCGCCAGAGGTCGAGCGGCAGGGAGTTCCTCGCGTCGCCGCCCACGTCGTGCGCCTCTTTGACAAATGGACCCTCGAGGGCCTGCCGCGCGACGACGCCATCGGCAAGATGGCCCTGTGGCTGTCACAGCTGTCCACTCCCCAGGCCATTCGCAAGGTGCTGACCGAGCTCGAGAGCAAGCCGATCCGCGACGTCTATCCGCTCGAGCTTTTCATGCACCTGTTGGAACACCGACCCGAGCTGTTGCCAAACGTGAAGAAAGGCGCGGTGTTGGGCAACATCGACGACCTCAACAGCAGCCAAAAGATCTTCGCAGGTCACAGCATCCAACTGCACATTCCTCCGGATACGCGGTTGAAGAGCCTAGCCCTGCTCGGCGGTGTTCGCCCTGGATATGAGTTCTTTCCGACGGCGAACAGCGAAGATCGATATACACTCTTGATCGACACGCCGGGACGCTGGACCTTTGCCGTGCTCGCCGTGCCTCTGGTCAGCATCGGGCGCATCCAGAAGGAAGGAACGGACGCCATTCTTGAGCTCTTTCAAGTGACTGTAAATGCCATGGGAAAGAAAGGCGAGCCAATCAGCCCGGAGCTGTGGGCCGAGCAGCAGGCGGCGATGCTGGAGGCCCAGGACGACGACGAAGAAGACGACGAAGACGACGTTGCCGTGGCGCTCCCCAAGACAGAGCCCGCCCCGATCTTGATTCTGCAGATTCGCAAGGCGCTGGAGCAGATCACACGCGACCCGACGAGCACGGCGACGGCGGCGACCTACTCCTGGGAGCTGCGTCTCTACGTGCCAGGGGGCATCATCGACGGCGAGGGCCTGCTCCATTTGGTGGTCGAGAAAGCTGGCCCCTTCGATCCGGTTTGGCACCGGGCGCGCGAGGCGATCACCCAGAAACAGCGCGAGCACGAACCCGGCCGCGCGCTGCTCACGCAGGAAGATCTGGCCAACGCCATTCGCCGCGCCCGAGTCCGCGATTGACGGCGGCGCTCAACGAAAGAGGGCCTCTGGCGTCGTCAAGGTGCCCTTCAAAGCCGACGCCGCCACCACCCGCGGAGATGCGAGATACACATGACCTGGTCCTGATCGACCCGGGAAATTTCGATTTATCGCCGAAACGGTGATCGTATCTTTCGTACGTGAAACACCCGGTCCGGCGTTGATACAGGCTCCGCACGAGGGCTCGATCACCTCGGCGCCGGCGCGGGCAAAGACGTCCAGGTATCCTTTTTCGATGGCGTATCTCTTGATCCGCTGCGATCCGAACTGAATAAACATCCGCACGCCTTCTTTTACCTTCATCCCCCGCGCCAATCCCTCTTTCAAGACATCGGCATACATGTCCATATCCGCCATCTTGCCGCCAGTGCACGAGCCGCCGTAGGCGATCTCGACGACGACAGGGTGCGCTCCGCTGGCGTCGGTGAAGCGCGCGTCTTCGACCCTCACCCCATTTCGGGGATCGCCCGGCGTGGCCACCATCTGCGGCACCTGCGAAAGGTCGATGTCGAAGGTAGCGTCGTAGACGGCGTCGACGTCGGCCTTCCAGAAGCCTTGGCTTGCGCGGGCTTCGCTCCAGCCGCGGAACCTCACGAGGTACTGCCGGGTGACGTCGTCGGCTTCGATGATGCCCGTGGTGGCGCCGCACTCGACGGCGAGGTTGGTCAGGGTCGCGCGCTCGTCCATGTTGAAGTGGGCCAGCCCACCACCGCTGAACTCGAGCACTTTTCCAATGCAGTTTCCGTCACGAGAATATTGCTGAGACATGATAAAGAGCATCACGTCCTTGGCCGTCACGCCGGCGGCGGGCTGGCCTTTCAGCACATATTGAACCGACGCCGGCACCTTGATTTGGATATCGGCGGTGTACCAGGCGTTGGCCATGTCGGTAGACCCGACCCCGAAGGCGAAGCAGCCCAGCGCCCCCGCCGTGCAGGTGTGGCTGTCGGTGCCGACGACGATCTGCCCGGGCCCGCCGAGCTCCTCCATCACGGCGTTGTGGCAGATGGCCTCGCTCCCTTTGCCATCGGCGGCGAGACCGAAGTAGCGCACGCCATGTTTGACGGCGAACGACTCCTGCACCGTGGCGAGGTTGTCGACGAGGATGTGCAGCCCCTTGGCTTTGTCGGCGTCGGTCATGATCGCGTTGCGAAACACCAGGTGATCGCGAAAGGCGAAGATGCTGCCGACGTCGCGAAGCTTCGCGTCTTGGCCGTAGCCCTCGAGGAACAAGGACTCACACATCGCCGTCGTGTAGTCGTGGCTGAAGCGCACATCGGTGCGGCAGAAGAGGGCGTCGCCGGGCTGCACCCCTGGCAGGCCGAGACGTCCAGTCTTTGCGTCGGCGATGGCGCGATCCGCGACGATCTTCTCGACCAGGGTCATCGGGCGCTTCGGCGTCGACAGCGGCGGCGGCGTGATCTCGCCGAGCAAGCGAGCCTTGTTGTAGTTGAAGAGGCCGCCGTACTCGACGATGCCCCTCTCGACGTCGTTGAGGCCCCTGGTGAACTCGCTCAGCGGGATGCCTTCGCCTCGCTCGATGCGATCGAGCACGGAGAAATCCGTCGTCGCCACCAGTCCGATGTTTCGACAATTCTGCCCGTAGATCTTCTCGATGGTCTTGGCGACGACGACCTGCACGCCGGCAACCTTCTCGGAGTAGGGCGCGGTTTCGCGCGATGATCCGCAGCCCTTGGAGAGGCCGCTGACGATGACGCCGGGCCGCGCGTTTTTGATGGAGTCCTTGGCGACCTTGGCGCCGCGCAAGCCCACCAGGCAGTAGTCGCCCAAGGTTTCGTCGTACCAAAAACAGACCCAGCCGGGCGTCATCTCGTCGGTGGAGATGTTGTCGATGAGCTCGCGCTGGGGATCGTTCTTCACGATCTCGCCGTGCAGTTGGCGCTCGAGCAGATCGAGGTCTTTGCTGAGGTAGAGCACGCGGCCCTGCACCTTCACCATCGGGTCGCGTCGGGGAATCGTGCTCATGGCTGCTCTCTGGCTCGTCGAGAAGTACGAAGGGGATGTCGAGGGGTAGTCTTGGGACGGCCGTGAATCAACGACGCCGGCGACCCAGCCGACGACGCCCGCCGGGCCCCACGAACGAAAAAGCGCGCCCCTGAGGCGCGCCTTTCCGATGACTCTTGTCGCTCAGGTCACTTGGGCATGACGACGGTGTCAATGATGTGGATGACACCATTGGTGCAATCGACGTCGGTGGCCGTGACGTGGGCGCCGCCGTAGGTGACCTTGCCATCTTTGACCGCGACGTCGACTTCGGCGCCGCCGAGGGTCTTGACCTTCATGGTCTTGATGTCCTTGGCGATGAGGCGGCCGGCGACGACATGGCCCTGCAACACCTTGGTCAGCTTCTCTTTGTCCTTGAGCAGCGCCTCGAGGTCGGCCGCGGGAAGCTTCGAGAAGGCTTCATCGGTGGGCGCAAAGACGGTGAAAGGACCGGGCTTCTTGAGCTCTTCGAGCAAGCCGGCGGCGTGCAGCGCGGCGGCCAGCTTGGTGAACTTGCCACCAGCAGCGGCGGTGTCGACGACGTCCATCTTGACGGCGGCCTTGACCTCGGATTTGACCTCAGCCTTCACGTCTTTGGCAGTGTCTTTTGCCGCAGTATTGGCGTCTTTTTTGATCTCTTTCCCGGCCTTCTTCGCATCCTTCTCGACGCCGGCCTTGACGTCCTTCAGACCGGGGAACTGGGCAAACGCCACGCTCGAAAACGCGAGCACGCACAAGACGACGAGTTTCTTCATGAGAGACCTCCAGAGGGCGGGCACGTTGCCCACGCCCTGGATGACCACCGCGTCCTCGGAAAAGCAAGACGTTCAGTATCGGATCCGCGCCCGGGAATAATCCCCGATCTCGCTGAACTTCGACCGCGGAGCGGTCTCGTTCAGCTCCGTCGGGGATGCTCTTCTGGGAGGTCTGATGCAGACCTCCCCCCGCGCCGGCGGAGCCGGACGCGGGGCCCCCCACCAACTCCGCGTTCCGCGGGATGCGGGATAAGATCTCAGCAACCTGGATTGGGGCCCGGCGTGGGCGGGTTCGCGCAGGTGAAGAAGGGATCCAGGGGAGACGAGCCGCAGGCTTCTTCGTCGAAGTCGCTGGCGCCGTCGCCGTCGGTGTCGCCATTTTCGGCGTTGGTGCCGCGCAGCGCCTCGTCTTCGTCTGACAGGCCGTCGCCGTCGGCGTCGACGATGGGGCAGGACAAGAAGGCATCGATGGGCGAGCTGGCACACTCGACCTCGGCGCCGTCGGAGTCGCCGTCGTCGTCGCTGTCGGCGTCGTTGGGATCGGTGCCGCGGGCGGCCTCGAAGACGTCGCTCAAGCCGTCGAGGTCGCTGTCCACCTCGGCTTCGCCTTCGCCTTCGCCTTCGCCGATGGCGGCATCGCCTTCGCCCTCCCCCTCCTCCCCACAATCAGCATCGCTCCCATCCAGGTCGTCGGCGTCGACGTCGCCGTCCTGATCGGCATCGAGATCGCAGGCATCCTGGGGATCGGTGCCATCATCGACCTCCACTTCATCGGGTACGCCGTCCCCATCGGAGTCGTCGTTGCCACCTGCGGCGTAGATGCAGGAGGGGCCAAGGGCAGCGACAGCGACAGCAACCAAGAGCTTGTTCATGCAGGGACCTCTCTTGAAGGATTGGCGCGGACCCGCAGATCCGTGTCGTCGTCGTCTGGGCCTCTTCATTTTGTGACGGCGCGCATTCCACGAGACAGGCAGCGGTCGCAGTCAACAGGCGGCTGATCAGCGATCTTGTAGGGCTGACGCCAACGCGGGCCCGAAGATGCTCTGGGGCCACGAGGCCTTGAACTTGGCTGCACCAGAGCGGGCTTCGTCGATGCGACCAGCCCGGGCCAGGGCCATCACCGTCATCGCCTCCCGCTCCTCGGCCAGAGCGCCCTGGGGGTGGGCCCCGCGGTGGGCTTCGAGGGCCACCAGCGCCCCTCCAGCGTCGTCGCGGCTGAGGGCGGCGCGGGCCTCGGCGATCAAGGCGCGCTCCCCGGCGAGGCGGGCCGTGCGCTCGGCTGGGGTCTCCACCAGACCCGCGGCAGCTTCGAGGGGGGGCGCGGGCACCGGAACGGCGCGTTGCACCTGCTCCACCGCCGCGCTGTGGACTTTGGCAGGGGCCGCTGGGGCTTTGGCCAGGGGCCTTTCGACGATGAGGCCCGCGGGCGGCAGGCGGGGCACCGGGGGGACGACGACGACGACGGCTGGGGATGGCGTGGTCTGGGGCGAGACCTCGTACTGGGCCACGAAGACCGACCCACCTGCAGTCGCGACGACGGCGGCGGCAACGAAGCCCGCGGGCTTCAAGATGGCAGCTGCTCCCGACAAACCCGCGAGCGCAGAGCCGCCCGATCCAGCCGTGGCACCAGAGGACGCCGAAGACACGGCCGCCGTCGATGCCACGGCCCCCGACGACACCGCGGCGCTGGCGGCGATGCTGGCCAACACGGCGGCCTGCACGCGCTGCTGGGTGCCCGCCGGCGGCCCCTCATGGCGCCGCTCGGCCGCGAACAACGATCCCAGCACGTCGTCGACGTCGTCTGGTTGTTGCTGGTTCATGGCTGACCTCGATCCGCGGTCGTCGTCAGCGCGGTGACGGCGGCCTTGAGGTCGATGCGGGCCTGGCGCAGGCGGGCGTAGAGGGTGTTCACGTTGACGTCGAGCGCGTGGGAGATGTCGGGAATGGCATGTCCTTCGATGTCGTGCAGCACGAGCACCGTGCGCCGGTCGAAGTCGAGAGCCTCCAACGCCTGGTGGAGCAGCTTTCGGCGCTGTTTGTCGTCGAGAGCGCGGTCGGCGCGAATGCCGAAGGCCGGGGTGTGCGCCGGCAAACGCGCACTTTCGGCCTCGGTGTCTTCAGAGACGACCTCGTGGCGGTGCTGGCTTTTGCGCCGGAATTCGCTGGCCACGCGGGCGGCGATGCCCAACAACCAGGGCCGAATCGGACGCGATGCGTCATAGTCCCGCAGCCGGCGGTGGACGACGATGAAGACGTCGTGGGCCGCGTCGTCGAGATCTCGCTCCCACACTCCAAAGCGGCGCAGAGAGAGCCAGACGGCCTTGAAGTGCCCACCGTAGACCTCCGCAAAGGATGGTCGCGCGGGCCCCCCCACTCCCAGCGGGAGGGGAGACGCCTCTGCATCAGAAGCCGCTGGGGCACTGCCATCCACACCCAGGTCTTGGTGGCGCGGGGCCTGATCCGTGTTCGACATGCATCCTCAACACAGAAAGTCTGGCCAGAGACGTCGCCGTCGCCGTCTTCGTTCATGTGTGCCGCATGTGTCGCCCGGCCGCTGCTCGGGTGCCGTTGGTGAGAGCCAGCTCAGTCGAAGGCGAAGTACTCGCGCTCGTCGACTTCGAACATGTAGACGGCCTCCATGCCGGCGAGGAAAGCCTGGGAGAGCGGGCCCTGTATCTCGGCGACGGCTTTGCCTGCGCCGCCGGCTTTGAGCTCGTCGTATTTCCCGCGGGCGCCCTTGCCGACGAAGCGCTGGGCGGCCTGGTTCAGGTCGTCGGGCGTGCTTCCCTTGCCGTCGCGCACGACGACGCGGGTGATCTTGATGTCGGGGTCGACGGCGAAGGCGGCCTCGTAGCCGCCGCCCTTGAAGCCCGTGAGGGGAACGAAGACGACGTAGCCGGCTTTCTTGTCTTTCTTGAGCTTGTCGCGCTTCTTGGTCTCTTTGGGACCCGTGTAGCTGAGCTTGTTCTTGCTGCCCTCGGCAAGGGTGAAGAGCGCGAAGACGCGGCGCTCGGCCTCGATCTTGGCGGGCGGCAGGTGAGCCTGATCCCTCAGGCGCGCCGCGGCGTTGTCGTCGAGCTTGGTCTCGGCGACGTAGACGTGGGTGGCGTCGCCGCTGAGATCGCGCAGGTCGGTGTTGCGCAGGCGCAGCGAGGTCAACACGTCCCAGCGGTCGAGCAGGTTGTCGGAATCGACCTCGGGGAAGCCGTCCTTGCCGCTCTCGAGCAGCTTGAGGATGGATTCGTCGGGGTAGCGGTTGATCCAGGATCCGTCGACGCGGACGCTGGCTTCGGCTTCTTTCAAGAGGCGGTCGCCGTTGACGACGTCGCCGGAGACGGGTCGATCGGCAGCGAGGACCAACAGCAAGGGCAGAGCGTGCAACATGTTCAGCTGCCCTTTCGTTCGAGGAGCTTTTTGTCTTCGTCGTCGAAGTCCGGCGGTGGCCAGACGCCGACGTGCAAGGGAAAGGTGAAGTCGATGGCATGGCCGTCGGCGTCGCCGGTGATCTGCACCTGCAACAGCCCGTCCTTCGGCGGCGTCGTGTGGAACCCGTAGGTACCCGGCGCCCCGAGAGAGTGGACCGCGTAGGCCCGAGCCGAGTCCTTCTTGCCCGTCGCCTCTGTGACCGTCGCCGTCAGATCGAGGTTCTTCAGGGGCTCGCGGTTGCCAAATTTGGGATCGGCCACGGCCAACACCTTCCCAAGATCCAGGCGCACTTCGACGAGGCGCTCTTTGACCACGGCGCCGGGCTCGAGAGCGACCTGCACCTTGATGTCGCCCGCTTCTCGCAGCAGGGGACGCACCCGCTTGGCCGATGCCAGACGCTGCTCACGCGTGTCGATGCGGCGTTTCTCGTCGTTGATCTTCTTTTCTTCGGCCAATCGGAGCTTGTCGTCGGCCTTCTTCTTCTCGGCAGCGGCGGCGGCGTCCTCGGCCTTCTTGCGGGCGTCGTCTTCGGCTTTGCGCTTCTTGAGATCCTCGCTGGTCTCGTCGAGGACGTCACCGGTGGGCTTTTTCGTGCTCTTGACCTCGGGCTTGGTGTCGACGTTCCTGTCGTCGACCTTTTTATCGTCGACCTTTTTATCGTCGACCTTTTTGTCGTCGACCTTTTTGTCATCGACCTTCTTGTCGTCGACCTTTTTGTCGTCGACCTTCTTGTCGTCGACCTTTTTGTCGTCGATCTTTTTGTCGTCGGCCTTCTTGTCGTTGGCCTTTTTGTCGTCGACCTTTTTGTCGTCGGCCTTCTTGTCGTCGGCCTTTGCCGGTGGAGCGCTCTTGTCGTCGGCGGCCTTCTTGTCGTCGGCGGCCTTCTTTTCTTCGGCTTTCTTTTCTTCAGCCGTCTTCTTCTTGTTGTCCTTCTTCTTCTCGTCCTTTTTCTTGTCGTCCTTTTTCTTGTCGTCCTTCTCGTCTTTGGTCTCGCCCTTCTTGGCGCCGTCCTCGTCCTCTTCGTCGTCGACGCCGGCGACGCTGCGCTGGGCGAGCACCGGAGCCGCGGCAAACAACAAGAGGGCGGACAGAAGGAGGGGGCAAGCACGCATGGCAGACCTCAGCGGCAAGACGACGTCGCCCGCGCTGCGTCCATGCGCAGGCGCAGCTCGAAGCCGTCGAGGGACTTGTGCAGGAAATAGGGCCGGCCTTCGATGAAAAATGCGGGCGTGGCAGCGACGCCCAGGCTCTCGCCCTCAGCGTGCGAGTCGTCGACCTTCTTGGCGACGGCGGGGTCGGCGATGTCTTTGGCAAAGCGAGGAGCGTCGAGACCCAAGGCCTTGGCGTGTCCGAGCAACAGCTCGTCGGACAAGAAATCTTGGGTCGCAAAGATAGCGTCGTGCATCTGCCAGAACTTGCCCTGCAGGCCGGCGGCTTCGGCGGCGATGGCGGCTTTGCGGGCGTAGGCATGAAAGGGGAGCGGGTAGTGCTTGAACACCACCTTCACCTCGGGGTGCTTTTTGATCAGCTCCTCGACGGCGGGACCAGCGGCCCGGCAATGGGCACACTCGAAGTCGGCGAATTCGACGATGGTGATCTTGGGCTTGCTCGATCCCTTCGAGGCAAAGCCCGCCGTCGTCACCTTGCGCTGCGGCGCGTTGAACCCAGACGTGATCTCCTTGGCCAGCGCTTCGGCGACGGAGTCTGGGGCCAGGCCGTCTTCGAGGCCCTTGATGGCCCACTCGGCGAGCCAGACCGCGGGCTTGCATTGGGTGCCCTCCTGCACGCACTGCCCGAAGCTCTTGGGACAGTCACAGGGACAGACCTCCTCGGCCAGGAGCTTGTCGAAGGCGGCCTTTTGCAGGGGATCGAGGCGGCTGGCGTCGACGGCGAGGTCGGCCCACGCGGAAGGGGCGGCGAGGGCGAAGGCGAAGGCCAACAGCAGCAGGCGCATCCTTCGCCCTTAGCACCTCCTCGAGGCCTGGAAAGTGCTCCCTGCTTGCGCCGTTGGCAGGGCTCCAGTGCTTCCTGCTTTGACTTCCTGCTTGGAGCCGTGCGAGCGGCTCAAGTGCTTCCTGGTTTGCAAGCACCTCCGCCGGGCTCAGGCGACGATGGCGGATTCCGTGCGGTTGCGGCCGTTGCCCTTGGCTTTGTAGAGATAGTCGTCAGCCGCTTTGACCAGGGCTTTCGGGCTCGCGTAGTTCTGCCCAGCCAGAGTAGAAATTCCGATCGAAATCGCCACAGGCATGCGCTTTTCTTCGTATACGAATTCGTGCTTCTCGATGCCGCGGCGGATGCGTTCCATGATCATGAAGGCTTTTTCGCCGTCGGTGCTCTTGAAGATGATGCCAAATTCCTCGCCGCCATAGCGGGCGAAGATGTCCTCTGTGCGCAGGGCTTTCTGCACGACCGCCGCGAGATGCTTCAAGACGTAGTCGCCGGCCTGGTGCCCGAAACCGTCGTTCAATTTCTTGAAGAAATCGATATCAAACAAACAAAGACTCAGCGGATCGTTATGCCGGAAATAGAAGGCGAATTCGGTCTTCAATTGATCGGCGAAGTACTTCTTGTTGAAGCAGCTGGTGAGCCCGTCGCGGGTGGCGGAGTCATAGAGCTGCTTCTGGGCGCGTTCTTCGACCTCGTCTTGGAACGAGAACTTCAAGATGGCCGAGCTGCCGAGTTGCACTTTGTCGCCGTCGGCCAACATGTGCCGCTGGATGCGCGAGCCGTTGACGAAGACGCCGTTGGTGGATTCGTTGTCGACGAGGATCAGACCCAAGGCATTCCGCTCGACGAAGGCGTGCTGCCGCGAGACCCCTTCGTCGTCGATGATGATCTCGTTTTGGGGCGAGCGACCCACGACGAGCTTGTTGCCGGCGAGCTTGAACATCTTGCCGACGGCGCGGCCGTTGATGACGATGAAGTAGGCCTGCCGCTGGGCATGCTGCGGAGACAACAGCTCAAGGTCCTTGATGCCAAGGATGGTCGTCTTTTCGACGTCGTCGCCGAACTCGCTCTTGGCCATTCCGAACTAGACTCCGCAATTGATGACGGTACGGACAGAAGTGTGTTTGTCGCAAGGGGCGTCCTCTTGTGTTCCTCGCCCTCTTCATCCGCACAACGCGCTGCGCGGAACCTTGCGCGAAGAACGCGCTTCGCGCGGAGAAGGCCTCCGGCCGGGCCATGGGGGTTCCAGGGCAAACCCCCCTGGACCCCCTGCCCCTTGTGTAGACGCGTTCCCTCGAGCTGTTGCCGGCGCTTTGGCGTCGTCGTGGTTGCGCGGGCATAGGTGAACCAACGCCTCGGCGCCGGCAGAGCTCGAGGGCAACGAGCGCTTCGATGTTCGCGACTCGCTTTGCGGCTCAGGCGAGGCCGCTTGGAGATCGCAGGTTCGGCTCCCGTCTTCGCAAGGGCTGACGACGTCAAAGCCGCGCCCGCGGAAGAGGGGCTGGGGGAGATGGCTCACGGCGGTGTGGAAAACACCGACACGCCTATTGCGTGGATGATGACGACGGTGTTGCGCTTTTGGCCAGGCGCTGGGTGCCGCGCTCGGGGTGGAGCTGCAAGTAGCTGGCGAGTGCGGCCCGGGCGACTTCGAGGGCGCGGACGTACCAGAGCCATTCGTCGTTGATGACGACGACAGCGAAGGCGACTTGGGGGTCTTGGGCGGGGAAGAAACCCATGAGCCAGGTGACGTCCTGGCTGGCCACACGATCGGTGTAGGTGCCCGTCTTGGCGGCGATGGCGACGTCGACGGACCAGGGTTCGCCGCGCAGCTCTTTGGGGACCTTGACTTGGCCGTGCAGGGCCCGCGTCGCCGTCCCGCGGGTGGTCGTCGCCAACATCATGCCTTGCAGCAAGTGGCGCGACCGGTCGTCGAGGACGGGGCGGGGCGCAAAAGCCGGGACGTCGTCGGCGAAGAGCAGCAAGGGGCTGTCGCTGCCCGTGGCCATGGTGCGCGCCAGGCGGACCGCGTCGAGACCGGAGAGCCTCACCTCGCCGAAGCCCGCAGCCGTGGTCGCGAAGCCCTGCAGGTCGTCGGTGGGGATGGAGGCAAAGGACTGCAGGCCCAACGACGTCGACGGCGGCGGTTCTTTGGGGCTGTCGCTGTCGCCGTCGGGCACCACCAGGCCCAGGCGCTCGGCTTCGGCGGTGAGCAGCGCGGGTGTGAGGTGGCGTCCGGCGAGCTTGGCCATGGTGACGTTTTGGGACCAGGGCACGGCGTCCTCGACGCGGATGCAGCGCCAAGATCGCACACAGGGGGCGTCGACCAGATCGCGTCCGTAGATGCGTGTCTGCCCCCCCGAGCTGCAGACCACGTCGTCGACGTTGATGCCCTGCCGCAACAACGCCGACATCGTGACCAACTTGAAGACGCTGGCCGCGTAGGCGAGGGGACGCAGCCCCGCGGAGGCGTGGGCCGCATCGATTTCGTCGTGCTCGGCGATGGCCAACACCCGACCCGTGGCGATGTCAGCGAACACCAGGGCGCCGCGTTGGGGACGGCTGACGTCGATGAGGTCCTGCAGCTTGCGTTGAAGCGCGGGATCCACCCCCAGCGTGCGGGGGAGGCCGTCGACGACGATGCTGGCGGCGCCTTCGCTGGTGGTGACCACGGCGGCGGGTTGCGTTGCCAAGAGGAGCAGGGTCAGGAGCATCGCCCGCGAGCATGCCTCCTCGACGCCAGCCCGAACAAGGAGTACCGCGCGCTCATGCTGATCCCCATGGTGCTCGGAATGACCCTCGCCGCTGCTTCCTCGGCCCAGACGGCCCCCGTCAACGTCGCCAGCGCCGAGAAAGCGCTGATCGAAAAACATGGCGCAGCCGTCAAGGCCCGGGTCACGCAGGGGCTCAAACAAGTGCAAGCCCTGTGGCGCGTCGACGTCGACGGCGACGCTGCTGCCCTGCAGGAATTCGCCCTGGCCCAATTCGTCGTCGATCCAGCCGAGCTCGATCTCACCTTTCACCGCCTCGAGCGCGCCCTCGAGCAGGTCGACGGACACTTCCTCGAGATCGGCCGCGAGCTGCGCGCCCCCGTCGAGCTCGATCTGCCGGCGTTCACGCCCAACCAACCCGTCGACGACCTCTTCGCCGGCTGGGATGCCTCGGCGCATTTGATTGATGATTTTTTTGCCAACAAGATCGCATTCGTCGTCTTGCTGAACTTCCCCCAGTCGACGCTTTCCGAGAGATTGAAGAACGCCGACAAGCTCTCGCGCCGCGATTGGGCCGTCGCCCGCCTCACGGGCCGCTTCTCCCGCCGCGTTCCCGCTGACATCACCGCCCACCAAGCGGTGGTCGCCGCCGCCGCCGACAAATACATCGCCGATTACAACTTGTGGATGCACCACATTCTCGACGAAAAAGGCAATCGCGTCTTTCCGAAGGACAAAAGACTCATCTCACACTGGAACTTGCGCGACGAGCTCAAAGCCCAATACGCCAACGGCGCCGACGGGGCCAACCGCCAGCGCACCATCGTGAGGCTGATGGAGCGCATCGTCACCCAGACCATCCCCGGCGACGTCGTCGACGCGCCCTGGCTCGACTACAGCCCCTTCACCGGCGCCACGGCTCCCGCGCCCAAAGACACCACCGAAAAGCCGGCACCGGGGGCCGCACCGGCAGCCTTCGTCGACGAGCTCAAGCAGCCGACCAACCGCTACCAGCAGCTGCTCGAGCAGTTCAAAGCCGCCAAGGCCGCCGACCCCTTCACGCCGACGACGCCGACGGCCATTGCCCGCAGCTTCGAGCTGTCTCGAGAGATCCCCGAACAGAGGGTGCAGAAGCTCTTCCTCGAGCTGCTGCAGTCGCCGCTGGTCCCGCAGGTCGCCAAAGAGATCGAGCGTCGCCTGGGCCGCAAGCTCGAGCCCCAAGACCTCTGGTACGACGGCTTCAAAGCGCGCTCGGCCATTGGCGAAGCCGAGCTCGATGCCTTGACGAAGAAGAAGTACCCGACGGCGCAGGCCTACAAAGACGACATCCCGCGCTTGCTCGCTGACCTCGGCTTCGGCCCCGAGAAGGCCCGCTGGTTGGCCGAGCGCATCGTCGTCGACCCCGCCCGCGGTGCCGGCCATGCGCTGCAGTCCGCCCGCCGCGGTGACCTCCCCCATCTGCGCACGCGCGTCGAAAAAGACGGCATGAACTACAAGGGCTACAACATTGCCGTTCATGAGATGGGGCACAACGTCGAACAGCTGTTTTCACTCTACGATGTGGACTCGACCTTGTTGCAGGGCGTACCCAACAACGCCTTCACCGAAGCCGTCGCCTTCGTCTTTCAGGCCCGCGACCTCGAGTTGCTCGGGCTCTCGAAGCCGACGACGGAGTCCAAGCGCGAGGCAGTGCTCGCGGATTTCTGGGCGGCCTGGGAGATCGCCGGCGTCGCCCTCGTCGACGTCGCCGTCTGGCATTGGATGTACGATCATTCCAACGCCACCCCAGAGCAGCTGCGCGATGCCACGGTGCAGATCGCGTCCGACATCTGGAAGAAGCACTACGCGCCGGTGCTGGGCGGGGTGTCGAAAGACGGGAAGGCGACGCCGCTGTTGGGTATCTACTCGCACATGATCGCCTATCCTCTCTATCTGACCGACTACCCCCTGGGTCATCTGATCGCATTGCAAATCGAAGAGCAAATCGAGAAGGCGACGTCGTCGAAGAAGGCCACCCTTGGTCAGGAGATCGAGCGCATGACCAAGTTCGGCGCCACCGCCCCCGACGTGTGGATGAAGAATGCCTCGGGCGAGCCCGTGAGCAGCCAGCCCATGTTGCGCGCCACCGAGAAGGCCCTGGCCTCGCTGCCGAAGAAATGAGCACCGTGCGCCCGTGGCCCGCAGAGAAAGCAACAGGGTTGCAGGCCTTCTTCGTCGACGACGACGGCCTGCACCTGCTCGATCAGCGTGAGCTGCCGCTGCGCGAGGTGTGGCACATCTTTGGCGGCGATGACGACGGCCTCGAAAGCACGGCGCGGGCCATCGAATCCCTGGCGGTGCGCGGGGCCCCGGCCATCGGCGGCGCAGCGGCCTTGATCTTGGCGGTGTGGGCCCAGGCCCAGTCGTCGACGTCGAAAGAGCACTTTGTCGCGGGCCTGCAGCGGCACATCACCCGCTTGCGCCGCACACGACCGACAGCGGTGAACCTCTTTGTGGCCCTCGATCGCGTGGCGGCCGCGGGATCAAATCCCGAAGCTATCGTCGACGCGGCCTACGGCTACTGCAACGACGACGCAGCGGCCTGCAAGGCCATGGGCGATCACGGGGCAGACCTGCTCAACGACGGCGACGTCGTCGTCACCATCTGCCACACGGGAGCGCTGGCGACCTGCGGACAAGGAACCGCGTTGGGCGTCGTGAAAAGCGCGCGCCGTCAAGGCAAAGACATCGCCGTCGTCGCCCTCGAGACCCGGCCGCTGCTGCAGGGCGCGCGCTTGACGGCGTGGGAGTGCTTGCGCGAAGGCATCCCTGTCACCTTGATCACCGACGGCATGGCCGCCGCCGCCCTCAGCCGTGGTCCCGGCGGACGCCGCATCCGCCGCGCCTTCGTCGGCGCCGACCGCATCGCCAATAATGGCGACACCGCCAACAAGATCGGCACCTTCTCCCTCTCAGTGTCTTGCGCGCACCACGGCGTGCCCTTCCACGTCGTCGCCCCGCGCTCTACCTTCGACGACGCCTGCCCCGACGGCGCCGCCATCCCCATCGAAGAACGGGACCCCCTCGAGGTGCGCACCGCCCGCGGCACCCCCACCGCCCCCGTCGACGTCTCCGTGTGGAACCCGGCCTTCGACGTCACTCCCACGTCTCTGATCGAGAGCTTCGTGAGCGAGCAAGGCGTGTTTCGACGTCGCTGAGCGCTCTTGACGCGCTACTTGGCAGCGAAGGAGATGTCGGCCGTGCCAAGCACATGTCCCATGCGTTCGCCTTTGGTAGCGAGGTAGCGCAAAGCCTGCCGCGACGCCGTCACCAACAAGGGCACCCGCTGCTTGACGACGATGCCCTGAGCCCCAAGCGCCTCGACCTTGAGCGGATTGTTGGTCAGCAACGACACGCTGGTGACTGCGAGGTCGTCGAGGATGGCCTTGACCATCGAGAAATCGCGGCTGTCATCGGGCAGGCCCAGCATGCGGTTGGCGTCGACGGTGTCGTGGCCCTGCTCCTGGAGCGCGTAGGCCCGCACCTTGTCGCCGAGACCGATGCCGCGTCCCTCGTGGCCGCGCAGGTAGATGACGACGCCGCGTCCCCGTCGAGCGATGAGATCGAGGGCGCGGTCGAGCTGTTGCTTGCACTCGCATTTGATCGAGCCAAAGACCTCCGAGGTCAGGCACTCGGAATGAACCCGGCACAAGACGTCGTCGCCGGCGACGTCGCCGGCCACCATGGCCACGTGCTCGACGGCGTGGCGGCCTTCGCCCTGCCGATAGACCACCATGCGCAGCTGGCCGTGAACGGTGGGGAGGCTGGTCTCTGAGTAGCGCTGGATCGTCGTCATGAAATCACCGCCATCGACGTCGGCGTCTCGGGTCGCCGTCGCATGCGGGCAAACCCAATGGGTCTGCCTATTTCGTCGCCCGCAGCGCCTTGAACATCAAGACGTCAGCGGGTGCCTGTTCCCCGTCCGTCGACGGAGCTGGGCCGGACCCCAGCAGGCACCCTGTCTCCTTGGCCCCGTTGGAGCCGTCGCACGCGGTGGAATGTAGTGCACGGAAGTGCCTCGGACCAGCCCCGCGCGTCACGATGGCCGAGAACGAAGGACGGCGTTGACGGCGCGAACCTGGAGCCTATTTTCCAAAGACCCACGTCGTCGTTCGCCCGGAGCCCCGCATGCCCATCTTCGAGTTTCGCTGTTCGGCCTGCGGCCACCTCGAAGAGCTGCTGCAAAAGCACACCGATCCAGCACCCGACCCCTGCCCCAAGTGCGGCGTCGCCAAGACCATGGGACGTGAGATCTCGGCGGCGGCGTTCCACCTCAAAGGGGGCGGCTGGTACAAAGACCTCTACGCGTCGTCGTCGACGGCGACGGCGGCGGAGTCCACCACGGCTCCCACCGAGAG
>JAHFED010000090.1 GCA_023248635.1 Myxococcales bacterium
ATCATCTCGGGGGCCAGGTAGCGCAACTTCCCTTTGATCGTGCCGATCTCGGTGGCCTCGAGGCGATCGCGTGCGCGGGCGATGCCGAAGTCGATGACCTTCACGTGGCCGTCGAAGCTCAACAGGGTGTTTTGGGGGCTGACGTCGCGGTGGATGATGCTCGCCGGTTTCCCGGTCATGTCGCTTTGGGTGTGCGCGGCGTGCAGGCCCTGCAGGAGCTCGACGACGATGAAGCAGGCCTCGAGCGTGGGGACGTTCTCTTGCGTCGTCTTGAGTCGCTTGATCAAGGCCGAGAGCGATTGCCCCGGCACGAATTCCATGACGATGAAGTAGTCGCCATCCTGCTCGCCCAGCTCGAGGATCTGGGCGATGTTGGGATGGTTGAGCAGCACCGAGATCTTGGCTTCGTCGACCATCATCCTGACGAACTGCGGGTCCTGACCGAACTTCGGCAGGATCCGTTTCAGCGCCACCGTCTTTTCGAAGCCGTGCACCCCGTAGGAACGGGCGGCGAAGACCTCGGCCATGCCGCCCTTGGCAATCTTTTTGAGCAGCCGGTAGCGACCGAGGGTCTCGGGGATGCCCCCCCCCGTCATCGACGGGAGGTCGCCGGCGGGGCTGCCAGGGGCGTGGGACGAGACCATTTCCGAAAACCTAGCGTGCTGGCGGGAAATTTGGTCTGTTCGGCCCGTGTTCGTCGTCGTCGCCGTCTGCGCTCTTCTGTCCGCTCACCCGCTGGTCTCCAGCGGGTCCCGGGCGAGCGCCACACCCTCCAGGTCCCAGCGTCTGGCCGTCGCGGGCCTGAGCGAGGAGCTGGGCGCCCAAAAGGCCCGCGATCGCTTCCTCGAGGGAGACTTCCCGGGCGCGGTCGCGGCCGTCGATGCCCTCTCCAATGCCTTCGAACAGGGGCCGGCGTTTCTCGACGACGAAGGTGCCTGGCGCGCGTGGGCGGACTCGCGGCTCACCCGGGCACTGGCCCTGCGCCGCCTCGGCAAAGACGAGGCCGCCGACGACGAATTGCGCGCCCTGGCGGTGGTGCGCCCCACCTATGTGCCCGACGCAAGCTTTGCCCCTCCCAAGGTCGTGAGCCGCTTTCAAGAGCTGCGCGAGCAGCTGCTCAACGGGCCCACCGTCGCCGTCACCGTCGTCGTCACCGGGCCTGGGGTCCTGGTGCTCGATGGACGGCCCATGCCGCCGGGCGTCCTTGATGTGCTTCCCGGCACCCACTGGTTCGGCGTCGATGGCCGGGGCCAGCGGGTCGCTGTCGACAAGGCGCGCGAGCTCCGTTTGCAAGGCCCGGCCCCGACGACCGGCAAGCTCGACGACGGCCCCGACCTGCCACCGAAGGTCGACCCACCGCCGCCGACTCCACCCGTCGATCCCGCCGCCGTCGTCGTCGAAGACGGCCCGCCTTGGCTCTTGGTCGGCCTCGGCACCGGGGCCGCCCTCGCAGCCGTCATCGTCGTCGTTGTCGTCGTCGTCGCCGGGCAGCCTCCCCCGGCTCCGAACCCGGGCGGCACCACCCTTGAGGTCGACGCCTCCGCCCTCGACCCCCCGGACGGCACATGAAGCAAGCCTGGTCCGCCGTCGTCGTCGTCGCCGTCGTCATGCTGGGCTGTGGTGGCGAGCCTCCGGCGCTGGTGATCTCGCTGCAGATCCAAGAGGGAGCAGACCTGAACACCAGCAACGTCACCGGACTGCTGGTGCGCGTTGGCGACGAGGAAACCTCGCTGCCCGCCCGTCGTGATCAGCAGGAGTCCATCGAGTTGGTCGCGGCACCCGACGGGCCCACCGACATCGTGGTCTTTGCCTGCAAGGGCAACGCAGCCTGTCGACAAGACGCGGCAGCCTTCGTCGGCTGCGTCGAGGCAGACCTGCAGGCCAGCGACGATCAGCTCGTGGTGTTGGTGCCCATCTTCGACGTCGGCACGCCAGCTGACGAGTGCCTGCCCTTCCTGGAGTGATCCCGCGTCCGCTTGATGTTCGACCGCGTTCCGAGATGGGAAAGACGCGGGATGATGCGCGTGAAGCGCGCCCGCGGAACGCGGAGTTGGTGGGGGGCCCCGCGTCCGGCGCGGGGGGAGGTCTGCACCAGACCTCCCAGAAGAGCATCCCCGACGGCGATGAACGAGACCGCTCCGCGGTCGAAGTTCAGCGAGATCGGGGATGAGCTCGCTGGTCGGCAGCGATCACTGGATCACTGCCAGGCGGCCAGGAGAGAGCGCGCGCGCTTGAGGTCGAACTTGCGCCGGCTGCCCGCGTGCAGCGGGTTTTTCTCGTCGATGGCCTTTTGGGCCCAGCGGCGCGCTTCATCGTTTTCGCCCCGCTCCCACAGCAGCTCGGCGAGATCCAGCATGGCGCGCGTAAACCCTGGCGACGCCTTCAGCACCCTGCGCATGGTGCTTTCCGCGCGCTTGATGTCGCCGCCGGCAAAGCCCGGCACCTTCTGGTCGACGATCGCGAGGGAGAGCACGGCGTCATCGTTCTTCGGATCGATCTCCAGGGCCTTCGCGAAGGCGTTGCGCACGTCGTTGAGGCCAAAGAGGGAATTCAACACACCCCGGGTTTCGCCGAAGCGGCCGAGGTTGGCGCCGCGCCAGAACCAGCAGTCCCCGCAGCGCGCATCGCGAGCGATGCCGTCGTCGGCGAAGGCCTGGCCTTTTTCGTAGAGCGCCAGCTTGGCCGGCGCCGTCGTCGCCAAGTCCCCGAGCCGCAGCGAGGTCTCGGCCTTGCGCGCCCAGGCCACCGCGGGGGCGTCGCCCGCAGCGATGACGGCGTCGAACTTCCGCATGGCGGCGTCGTAGGTCGCGCGATCGTCGCTGGCGTCGAAGAGCAGGTGCTCCCCTTGCGCGAGAGTCTCGACATCGGCGCCCGCGAGCAGGAGCACGACGGCAATCGCTAGGGGTCCCATGTCGGGAGCGTAGCGCCTTCGGTGGGCAGGACGTCAGGGCCGCAGCTCGCCCCGCTGCTTGAGACTCTCCAGCGGCTTTTGGGCCCACACCCGGGCGTGCAACGAGGGCCAGTCGCGCCACTCGGTTTTGAACAGACGATCAGCCCACGTCGACGAAAAGCCGTAGTGCCCCGTCCACCGCGCATGGTGCAGGGCGTGGAAAGTGAACACCGTCGCCACCGTCGACTGCACCCAGAGCAGGTCCGCGGGCGGAACGACTTCGACGTTGGCGTGCCCCACGATGTTGCCGACGACGTTGAAGGCCAGATAGGCGAGCCAACCGTACAAGCTGATGGGCGCGACGTACGACAGCGCGATGGGCAGTGCGACGTAGCCGATCATCCAACCCAAGGCTTCGACGAGGCTGGTCGACTGGCCCGACATGGGCGAGGTGACCCGCGACTCGTGATGGTGCCGGTGGAAGCGCACCAACGCGTGCGTGTGCAGCGCGCGATGCAGCGCATAGTAGAAGGCCTGAAAGCCAAAGAAGAGGGCGACGAAGGTGAGCGCGAACCGCGACAGGCTCTCCGCGCCACAGCGGGCCCACTGAAAGTGCAAGGCGAGCGAGAGGGTGACGACGCAGGCGGCGACGAAGGTCAGGTTGCCGCGCAGCTCGTGCGCCAGCTGGGTGGCAGGGATGGGCAAGGACCAGACGCGACGGTGCACCCAGCGCTCGAGGGCAGAGCCGATGGCAAGCCCGACCAAGGTGAGCCCCAGAAAGAAGGCAGCGGTCCAGAGCAGCAAGAGCGGCAGCGACGTTGAAAGGGTCAAGCGCACCTCCAGAAAACCACGGCGGCGACGATGACGCCGGCACCTCACAAGATCAGGTTCAGCTGCCGATCTCTGCCGCAAGCTCGGCGGCGAAGCTCGCGCGCCAGTAGGCCGAGAGGGCCGAGATCTTGTCGTCGTCGCCGCCTTCGCGCATCTGCTCGGCGAGGTTGAATTCGATGACGACGCGAGAGGGCACCCGGCCCGTCGTCGCCTTCACGCGGGCCACTCCGGCCAGGGCAGCATCCCGCGCCGCCGACATCTGGGCGGTCAAGGCGACCCGTCGCCCGATGACGCCGTCCTTGTACGCCAGCGCGTAGTACTTGTTCTGCAGCGCCGACGACGACAGATAGGCGTGGCTGCCGCTGGCGACGGCGAGGAGCTGCAACGCCGGGGAGGCTTGGTTGGCGAGGTTGGCCGCCAGACCGGCCCCAGCCGACGCCGTCGCCCACACAGGTTCCTGAAAGGCGAACCCGGCCGACGACGCATCGTCGATGCCGAGCAGGGATTGAACGTAGGCGCGGCCGGCAGCGGCGGCGGAGGCGTAGGCGCGCGCCATGTTGGGGAGCTTGTCCATGTGCACGTTGCGGCCGCCGGCTTCCGTCGTCGCAAAAGCGATGTCCATGCGCGCTGACGCCAGCTTGGTCTCGGCCCGGGCCAGCACCGGTGCCGATCGCAGCAGCAGGATCACGAACTCGGAGATGGTTTGCCGCCCCTGGGCCTCGGTACCGCCTGCCTCCATGCGCTTGATCGTGGCCACGGCCGTCTCGAGCCCGGTCTTGCCGGCGTCGAGCAGGGCCAGACTCTCGACGATCGAATCCGCCGCGAGCACGGTGTTCACCGCAGCCACGGTGTTCGACGACGTCGAAAACGCTGCGGCCACCTCGGTCATCAGGGCATCGGCCTGCGCCTGGAGCTCCAGATAGGGCGTGAGGACGTTGAAGGCGTCTTCGAGCTTGCCGGCCTGGGCCGCAGCGACGATGGCCAGCTCGTCTTCGGCGGCCGCCGTGGCAACGGTGACCTCGATCCACTTGGCTTCGGCGGCGATCAGCTGGCCGGTCTGTTCATAGGACTGCGCCGTCTTCAGCTCGGTGAAGATCGGCGTGTAGACCCAGGCCAGCGCGTTCCTAGCCTCCGGCGTCATTGCGGCCAAGGTCGGCTGGATGCGTGCGAAGCCCGCTTGGGCGCTGGCCCTCCATTGATCGACGCGAACCTGTGCCCCCGACATGAGCTCAGGCGTGATGCGTACGTCGGCGTCGGGCGCCAAGGTGCGCGTTCCCAGGTCGACGCCCGTGAGCAAGCGGTAGGCGTCCTGCACGGTGCGGACTTCGACGGCCTGCACACCCAGCGAGAGGCCCAGGGCTTCGAGGTCGACGAGCTTGCCGTTGCGCAGGTCCTCGGATTGGCGACACCCCAAGGGGTAGCCGAAGACGTGCTTTCCCTTCTCGGCTGCGCCAGCCAGCTTTTGGGGGATGCCACCAACAGGACCCGAGGTGCCGTCGGGGTTGATGGTCCCGGTCATGGTGACATCGGGGCGAACGGCGTCGCCCCTCAACAGGGCCAAGAAGGTCGCCGTCGTCAACATGCCTGCCGAGGGTCCGTCGACGTGCCCGCCCGTGCGCACGGAAAACTCGGTGGCCAAAAAGGGCGTGGCAGCAATGCTCGAGGCCGTGAAGGCCGCGATCCAGGCCGTCGACCGCCACTGGGCCCCCGCACCCCCGGCGTACTCCTCGACGACGCCGACGGAGGCGCCGGGTGCGGTGTTGGGATCGATGCGAAGCAGCGCAGGAGAGGTGCCGCCGCGGGCGCTGTCGGTGCCGGGGGTGCCGGTGAACCAGACGAAGTCGACGGTGGCCTCACGCCGCCCCGTCAGTGGCGCCGGAGCCTTGGCCTCTGCCGATGCCGGGGCGGCCACCAAACAACCCAGCAGCGCGCAGCAGAAGACGCGCAGGAGACATCCATCGTTCATGGGCGCCATCGTGGTCCAGCTGGCGTCGTCGTCACAAGTGGCGTGGCCCGGCAGGCCCCCGCCAGGCCGGGCGTAGACAGTTCATCGCCGCCAGGCGATGAACCGGCGAATTCACCGACACGCGAAGCCACCGACGGCCAACGACGACGTCGGCTGGGCTTGTGTCCTCTTTCACACGTGAAATCTCGGTCGAGGTCGTCGCGGGCTCGTCGGACAGCGCTTGCCGTCGTCGACCTACATGCACCGCGTTTCGCGCATCCACCCGATGGCGTGACACCGCTGGCCGAAGCACTGCGAAACCAGCTCTACTGGGAGTTGCCATGGTCAAAATCGCTGGTTCCGCCGCCCCCTCGCCGCGCCCGTCCTCCACCGACGAGGTCGCCCCGTCCAGCCCGGCTCCCGCAGCACCGGAGCGAGGGACACCGTCCGTCGTGAACGCCGGTGCGGCGCCCGAGCCCACGCGCGTCGAGCCCAACCCAGAGGCAGGCCGCGCCGCCCGCGTCGCCCACAGCGCCCAATCCGCTCAACTGGCCCAGCAGCTCCACGCCGGGCACACCCACGCTGGGCCAACGGCGCACGCCCACGCCGAAGGCTTCGCCCCTGCCGGCCAGAGCGTCGGTGGACCCGGACCGGCGCGCCCGGCGGCGTCTACCTTTGCCACCCGAGAAGCCGGCGTCGCAGCCCTGGATCGCGACTTCGGCGTGCGAGTGCGCGACGGGAACCCCGCGTTTTCCCCCGAGGAGCTCTCGCGCGTTCACGAGTCTTATTCGCGCATGAGCAGCCCCGACCGCGAGGCCCTGCGCGGGCTCGATCTGCGGCGCGAGCACACCGCCTCGGCCGCCATCCAACAGGAGGCCGGCGGACACGGAACCCTGGCGGGCCTCTACTCCCCCAACGCCGACGCGCGACCAGGGACCGGAGAGCGGGTGCAGCCGGCATCGATCACGCTCTACGACTCGGCCTTTCCCAGCGGACCCCAAGGGCGCCAATCGTCCATCCACACCATCACCCACGAGGCCGGCCACGCCGTCGAGGGTAGACGCCGCGACGACGCCACCGCGGCCCTGAACGGCACCATCGAACGGCGCAACGCCGCGGTGCCGGTGCTCAACGACGCCAACGACGCCAACAACGCCGCTGTCGGCACGTTCAACCGCGCGGCGCGGGAAGCAGGGCGGAACCCAGGGACGACGGCAGCGGAGCGCAGCCAATCCCGCCAGGTGGCGTCGACGCAGAACGCTGTGAACCGGGCCAACGAGGCCGTGGGGACGGCGCGGACCCCAGAGGCCCTCGCCGCCGCGCGCACCCGCCAGGACACGGCGGTGGCGGCGCGCGATGCCGCCTTGGGCCGGATGTCGGCGACCCATCCGGGCCGCGCCGCGACGGAGGAGATGGTGCGAGCGTCGGACAACTGGGGCAGCGCGGCCCGAGCGCGGGGCGAGGCCAATGTCCCGCTGACGCAGCTGAGCGCAGAGCAAAGCGCCGCCCGCGCCAACGTCGGGCGCTTCGAGAACAGCGCGCACGTCTCCAATGAGCTCTCGGACTTCCAGCGTTCCACGCGAACAGCCCGGGGCCACGAGCAACCCATCTCTGACTACGGCGCCACGGGGCCGGCGGAGGACTACGCCGAGTCCTATGCTCTCTACCGACGTGATCCCGCGTTCATGCAGGAGCACTATCCGCGTACCTTCCAATGGTTCCAACGGCAGCACCCGTGACGACGACGAAGGCCCATCATGGCTGCTTTGGTGCTGCTTTCTGCCTTCGTCTTACAGGAGGACCTCGTGAACCCTGATGCCGCCGATGTCCACGTCGAAGCTGTCGGCCTTGCGGCTCCCGAGCTGTTGGGGCTGCCGGTGCCGCGGAGCCGCTTCAAGTTGCCTCAGGCTTCGTTGACGGCGGAACAGCTGTTCGCGCGCGCCGAGGTGGCCTACCAGGCCGGTGCATACGCCAAAGCGGCGCAGGACTTCGTCGACGTTGCTGGCTTGCTCGTCGTCAAGAAGCCCACGACCTACTCGGCGCAGTTCGCCGCGATGCGCGCGGTGGCCTACCAAAACGCCGCCGTGTGCTTTCGCTTCGATCACCAGGGGCCCGCTGGCACCAAGGCGCTCACCTCTTTCATCTTGCGCGACGCCGAGAACCGGGCGCTGCTGAAGAAGCTGTTGGCGACGCTGAGCGGGTAGCTGGTAGATGACGACGACGTGATCTTGCTCGACGCCAACGCCTCCGTTCCCCCGCTGCCCGGCGCGCGCGCGGCCTTGGTGCGAGCGCTCGACGTCGACGGCAACCCGAGCTCTCCCCATGGACCCGGACGGGCCGCGCGCCGCTTGCTCGATGCGGCCCGCGATCAGGTCGCTGTGGCTTGTGCGGCCTCGAGCAAGGACGTGTTTTTCACGTCGGGGGCCAGCGAGAGCAACCGCTTGATGGTCGACATGCTGATCGAGGCCGGGCTGCGCCGGCAACGGCCCTTCGTCGTCGTCACCACGGCCCTCGAGCATCCCTCGGTGCACCGGCCCCTGGCGCGCGCGGCCGAGCGAGGACAACTCGTGTTGCGCACCCTCCCCATCGAGCAGGAGGCCGTCGTCGTCGACGACGCGGTCTCCTCGGTGTTGCTGGATGCCGACGCCCTCGTGGTCACGGCGGCGCACAACGAAACGGGCTTGCTCATCGATGTCGCGCGCCTGTGCCAGCTGGTGCGGGACGAGGTCGTCGTCGTCGTCGACGCCGCGCAGAGCTTGGGGCGCACCGGGGCCCCGCCCGATCGCGTCGATGCCGTGGTGTGCTCGGCCCACAAGCTCGGGGGCTACGCCGGCGCGGGAGCGGTGGTGCTGCGTCGTCGAGCCCGCACGCTGCCGCCGCCGTGGACGGGGGGCGGCCAGGAAAACGGACTGCGGCCCGGCACCGAAGCCACGGCCCTGATCGCTGCCTTCGGGGCTGCCTGCGCCGTCATCGAGGACACCCGACGACGTCACCGGCTGCTGGCTCCTCTGCGAGATCGCCTCGAGGCCCAGGTGATCGCTGCCTGCGGCGGTCGCGCGCTGTGCGCCGGAGCGCGGCTGCCAAATACCAGCGCAGTGCTCTTCCCCGACGTCGACGGAGATGCGCTGCGCCTCTGGCTCGACCAGTCGGGCACTGCCGTCGGCTTTGGTGCGGCCTGCAGCGCCTTGGCTCCCGAGCCTTCGCCGGGGTTGGTTGCCCTCGGGCTCAGCGTCGAAGACACCCGTCGCGTCGTGCGTTTGAGCCTACCCCCGGGGATCAGCGAGGCCGACATCGACGACGCTGGCCAGCGCATCGCTGCCGTGGCCCGCAAGCTGCGCTGTTGATGAGCACCTTCAGCCGCCGAGGGCCGGGAGGTGGCTGAAAAACGCTCCGGCGTCCAGGAAGAGAAAGGCGACGTCGCCCAACTCCAAGACGTCGCCGCTGCGCAGCTCTTGGGGGGCGCGGACCGCGAGCGCCATGCCGTTGATCGCGGTGCCGTTGTCGGAGCCCAGATCGGTGACGGAAACCACGCCGTCGTCGTCGACGCCGATGAGGGCGTGTTGGCGGCTGATGCTGCGTTCGGCGATGCGCACCACCGACGAGGGCGCGCGGCCCACCGATCCCCCCCGCGCCGGAACGACGGCGACCGTGGCGAGGTCCCGGGCCGCGGGGATGGGCAGGGGTGGTTGGGAAGGTCCGGTGGCCGTGGCCTCGTCGCTGCCGAGGTCAGAGAGCGCGAGATCGACGAAGACGTCGTCGTCGGCTGCTGGCGGGGGGATCGTCTTCAGGAGGGCATCATAGGCCCAGCGCGCGGGCTCATCGTCGCCGCCGCGCTCATCGAGCCGAACGAGCGCGCCGATGCCAGGCAGAGCGCGCAGAAAGGCGGGAAGAGGCGTGAGGGCCGCGGCCCGCTGGTAGATCTGCAGCGGCGCCGACGATGGCAAGGACGCTGTGGCGACAGAGGGCGCCCGTGGGCTCATTCGGTGCCGGCGGTCTGTCCGAGCAGGCGCAGGGCCAGTGAAGCATTGGGGTCGTCGTCGTCGACGGGCTTGTAGGCCTGCCAGCCGCAGTAGATGCACGAGTAGTACTCGTCGCCCGAGTAGCTGCGGGCGAGCACGACGCCCATGGAGTGGCACTTGGGGCATTCACCGCGGGCCTTCTTGCGCGCGCGCGGTCCACCGGCGACCGGCTCGGCGCCGCGGGAGAGGCGCGCCGGAGCCTCGCCGACGCCGAGGGTGATGCTGCCGGACGGACGCAGGGGCGAGCGCGGCGGCGGCGGGGGGCTCTTTTGGAGGGGCTGCGGCTTTTTCGCTTGGGGTCCCAGCGCCGACGCCGTCGTTGGACGTGCCACGGGATCGGGCGCGCGCACCTTGGGAAGAGCGGCCCGCAGCGGCGTCGACGACGACGACGACGGGCTTGGCTTCTCGGCTCCGGCCTGCTTCAGCTGCATGCGAAATTCGTCGATGGTCGTGCCGATGCGGGTGCGGGTGGCCTCGTCGTCGGCGCCGGATTTCAGCAGCGCACCCAGGCGATCTCCCAGCGCATCGCGGGCCGTCGGCGATCCAGCGATCTCCACGCCCGGCTTCGTCTGCACGCGGTACCGCGCCATGAGCCGTCCCATGTCGACGCCGTCGGCCTTCGCCAGCAGGGCGGTCACTTCTTCGAAGAGCTGCTCGCGCGCCGTCTTCATGTCGCTGCCTCCCAAAACGTCGACGCTGAACGATCCGGATCGCACAACGTGGATCTTTTGCCAAACGACGACGTCCTCGATGCACCCGGCTTTGCTCGCCTCGTCCGCCGCCGGAGTTGCCCGAAGGGGGTGCGCGCGGCGGCCTTGACGTCGTCGGAACCCCGCGGGTGCTTTGCCCACTCCGCACCCCAGCGTCGTCGCTCAGAAAACTGCGGGGCGGCGTCTGTGGCGACGCGGCCGGAAGCGTCGGCGTGCCTGGCGCAGGATTCGCTACGCTGCAGGCGTGCAAAGCTGCCTCGCCCTGGTCCTTGCTCTCAGCGCCCAGCCGGCCCGGGCCGAATCGGCCGCCCGGCCTGGGGGCAGAGAGTTCACCGAGCGGCCTCTGGTGCGGCTCGCCGATGCTCGCCCCATCCTCGAGCTGCGCGCGCAGCAGGAAAAAACCGATTTGGCCTTGGCCGAGCGCGAACGCGCCGCCGTCGCGGCCCGCGCCGCCGCCCTCGCGCGCGACGCTGCCGCCTCTTTGGTGACCCGCCTCAAGCAGGAGGGCCGCGGCCCAGGCCTCGAAGGAGCGCTGCAGCGAGCACTCGCGCGGGACGAAGCAGCCGCCCTGGCCCGCACCAACGTTGCCGCCGCTGACGTCGTCGTGGCCCGCGAGGGCGCCCGCTTGCTCCGCTTGTACGACGCCGTCTTGGCCGAGCGACGCCGCGCCATCGACGCGGCTCCCCCGCACCGACGCTCCGAGCTCGTGGCGCCCTACCGGGCCCTGGTTGCGCAGCGCGACGCCGTCCGCTCGGCGCTGGCGCCGCTGTTGGCCCCCGCCCTCGACGAGGCGCCCATCGGCGGCGCTTCTCTCGACGTCGGCGTCGACGACGACATCGAAGCCCTGCTGGAGAAAGCGGACCTGGCGCGCGATCTCGAAGCCCGCTTGCGACGTCGATCCGCCGCCGTGCACCGCCGCATCGGCGAGCTCAAAGACGAAGCCACCCTCGAAGGAGACGTCGCCGCCGCCGTCGCCCGGGGACAGCTCTTTGACGAGGAGGATCGCCGGCTGGTCGTGAGCCGCGTCGACGGCAGGTCCGTCTCCCAAGCCATCGGCGCCCCCACCGCCCGCGCACCTGGCGGCGCCGCGCCCGCGCTGCCCTCCGCCCCCGTCGAGCAGGGCGCAAACCTCGGCACCAGCAACGACGTCGCCTTCTCCGCCCCCCTCAACCCCGTGGCGGTGTCGACGTCGACGGCCGAGCGCCCGATCGCCTTGCCCACCGAAATGGCGACGACGACGACGAATTCCATGGCTGCCCTGCTTGCTCTCGATGCCCAGCTCAACCGGGAGCTCGAGGCCCTGGGGGCAAAGCAGGCGGCCCTGAAGAAAGCGGCGGCCGAGCGGGGGCGCTGACCAGCCCATCGCGCTTTCATCGGGCATCCGCCGGATGCTCTTGCTTCGCCCAGATCCACGGCGGCGGCGCACACTCCGCTCGTGAGAAGGGCGGGTCCCGATGAGCGTGTTGCTGTCCAGCTTGTTGCCCTTGCTCGCTGTGGTCGCCGCTGCGACGCCGGACAGCGTCTTCATCAGCGAAGTCGTCGCCAACCCCGCCGGCGCCGAGCCGGATGGGGAATGGATCGAGCTCGTCAACGTCGCCGACGTCGAAGTCGCGCTGGATGAGCTGCGCCTGGCCGATGCCGAGAGCGATCCCGACAACGAAGGCATCCTGCGCTTTCCCCAGGGCGCAACCATCGCGGCCAGGGGCACCGTCGTCGTCGCCAACGACGCCGCGGCCTATTTTGTGGCCACCGGGTGCGGCGCCGACTTCGAGGTGCACGACTCCGACGGCACCGTGCCGGATCTGGCCACCGACACCGCCTTGGGCGGCACCAGCCAGCTGGCCCTCGCCAACGGCACCGACGAAGTGCTGCTGCTCGATCCTGCTGGCTTCATCGTCGACGGCGTGAGCTGGGGACGCACCACGCCCATCGATGGCATCGACGACCTCGACGCCGGCAGCGAAGGCCAGTCACTCCAGCGCTCGATCTCGGCGACCACGGGTCCGGGGCCGTGGAGCTTCGGCGCGCCCACCCCGGGCATCGGCATCGTCGAGGTTCCCGGAGAAGAGGGTGAAGGCGAAGGGGAGGGCGAGGGGGAAGGTGAGGGAGAAGGTGAGGGCGAGGGCGAAGCTGCAGGTGAGGGCGAAGCTGAGGGGGGCGAGGGCGAGGGCGAGGGCGAGGGCGAGGGCGAGGGCGAGGGCGAAGGGGACGGCGAGGGCGAGGGCGAGGGCGAGGGCGAGGGCGAGGGTGAGGCCGCAGAGGGAGAAAGCGAAGTCCCGGCCAGCGGCGAACCCGTGGTGGATGGCGGCGGTGACGGCGGACTTTCGCCGATGCCTCCTGTCGTCGAGGGAGTGGAAAATAGCGATGGATGCGCGCAGTCGTCGTCGTCGTCGTCGCTGGCGCTGGTGCTGCTGCTGGCTCAGGGCCTGAGGCGCCGGTCGTGTGCAGTGCCGAGCAGGCGGACGACGACGTCGCGGAAGGCCTGAGCTGGGACAGGTTTGGCAACGACGGCGTCGGCGTGGGGAAGGTCGACGGCGGTCATCCGCGCGCTCAGCATCACCACTGGCACGTCTTCGAAGATCGGTGAGGCCTTCACCAGCCGGCAGATCTCGTAGCCTTGGAGCTCGGAGAGGGTTGCCTCGAGCACCAAGAGCGAGGGCCGCAGCGTGCGCAACAGCTCGAGGGCCGCCCGACCGCCAGCAGCCTCTACGACGTGGCAGCCGGCCTGCTGGAGCAGGGCGGCCAGCGCGGCCCGCTGTTGTCCGTCGTCGTCCACGACCAGGATCAAGGGCGGTGACGGGTCGTCGTCGGTGCCCTGGGGCCGCACCACGGACAGAGGTTGGAGCGAGGATACCCCCGGGGGGCGCTCGACGGCGCCGACCAGGACCTTCTCCCCCCGGCGTTGGGCGTCGTAGGCGAGGGCGATGGCCTCCTGCAGCACGCTCTCGACGGCCAACAGCTTCACCACCTGACGGCTGCTGGCGGATTCGATGTGCTCGAAGATCTCGCGCTGGCGCCCCAAGGTCGACAGCTCGGCGACCGCCAGCGTCAGGACATCGGGCTCCAGGGACACCGCCAAGACACCATGCTGCAGAGCGACGACGCGGGGCAGCAGATCGAGGGCCGTGAGATCAATCGACGACTCCGACAACACCACGGCCGGATGACGGTGCTGCTCTGCAAGTCCCGTCGCCAAGGCGCGTTCGCTGGCGACGCCCAAGCAGTAAAGCTCGGAGGCCAGTTTCTTCTTTTCCCCCATGTGAGCAAGGACGGTGTTGACGTCGCGAACGTCGGCGTGCCCGCCAGACACCAGGATCTCGCCGAGGGGCCGTCTGGGGTGCGAGGCCATTGTCAGCGCCATTCCAGGCGCGGCTGCTCCCGCCAACTCGCGCGTCCTGGCCACGACAAGGCCCCACGCTCCAAGACGACGACGGCGGCGACGACGACGGCCAAGAGCAGACCGATGCGGAGCCCGGCGCGCGGCCCCGCGGCTTGGACGAAGAAGGTGGGCAGCGCGAAGGCCAAGGCCAGCAGCCCCAACATCACGATCATGACCGGCAGGAGGGCCGCGAAGTGGGCGTGCGACGTCGACGGCAACGCGGCCCGGCTCCAGACTCCGCTCTCGATGAGCCGACGCTTCAACTCATCGGGAGGCACCGGCTTTGCCTCTTCGTCGCCGCTCTTCAGCAGAAAGGCGCTTTGGGCGGGATCGATGAACCGGTGGCCGGGCGGTGCGTGGGCAACCTCTGCGACGACGACGTCGAAGCCCTTGGCGTCGCGGTAGACGGCAAAGGCGCGCGGCTCGGGAGCTTTGTTGGCGAGGGAGAAGCCGATGCCAATGATGGTCACGAGGAGGCCGAAGGTCGACAACGCCACGGCCACCCAGGAGCTGGTCTTGCGCGGCGGTCGCGATGCCCCCGTCGACGTCGGGGGACGGCTGATGACGCGGGAGGGTGTGGGCCCACTGGGGTCGGGCGTCGGCGGCGTCAGCGTCAGGCTGGGCCCGGGGAAGGTCCGGGGTCGTGGACGATCGAGCGTCGGAAAGGCGACGGGTGGGGAGGTGGTCATCCGCGGGGGTGCGGGGCGGCGCGGGTCCGTCGTCGACGGTGCGGCCGGCGTCGGACGCGAAATCT
The DNA here is from genome assembly GCA_023248635.1 of Myxococcales bacterium. GTDB lineage: Bacteria > Myxococcota > UBA727 > UBA727 > VGSZ01 > VGSZ01. The sequence continues at coordinate 14,529 of JAHFED010000090.1, forward strand.
CCGCCGCGGGGCGAATGGGAGCGGGCGGGGGGGCGAAGGAGGGCTCGGTAATGATCTCCGGCGAGGCCTCGAAGGGCCGGGCCCGTTGCGCGGAACCTGAGCTCTCGCGGCTGATCCGCTGTGCTTCGGCCACCGCCGTCGGCGTCATCCGGCTGGTGATGTCTTGGTTGGCAGCAATGCGCTGGCTCTCGCGGGCCACCGCCTCGGCGCGGGCTTGGGAGACGACGCTCACATCGAGGCGGATGGTGGCTGCCTCGTCCTGATCCTCTTCTTCCTCGGCACTGGCGGCCTGTTGCAGCAGAGCAGAGCGGGCAGAGGCCGAGAGCACTGTCGTCGCCGGATCGGCGCCGTCGTCGACGACGCCGACGGCGTTCCCGTCGACCAGTCCCTGGGGCACGGGCGCGCTGCGGGTCATGCGCGCGCAGCGGGCTGCTTCTTTGGATCCCGACTCGGCCTCGTCGGGAAAGCGACCCGCCAGGAAGGCGCCGACGTTGACGCGCGGGACGCCGCCGCCGCCGGGGAGGGCATCGATGGCGTGGGCGACGTCGGCGCAGGAGGCGAAGCGCTGGTCGAGATCGCGCTGCAGCATGCGCATACAGATGGCCTCGACGCCGGGAGGCACGTCGGGGCGGAGGGCGCGCGGGCTCTGCAGCTCTTTTTGCGAGATCTGCAGCAGGGTGGCGGTGGGATTGGGCGACGCGAACAAGCGCTCGGCGACCAGCATCTCCCAGAAGAAGACCCCCAGCGACCAGACGTCGGCTTGGGGCGTGAGCTTGTTGCTCCCCAACGATTGCTCGGGAGACATGTAGCCCAGCTTGCCCTTCAAGATGCCGGTGGCGGTCTTGATCTCGCTGTCTTCGGACTTGGCGACGCCGAAGTCGATGACCTTCACGCGCCCGTCGAAGGTGACGAAAATGTTCGCCGGACTGACGTCGCGGTGAACGATGCCCAGGTTCTCGCCCTCAGCGGACTGCAAGGTGTGCGCGAAATGCAGGCCGCAGCAGGAGCCGCGGAGCACAGCCAAAGCGACGTCAATGGGGACGGCTTCTTTGAGCTTCTTGGCCTGGCCCAGCACCTGGGCCATGGAGCGTCCCGCAAGCAGCTCGATGACGAGGAGCGGGCCGACGTTGGGGCCGGCGTTTTCCTCGATGCGGAAGGTCTCGACGAGGTTGCCGTGCATGAGCCGCAGCCCCAGCCGGCCTTCCTCTTTCAGCATCTTGACCTGGGCTTCGGCCGGCGGCTGTCCCGGCGCCACCGCCAGAATGCGTTTCACGACCAGCAGGCCCTCGGAGATCTCCCTGTCGCCGCGGAAATCAGCCAGCAGCACCTCGCCCATGCCGCCCGTCGCCAGACGTCGGATCACTCCGTAGCGACCGTTGGCGAGAGTCTCGCTCATGACGCAACGACCCCCGCCGCCCGGCGACGCCGACGAAGCCAGAGCAAGCCGGCAATGGCGGCGACGCCGGACCACGGCGCCGACGACGACGTCGACTGGCAGCCGCAGACCTTGGGGGAATCCTCGTCGGTGCTGGGGCATTCCTCGCTCTCGAAGCCACCCAGACAGCGACCCTCGAAGCAGGAGCCGCCGGCGCAGTCGTCGTCGTTGTCGCAGACGACCAGGCAGATGGAGCTGCCGAGCGAGATGATTGGGGCGCAGGTGCCGGACTCACATTCGGGGCCCTGCCCGCACACGGCGCCGGCGGGCTTGTTGGCGACACCCGTGACGCAGACCCCGGGTGCGTCGCCGCCGTCTTGGGGGACGTCGAGCACGCAGCTGGCGCTCGGACCGCAGTCGCGGGCCTTGGAGCTGCAGGCCCGCCCACAGCGCAGTTGGCCCGCGGCATCGGGCACGCAGAGAAGGCCTTCGACGCACTCGTCGTTGCAGCCGCATTTCTCGCCGGCACTGAAGGGCCCCTCGCAGCCCGATTCGTCGGTGAGGGGGTAGAGGGTGGTGACGCCGGCGATGTCGGAGGAGCGGGGTTCGCGGTCGTTGAGCCCGTCCCAGCTCGGGAACATCACGGTTTCTTCGGGAGCCAGGCAAGAAGAGGGGTCGGCGTCGCTGTCGCAGGGGTGATCGAGGCCGATGAGGTGACCGATCTCGTGCATCGCAATGCTCTCGACGTCGACGGCGCTGGCCACCCCCCACTCGGAGTCGCGGCCGTTGAAGCAAATGTCGCCCTGGGTGCGAAAGGTGCCGCCCGCGCCGCCTGTCGTGATGCCGAGTGTGCCGGGACCCATGCCGCATTCGTCGCCGGTCTCGTCCCAAAAGAGCGAGTTCTTGCCGTCGCTGTCATCGAGCTGGGCGGGCCCGGGCTCTTCGTCTTCTTCGAAGCGCACGCTGGTGCCCTCGACGCAGGCCCAGGCGCGGAAAGCGGCGCGGATGGCATCCAGGTCGGTGTCGTCGTCGATGTCCTCGCTGCCTTGGGGCTCGAGGGCGTAGTGAATCGGCCCCGCTTCCGGATCGAAGGCGCCGCCGTCGATCCGCTTGAACGCGTCGCCGAACGCTGCGGCGGGGAGGGCGGCGAGCAGCAATGCCACCGAGAGCACGGTGCGCGCGTTGGCGGCCAGCGATTGCGGTGGCTGGGCGGCCAGCAGAACTCGCTGCCCAGCGGGCGACCGGTGCGGGGGATGCATCACCAACGCAGCAAACCACAATCCGCGGACGCCGTCACGACGGGGTGCCCGGCGCCTTGCCCCGCAGCCCCGAGAGTTTGCGCCGAGGTGGGAGAGATGATGGTTGGAACGATCTCGACCTCACCGCCCTCGTCTGGCGCGCCTTGCCGCCAGACCACGACCGGCACGCAGCTTGGGTCCTGGCCAGCAAGAAAGGCGTTGGATCCGTGGGGATTTGATGTGTGTTCATGGCGGGCCGGACCGCGGTGATCACACTCCGAAAAAGGCTGGGCTGGGTACGGGGACCGCTGTCAGGCGGCCCGTGCGGACCGGCAAGGGAATGGCCTGCGGAGGTCATTCCTGGTGGACGTCGACGTCGTCAGGGCCGCCCCTGGCACGTTGGGACGTGCGTGGGGGAGGGACGCGCGTGGACACCTGCGCCTGGGAGGGCCCGAAGGGCAATAATGCCCAAAACTCGAGGTTTTCTTGGTGTAATCGCATCTTGATCGTGAGCTAGTGCTGCGAGGCTGAAGTAACGACGCTTTTCTTCTGCGAACGCTTGGATCATGCCTCGGGGATGCCGCGCCATTCTCCGGTTATTGTTCTCCTGCCTCGTCAGCGGTCGATCCTCGA
>JAHFED010000130.1 GCA_023248635.1 Myxococcales bacterium
CGCTCGCCGCTTCCTTCACGCCGACCTTGGGGCTCGACGCTCTGCGGTCTGCTTCGTTCGCTGTGACCAACTCACGAGAGGACTTTCACCTCCAAGTCAGCACCCATGCCGGGCGCACGGAGGCTCGTCGAGGCTTCGCCTCGACGAGGGAGGGTCTGGGACAGACCCTCCGGAAGTACAGCAGGGTGCGAAAAACGGAGTTTTTCCGCACCCTGCTAGCCGACGGCGACGCTGGGTTTGCCGGTGTGGACTTCGACGGCATCCATGAGCTGTTCGACATCGATGACCTGCAGGGCGCGCCCTTTGTGGGTGGCCACGCGCAGGCAGGGGAGGGCACCGGCGGGCAAATCGGGGGAGAGGCGCACCGCCTCAATCTCTTCGACGGCGTCGACCAACAGGCCCACGTGGCGCACGGGACGCTCGAGGATCAACAGCCGCGACTCCGCCGTCGACGCTGGCTGGGTGCCGAAAAGCAAGGCGGCGGCGTCGACGACGGTGACCACGCGCCCGCGGTGCTGGGTGATGCCGCTGACGACGGTGGGCAGGCGCGGCAAGCGCGAGATGTGGCCCACCGGCGTCACCTTTTGCACGTCGGCGGCCCGCACGCTGGCCCGCTCGCCACCCGCGCGAAACAAGAGCACCAAGACCCGCTCGTTGGCGACGGTCACGACGCCAACGACGACGACAACGACGACCCGTTGCTGGGGCTGGGGGTGCGTCCCGGTGGGGCGTTCACATCGCGCTCGAGGCGGAAGCGGCTGACGACGGCTTCGAGCTCGAGGGAGATGTTGGAGAGATCGAGGGCCGAGGTCGAGAGCTTTTCCATCACTACGGTCTGACCGCTGACGGCGTTTTGCACTTCTTCCGTCGACGACGCGTTTTGGCGCGCGAGGTCGGCGAGATGTCCAATGGCTTGCACCATCTCCTGAGAGCCACGCAGCTGTCCCGACGACGAACGGGCGATGGTCTCGGCCTTCTCGGCGCCGCGCAGGGCCGAAGCCACGATGCCGTCGAGAGATTGAATGATGGAGCGCAGGTCCTCGCGCGACTCCTTGAGGTCCTTGGTCGACGCGCTCATGCCCGTGACGGCGGCTTCGGCGTCTTTCTTGAGGTCGCTCAACAGCACCGTGATCTGATCGGCCGATCGGCCCGAGCTCTCGGCCAGCTTGCGCACTTCGTCGGCGACGACGGCAAAGCCGCGCCCGTATTCGCCGGCGCGGGCGGCCTCGATGGTGGCGTTGAGCGCCAGCAGGTTGGTGCGCTGGGAAATCTGGGTGATGACGTCGACGATCTTGCCGATGGCCTGGCTCTTTTCACCGAAGGCGAACACGCGCAGCGAGCTCTGTTCCACCCGTTCGAAGGTCTCTTGCAGCTTTTCGACGGCGAGATTGGCCACCTCGGTGCCCGTGCGGGCAGCGGTGTGGGTCTCGGCGACGGCGCGGGCGGCGGCTTCGGCGGCTGCCGCAGATTTCTCGATCCCTTCGGCGATTTCTTGCATCAAGGCACTGGCCTTTAAGACCAGCTCTCGTTGTAGCTCGGCCGAACGCGCGATGTTGCTCACCGAGCCGGCGACGCCTGAGTTTGCCATCGTCACGCGTTCAGCAGCACCGGAGAGCGTGTTGGCCGACACGTGAATATGACTCGCGGTTTTTTGCAGCCGTTGAACAAGCTCTCGCAGATTTTCCAACATATGATTGATGGCAGCCGCGAGGGAGTCGACTTCATCGGGAATGCGGCTGGGCTGATCGAATTGCACGAGGGTCGAGAGGTCGCCCTGCGAGATGGAGGTGGCCGATTGGTAGAGGGTCTCGAAGTTGCGCGTGAGGCTGCGCGCGTAGACGAAGCTCAACCCAAGGGCGATGAAGGTCAGCAGGGCCGAGAAGGTGATCAGCGGCGCTGGACGCAGCGGCGCGCTCTCGTTCAGCGCCAGGTTGACGGCGATGTAGAGCAGGATCGCGGCCGCGACGGTGATGACGTTGCCAAAGAGAATCTTCAGGGTGAGGCGACTGCCGCGCTGCATCGCTCGACCCTACAGCGAACCCGGCGGCGGCGCCCCCTCGGCCATCTTCGCCACCGGGCCACCAGGAGCCCCCCTTGCACGTCGTCGACGGGGGCTGCTGGAAGTTCTGATGTTCCAGACGCTGGCGCGTCTTGAAGTTGTGATGGTTCAAGACGCTGTCTTGAAGTTTGGCTGTTCAAGACGCTGGCGCGTCTTGAACGCCGGTGACCCTTTGGACCAGCCCCACGAGTAGCCCCCGGGCGGCCGGGCTGGTAGGGACACCGCATGTCGAAGCAAGGGTCTGGTGCGTGGACGAGCAAGGTCGGCAGCGCGCTGCTCGTCGCGTTGATCGTGCTGCTGGGCGTGTTGGGGCTGCAGCGGGCGGGCCTCGTCGGCGGTGTGCCCATCGACACCCAGCTCGCAGCCAAAGTCGGGGGCTCCTACGACACCAAGCTGCCCAATCCCAAGAACATCAAGGCCTACGTCGAGCGCGACGACCCGCGGGTCAGCATCGAAGACATCCAGGCGTCGAAGTGGAAGATCATCGACACCCACGAGCACGCGCAGACCGTGCACGAAGCCGAACGGCTGTTGCCGGTGATGGACCAGCTGGGCATCCAGCGCACCTGCCTCTTGTCGGCGACGATTTACACCTACACCCTCAACAAGATGTATGGCTTTGAGCAGTACAAGGAAAACAACGAGGAGATCCTGCGGATCAAGCAGAAGTGGCCCGATCGCTTCTGCGCCTTCGTCACCTTTGATCCCCTCGCCGAGGGAAATCTAGACCTGGTGAAAGACGCAGTCGCTCGCGGCGCCGACGGCGTGAAGCTCTACCTCGGTCATGGGGCCGGCACCGGCAAGGGTCCCTTCCATGTCATGCCCATCGACGATGAACGCATGGAACCCTTCTGGGCCTGGGCCGAGGAGGTGCAGCTTCCCGTGGTCATGCATGTCAATTTGATTAAATACTGGGATGAGACGGTGTCGCTGTTGGAGCGACATCCAAATCTTCGCCTCTGTCTGCCCCATATTGGTCTTCATAAAAATACGGAACCGCGCCTAAAAAGGGTTGGCTGGTTGCTGGATCGCTATCCAAACGTGTATAGTGATATTTCCTACGGACACCCGGACTTCGAGATCGAGGGCTTCGAGAATCTCGCCAAGTGGCGCAGCCGCAGCCGCGCCTTCCTGCAGAAGTACGCGCACAAGTTGATGTTCGCCTCGGACATGGTGCTGGAGGCAACGAAGTCGGAGGACTACATCCTGCACACGCTGCGCTCCTATCGGCAGTTCAACGAGTCAAAGGTCTTTCGTTTGCATCTGGTGCCCTCGAAACTGATGCACGGCATGGAGCTCGACGACGACAGCCTCAGCAAGATGTACGAAGGCGCTCCCGCAGGCTTCTTGCTCCTCGACGACAAAGGCAACCTGCCGGACCGCACCAAGGATCCCAAGGTCGTGGTGCCCCGGCGCGACGTGCCCCCCATCGACAAAGAGAGCATCCCCGACGATCCGCAGTACCAGCCGCGCACCAACGGTCCGACCTGGTCGTCGTCGCACACGCACGCCCCGGCCCCTCGCAGTGACGCAGGCGAAACCAAAGGTGGCGGCGGCGAAGGCCCCGAGGGCGACTGCGACTGATCCTGCGTCCGCTTGATGTTCGACCGCGTTCCGAGATGGGAAAGACGCGGGATGATGCGCGTGAAGCGCGCCCGCGGAACGCGGAGTTGGTGGATCGGGATAGAGGCCGGCGGTGCTGCCGCCGGTCCCCTCCCACACCACCGGACGTGCGGGTCCGCATCCGGCGGTTCGATGTGTTGAGGTCACGCTTCGACCAATCGGGGAAGCCCTGCGTGGTCGAAGTAGCGGTTGGGAATTTCGGTGTTTGCTGCCAGGGCCAACGCCCACCACTTCTGGTGACCGCCAGGCTGACGCTGCTTGACCATGAGGCACCGCAGCCGATGTCGAATCCACCTGTCGAAGTCCAGCAGCACCGATGGTGTCGACGTGATCTGGAAGTACCCGTGCCAGCCCAGCAGGTACCGACGCAGGACCGAGATCACCTCTTTGATGGAGCGCCCGCAGTTGCGACCCGTGAGATCACGGACGCGATTCTTGAAACGCTCCTTCGTCTTCTTCGTCAGCGCCCACCGCAGACCATGTCTGTCCTGGTGCAGCCGCACGCCGAAGAAACCCCCGTTCGGTGGCGGCGGCCACTCCACTCTTCTCGTCGTTCACTCGGAGTCGGAGGCGGCCAAAGAGCGTCTTCAACGACGACAACACGCGAAGACCGGGTAACCGTTCAGCCCCTCGATCGAATGACCGATCCCGCGATGCCGCCCGTCGTGATCTGACCGGTGCGTGGGCGTCGATGAGCTTCTTGCCGAGCTGACCGTCGTGAAGGCGGAGAACG
>JAHFED010000091.1 GCA_023248635.1 Myxococcales bacterium
GCAGCGCCGAGGGGCGACGCGACGGTGAGGGCGACAGAGCACGGATGCCAACCTCACCCGAGCCGGAGCCCTCACGTTTCAATCACCGACCTGTTCGTTCTTGCGGGGGCAACTACAACCAGCGAGGACCGCGGCCGACAGTGTTACCGAAAGAATTGGTGAAATAAACGAAACCGTTATTGGTTGGCTGTCGAGGAGACTGTAGATGAAAGGCGTTGCGCTGTGGGTGTTCGTCAAGACCTCTCCTCCTCCGTATGGAGCGGACCTTCCCACGCTTTTCGTGCTTCGCGGGGAGCTCCGCCTCCGTTCTAGCCGAGCTCGACGAGCGGGCCGAGTCGAGCGACAAACCGCCGCTGCCGTCAACGTCGTCGCAGCCGGCGGCATCATGTCGACCCCTGGCCTACAAAAAAACGAGCCGACGACCGGCCCGCAGATCGACACTGAATAGCTACCGAGTAGCTACGCCGACGATTCGGGGCGAGCGACCGCGACGCATGAACCCCGAAATATGGCGTCGCGCCGCGGAGGGCGACACTTGGCGACACGCAGCGACACCCCACGCCGGGGACTGTTAATCACAGGGTCCTTGGTTCGAGCCCAAGTGTCGGAGCCAGAGAAACGGGACCTTAGCGGTCCCGTTTTTCGTTCTCGGCATGTCGTGGGGGCCACGCTGGGGGCCACCAGCTCCGCTGGGGGCCAACGATGCGGTCGTCAGCCCCTCCGTAGGAATGCGTCCATCTTCTCTGCCGCGTCATCGTGCAGGTTCTCCATGACGTGCGCGTATGTGTTGGCAGTCAGCGCGATCTGGCTGTGACCGAGGATCTCCATGACCACGTGCAGCGGCACGCCCTGCGCGAGCAACAGGCTGGCTGCGGTGTGCCGCGAGGCGTGGAAAGGCATGGCTGGCAGCCCTGAGGCTTTCAAACTCGTCTGCCAGCGACGCAGCAGGTTGCGCCCATCGAGTGGCGCGCCAGTTTCAGTGGTGAACGCGTAGCCGGTGTCGGACCAGGCGGGGCCGGCAGCCAAGCGCTCCGCAGTCTGCCGCGCCTTGTGCTCCCGCAGCTCGTCGACAAGGTGCGACGGAATGCGCAGGGTGCGCCGGCTCTTGTCGGACTTGGGCTCTGACACGACCAAGCCTTTCCGCTCGACGATCTCCTTCGCGGCGTTGCGGACGTGCCGCACGCGTTGCAGCTGCTCCCGCACGCGAAGCACGCCGGTTTTCAAGTCCACGTGCTCCCAGCGCAGGCCGACGATCTCGCCTCGTCGAAGCCCCAGAGCGACGGCCACCGTGAACAACGCGCGCAGCCGGTTTGCCTTCACCGATGCCAGCAAGGCCGTCGCCTCTTCCATCGTGAGCGCCTGCGCCTCGCGTCGTTGCATCCGCGGCGGATCGACGAGGGTCGCAACGTTGCGCGCCACCAGCCCCCACCGCATGGCCTGCCGCAGTGAGCGACGGAGCAGGATCAATATGTAGCGAACGGTCCGGGGGGACAGCCGCGCGTCGTCGTCGGCGCCCTTGATTTTCTCGCTGGACTTGGCTGTCAAGAACGCTTGCACATGGACGGGGCTGAGCTTGGCCATGAGGTGGTGCCCCAGGCCGGGGATGAGATGGTTCCGCGTCAGCGACGCATATGAAACCCGCGTGTTTGGCCGCAGCGTCGACATGGCCCCCTCGACGCACTCGGTAAGCCACTTCTCCAAGAACCGCCGCATCGTCATCCGGTCATCGCCAGGTTCGATTCCTTGATCGAGCTCACGTCGGAGCTTCGTCAGCGCCTCGCGCGCCTCGCGCTGCGTCTCGAACCGCAGTTTTTTGCGAACGCGCCGACCACTGACGTAGCCGAGCGTCATCTCGACTCGCCAGCGCCCGGACGGCTCTTGGTAGATCGTGCCTTCGGTGTTGCCGCGCTTGCTCATCGCTTCGCTCCCTTCGTGGTGGACGGCTTCGTTTCCTTGGTTGGTGCGCCTTGCTTCACCAACTGGCGCGCCACGGTGTCGACGGTGACGCCGACGACGTTGGCGACTTGCTGGGGGCTCATGCCCGACTCAGTGAGTTCGACGATGCGCGCGTTCTTTGTCCGTTGGAACGCGGACTTGCACCTGTCCGAACAGAAGACCGCATCGGCTCGCTTGCCGCGTTGCCCAGACGAACGTTCAAAGAGACGAGAGCAACCGCGACAACGGGGGAAGGTGGCGCCGCTGCTCATGGCGGCGTGGACCTGAAGCCACAGCTTCGCCAGCAAGCAGCTCGGCATGTTGCGCAACACAGGCCCCCCTTGCACCATGGCCACATCGACGGTGACGTTGTTCTTGAGTGCGGCGCCGAGGTTGTGAGCGACGCGAGTGAGTGCCGCGTCGATGCGTGCGTGCGGGACGACCGAGGCTGTGATCGCATCCAAGCGATCCAGCGCAGCATCATTGGCTGACTGCGTCTCCCGTGCATCGACGCAGTACCCACGCGGGATCTCGCCATCCCGCCCCCCCCACATCGCCAGCAGATCGTCGGCTGGGCGAGCAACGCGCTGGCCGCCGGGGTGCCCTCGCCAAGTCACGAGCGCGTCAACGGCGTCCAAGTCGCCGGCTTTCGACGCCTCCCACAGTCGCCACGTCGCGCTCATCGTGCGGGCATGAGCGAGAACAACGTCGACGGGATCGACGGCGTGAGGGTTGACGCGTTCGCCGACAAGGGAACGCGCGCCGACATCCACCGGCCGCCACCTTGTCAGCGTTCCGAACTCACGGACGAAGGCGACGGCCTGTTCCTCGCTCTTGAGGTGCATGAGGCTATGAAACAGCGCCGGATTTAGATCCGGGTCGTAGTAGCGCCGCAGTCCCGTAACGGCGATGCAGCGCGCGCCGGTGAAACGCGCTTTGGACGGAGCCCCGAGTGTTGCGACCATGACGACGTCAAAAACGGGCTCGAGCGTCTGGCCATGGAAGGGATCCAGAGAGCGCAGCAGTTCATTCATCGCGGCTCCGACACTGATAATTCACGAGTACCGTGTTAGCATATCTGACACGTATCGCGGATAAGTATCGGGTGTCGCGGTAGATCGCCGCACGCTCAGCGAGGTCCGACGATGGAAAAACTCAGCTACACGTTGAAGGAAGTTGCCGAGGCCATGGGGCTCGGCATGACGAAGGTCCGCGAGAATGTGGCCCGGGGGGAGCTGGCGAGCTTCCGCGTCGGAAGGCGCGTGCTCGTGTCTCGCGTCGCGCTCGATGCGTTCATCCGGAGTCGCTCAGCGAACGCGAGCGTCACGTGAGCGCCACCCCAGAACCCGACGACGTCGACGACATCTTCGGCCCGCGCGGAACGGATGCCGCGTATCTGCAGGCGCAGCCCGAGCGCGTCCCGCCGATGCCCGCTTGCGACGACGTCACGGGGCCGCCGGCATCCGCAGCTGGCCAGTCTGAGCGCAGGCTGGCGCTCGTCACGTTCAAGAGCGCCCTCGACAACGTGCCGACGGCGTCGACCACGACAGCCGACGCCTTCGCCACCTGGTGCCGCAAGGCATGCGAAGCCCCTCTCGTCGACGTCGTAGCGGGCAACGACGAGAAGACAGATGCAGCGAAGAAAGCGGGCCCCGCCTTCTCCCTCGCTCGCTACCGCGCGGGAACGACACGCGGCAAGGCGAACGTCGAGGCTCTTTCGGGCTACGTCATCGACGGCGACGGCATGGTCTCCGATAAGACCGCGGCAGTCTGGCGACGGCTCCAAGCGCTCAAGGTCCGCGCCTTCGGCTTCACGACATGGAGCCACGGCTGGCGCAAGGCAGGGGTCTGCTGTCGCATCGTGGTTCCGTTTGCCCGTGACGTCGACGCCGCGGTTTGGCCGGTGCTCTGGCGGCTCTTGACCGCCGAGCTCGACCAAGGTCTCAACGACCCGTCGACCAAGGATGCGTGCCGAATGCATTTCCTACCGCAGGCGCCCCGGCAGTTCATGCGAGATGGCGTCCTCATCGACAACGTCCCGCCGCTGTGGCGAGAGACGCAAGGCGCGTTGTTCGATCCGTCGCCCTTCGTCGAAAGGGCCCGCGCGGAGGTGGCCGCGGCTGCGAAGCCGCCCGCGTTGACGTTGACGAAGACGATGACGACTACGCGACCGTCCGATTACATGGACCTTGGGTTCAATGTCGACGAGATCAAACCGTGGTCCGACCGCGGTCAGGGCGCGACGCCGACGGCACACATGGGGCGCCGACACCGCGCGCGGGCGCAGGCCGCTCTCGACGACGAGTGCCGCAAGGTCGGCGGAGCTGCCGAGGGCACGCGCAACGGCTCCCTGAACACCGCCGCGTTCTCCCTCGGGCAGCTTCTCGCTCCCGGTGAGCTTGAGCGCGGCGAAGTTGAGGCCCGGCTGGCCGCTGCTGGGGCCAGATGTGGACTCCCCGCGTGGGAGGTAGCGAGCACGATCGCCAGCGGGATCAACGCCGGCGAACGGGAGCCACGGGAGCGGTTGACGGACGACGACGACCGCACCCAGTGGTCGGACGGCGACGAAGAGGAGGACGCGGCCGTAGAGAGCGCGCCGGTCGATGCCGGCTGGGCCGAGGAGATGGACCGGGCCAAGCGCGACCTCATGGCTGCCATGGGCACTTCGAAGGGTGGCCTCGCGGTGCCGTGCGACTTCATCTCCTACGGCGACCTTGTCCGGCTGGCCTTCCCGCCAACGTCGTGGCTTGTTCAGGGGCTGATCACGGATGGCGCCGTCGCGGTCATCTCAGGCGAGCCGAAGACTGCGAAGACTTGGCTGGCCATCGAACTCGCTGTTGCGGTGGCGTGCGGGCGCAAGGCGCTTGGGGAATTCGAGACGAGTGCCCCGCGGGGTGTCGCGTTGTTCTTGACCGAAGACCACAAAGACAACGCGCGGAACCGTCTCAGGGGCACGGTGCGCGGGCACGCGGGCGACGATGACAACGGCATCGTCGATATCCCGCTCGTTGTGAAGTCGAAGGGCACTCTGGACCTTGGCAACCTCGACAAGGTCGCGTGGTTCGTAGCCAGCGTCCGTCGTGCGCTGCCCGACGGTGTCGCCCTCGTCGTCGTCGACCCTCTGCGAAACGTCATGGGGGCCTTGAAGGAGAACGACAACGACGACATGGCGACGGTGAACATGGCCCTGCGGGCTCTGCGCGACGTGCTGGGGTGCACGGTGCTTTACGTCCACCACACCGCGAAGACATCGGAGAACAGCGCCGGCCGCCGAGCTGGCCAGCGGATGCGTGGCGCATCGGCGCTGCACGGCGGCTACGACGCCGGCATTCACCTGACACAGGGCACCGTGACCAACGACGACGGGGTCACGGTGCGCACGGCCAGCGTCGAAGTCGAGCTCAAGGCAGGCCGAGCGGCAGCGCCCTTCGGCGTCCAGCTTCGCATCCACGACAACGTGGCCGGGGATTGCGTCCGCGCGGACTGGGTGTTCGACCGCCAGACGAAACAAGACGGCACCGTTGAGGCTCAAGAACAACGCGACGAAGCGTTGATCCTTTCGGCCTTCAGCCTGAAGGACGCCAAGCCAGAGATGACAAAGGGCGCGCTGATCAAGCAATCCGGAGGAGGCAACAAGACCCGCATGGGTCTTGCCGTCGATCGGCTGGTCAAGCGCGGCGCGCTCGTGGAATCAGCCGGGCCGAGGAACGCGCGGATGGTGTCGCTCGCACCTGCCGCGGAGGCTGGCGCGCCAGCGGGGGGACAACCTCCCGCATGGCTTCAAGCTCAACCCACGCCACCTGACCCGACCTGTTCCGCTGAGCTGTTCCCCCTTAAAGGGGGGGAACAGCAGAACAGCTCGATTGACCCGTCCCAGAACAGCTCGGAACAGCTGGGAACAGCAGAACAGGTCGCCCCTGACGAGCCGTTCCGACCCGTTCCAGAACAGCTCGGAACAGCAGAACAGGTCGGCGCCGGCGACAACGCCGCCCGCAACGGCGACGCGGGCAATGCTGCCCCCCTACGCGCCACGTTTGAAGATCCCGTCTCGGTCTCCGGCTGAACTGAAGTTGGGCAGATATTTCGGAGGGCAAACCGTGCGTCGGCCACACCCCGCCAAAAGAGACCGCGACGGCACGTTCTGTCGAAGTCGTCGCTACGTCGACGAGATGGAAGCGGCCACGGCCCGCGCCTGCGACGTCGTCGGCACCTACCGCGGCGCTTTGGACCCGCCGCCCGGCTCATGGACGAGGACGACCGAGGGCATCGTGATCCTGTGGCGGGCGATGCCGACCGGCCGTGGCGTCGTCGTCGGCGTCGTCGAGCCCGAGGGTGAGCTCGAGGGTCTCGGGAAGGCCCGGCAATGGAGTTCGAGCAGCCATTGCGATCGAAGTAGTGCAGCGGGACCGCGGTGGCGAGGCACAAGCAGCAGCGCGCGAGGTGGGCGAGGTGGGGCGCGCCTCCCCATCCACATGGGCCCACACGGGAGAGAAAGCCTGCACCTGAAATACGACATCGACGTCGTGGCCGTGGCCGTGGCTTGGGCTTTGCTGAGTTGAGTGAAAGACGCTGCCGGAGGCCGCTGTGCTCGCCTTGGTTTTGGTTCTTGCCGCGTCGCCCCCCGGCCTGGCGACTGTGGTTCCATCGTCGACGCCAGTGGGGATCCCCGCGGGCACCTACCGCCTCGAGGTCGAGGTCGTGGCCCTCACCGATGTGCCTCTGCTGGGGCCGCAGCGATCGATCACGACCACCCTCAGTCACGCCGTCGTCAACGAGCAGGGTCTGGTGGTGGCCACGGCCTGCGCCATGAGCACCGAGGGCCCGGGCTTTTCGACGCGCATGCCGGCGTCTTCGATCCACGCCATGGCGCCGGCGCGCTTCACCTTCGTTCGTGCGGATGGTTACTGGCAAGGAGACATGGGCGTGGGTCAGCTCGGCTACCGCGGCAAAGGCGCGCTCCCCGAAGACGCCAGCGATCCCCGCGTGCGCGACGACGACGGCGACGGCGAACCGGGCCTGCGGGTCGAGCTGCAATCACCGCTCGGCCTGCACGTCATCCAGGTCGTCGCGTCGGGCCATACCGTCTTGGTCGCCACCCTCGACGACGACGGCGCCACTGGCGGCCTGCAAATCCGTACGGAGGAGCGGGTGCTCTCTGGGCTGCCTTTCAGTCCCCGACAGCCCAGCCAGGTCGATGCTCAGCTCAGCCGCTTTCGCCTGCGCCGCGTCGACGCCACGAGTTGCGCGGAGCTCGGCGAGGCACACTGAAGGCGATGACGTCGGCGCGGCGACGGGAGAGGTCCTTCATCCGTCGAGCGAGGAGGAGCCTTGGCAGCGCAGCTCAGGCGCCGGCTCGGTCGAGCACTCACGAACGATGTGACAGATGCTCAAGGGCGAGACGCCGACGATGCGCCAGTCGTTGAGCGGCAGCTGGACCACGAGCAGATCGGCCTGACCCGCATCCACACGGCGCAGCCGGATGTCGACGGAGACGGCCTCGCCCCGACACGCGCCGCGCAGCTCGAGCAAGCCGTCGATGGGCCCAGGGCACGGACCATCCCTGCCCGGGCACACCGCTCGTTGCCGCCAAGCCGGGCCGCCGACGCGCGCATGTTCCAGCCAAAGCAGGCGGCATGCCGCGCTCGGATGGCCCGCATCTCAGGCGTGATCCCGTACGAGCTTGGGGGACGTCGTCGGCGCGCGTTCGAGACGACGATAGAGGGTGCGCCGATCAAGTCCGAGCAACTGGGCGGCGCGTGACTTGTTGCCGTTGAGCAAGCGCACCACGCGTTCGATATAGCGGCGCTCGAGCTCGTCGAGTGGCAGGATCTCCGAAGGCTCTTCGGCGGCGACGACGAAGAACTCGGCGCGGTAGAGGCGCAGACGCTCAGGTAGGTCGTCGATGGTCAGCGCATCCGAGCGGGCCAACGAGACGGCGCGCTCCATGCAATTTTCCAGCTCACGCACGTTGCCCGGCCAGGCATAGTGAAGCAGCCGCTCGGCCACCGTCGACGGCATCGTGGGTGGTGCGCGGCCGTTGCGCTCGCTCGCACTGCGCAAGAAGCGCTCGGCGAGCAGCAGGATGTCGCGGCCCCGCTCGTGGAGGGGAGGCAGGTCGATGCCGACGACGTTCACCCGGTAGAAGAGATCTTGGCGGAACTGGCCATCGCGGACTTGGGCTTCCAGGTCCTTGTGCGTCGCCGACAAGATGCGGGCGTCGAAGGAAATCTCGGCGTTGGCCCCCACCGGCCGCACCGTGCGTTCCTGCAGGGCGCGCAAGAGCTTGGCCTGCATCTCGAGCGGCATCTCGCCGATCTCGTCGAGGAAGAGGGTTCCGCCAGTGGCCTGCACGAACAGACCTTGGCGCGCTTGTTTGGCGTCGGTGAACGAACCCTTGGAGTGACCAAAGAGCTCGCTCTCGAGCAGGGTCGGCGGCACCGCTGCGCAGTTGATGGCGACGAAGGGCCCGGCCGCTCGGGGGCTTTGGTCGTGAATGGCGCGCGCGACCAGCTCTTTGCCGGTGCCGGTCTCCCCGCGGATCAACACCGACGCCGCGCTGGGCGCGATGCGCGCGATGAGCTCGTGCACTTTCTTCATGGGCGGGCTGTCGCCGAGGAGCCCAGCGGTGGACTGCAGCGTCGCCGTCGATCGCAACACCGCGACGTCTCGACGCAGCTTGTGTCGCTCGAGGGCCCGGGCAGCGGCGACGACCAAGAGCTTTGGATCCACGGGCTTCATCAAGAAGTCGTAGGCGCCTGATCTCATGGCGGCGACGGCGCTGTCGATGCTGCCCATGCCGGTCAGCACGATCACCGGAATGTCGCGGGCGGCGGCGAGCACGCGCTCACACAAGAGCAGGCCGCTCATCTCATCCATCTGTAGGTCGGTGATAACCACAGCGACATCGTCGAGCTGGGTTAGTGCCGCTCGCGGCGACGTCGTGGAGCGCACCAGGTGGCCGGCCCGACGCAACGTCGCCTCGTGGAGCTCACATTGATCGAGCTCGTCATCGACGAGAAGGATGATCTCCTGACCCTTGGGCCAGGCCGTCGGCGCTCGGCCAGGGGGATCGGTGGACTCCGCATCCACAGCTCTGTAGGGGTGCATCGTCGGCTCGGAGAACTTCTCATCGCTCATCGAGCTGCCTCTGCACGGAGCCCGTCACCGGGGGCCCCGCCGTTGTGGTTGCGGCACCGCCGCACCTGGGATGGAGCGGGGGTCCCGACATCGGTGGATGCCGTGGCAGTCGCCGGAGGGCCATGCGGGTGCGCTGTCATCGAGGTGCGCCCGGCTGTGCAACCGCAATGCCTCGGAACGAGCGCGTTGGGGCGCAGACCTTGGCCAGAGCCCTTGGGGCAGAATTGCAACGCGCAGCAGAAATGTCCCAGGCCAACGTTCGACGGCGCGCTCCAGGCGCGACCACGCTGGCGTTGCGCTCACCCGCGCAGAGGGGCACCCACGACGACGTCGACAGCCTGGTCCGCTCGCTGCGGCGGCGCTCGAGGTGCACTGGCACCTCCACTGCACGGTGAGCTCATGAGCCTGCTCGAAGGGAGCAAAGATGGTCGCCGCCAGTCATGCAGAGGTCTTCGCGCTGCCCGACGCCCTGGAACGCTTGGCCTTCGCCGCCGAACGCGCGGCCGCAGCGCGCATCGATCTGGCAGTGGCCGCTGCCGCCAGCGCGGCCAAGACCCTCGCGACCTCCGCCATCGTCGTGGGTCTTGCCCTGCTGATCGGAGCCCTGGCCTGGCTGTGTCTGATGACCGGTGCGCTCGTGATCCTGACCGAACGCACCAACACCGCGGCTGCGCTCCTGCTCATTGGCGGCGTGCAAGCGGTGGTGGCGACGACGATAATGCTTGCCACGCGCGGCACCTTGGCCGCCCCGGTTCCGGTGGTGGGGGCCCGCCGATGATGACGCCGTCGCAGGAGGGGGCATCGCCCGATGTCCCGAGCAATGAGTCGCCCGGACAGAGGGCACACAGTCCTCTGATCGTCTTGGCGCCGCCGTTGACGGGGGACGAGCGCCGCCAGCTGGGAGCCTCAAGACCGAATTCTCGCGCCAGCCCCGCGCTCGGCGGTGCAGCGTTCACGCTCAAACCGCTGATGCGGCGGGAAGTGGAGGAGGCCGCCGTCGTCGCCCTCGGCGCTGCGCGCAACGAGTTGCAGCGATGGGCAGAGCGCCAGATCCGCGAGAACGCCTTCGCCCTCCTCGGTGTTGCCGTCGCCGTGGGGGCCGCCGCCGGCCTGCGCCCCTGAGCGCATCGCGCTCGTCCTGCTCGTCGCCACCCGTACGCAATGGTCCAGGGAGTCCTCATGCAAGCCAGCGCCGATGTTTCGCCGAGCCCCAGCGAACCTGCCCGGGCACCCCCTTCTTTCGTCGACGAGCCCAGCGCCGACGACCAGATGGGGGATCGGTCGACGCCGGCGGGCCTGCAGGCCATCGACGAACGGGTGCGCACTTTTGTCGCGGAGCGACCTGCAGCCGCGCTGCTCGGAGCCGTTGCCGTCGGCTTCGTCGTCGGTCGCTTGCTTTCTCGGGTCTGAGCTCTCGGGCCGGGCCTTGAGGACACCGAATTGGCCGCGCCCGGTCTGAGGGCAAAGAACTGATTCACCACCGATGGGGAGCCCCGATGTCCGAAGCACAAGCCTCCTCCGCCGTCGGCGCCTCACCGGTCGCCCCTCACGCCGACCCCGTCAGCGAAGAGTCGCTCCAGGCATCCGCCGTCGCCGTCAAAGACGCCGCCGTGGTGCTGGGCGCACAGCTGAACAACGCGGTCGCCCTGGCGGAAAGAAAGCTGCGCAAGGCCGCCGTCGAGCATCCCTACCTCCTGCTGGGAGGCGGCATCGGCACCGGCTTCGTCGGCGGCGGCGGACTGAGCGCGCCCCTGACGCGCGCGCTCGTTCGCACCGGGCTGCGCACCGCGGGGCTCCTGCTCCTCGACGTAGCTCGCAAAGCGCTCACGCCCCCCGTCGACGTCCCTGGCACGACGCCGACGCCGACGTCGGAGGCTGCGACTTCACCCCCGCGCCCAGAGCCTCTGCCCTGATCGCTTCCGAGACCATCGCCGGCTGCGGCCGGAGCGCCGCCCCTGCCCGCCGGAAGGGCTCCCACGCCCGCCGGAAGCACGTCCCATCGGGTGGTGGAGGCCGCAGCCTCGGGTGGAATCACAGCCGATGTCGGGCTGTCCGAAGCTGGGCCGGCCTGGCAATCCCTTCAGCGCGCGACCTGTGGCGCCGTCGGCACCGAGACCTCCATGACCACGCTGCCGGCGACGACTTCGATGGAGAGTCCGGCGCCCTGCACCTCCAAGAGTTGGCGCGCCAGGCCCAGAGGATCCTGAAAGGGCGATGCCGACGCGGGCAGCACGTTGACGCCGACGACGGTGACGACGACGACGACGCGGTTGCCTTCGGCTGGACGCTGGACCTCCATGCGCAGCTCGCTGGGGTTGCGTCGCAGGGCCCAGCCCACGAGCTCTTCGAGGGCGTGGGGGAAGAGGGAGGGCGCGACCTGTACCCGCGTCGTTCCCGTGCGGTCCGGGAGGGTGAGCTTCAACTCCGACCGGCGCTCGAGGCTGCGCATCCGATCGACGGCGGCGTGGAGCATGGGACAAAGGTCGACCGTGGCGAGCTGAGGCTGCTCCAGCTGGGCGATGGCATCCAAGGTGGCGGCCGTGCGCTCGAGCTTGCGGGTGCTTCGTCGGGCCATCTCCAACAGCCGCTCAAGATCGGCGCTCGCGATGCCGGCGGACAGCTCGATCTCGTGCAGCACCGCGACGATGACGCCGACGGGACCCCGCAGATCGTGGGCGATGCCCGACGCGACCACGCCCAAAGAAGGAGGCTGGCCGCTCATGTCGCATCCCGCGTCTTCGCGGCCTCCGCCGAGCGCTCGAGCCGGCGGTGCAAGGTGCGCCGATCGAGGCCGAGCAGCTGAGCGGCCCGCGACTTGTTGCCATTGAGGAGGCGAACGACCCGCGCGATGTAGCGGCGTTCGAGCTCCTCGAGCGGCAGGATCTCCGAGGGGTCGTCAGCGGCGACGACGAAGGTCTCGGCCCGGTAGTTCCGCACGCGCTCGGGGAGGTCGTCGATGGTGAGGGCGTCGAAGCGGGCGAGGGAGACCGCGCGCTCGATGCAGTTCTCCAACTCTCGCACGTTGCCCGGCCACGTGTAGGAGAGCAGCCGTTCGGCCACGTTCGACGGCACCGTCGGGGGCGGTCGACCATTGCGTTCGGCGGCATTGCGCAAGAAGCGCTCGGCCAACACGAGAATGTCACGACCCCGCTCGTGCAGCGCCGGCAGCTCGATGGTGACGACGTTGACGCGGTAGTACAGGTCCTGGCGGAAACGGCCTTCGGCGACGGCGCCTTCGAGGTCCTTGTTGGTCGCCGAGAGGATGCGCGAATCGAAGGGCACCTCGATGTTGGCACCCACCGGCCGAACGGTGCGCTCTTGCAGGGCGCGCAGCAGCTTGGCCTGCATCTCGACGGGCATCTCGCCGATCTCGTCGAGAAAGAGCGTCCCCCCCGAGGCCTGCACGAAGAGCCCCTGCCGGGAGACTTTGGCGTCGGTGAAGGAGCCTTTGGCGTGCCCAAAGAGTTCGGTCTCGAGCAGGGTGGGCGGCACCGCGGCGCAGTTGATGGCGACGAAGGGACCCGCCGCACGCGGACTCTGATCGTGGATGGCGCGGGCCACCAGCTCTTTGCCGGTGCCGGTCTCGCCGTGGATCAAGACCGATGCCGCGCTCGACGCGATGCGCGCGATGAGCTCGTGCACCTTCTTCATCGGTGGGCTCTCGCCCAAGAGCCCGGCGGTGCCCTGCAGCGTGGCCGTCGAGCGCAGCACGGCGACTTCGCGTCGCAGTTGGTGCCGCTCCAGCGATCGGCTGACGGCGACCAACAAGAGCTTGGGATCCACCGGCTTCAACAAGAAGTCGTAGGCCCCGGCCCGCAGCGCGGCGACGGCGCTGTCGATGCTGCCGATGCCCGTGAGGACGATGACGGCGACGTCGGGGGCCGCGGCATGCACGCGCTCGCACAGGGCCAGCCCGCTCATCTCCTCCATCTGCAAATCGGTGATGACGACGGCGACGTCGTCGAGCATGTTCAACGCCAGCTTCGGCGACGTTGTGGCACGCACGGTGTGTCCGGCCCGCTCGAGGGTGGCTTGGTGCAGGTCGCATTGATCGGGTTCGTCGTCGACGAGCAGGATGACTTGGCGGTCGCTCATCGGGCACCCCCTGGCGTCGGCCGACCGACGACTGCCCCAGCGACCATCCTTGCCAGTGGCCTGGTGGATGCCCTCGGCATTGGCGGACGGGACAGGGTGACAAGGGATTCGATCACAGCACTCCTTCGACGCAGACGGTGCAGCACGCAACGTCCCCCGGGCAATTGCCTCCGTGATTCAACTTCTGCACCAGCGGGGTCGGTCGCGAAGCCCGAGGAGCTGTTGACGACGACGGAGGCCTCTTTCGGCGGAGCGGGTCTGGCATTGTGGGCGTCGCGAGAGTGCTCGTCCCTGCAGAAATGTCCCAGTGCGCGTTGCTGAGCAGCTGCAACGCGCGCTTCCTGCCAACGAGGCAGGGCGCCCCATCGGGCGCCCCTCCTCGAACCGCAAGTTCCCTCCCCTGGCTGGCCGGGTCAGAGGGCTGCAAAGGAGGCGTCGGCGTAGGCGCAGGCGGCGGCGTCCCCTTCTGCGGCGTGGCCGAGAAAAGGCTCGAGCTCGACCGGGCTGGTGTCGACGAAGACGAGGCTGAAGCCGGCGTCCCAGCACTCGACCATGTCCGCGCTGGTCGCTGTGGTGCCGGGGATGTGCAGCGCGAGGTCGTCGTCGATTTCGCCTTCCGAGAGGCGCACGTCGGAGCGGCCCTGGCCGTCGGCCAACCAGCGGCTGCGCACGGCGAAGACCTCTTCTTCGGGCTTGTCCTCTCGCACCTGGTGCAAGTTGGCGCGGAAGGCGAAGTCCAGCTGGCCCGAAGCGTCGGCGGCCTCGAGGTAATGATAGGTCGCATCCGTCGGCGTCTGGTTGCTGCAGGCATCGGCGACCTGGCTGAAAGTGACATCGAGGCGGCGGGGTTCTTCGTCGGCGGCGTAGTCGATGTGGAGGTCGCCGAGCAGGCATTCGCTGTCGTCGACGTTGCGCAACGCGCCCCAGTGGACATCGAGGTCGCCGTGGCCGCGGTTCTCGTCGTCGGGGAAGGCCGTGCCCTCGAAGGCGACGACGAAGTCTTCCTCTGCGCTCTGGTCTTTGGCGCGCACCTCGAGCTTGTATTCGAAGGAGGCGTCGACCTTGTTCACGGTGAAGCGGAAGGAGTTGCGCTCCAGGCCCCGCGGTTCCGAGGGACCCCACACCGCATAGGTTTCGCCGTCAGTCTCATTCGCGGGCAGCGCGCTGATCTCCGCGACAATGCCAAGCACCAAGCCGACGCCGCCGTTGACGCTGTCGGCGACGTTCACCGTCGACAAATAGAAGTCGCTCTGTTCGCCCGCGCGCAGCGCTTGGCCACCGTCTTGCGAGGCACCAGGCACGTTCAAGCGCACCTGACCGTTGTTGGGAACGACGGACCCAAAGGGGTTCGCGTTGCACGCGCTCAGAGCAAAAGCACCGACGAGAGAGAGAGAAAGCAAGGTCGTCTGGTTCATGTTCGTCCTCCATTTGTGCCGTGCCAACGGCACAAACCGTCGGCACGTTGTGCCGTGCCAACGGCACAAACCATCGGCACTTCTGTGGTGCCAAGGGTGGAACCATCGGCACTTCGGCACATGGACCCCGCTGGGAGCCGGGAGAGAAAGCACCGATGCCGAAGGTGTGACGGCTGTTCCATCTGGAACGAGATCGTCGCGGCACCCGACGCCGTCGTCGCATCCGGCTGCTCTTGGGCGATCGGCACAGCGCGTGGAGTTCAGCTCGTCCAACCGGGAGCAATCCCCAAGGAGGAGCCATGTCACGCAGATGGATCACCAGTGCTTTCACCGACCGCGCCGCCATCGTCATCGACAACGCCGAGCTGCTCGCCGACGAGGCCAGCGACGCTGAGCTGTTCATCGAGGCCGATGGGCTGCGCCTGCTCGCCGCCCGATTGAAGATCCACGTCGAAGAAGCCGAGGCCCGCGGCGCCGACATCACGCGTGTGCGCCACGAACGTGCGCAAGCTCTCGATGTGCTTCGACGTGCGAGCCATCGCTTTTGTCTCGAGATCGAGGCCCGCCTTCCCTTCGAAGACGCCGTCCTCCTGCTCACTACTGCGCGCCTCAGCCTCGAGCCATCGACGCGCTACCGGCTCGAGCGCATCACCAGCGCCCAGCGCCAAGCCCTCGGCAGCGTCGTCGACGACGTCACCAAAGCGCTGGAGGCTTTTCATCGCGTCGAGCAGCTCACCTTCGACACCGCGTCGCAGGCCTATCGGACGCGCGCGCGTGTGCAGGCCCTCTGTTACGAGCTGCGCAACGACTCCGAACGACTGAAGGCCATGCTGCTCGTTGTGCTTCCCCAGCGTTCCGATGCCTGCAAACGCATCTCGCGTCTGGTGGTGCGCACGCGGCGACCCGATGCCTGGTTTCAACACGTTCTCCGGTAGAAACGACGAGGCCGCCTTGGGGGCGGCCTCGTTGAGCGTTGCTCTGGGTCGTCGGAGCTCAGGCTTCGGTGCCCGCCGACATCGCGGCCGCATCAGCCAAATCGACCTTCACGCCGGGTCCCATCGTCGACGAAACGACGATGTTCTTCACGTAGACGCCCTTCGACGTCGACGGCTTCTGCCGCATGATGTTGTCGAAGAGAGCTTTGAAGTTTTCGACGAGCTTGTCGGATTCCATCGACACCTTGCCGATGCCTGCGTGGATGATGCCGGCCTTCTCGACCTTGTATTCGACCTTGCCGGCCTTGGATTCCTTGACGGCCTTGGTGACGTCCATGGTGACGGTGCCGACCTTGGGGTTGGGCATGAGCCCGCGGGGGCCCAGGACGCGACCGAGCTTACCGACGACGCCCATCATGTCGGGGGTCGCGATGACCTTATCGAAGTCCATGAAGCCGCCAGCGATGCGATCGTGCAGGTCGTCGGCGCCAACGATGTCGGCTCCGGCGGCCTTGGCTTCTTCGGCTTTGCCGCCCTTGGCGAAGACCGCGATGCGGATTGTCTTGCCGGTGCCGTTGGGCATCACGACGGCGCCGCGCACCATCTGGTCGGCGTGACGGGGGTCGACACCGAGGTTGATGGAGACGTCGACGGATTCGTCGAACTTCGACGTCTTGCAGCCCTTCACGAGGCGGAAGGCATCAGAGACTTTGTAGCGGGTTGTTGCCTCGACGCGCTTGAATGCCGCCGTACGCTTCTTTCCGAGTTTGCTGGCCATTTGCGATATCCTTGAACTGTGGAAAAATGGTGTTCAAGACGCGGGCGCGTCTTGAGAAGAAAGATGAACTCGCAGCATCAGCCTCAGGCCGTGGGCGCGCCGGTGACGTCGAGGCCCATGGAGCGGGCCGTGCCGGCGACGGACTTGGCGCCCGCCTTCACCGAGTAGGAATTCATGTCCTTGGCCTTGGTGGTGGCGATGTCGACGCACTGCTGCCAGGTCACCTTGCCAACCTTGGTCTTGCCCGGGGTCTTGCTGCCGCCGCCCGGCTTCTTGTCCATCTTCAGGCCCGCGGCCTTCTTCAAGAGCACCGACGCTGGCGGCGTCTTGGTGATGAAGGTGAAGGACTTGTCCGAAAACACCGTGATGAGGACGGGGATGGTCATCCCAGCCTGGTCCGCGGTGCGCGCGTTGAACTCCTTGCAGAAGCCCATGATGTTGACGCCGTGCTGACCGAGCGCGGGGCCGACGGGGGGGGCGGGATTCGCCTTCCCTGCGGGGCACTGCAGCTTGACGTAAGCTGTTACCTTCTTAGCCATTGTCCTACTCCATTGTGGTGCAAGCGGCCTTTCGGCCTCCCACATGACTCCAGATCAACACGATCTGGAAATTTAATTGATGCTTTATCCGGGTACTGATGGTCAGCCGACCTTGGCGACCTGGGAGAAGTCGAATTCGACGGGCTGGCTGCGGCCGAAGATCGTGATGCTGACCTTGACCTTCTGCTTGGCGAGGTTGACCTCGGCGACCATGCCGTTGAAGTTGACGAAGTTGCCTTCGACGACGCGGACGGCGTCGCCGATGTCGAACTCGATCTTGGGAGCGGGGCGGACGGCGGCTTCGGTGAGCTGCTCGGTCATCGCTTTGACCTGGCGCTCAGGCACCGAGGGAATGCGCTTGAGATCAGTGTCTGTGTAGGAGCTGAGGTTGGGGGCGCCGATGAAGCCGGTGACCTTCGGCGTGTTCTTCACTGCCTGCCAGGTCTCGGCCTTCATCTCCATGTGCACGAAGATGTAACCGGGAGCGAACTTGCGCTTCACCTGGCGCTTCTTCGTGACGGTCTTGCCGTTTTTCTCTTCGGTCTTGGTCTCTTCGACGGTCTCGACCGGAATCAGGATCTCGCCGAAATGCTCGTCGAGGTGCAGCTGCTTTACGCGCTCCTCGAGGGCGGTCTTCACCTTGTTCTCGAAGCCCGAATAGGTGTGCACGACGTACCACTTCAGCTTGTCGCTCGGAGGCGTCGCAGCGGGGGTCGTCGACGTTGATTGGGTGTCGGTCATGGAACTCTCGAAGTACTGATGTTCAAGACGCTGGC
>JAHFED010000025.1 GCA_023248635.1 Myxococcales bacterium
CGAACGAAGGCCGGTATGAAATCCGAGGAAGCGCAGGCATAAACCCACTCGTCCCGCGCCTCGCCTATGGCCGGTTTTGCGGTGACCCTTGATGGCCGGTTTTCAGGTGTCCCCCGAGGGGGCGTTGGTGTTTGATGATGAGCCGTGCCAACGGCTCAAAGCAGGAAGCCAAAGCAGCAAACCATCGGGGCTTCAAGACGCTCGCCCGTCTTCAGCCCCAATTCTCGAAAGGATCTTTGATCCGATGAGGAACGCGGTCGAACATCAAGCGGACACGGGATCGGCTTTTCAGCTCGAAGACGCAGCCAGCGGATCAAGAATCGAGCGAATCGAGGCCGTGACGTCGTCGGGTGACTTCGTCCCATCGACCCGCTTGAGAATGGCGCCGTACAGCGAAGTCAGCGGCGCCGTCTCGCCGTGGAACTTGTTCAAGCGCTTGTTCACGGCCTCTAAGGTGTCGTCCGGGCGGTGAATCAATCCGATTTTTCCACAGCGATCACAGGTGTCGCTCACCTGGGGCGGCAGCGATTGCAGGTGATAGATGGCGCCACATTGGGGGCAGGAGCGGCGAAACACGGCACGGTCGCGGACGACGTCGTCGGGACAATCGATGCCGACGACGACGTCGATCTGTTGCCCCTTGGCGGCAAGCATGGCGTTGAGCGCCTGCCCCTGGGTGATGGTGCGCGGAAATCCGTCGAGGAGGAAACCATTCTTGCAGTCGGTGCGCTGGGTGCGCTCTTCGATCATCTGGATGACGATGTCGTCAGAGACCAGGCCGCCGCTCTTCATCACGGCATCGACCTTCAGACCCAGCGGGCTTTGGTTCTTCACGTGCTCGCGCAGCATGTCTCCCGTCGAAAGCTGCGGAATGCCATAGAGGTCGACGAGACGCTTAGCCTGCGTGCCTTTGCCGGCGCCAGGGGGCCCAAAGAGAATCGCGCGCATGTCAGGCGGGCTGCGTCGACGGGTCGGCAGCCACTGTCTCGACGGGCGAGCTGAGGGTGCGAGCCCTTCCCTTGATGCGCGGACCGTCGGGTCCGGCGAAGCCGTCGTAGTGCCGGGTGATCAAGTGGCCTTCGATCTGCTGCGCCGTATCGAGGGCGACGCCGACGACGATGAGCAACCCGGTGCCGCCGAAGTAGAAGGGCACCCGGTTCGACACCGCGTGTTGAATCATCGACGGCAGAATACAGACCCCCGAGAGGTAGACCGCACCGGCGAAGGTGATGCGCGAAAGCACGTGGTCGATGTACTCGGCGGTCTCGCGACCCGGACGCACGCCCGGTACGAAGCCGCCAAACTTCTTGAGGTTGTCGGCGACGTCGACGGGATTGAAGACCATTGCCGTATAGAAGAAGGCAAAGAAGATCATCATCAAGACATAGAGAGTCGTGTAGAGCCAGGTGCCCGGCTGCAGTGCCGCCTGGATGGGGCCGGCCCAATCGTCCTGCTTCGCCAACGACGCCAACGTCGCCGGAAACATCAACAGCGAGGAAGCGAAGATGGGCGGAATCACGCCGGAAGTGTTGACCTTCAGCGGCAGATGAGTCGCCTGGCCACCGTATTGTTTGTTGCCGACGATCCGCTTGGCGTATTGTACGGGGATGCGCCGCTGACCGCGCTCGATGAAGACGATGGCAAAGATGACGGTGACGATGACGCCGCCGAGGGCCACCATCTCGAGCACGGAGTAGGTGCCCTGACGGACTCCGATGAAGGTGCTGTAGACCGCGCGAGGCAAGCCCGAGACGATGCCGGAAAAGATGATCATCGAGGTGCCCTGGCCGATGCCGCGCTCCTGGATGCGCTCGCCCAACCACATGATGAAGGCGGTGCCGGTGGTGAGGGTGAGGATGGTGATGATCGTGAATCCGATACCCCCAAGGGCCGAAGCCCAATCCGCGTTGACGACGCTCTGACCGTTGACGTTGATGCTCTTCAGGTACTGGCTGAGCATAACGCCCTGCACGACCGACACGATCATCGCGCCATAGCGTGTATACTGATTGATCTTGCGTCGGCCCTGTTCACCCTCTTTTTGGAGGCGCTCGAGAGCGGGCACCACAACAGTCATCAGCTGCATGATGATCGACGACGTCACATAGGGCATGATCCCCAGGGCAAACACCGAAGCCTGCTCGAGGGCGCCGCCCGAGAAGAAATTGAACAATCCCAGGAATCCGCCGCCGCTGCCGGAGGTGTCCTTGATGTGGGCTTGCATGAGTGAACGATCGACACCAGGCGAGCTGACGAAAATACCAATGCGGTACGCCGCCAACAGACACAAAGTGTAGACAATCCGCTTCCGCAGTTCGGGAATCCGGAACATGTTGACGAGACCGGAGGCCACGGCGTACCCCGTACTTCAAGACGCCGACGTCTTGAACAAGAAGAACTTCAAACCGCGCCAGCGGTTTGAACATCAAAACTTCAAACCGCGCCAGCGGTTTGAACATCGAAACTCCAAACCGCGCCAGCGGTTTGAACATCAAAACTTCAAACCGCGCCAGCGGTTTGAACATCAAAACTTCAAGACGCCATCGTCTTGAACCAGCAACACTCAAAGCGCGTCAGCATCTTGAAGTTCTCGATGTTGAAGACGCTCGCGCGCCTTGAAACAGAAGCCCTTCAGGCAACCAACGCCGGGCGCAGGCCACCCGGTGCACCTTCACGCTGCGGCAGCATGAGGAGACCGGTATCGGTTAAGCGCTGGCCTTGGCGGCGTCAAGGACCTCGACGGAGCCGCCACTGGCTTCGATCTTTGCGCGGGCGCCTTCGGAGATCGCGTGCACCTTGACGTTGAGCTTCAAGGTCAGCTCGCCGGTGCCCAAGAGCTTGATCTTCATGCGGGGCTTTGTGACCAGACCGCAGGCCACCAGAGCCGCGGGGTCGACGGTGGCGCCGGTTTCGAAACGCTCCGCCAAACGACCGATGTTGACGGTGGCGTAGTCGGTGCGGAATTCGTGGTTGCGAAAGCCACGCTTGGGCAGGCGGCGCGACATGGGCAGCTGGCCGCCTTCGAAGCCGGGGCGCACGTTGCCGGACTTGGTCTTCTTTTGGCCCTTGTGACCACGTCCACAGGTCTTGCCGAGGCCAGAAGCACGGCCGCGGCCGAGGCGCTTCTTCTTTTCGCGCTGGCCCCAGGGGGCAACGAGGTTGTGCAGGCCCTGGATCTCGATCTTCTTTTCCGTCGACATGTCTTTATCTCCTTGCGCCCGCATTCATGGTCAGTGAAGCGGACTTGGAATGGGGAAAAATCGATACATCTGAAGACGAAGCAGCAGACGTATCGGGTGGCTGCGCCTATTTCTTCGCGGGCTTGGCGTCGGCGTGCAGGGTGCCGTCGGCGTTGCGGTGGCGGCCACCGAAGAGCTTGGCTTCACCCTTGACGACTTCGACGGCGACGAGGTGCTGCACCTTGACGACCATCCCGCGGATCGGCGGCGTGTCGCGCAGCTCGACGGTGTGGCCGATGCGGCGCAGGCCGAGCCCTTTGAGGATGAGGCGCTGGGCCTCGGGGCGGTGCGAAAGACCCTTGAGCTGGGTCACGCGAATCTTGGTTTGTTCTGCCATGGTGAAATCTCCGGCTCAGCGCACTGAAGTATCAAAGTGATGGGTCCGCCTCGGGCACAGACGAAGCAAGCTCAGGCGTGGGCGCCGGGCTGGGTGTGGTTCGCCTTCTTGGCGCTCTCAGGAGGCTCGACACCGCGGCGGCGCGCGTGCTCTTCGACGGAACGCAGCTGCTTCAGCGCTTCGATGGTGGCCCGCACGACGTTGTGGGGGTTCTTGGTGCCCAGCGACTTGGACAAGATGTTGTGCACACCAGCCGCCTCGAGCACCGCGCGCACGGTGCCGCCGGCGATGACGCCGGTGCCGTCGGAAGCGGGACGAAGCACGACAAGACCGGAGCCGAAGTGGCCCTTGACCTCGTGCGGAATCGACGTGCCTTTGAGGGACACCTTGAACAGGTGCTTCTTGGCCTGGTCGGTTCCCTTGCGGATGGCCTCGGGAACCTCGTTGGCCTTGCCGAGTCCAACGCCCACATGACCGTCGCCGTCGCCGACGACGATGAGCGCGGCGAAGCTGAAGCGCTTACCGCCCTTCACGACCTTGGCCACGCGGTTGATGTGGATGACGCGCTCGGTAAGGTCGCCCAGGGTCTCGGGATTGATCGGTTTTTCGGCCATGTGATTGTCCTTCAAACAAAGTTTCAAGCCGCGCCAGCGGCTGGAACATCAAGACTTCAAACGAGTATCTAAGCGAGACGCGAATGCAAGGCGTCGACGTCTCTGGTGGGGCTATGGGCGCGAGCTCAGAAGCTCAGGCCGCCTTCGCGAGCGCCGTCGGCCACCGCGGCGATGCGCCCGTGGTAGCGGAAGCCGTTGCGATCGAAGACGACGGCGGCGACGCCGGCCTTCTTGGCGCGTTCGGCGAGGGCCTTGCCCACTTCTTTGGCGGCATCGGACTTCTTCTTTCCCTTGATGGCGTCGCGGATGGCCTTGTCGAGGCTGGAAGCCGCGGCCAGCGTGGTCCCGAGGTTGTCGTCGATGACCTGAGCGTAGATGTGGGTCGCGCTGCGGAACACTGAGAGGCGCGGACGCACGGCGTCGCCTTCGACGCGCTTGCGGATGCCGAGCTTGCGCTTGAGGCGGGTCGCTTCTTTGGGGTTCTTGCGGCGGAGCGTGGCGAGGTCGACTTTACGCATGATACTGACTCCTGAGGGTAGCGAGCACTGGATTGCCCAGTTGTGCTGACTTCCTCAACAAAAAGAGAACCCAATGAATGCGCCGACGTCGACGCATCCATTGCTGAAAGGCTACTTGGCGCCGGACTTGCCTTCTTTTTGGCGGGGCTTCTCGGTCGAGTAGCGCACACCCTTGAGGCCGTAGGGGTCCTTGTTGACGGGACGGAAGGAACGGACTTTGGCGGCGGTGGCCCCCAGCAGCATGTTGTCGGCGGCGCCCAAGATGATGTGGGTCTTCTTGTCGTCGGTGATTTGAGCGGTGACGCCCTCGGGGAGCTTGAACACCACGGGGTGCGAGAAGCCCAGGGTCATGTGGAGCTCCTTGCCCTTGACCTCGGCGCGATAGCCGACGCCCTGGATGTCGAGCTCACGGGTGAAGCCCTTTTCGGCTCCCTGCACCATGTTCTGCACGAGGGTGCGGGTCAGGCCGTGAAGGGCCTTGCTCAGGCGCTCCTCATCGGGACGGGCCACGACGATGTTGGTCCCTTCGACGCTGACCTTCATGGCGGTGTGGGGCTTGAAGGAGAGCTTGCCCTTGGGGCCTTCGACCTTCACTTCGCCGTTGGCGACGGCGACCTTGACGCCCTTGGGGATGGCGATGGGCTTTTTACCGATGCGGGACATGGAACACCCGAGCTTCTGGAAAGAGACAAAGAAGAGAATTCAATGACGAGTCAAACAGCTCAAGCTTGACGCCGAGCTGTCTATTGGCTCACCAAACGGTGCAGAGGACTTCGCCGCCGACGCGATCTTTGCGCGCCTGGTGGTCGGTCATCACGCCACGCGACGTCGACACGATGGCCATGCCGATGCCGCCGCGGACGCGGGCGAGATCGTCGGCCGAGGAGTAGCGGCGCAGGCCGGGCTTGCTGACGCGGCTCAGGCCTTCGATGACGGGCTGGGCCTTGTCGTCGTACTTGAGGGTGACGTGCAGGACAGCGCGCTCGTTTTCTTCGTCGATGCGGAAGTCCTCGATGTAGCCCTCGTCTTTGAGGATCTGGGCAATGCGGACCTTGAGCTTCGACGACGGCGCCGTGGTCGTCTTGTGCTTGCCCATCAGGGCGTTGCGCAAGCGAGTGAGGAAGTCGGCAACGGGATCGGTCATCATAGTGGTTTGACCTTCGCTTCAGAGTTCAAAAGAGAAAGAGAAAAGGAGAGGAGCGCGGCGGCGCTCACTTCTTGAACGGCATCCCGAGATGGGTGAGCAGCGCTTTGCACTGCTCGTCGTTGGGCGCCGACGTCACGAAGGTGATGTTCATGCCGCGCAGCTTGTCGACCTTGTCGTAGTCGATCTCACTGAAGATGATCTGTTCCTTGAGGCCCAGGGAGTAGTTGCCCCGGCCGTCCATCTTCGCGGGCACGCCGCGGAAGTCGCGCACGCGCGGCAGACCGAGGTTCACCAGGCGATCGTAGAATTCCCACATGCGGTCGCGGCGCAGGGTGACCATGCAGCCGATGTTCATGCCTTCGCGCAGCTTGTAGGTCGCGATGGACTTCTTCGCCGCCGTCAACACGGGCTTCTGGCCGGCGAGCTTGGTCATGTCGATGGCCGCAGCCTCGAGGACCTTGGGGTCGCGCACGGCTTCGCCGAGACCCATGTTGATGACGATCTTCTTCAGCTGCGGAACCTGCATCGGGTTCTTGAGCGAGAATTCCTTCATCAACGCCGGGACGACTTCTTTTTTGTAGAAGTTGCGCAGGCGGGCCGGACGCGCGGTCTCGGGGGGCAGATCAGAGGCCTTGAGGTCCTTCTCGGACGCCTTGGCAGCCTTCTTCGCCAGGCCCTCAGCCTTGGCCTTTTCGCGGCGGGCCGCGATCTGCTCGGGGCTTTCTTCGGTCTTCTTGGTTGCCATTGTCGCTATCTCCTGGTTCCGCGGGAGCCGATCAGTTCAACTGTCGCACTCGGACCGCGCCGTAGTCATATGTAGATAAAGGAAATCGGTGCCCGCACGCTCAGGCTGGGCTCGCGGCTCAGACCTCTTCGGCTTTGATCTTCTTGCCGCGAGCGACCCGCAGCTTCTTCTTTCCGTCGGAGGTCTCGACGGCGCCGGTGCGCACGGGGCGCGCGAGCTTGTCGGAGAAGAGCATCACATTGGACAGCGGGATGGAGCCGGCGCCTTCGATGATGCCGCCCTCGGGGTGCTTCGCCGTCTTCTGCGGCTTGATGTGGCGCTTGATCATGCGCAGGCCTTCGACGCGCACGCGCACTTTCTCGCCGTCGTGCAGCACCTCGAGGACCTTGCCCGTCTTGCCCTTGATGTCCTGGCCGCCGGAGATCACCTTCACGGTGTCGCCTTTTTTGATCTTGCTCTTCATGGCTGCTTCGCCTTCTTCAGAATAACAGAAAGATGGATAATGAATGCGTCGTCGCTGCAGTGCTCAAAGCACTTCGGGGGCGAGGGAGACGATCTTCATGAACTTCTTGGCGCGCAGCTCGCGGGCCACGGGCCCAAAGATGCGGGTGCCGATGGGCTCGTTGTCCTTGTTGATGAGGACGGCGCCATTGGCGTCGAAACGAATGTAGGTGCCATCGGGGCGCGACAGTTCTTTGGCCGTGCGGACGACGACGGCGCGGACGACGTCGCCCTTTTTGACCTTGGACCCAGGGCTCGATTCCTTCACGCAGCAGACGATGACGTCGCCGATGGAGGCGTAGCGGCGCTTGGATCCGCCGAGGACCTTGATGCACATGACACGACGGGCACCGGAATTGTCGGCGACGTCGAGGTTGGATTGGGTTTGGATCATGGTGGGGTTCCTTCCGAGATGCAGGGCCGATGGCCCGAGTAGGGTCCAGGGGGCCGGGCTTCGGAAGAAACGACCTTGGAAGGGGCTCGGGGCCGCTTCAGCAAGAGCGCTTCGGACGCGAGGCCGGCAGTGCGGGCCAGGGTCTCCGAAGACCGACCAGCAGCAACGACGTCGACGCCGTCACCGCCAGAGAGGGATCAAACTTTCGCCTTGGCCGAGACGGTCTGCAGGCGCCAGCGCTTCAGCTTCGAGA
Source organism: Myxococcales bacterium (assembly GCA_023248635.1). Taxonomy (GTDB): domain Bacteria; phylum Myxococcota; class UBA727; order UBA727; family VGSZ01; genus VGSZ01. Next base: position 7,749 of record JAHFED010000025.1, read on the forward strand.
GGGGGCGCGACTCGACGATGATGACGGTGTCACCGATGCCGGCCTGGCCACTCTCATCGTGGGCGTAGTAGCGCGCGCGCTTTTTCAAGTACTTGTTGTACTTTGGGTGACGGACCGTGCGGATCACCTCAACTGTGATCGTCTTGCTCATCTTGTTGGAGAGCACGACGCCGCGCAGGGTGCGACCCCAGCCGCGCTCAGCCGTCGTCGTCGTCGTCTCGGTCTTCGGGTCGGTCATGAGATCAGTCCGTCGAATCAGAAGTCAGGAAATGTGGGCTAGGAGTCTCAGACGAAAGCGGCGGCGTCAACCGGCCTTGGCAGCCGTCTTCGCCGTCAGGACCCGGGCGAGCTCGCGCTTGGCGTTGCCGAGCTCGGCGGAGCTGGCGAGGCTGCGGGTGGCGTGCTGGAAGCGCAGATCGAAGAGCTCCTTGCGGAGACGGGCCTCTGTGGCTTCGAGCTCGGTGGCCGATTGGCCGGTGTAATCGTTCTTCTTTGCCATGGTTCTTCTCACATCCTGAATGGTTCCGCTTCGACGCGAGCGAAGCAGTTGCCCACAAGCAGCTCAGAGTTCGTTCTTGCGGTCGATGAGGCGCGTCTGCAGCGGCAGCTTAGCGGCGGCGAGGGCCAGCGCGTCGGTGGCGGTGGCGAGGTCGACGCCCTCCATCTCATACAGGACGCGCCCGGGCAGCACGACGGCGACCCAACCTTCGACGTTGCCTTTGCCGTGGCCTTGGCGCGTTTCGGCGGGCTTCTTGGTGAAGGGCTTGTCGGGATAGACGCGAATCCAGATGCGTCCGCCGCGCTTGATCTTGCGGGTCATGGCGATGCGGGCCGCTTCGATCTGACGCGCGGTGAGCCAACCGGGCTCGGTGGCGATCAAGGCGAAGTCGCCGAAGGCCACCGACGATCCGCGGATCGCCTTGCCCTTCAGGTTGCCCTTCTGCTGCTTGCGATATTTGACGCGCGCAGGGCTCATCATAACGGCATTCTCCAGTGTGCAGATCAGTGTTGAGCTGCAACTTCTTCGCCTCCCGGCGAAGAATCATCAAGAAATCAATAACCAAACGGCTCGTGAACCGAGCGCCAAAAAGAGTCAGTTCTTGCGCACGGACTGCGGCAGGACTTCACCCTTGAAGATCCAGCACTTGCAGCCAATGACGCCGTAGGTCGTGTACGCCTGCGCGAAGCCATATTCGATATCGGCGCGCAGCGTGTGCAGCGGCACCCGGCCTTCGCGGTACCACTCGCGGCGCGCGATCTCGGCGCCACCGAGGCGGCCGGAAACGGCGATGCGGATGCCCTTGGCGCCGAACTTCTGCGCGGTCTGGATGGATTTCTTCATCGCACGGCGGAAGGCGACGCGGCGTTCGAGCTGTTGGGCCACGCTCTCGGCGACGAGCTGCGCATCGGTCTCAGCCTTGCGCACCTCGTGGATGTTCAAGAAGACCTCGCTCTGCGTGAGCTTCTGCAGGTCTTTCTTGAGCTGCTCGAGGGAGGCGCCCTTCTTGCCGATCACGATGCCCGGCCGCGCCGTGTGCACGTTGATCTTGCACTTGTTGGCAGCGCGCTCGATGTCGACGCGGGAGATGCCCGCCGACTTCAGCTTCTTGTGGATGTAGGCCCGCAGCTGGAGGTCCTGGTGGAGCCACTCGGCGTAGCCCTTCTCCCGGAACCAACGCGAATCCCAGCTGCGAATGACGCCGAGACGGAAACCTGTCGGATGTGTCTTTTGACCCATTTGAATTCCTTGCCCTCAGGCCTACTCAGCGACGGCGAGCTTGACGTGGATGTGAGAAAGCTGTTTGCGGATGGGCGTCGCCCGACCGTGAGCGCGTGGCAAGTAGCGCCGCAGCATGCCGGCCTTGTCGATCTGCACGTCGGCCACGACCAGCTGGTCGAGGTCCATCTTGCGGTGATCGGCGTTGGCGACGGCGGAATCGATGGCCTTCTTGACCAAGGGTGCGCCCGCGCGCTGCTGGAACGCGAGAGTGGTGAGGGCGGCGTCGACCTTCATCCCACGCACCATGTCGGCGAGGACACGGACCTTGCGGGCGCTGATGCGCACGCCGGCGATGTGGGCGACGGCGGGACCGTCTTTGCGCGCGGCCTTGCGGGCTTCAGCCTTGGCTTTTTCACGCTTCGGCTTTTTTTCTACGGTGTCATTCATGAAAGTGTCCTGGATCCAGTTCTAATGGCTTCACGCGAGCGCAGCGAGACGAACCAGCGCCCGCAGGGGAAATACAGTGGCCGCCTGCAAGGCAAAACACATTCAGTGTCCGGATGATGCAGCCGACGCAGTCGGCAAAATCATCTGGTCACTGAATCACTTCTTCCCTGGCGCGGGGGCCTTCTTGTCGGCGGGGTGGCCGATGAAGGTCCGGGTGGGGGCGAATTCGCCGAGCTTGTGGCCGACCATGTTCTCCGTGACGTACACGGGGATGAACTTGCGACCGTTGTGGACGGCGAAAGTGTGGCCGATGAAATCAGGGGTGATCGTGGAGCGACGTGACCAGGTCTTGATGACCTTCTTGTCGGCATTTCCCATCACCTTTTTCCAGAGGTGATGGTCGATGAACGGACCCTTTTTTACGCTACGTGGCATGTTCTACTCGATGCTGAAGTTCTGAAGTGGAGAGGGGCGCCAGGTCTGTCAGACCTTGTTGGCGCGGCGCACGATGAGCCGGTCGGTGCGCTTGTTCTGGCGCGTCTTGTGACCCTTGGTGGGCTTGCCCCACGGCGTGATCGGGTGACGTCCACCAGACGTACGGCCTTCGCCGCCACCATGCGGGTGATCGATGGGATTCATGGACACGCCGCGTTGGTGGGGACGCTTGCCCAGCCAACGCTTGCGGCCGGCCTTGCCCAACTGCACCAGCTCGTGCTCGGCGTTGCCGACCTGGCCGATGGTGGCGCTGCACACCGAGAGCACCATGCGCGTCTCGCCCGAGGGCAAGCGAATCTGCGCGTAGACGCCCTCACGGGCCATGAGCTGCGCCGACGAACCGGCGGAGCGGACCATCTGGCCACCCTTGCCGGGCTTGAGCTCGATGCTGTGGATCTGGGTGCCGACGGGGATGTTGGCCAGCGGCAGGTTGTTGCCGGGCTTGATGTCGGCGGTGGGGCCGCTGACGATGGTGTCGCCGACGTTCAAGCCGATGGGCGCGAGGATGTAGCGCTTTTCGCCGTCGGCGTAGTTCAAGAGCGCGAGGCGCGCCGTGCGGTTGGGGTCGTATTCGATGGCCGCCACTTTTGCGGGCACGCCGGTCTTTTCGCGGTGGAAGTCGATGGTGCGGAACTTCCGCTTGTGGCCGCCGCCGCGGAAGCGAACGGTGGTGCGCCCGGTGTTGCCGTGGCCGCCACTCTTGGACAAGCCCTTGGTGAGCTTCTTCTCCGGCGTCGTCTTCGTGATTTCGCTGAAGTCGTGTCCGGTCATGCCACGGCGCGAATGGCTCGTTGGCTTGTAGTCGCGAATCCCCATCACGTCCTCCAGGCCATACCCCCGAAAACGACGACGTCGTCTTCGGGTTCTCGGCCCGATGGGGTGCTCATCTCTCGACGGGCACCCGGTTTCTGTCCCTGCTGTGTGCAGGATCGCGATCACCCGTGAGGGCGATCGGTCGGCGGTCTCTCCCACATGGTTTGGGAGTTGTCTACAGCGTTCCCGCGGCGCGCCGGCCCAATCAGGGGCCGACGAAGATGTTCAGCAGCACCGAGATGGACGAGGTGGAAGCGGCGGGGTTGTTGTTCGCCACCGCAAGATCGGGGCGACCGTCGCCGTTGATCTCGCCGATCGCCAAGCCGAGCGGATTGACCGCCGTGGGCACGTCGATCTTGCTTTCGAAACTCGGCGTCGAAGCTCCCTGGTCCGTCTTGTTGCGCAGGAGCGAAACACTGTTGGCGGAGAAGTTCGCCACGGCCAGGTCGGGCTTGCCATCTTGATTGAGGTCGCCGATGGCCAGCGACCTCGGGCGATCGCCGGTGTCAAACTGCAAGGCCGCCCCAAAGCTCGGAAAGCTCGGTGTCGCTGCTCCAGTCTCGGTCGTGTTGAAGAGCACACAGACCGTATCGGTCTCGCTGTTTGCAACAGCAAGATCGGGTGCGCCGTCTCCGTTGAGGTCGGCAATGGCGATGAAAAAGGGAAACGATCCTGCGATGCCCGTGGTGAAATTCGCGGCCGTCGCGAAGGTTGGAGTGGCGTCACCGATCGGGGTCGTGTTCAACAAGACCGAGACGTTGTTCGAGCTGAGGTTCGCCGCGGCAAGGTCGAGCTTCCCGTCTCGGTTGAGATCGCCGACAGCAACGGAAAAGGGGCCCGCGCCCGCCGGGAAATCGACCCTCCCCACGAAGGCCGGCGTCGCTGCACCTGGGGCCGTCGTGTTGAGATGGACGGAGACACCTGAGTTGCTCGCCGTCGCAAGGTCGGGCTTGCCGTCACCGTTGAAGTCGCCCGCGGCCACCGCCTTGGGGCTGCTGCCGGCGGCGAAGTCCGTCTTCTCGGTGAAGGTCGCTGCGGCAGCTCCCGCCGGCGTCGTGTTGAGGAAAACCGAGACGGAGTTGATCCCCGGCTGGTTGTTCACGGCGATCAGGTCCGGTCTGCCATCCCCGTTCACATCTGCGCGGGCGACGTCAAGGGTCGCACCGGCGGTGTCGAAGGGGGCTCTGGTGGCGAAGGTCGGCGGCGTCGCGCCCGGCGTCGTGGTGTCGAGGAGGACCGACACCGTCTGGGCACTCTGGTTCGCCGACGCCACGTCGTTCTTGCCATCGCCATTGAGGTCGCCGATGACGACGGCGCGTGGTTGCGCACCCATGTCGAAGTCGACCTTCGCGTCGAAGCTTGGCGCTGCGCCGCTGCGGACCGTCTGGTTGAGCAGCACCGACGAGGATGTCGAAAGGTCGGACTTGCCGTCGCCGTTGAGGTCGGCGCTCAGCACCGACGTCGTCCCACCCGCTGGATAGTCAACCCGCGCCTGCAAGGTCGGTGTTGCCGCCCCCGGGGCCGTGGCGTTGAAGAGCACCGACACGCTGCCCTCGCCGCAGGAGACGGCCAGGTCGGCCTTGCCATCGCCGGTGAGGTCGTCGACGGCGACGGAGCGGGGGTCCGCGGCGGTCGTGACGTCGACCTTGGTCGCAAAAGCTGGGGCCGTGGCCCCGGGCACCGTCGTGTTGAAGAGGATCGAGATGCTGTTGGCGATCGGGTTGGCCACTGTGAGGTCCGCCTGGCCGTCGCCGTTGAGGTCGGCGAGGACGACGGAGCGGGGCCCTGTGCCGGTCGTGAAGTCCACGCTGTTGGCGAAAGTCGGGGTCGCTCCCGGCGCTGTCGCGTTGAACAGCACCGAGACCTTGTTCGCGTCGCCCGCCGTGATCGCAAGATCGGGCCGGCCGTCGCCGTTGAGGTCACCGACGGCCAGGCCGATGGGGCCGGCCGCAGTGTCGAAGTCGACGTGGGCCGCGAAGCTCGTGGTCGGGACGCCCAGCGAGAAGGAGGTCGTGTTGGCGAAGACGGAGACGCTGTTGGCCGTGAAATTCGTCACGATGACGTCCCGTTTGCCGTCGCCATTGAGGTCGCTGAGGGCGACGGCTTGTGGGGACGCGAGCGTTGGCAGATCGATCTTCACAAAGGCGGGTGCCGCAGCCCCTGGCCCCGTCTTGTTGAAGAGCAGGGAGACGGTCGCTGCACCTTGGTTCACCACCGCCAGATCGGCCCTGCCGTCGCCGTCGAGGTCGCCGATGGCCAAGGAGCGGGGCGTGGTGCCCGTGGCGAAGTCCACCCGGGCCGCGTAGGACAAGGCTCCGCCCGCAGGAGTGGTGTTGAAGCTGACGCCGACGGTGCCGTCGCCGGGACTCGCCACCGCCAGATCGGGCCGGCCGTCGCCGTTGAAGTCGCCGCTGGCCACGGCGATCCCTCCAGCCCGCGCCCCGAACTCGAAGGGCGGCAGGAGGAAGTCCTGGTTGCAGGTGGTTGGGTCGAAGAAGGAGCAGTCCGGCAGACAGCCCAGGGTCCCGACGAAGGCGAAGTCGGCGCAGGAGACCCCGCGGAGGTCGGTGCCGTCGCAGTTTTCGATGCCGTCGGCGGTGCCGTCGCCGCAAATGGAAGGGCAGGGAGGGTCGTCAGGTGAGATGCCGCACAAGAGACAGCCGCCGGCTTGGTCAACGGTGGCAGCCACCGTGTCGGTCACGCAGACGGAGCCGGGGAAGTCTGCGCAATCGATGACCACGGGCTGACCGTCGGTCTGCACCCCGTCGACGAAGCCGACGCAGTTTTCCGTGAAGATGCCGCCGCTGCAGGTGCCGACGTCGACCGGCGTGCAAGTGCCCAGGTTTTCTTCGCAGCTTCCCGCCGTCGGACCGGTGAGGCCGCACCCCGGTTCCGTTCCCGCACAAAGACCGGTGCTGGTCCCGTCGAAGCAGCTCTCGCCGGGCGCCACCGGTTCGCACGGAGCGAAATCCACCGGCAGGGCGCAGATGTCGCCGAAGGCCGTGCATTCATGCTTCTCGGGATTGACGCCAAAAACCAGGGCATCAGGACAGGTCGGATTCACGCCATCAAAGTAATCGTTGAGGTGACCAGAAGACGGCGGCAGCATCCGTTTGTCACTCGCGGCAAAGCTCGCTTCCTCAGTGATGGCCAAATCGAGGGTACACATGCTCAAGACGACGGGGTCGACGACGCCGGCGTCGACGCAGACGGCCTCGGCGGCTGCTCGTTCTTCGATGCTGAAATCGTCGAGACTGGCGATGGTGGAGGGAAAGGCTTCATCGATGTCGACGGCAAGGTCGATATCGAACAAGAGTGAATCTTCCAGCGCGATGCGCCAGGAATCGCCAAAGGACGAATAGAGCCCCGTCTGGGATCGTGGCCAACCAATGAAGGCCCCGTCGCGCAGGCGGAAATCGTCGCGCGCCGTGCCGCTGAAAAAACCACAGAGCCCGGCCACCTGCTCGCTGCGCTCAGGTGGCACCGAGAGCAGGAGCGTGAGGTAGCCGCCGCCGCTCTCCACCAGCAGCTCGTCGCCCGTGGACCAACGCAGGGTGCGCGTGTTTCCGCTCCCTTCCAAAGAGGCGCCCCCGGGCAAGACGCCGCCGTCGACAAAGGCGAGGCCGTTGACTTGCACTGTGAGGCCGTTGGTGACGGTGAAAGTGACTCGATCGCCGTCGGCTCGGGCTGCGACAGCGACGTTGACGGCGGCGATGGGTCGGTCCGGCCAGGGCTGCTGCAACGCCTGGACAATCATCGCGTGGTCTGGGCTTTCGGCGAGGGTGAAAACACCGCTTTGCTGAAAGTCGTAGGCCAGTCCATCGAAGGTGAGCACGTGGGTGTCGCCCACCGACAGGCAATCGCCGCCGCCGACGACGAACGCTTGCCGGCTGGCGGGTGCTGGGACGGCGGTGCTCGACTCGGCAAAGCCCTCCTCGCCGGTTAGTGCGACGTCGAAGGTGCAGGCCGCGAGCAGGCCTTCGTCTTCGACGCCGGCCGCCACGCAGATCGCCTCGGCGGCGAGGCGATCCTCGAGCGACAGGTCGTCCAAGGTGCCCACCTGCGCGGGGAAACCAGACGCCAAGCTCGGATCGACCTCGTCGACAAACAGGTTGTTGAGAATCGATTCACCGGGTCGGACGCGCCACGATTCTCCGAAAAATCCGTAGAGTTTTTGACGGGAGTCTGGCTGAATCGAAAAGGCGCTGTCGCGGACTTCGAAGTCATCCCCTGAAATCGTGTTATATTTGCCACCTAGACCCGAAACAAGACCTGAAAATGAGTCGTCGATGGTGATGATCATATCTAGAAAGAACGCCAAGAGAAAAGTGCGTGAGGTGACCAGGATGGCGGTGCCACTCGCGAGGACGATCTCTACCTCATCACCCGCGCGCCGCACGGTGCCAACGTCGTTCTGCAGCAGGATCCCATCGGGTGTCGCATCGATTTCGTCATTGATCGTAATCCCGAGGACGCCCCCGGCAATCGCGTGCAACACAACGACATCATCTCCAACTTTGACGCCAATCACTTTGTTGACTGACGCTTGTATTCCGAGAGGATTAGCGAAAGGAATCTGGCGAACCTGGACGACGAAACTCTGTTCTTCATTCTGCAAGAAAACATAGTCTCCTATGCCCTGAAAATCGTAGGATGTGCCGTCACACGTTCCGATGTGCGTATCCCCGAAGCTGGTGCAAGTGCCATTGCGATACTCCGCCGCCGTCTTCCACGGTTGGTGATCCAAGGTGTCGAGACTGCAGTCGTCGTCGACGCCATTGAACGGCACCTCATCTCGATCTGGAAAGACACCTGCATTGCCGTCATCGCAGTCGGCCGGTGGGGAGATGCCGTCGTGGTCGGCGTCGACCGCTGCTTCTCCTTCGCCCTCCCCTTCGCCGCCCGCCGCACCTTCGCCCTCCCCTTCGCCGCCGGCCGCACCTTCGCCCTCGCCTTCGCCCTCACCTTCGCCCTCACCTTCGCCCTCACCTTCGCCCTCACCTTCGCCCTCACCTTCGCCCTCACCTTCGCCCTCACCTTCGCCTTCACCTTCGCCCTCACCTTCGCCCTCACCTTCACCGACGCCCGTCTCACCCTCGCCCTCGCCCTCGCCCTCCCCTTCGCCCCGTTCGTCGCCGTCGGCGATCCCGTCGTCGTCGGAGTCTTGGTCGAGCGGATTGGTCTCGCCGAGGTCGACAACGCCGTCTTGGTTGGCGTCTTCGTCGCCGTCGACGAGTCCGTCGTCGTCGGAGTCGGGGTCGACGGGATTCGTTTCGCCGACCCCGACGACACCGTCGCGGTTGCCGTCCTCGGTGCCGTCGTCGACGCCGTCGCCGTCGGAGTCCTGGCTCAGCGGGTTCGTCTCGCCGGCGTCGACGGTGCCGTCGTGGTCGCCGTCTTCGATGCCGTCGTCGATCCCATCGAAATCGGAATCGCTCCGCCGCGGATCGGTCTCGCCCACGTCGACGATGCCGTCGTGGTTGTGGTCTTCGATCCCGTCGTCGATGCCGTCGCCGTCGGAGTCGGCCACCCGGGGATCGGTCTCGTCGACGTCGAGAACCCCGTCGCGGTCGCCGTCTTCGATGCCGTCGTCGATGCCGTCGTCGTCGGAGTCGGCGTCCAGCGGATCGGTCTCGTCGAGGTCGACCACTCCATCGCCGTCGCTGTCCTCGACGAAGTCTGGGATACCATCTTGGTCAGCGTCACCGCGCCCGGTTCCTTCGCCTTCGCCTTCGCCGCCGACGTCGCCCTCGCCTTCACCTTCGGGCGGAGCTGGGGCTCGGCGGCATCCGCCGATGGCGGTGATCACGAGCAAGACGAGGACGATCCGCCTGATCATTCGCCAGGTTCCCCGCCTGGCGCCGGCATCGGCAACTGCAGCGGCGGCGTTGTGTCGAGATGTCGCTGTCAGGGCGGTGCTGGCACCATCGGGCCCACCTCGGCCTCGGGAGGCACGACCAACGTCGGCGGCTCGTGCTCCTCGTGGGCGAGCTTCTTCCTCTTTTGCACCTCGCTCTGGATCAGGTGGGCGAAGGTCCGACGCTCCTCGCTCGATCGCAGCGGCAGGCTCAGGCCCGTACCGCCGGTGATGACGTCGACGCTGCCTTCGTCTTCGTTGACGACGATGGTTTGCACGTCGCGCAGATCCACGCTGCTCCATCCGCCGCCGGCTTTTTTCAGGATCCGGTGATCACTCAGGATCACCAACAATCCGCCGTCTTGGGCCATCGATCCATCCCAGGCGGCGACCACGAGCTCGTCGGCCTCGAGCTTGCCCGCCGCCTGGGCCCGCGCGCCCTCGGGGATGTCGCGGTGGATGCCCGAGCTCACGAGCAAAAAGCAGCCCTGCAGGACGACGACGACGACGACGACGACCAGCGGCGCTCCGGCCTTGGGCCCGTCCTGCGACTCGTGCGCCGAAGCCTTCATGGCTCCTCCGCGCAGGCGCTTTGGTGCAGCACAGGGATCTGGCCCTTGGCTGCTTCGGCGACAGAGAAGATCGATCGGCCGTCGGCGGCGTAGGTGAGGGCTTCTCCCTGTTCCTCCTGCGGGGGCGCGGGCAAGACCTGGCGGGGGCTCAGGCTCGCTGGATCGAAGAAAGCGACGGCGTCGACGGCGGCGTATTCGACGATGCCGCCGGTGAAGCGGACCAGCAGGCGGGTGCCGGACCAATGCAGGGCGGCCCCGGTGATGCGCCGCTCCCGCTTTTTGCCTTCGGCGGGGACCGCGATGGTGCCGCTCAGCTCGAGGACCCGGGCTTCGTCGTCGAAGCCGTTGACGCTGGAGGTCCAGGGCGCGCGGTAGGCAAAGACCCGGGCCGACGGCGACGTCGTCTTTTCGAGCAGCAGCAGGGCGGTGGCATCGGGAAAGACCGCCAGCGCTTCGACGTCGACGCTCTCCCCCTGGGGGAAGGACAGGGGCATTGCCCACACCGCGTCGAGCGTGACCACACCAGGGGGGCCGGTTGGCGCAGTCGCCAGGGAGGGCTCGGGAAAGGCGTAGACGACGACGCTGGAGCGGGTGCCGTCGTTGTCGCCAGTGTCGGCCAAAAAGACGCAGGGCTGGCTGAGATCGGGACAGGGGCCGAGGGCGAGGTCTTCGAAGTCGACGTTGGGCACGGGCAGCACGATCTCGATGCGCGTTTCTCCCGACGTCGCCGACACGCCAAAGACCGCGGGGGCGTTGCCGGCGTCGGCCACCATCCACAGCAGCTCGTCGTTGAGCAGCGAGGCAGCAAGGCCCGAGACCTCGCGCAGCGCGGGATCGGCCACCCCGCCGACGTCGGCGACGCTGGCGTTGTCGCCGGCACACAGCGATCGCGCTGGCATGGTGAAGAGAGACGTCGTCGGCGGCAGGGGCTGGGGCGGGGGACGGCGGCTCTGGCAGGTGCTGCCGGCCACCAGGGCGGCGACGACGACGAGCAGCGCCGTGATCGGATGGCGCTTCTTCATGATCCCGATGAGAGGCCTGGCAAGACGGCGATCAAGGCCGCCGCCGCCCGCGCATCGCGGATCGACGACGAGCGCTCGAGCAACACCCCGCGTGCATAGACCAGCACCGCCGGGATGACGTCGACGCCGGCTTCGTCGAGGAATTGCTTGATCTCTTTGCAGCGATCGGCGCCAGCGACACCCAGCAGCTCCACCCGTCCGTCGACGGCGGCCGTGATGCGTTTGTCGAGATCGCCAGCCCCCCCAGGACCGCCGACGACGACGACGACAGGGGCGTCGGCCCGGGTGCGGTTGCGCAGCTCGACGGCGGTGGCGAGCTTCATGGATTCTCCGCCCTCAGGTCGGACTCGTGGGCTCCGGCGACGATGGGGGCCGTGCTCTCGTGGGGGGCAAAAGCGCGGCGAACGAAATGACCCAGCCACTCAGGCAGCGCCTTGATGTCGTGAGCGAAGGCACCGCGGGGCTCGGGCAGATGGCGCCCGCGTCCCTCGCTCCAGGCTTGCAACAGGGGCGTGACGGGCTGAAGCGGGTGCGCAGGCTCAACCCACCAGGGACCGCGCTGCCAGGCAATGCCATCGACGTCTTCGCCGATGATCGTGACGACGACGCCGTTGCCATCGCGGGCCCCCACCATGGGCAAGGCACCCAGCGGTGCGAGCAGCGAAACGGCCAGGCGCGCGAAGGCCCGGGCTTGGCCCAGCGCCGAGAGCGAGCCCCCCACCAGGCCGGCGTCGGCGACGCTGTCGAGCCACACCAGCTGGGGGTTGGCTCGAGCGCCGACCGGTTCGGGCCCACCCGTGCTGGCCCCCGTGGCGGTGCGGGGCCACACCTCGACGACCAGGCCGGTGGCCACCAAGAGGCGCGCGGCTTCGCGGGCCCACTCCTCGTCGGGCAAACAAAAACGGCAGGCCAGGGGATCGAGGCAAGCCTGGGCCACGGTGTCGGCTGCGGCATCGACGACGGCGTCGACGACGTCGAAGCGCCGGTCGGGGTCCATTTCTTTGGCCAAGAGGGCATCGAGGCGGCGGACGCGCAGGGTGTGCAGGAAGGCCACCAGCAAGGCGCGGTCGTCGGTTTTTCGCAGGTCGAGGGCGCGCGCCCCCGGACCGGCGTTTTCGAGCCAGGCGCGCAAGACCTCGGGCTTGACGACGGCCTCGCCCGCGTCTTTGCCCTCGGATGTCAGCCGTCGTGACGACGACGATCCATTGGACGACACCACCCGACACAACACGCCTTCGGGCGTGGGCGCTCCGTTTGGTCCGGCCTGCTGGCCCCGGCTCGCTTCGACGCGGACAAGGACCGCCGAGCCTGCGATCTCGGCACCGGGCGACAGGCTGCGGGGCGCGAGCAGGTGCTCGTGACGACGAGGCTGCAGCAATCCTTCGCTGAGCCCGGGATGGGTCAAAAAAGCCGACCACGAGGGGTGGATGCGGGGGGCGTCGTCGGCGCGCAGCGCAAACTGGTCGTCGGCGCGCAGGAACACAGCGTCGTCGAGGTGAAGCACAGCTGCGGGCCCCGACGACACCGTCGACCACGGCGGTGGCAACAGCGCCGGGGGCACCAAACGCAGCAGGGCCTTGGCCACCAGCCGGCGCAGCAGGGGATTGGTCGTCGTCGCCAGCAGGGGCTTGGCCTTATCGGCGGCGCTGCAGAACGCGCGGACGTAGCCGAGCTTGTCCCAGCCGGGCACCGAGGCGCGCACATCGAGGACGACGTCGTCGATGCGGGCCAGCTCTTCGCGGGCTTCATCGAGGAGGGCGCGTCTGCGGGTGTCGGGCTCGGTCCCCAGCTCCGAGAGGAGCCGAGCAAAGACGGGGGGCGACGCAGGGGCAGGCATGCCGCCGCATCATCGGCCCCATTGGATCACGGTGGCAAGGAGAAGGCGACGGCGCGCCGAGCGCTCTTGCCGCCCACGCGGTCGGCGACCTCGACGTCGACGACGTAGGCGCCGGCTGGGGCGTCGGCACCGAGCGCAATGTCGACGCCGAAGGAGTGGACGCCGATGGGCCTGAAGGTCTGCACCTGTTGGCTCCCCAGGCTTTTTGTCCCGAGCACCTCGGGGGTTCCGTCGACGCCGACGGCGCTGAACAGGCCGCTGACGTCGACCGAGAGCTCGCTGCGTCCGTCGGGCAGCGGCCGGGCTCCGAGGTTCTCGACTTCGACGTACAGGCGCAGGCGCCGATCGGAAACGATGCCGTCGGCCACGGGGTGGTACAGCCCCAGACCGGTGTGCGGTGCGTCGACGACGACGACGCGGGTGACCTGCAGCGGGGCCTCATGGCGCGCCAAACGCAGTCCCTCGGCGAGGGCGGCGATCACCGTGCTCCAGTCCCTCTTGGCCAGGGCTGCCGACGCCCGAGCCAAAGCGGCGCCGACGTCGGCCCCTGCCGTGCCCGAGGGTCCCGCGACGACGACGCCGGCCAGCAGCAGGGCGATGACGACGACGACGAGTTTTCTGGCCATGAGGCGCACCGCTCAGCCCTTGGGATCGAGCACGACCTGCAGCTGCAACACATTGGTCCCCGGCGCAAACAGCAGCTTGGCTTCTGTGGGGGCGTAGCCCTCGAGACTGACGGTGATGGTGCGTTCGACGCCGTCGAGCGGAACCGCCAGCTGGCCCGACACCGGCTCTTCCCCAGGCAGGGCGACCGCGGCCCCGGGCGGGGTGCTGTTGACGACGACGACGCCGAACTCGAGGGGGGGGGCGGCGGCCGGGAGCGCGACGGCGCCGACGACGAACAAGACGACGGCGACGGCGGCCATGCCCGCACTGGCGCCGATGGCGGCGAAGAAGGCGGGCGGCCGCACCGCAGCGGCTTGCACGGTGGGTTGGGAGAGCTCGTCGGGCAGAGTGGAGGCAGCGCCCAAGACGTTTTCGGCGACGACCTCGGGCGCAGCGTCCCCCCCGTCGTCGTCTTCTACGGGGGCGTAGCGGACCGGAGGGGCGGCCATCGCAGCCCGTCCCGCAGCGCCCACTGGGCCGCGGCTGCCCACGATCAGGTCGTCGGCAGAGAGGTTCGGCCGGGCGCTCTCTTTGGTGGCACCTTGCCAACGCAGGTCGGCGACGCTGGGGGGTTCGAATTCCACTGGCGCTGCGGCCTTCGGCCCCTCCGGCTTGCGCGCCGATTCTCTGCCCTCCGGCCGGGCGTTGCCGCCGACGGTGGCCATTGCCGACTCGACAGACAAAGGAGCCGTCGGACGCTGTCCGGGTTGGGGAAGGGAGGCGGTCTGCACCGCCATGGATTCGACCTTTTCGAGCAGGGCCCGGGCGCGGGCGTCGGCCTCGTCGACGGGGCGCCTGGCCGGCTGGGACAGCGAGGGCGTCGACAGCGCGCCTGGGTCGGCCACCGCCATGGGTGCGATGCCCTTCTTGGCCATGATCGCAACGCGATCGCGCTCGAGCTGCTCGAGGTCGTAGCCGGGCATGGTCTTGCCGTCGTCGTCGTCGTCGGCTGCGTTCATCTGCAGCGTGGGGGGGTCTGATTCTGGGTCGGGCTCGGAGGGCTTGGCCTTGGCAAGAGCAGAGGGCGGCGACGACGGTCGGGCCAGCTCGTCGCGCACTCGTCCCGACGAAGCCGCCACCGTCTTGGGCGTCGGCGCTGCCGTGACCGGGCGTGGGGCTGTGTCGGCAACGAGGGCGGCGGTGAGGGTCTTGCTGTCGATCTCTTCTTCGACAGCGGGCTTGGCTCGAGCTCCAGCGCTGGTCGGGATGATCACCTGGCCGACGCCCTTGACGATGAGGGTGCCCTCGGCAGAGTTCAGCTCGTCGTCGAAGAGCTCGTAGAGGAAGCGCGAGAGACGGACGTTGTTGGATTTCTTGGGGCTCTGCTCGAGGAAATCCTCGAGGGCCAGCTGCATTTCCTGGGCGGTTTTGTAGCGACGGTCGGGGTTCTTCTCGAGGGCCTTGGAGAGGAGCTTGACGACCTCCATCGGGATCTCGGGGTTGGCCTCCCGCGGATTCAGCGGTTTTTCTTGTACGATCGCTTTCAATGTCTTGAGACTAGATTCTCTCTCGAAGGCCCGCATTCCTGTGAGCATTTCATACATAACAAGGCCCACGGCGAAGAGGTCGGACCGGTGATCGACCTTGGCGCCCCTCACCTGCTCGGGGCTCATGTAGGCGTACTTGCCCTTGAGCACGCCCGCGCGGGTCTGGGCGAGCTGCGTCGAAGCCTTGGCGATGCCGAAGTCGACGACTTTAACGCCGCCAGCGAAGGAGACCAGGATGTTCTGTGGGCTGATGTCGCGGTGAACGATGTTGAGGGGCTTGCCGTCGTAGTCCTTGCGGCTGTGAGCGTAAAAGAGGCCGTCGCACACGCCGGCCATGATGCGGCACACGTGCTCGACGGGCAGATGACCGCCCTGGGACTGCTGCTTGTTGATCAGGTGTTGAACGTTGCGTCCGGAAACATATTCCATTGCAATGTAATAGGTATTATCGGCCTTTCCAAGATCGTAAATCTGGGCGATGTTGGGGTGGCTGAGCTTGGCTGCGATCCGGGCCTCGTCGAGAAACATCGACACGAATTCTTCGTCGGTGGCCAGGTGCGTGAGGATGCGCTTGAGAACGACGACCTTCTCGAAGCCTTCGAGCCCCGATTGTTTGGCGAGGAAAATCTCGGCCATGCCGCCGGTGGCCAGTTTTTTCAGCGGCTCGTAGCGGTCGATCCGGGTGGGGAGTGGTTCTTCGCGCTGCTCGGACATGTCGACGACGGTACGTGTTTGGCCTCCGGCGGGTCAAAATGCGCTTCGCACGAGCAAATGCGCTTCACGCGAGCACGCGCTTCCCGCAAGGCACTGGCTCCCTTCCCTCCCCCAAACGCAAAGCGATGGGGCCATCGAAGCCGTCGTTCCCTCGAGCACTTGCCACGAGGCGGCCCGAACCAAGAGAGCCCTCGGGGGCAACTGCTCGAGGGACGCGAGCACCCAAGGGCAGGGATTCCAAAGGGGTTTGCCCTGGAACCCCTTTGGCCCCGCCGGAGGCGTTCTCCGCGCGAAGCGCGTGCTCCCTTGCGGGAAGCAGCACGATCACGGGTTGACGGCCGCCGCGCCAGTGGGCATGTGCCGCACAGAAATTTCGATCTGCTGGGCGCTGTGCCCGGCGCACCGAGCCCCGAGTCGCGAGACCTGGGCCAGAAAGACTCCGGAACGATGCCGACCATCAACCAGCTGATTCGCAAGGGCCGCACCCAGATCGAGAACCGCAGCGCGTCTGCCCACCTCGAGAAGTGCCCCCAGAAGCGCGGCGTTTGCACCCGCGTGTACACGACGACGCCGAAGAAGCCGAACTCTGCGCTCCGCAAGGTGGCCAAGGTTCGTCTGACCAACCAGCTCGAAGTGATCAGCTACATCCCGGGTGAAGGCCACAACCTCCAAGAGCACTCCGTCGTGCTCATCCGCGGCGGCCGCGTCAAAGATCTCCCCGGCGTCCGCTACCACATCATCCGCGGCACCCTCGATGCCGTCGGCGTCAACGCCCGTCGCCAGGGGCGCTCGAAGTACGGCGCCAAGCGTCCGAAGTGAGCCGCTGAGAGCCACGAGCCTCCGCCCGATCGCCGCACCCTTTCGTCCCTTTCCACAGTTTGATGTTCCAGCCGCTGGCGCGGCTTGAAAGCGCGAGAAGACCATGCCCCGTCGTCGTGAAGTCCCCAAACGCAAGGTGAACAACGATCCCAAATATCAGGATCGCATCGTCACCAAGTTCATCAACGTCGTCATGTACGACGGCAAGAAGGCCGTCGGCGAAAGCGTCGTCTACAGCGCCTTTGCCCTCGCCGAAGAGCGCTCCAAAGAAGAAGCCCTCAAGGTCTTCAAGCGCGCCCTCGACAACGTCAAGCCCGCCGTCGAAGTGAAGAGCCGCCGCGTCGGCGGTGCCAACTTCCAGGTGCCCGTCGAAGTTCGTCCCGAGCGCCGCATGGCCCTGGGACTGCGCTGGCTGCGTGACGCCGCCCGGGAGCGCGGTGAGCGCACCATGATGGAGCGCCTGGCCAACGAGATTCTGGATGCGTCCGCTGGGCGTGGTGGCGCCGTCAAGAAGCGCGAAGACACGCACCGCATGGCCGAGGCCAACAAGGCGTTCGCGCACTACCGCTGGTGATTCCGCATCCAGATGATTCTTGTCGGCTGCGCCGACTGCATCACCCGGCTCCGGAATGCGAGGACGCCGTCTGATAGACGGGCCCTTTTGACTTCGAGAACACGCGCCCTTGGGCGCGTTTTTCGTTGGTCGATTCGCGTGGCACCTCGTCGGCCCAAAGGGCGCGAGCTCACGACGCCGTTGCGCTCGCTCAGCGCCCCGCTGGGCAAAAGACGCCGGTCCGGCCGGCGCCCAGGAGGGTCTCGCGCTCGCAGACTTGTTTCAGGCCCTTCTTCGCCATGTTTCGTTGGCAGAGGGGGTCCTTGTCGGTCGGGAAGTACGAGCACTCGTCGCCCGCCGGACACTGATCCTGCATCGTGCATTCCTTCTGGCCGCACGCCGGGGCCGCAAGCGCGAGTGTGATCAGGGCGATGGCCACCAACGAAACGGCGCGTCGAAACATGCCCCTGCATACCACGCCCGTCGTCGTCGCTGGAGGTGCTGATCATGAGGCCGCGCGTTCGGCGCGAGGCGCATCCTGCGCGAAGGGGGATCGGGTCGGGTTGACGCGCGCTGCTTCATCGTCGACACGGCCGTCATGAACCAAGAGCAGCGCCACGATTGGTCCATCGACGAGATCGAGGGCCTTTTTCAGCTCCCCTTCTTGGAGCTCTTGTTTCAAGCCCAGCAGCTTCACCGCGCGCGCTTTCCCAGAAACGCGGTGCAGCGGGCCCAGCTCTTGAGCATCAAGACCGGACATTGCAGCGAGGACTGCGCCTACTGCCCCCAAAGCGCGCGCTACGACACCGGCCTGCCGCCCGAGAAGCTCATGGCCGTCGATGACGTCGTCGCTGCTGCTCGCGCGGCCAAGGCCAGCGGTGCCTCGCGCTATTGCCTGGGAGCCGCCTGGCGCAGCCCCAAAGACAGCGACGTCGACGCCGTCTGCGCCATGATCCGCGGGGTCAAAGATCTGGGCATGGAGGCCTGCGTCACCCTGGGCATGCTCACCGACACCCAAGCCGCCAAGCTCAAGGACGCCGGCCTCGACTACTACAATCATAACATCGATACGTCGCCAGAATATTATCCTGAGATCATCACCACACGCACCTTTCAGGATCGACTCGATACCCTGAGTGCGGTGCGCAAAGCAGAGATCAACGTCTGCTGCGGCGGCATCGTCGGCATGGGTGAGACCCGCGTTGATCGCGTCCGTATGCTCCAGGTGCTGTGCCAGCTCGAGCCCCATCCCGAGAGTGTGCCGATCAACAGCCTGGTGAAGGTGCAAGGAACGCCGCTGTCTCTGCGTCAAATCGACGACAAAGATGGCCAGAGTAGCGACGCCGTCGATGGCATCGAATTGGTGCGCACCATCGCCGTCGCCCGCATCGTCTTGCCCCACACGGTGGTCCGCCTCTCGGCCGGGCGCGAGAGCATGAGCGACGAGCTGCAGGCCTTGTGCTTCGTCGCCGGCGCCAACTCGATGTTTTGGGGCGACAAGCTGCTCACCACCAAGAACAACGGCGTCTCGCGCGACGAAGCCCTCTTTCACAAGCTGGGGCTGGTCCCCTGGCACCCCGAACAAGAGGCCGCGTCGGCGTCGACGTCGACGGCTGCGGCGGCTGCGGCACCGCGGGCCTGACATGGGTGTGGCCATCGTTGGCGGCAGTGGCTTGGTCGGCACCGCCCTGGTGGAGCGCCTGCTCGCCCGCGGTGCTGGCTTCGTCGTCGTCGATCGGGCTCCCCCGCGCCGGGCCGTCCACCACCACCGCGTCGATCTCTTGCAGGTCGACGTTGACGAGCTCGCTGCGGTGCTGCGGCGCTACCGCGTCGATCGCTTGGTGCACCTGGTGGCCCGCGTCGATCCCCCGCGCGACCCGGCCGATCGGGGGCTGATGCGCCGCCTGCACGAAGAAGGCACCCGCGTCGTCGTGGACGCGGCCAAAGCTGCGGGAGTGCGGCGCTTCGTGCTGGTGTCGTCCGCCGTCGTCTATGGCGCCTGGCCCCACAACCCCGTGCCCCTGAGCGAAGACGCCCCGGTGGCCCCCTGCCCCTTCCCCTATGCGCAAGACAAGGCCCAGCAAGAGCGCGTCGTCATCGACGCCTGGGGCAGCGCGGGCCTGAGCATCGTGCGCCCGGCCATCGTGTATGGACCCAGCGCCAAGAGCTACCTCACCGAGTTGCTGCGCACGCGCCTGCCCTTGATCGGCCGGGTGCTGCCGGCCCTCGACGGACACCGGCCTCCCTTGCAGTTCGTGCACGTCGACGACGTCGCTGCCGTCGTCGATGCCGCACTGCACCAAGATGAAGATGGCGTCTTTCACGCTTGCGCCAGCGATTGGCTGTCCTTTGGGGAGGTCGCGCGCCTCACAGGGGCCCGCGTCGTCGACGTCGACGCCCGCTTGGCGGCCGCCCTGCTCGATCCGCTGGTGCCCTTGCTGCCACCCTCGCTGCGGGCGCCGTCGTCGCTCTTTCCCTACCTCAAGCACCCCTTCGTGCTCTCGGCGGAAAAGACGCAGCGGGTGCTGGGGGTTGCTGCGTCGTCGTCGTCGAAAGCGCTGCGGTCGATCCTGGTCTGAACGTGAGGCGCGCTTGTCTCTTTTTCGCCGTCGGTACTAGGGTCGACCGGTCTGCAAACCCAGGAGCAAAAATGGCCACTTTCCTCGAGCAGCTCAAGGCCCACACCGTCGTCGTCGCCGACACCGGTGACTTCCAATCCATCAAGAAGTTTCGTCCTCGCGACGCAACGACCAACCCCAGCCTGATCGCTGCCGCCGCCAAGATGCCGGAGTACGCCTCCGTCGTCGACGACGCTCTCAAGTTCGCCAAGAAAGAGGCCGCCGGCAAATCCGCCGACGAGCAGATCAAGCTCGCCGTCGACCGCCTCGCCGTCGAATTCGGCATGCGCATTTTGGAGATCGTGCCCGGCCGCGTCTCGACCGAAGTCGACGCCCGCCTGAGCTACGACCAGAAGGGCAGCGAGGCCAAGGCCCGCGAGCTCATCGCGATGTACGAGAAAGCCGGCCTGAAGCGCGATCGAATTTTGATCAAGCTTGCCGCCACGTGGGAGGGCATCAAGGCTGCTGAAAACCTCGAAAAGGACGGCATCCACTGTAACCTGACTCTGATCTTCGGATTCCACCAGGCCGTCGCCTGCGCCGAAGCTGGCGTCATGCTGATTTCGCCCTTCGTCGGCCGCATCCTCGACTGGTACCTCAAGTCGACGGGAAAAACTTCCTACGCGCCCTCGGAAGATCCCGGCGTCGTGTCGGTCACCGCCATCTACAACTATTACAAGCGCCACGGCTACAAGACCGAGATCATGGGAGCCTCGTTCCGCAACGTCGGCGAGATTGTTGAGCTCGCTGGTTCGGACTTGCTCACCATTGCTCCGAAGCTGCTGGCCGAGCTCGACGGCATGAACGGCGACCTGCCCCGCAAGCTCGATCCCAAGAACTCCGCGCGCGGCGCCGAGAAGATCAACGTCACCAAGGCGTTGTTCGACAAGATGCACGCCGAAGACAAGATGGCGAACGAGAAGCTCAAAGAGGGCATCGACGGCTTCTCCAAGGCCATCACCGACCTCGAAGCCGAGCTCAAGCCCCGCCTCGCCACCATCTGATCGATCTGACCCAATGCGCGCGGGGTTGACGGCGTCGACAGCGACGACGTCGGCCCCGCGGTCTTTTTGAGCCCTGGTGACCATGAACGACGACGACGACGCTGGCGCGGTGCTCGAGGTTCCGCTGGAGGCCCGGGGGACGCGTTTGGATGCTTGGCTCGCCCAACACGTCGAAGGCGTCTCGCGCTCCCGCGTGGCCGCCCTCATCGATCAGGGGCAGGTGCTGGTCGACGACGTCGCCGCCGCCAAAGCCAGCCTCAAGCTCCACGGTGGCGAACAGGTGGTGGTGCGCCAGCCCGAGGCTGTGCCGGTGGCCCTGCTACCCCAGGATCTGCCCCTGAGCTTCGTCTACGACGACGACGACTTGTGCGTGATCGACAAGCCAGCCGGCGTGGTCGTGCACCCTGGCGCTGGCCACCCAGATGGCACCATCGCCAACGCACTCTTGTTCCGCTTTCCCGGCCTCTCCATCGGGGGCGAGCAGCGGCCCGGCATCGTGCACCGCCTCGACAAGGACACCTCGGGCCTGCTCGTCGTCGCCAAGAACGACAACGCCTTGCGCGCGCTCTCCCGTCTCTTTCACGATCGCGACGTCGACAAACGCTATGTGGCCCTGTGTTTGGGGACGCCCAACGCGACTCCGACGTCGACGGCGGCCTCCTTCGAGCTGGTGACGGGGCACCAACGCAGTCCCACCGATCGACGGCGCTTCACCACCCGCCTCCCCCCGCCCGAGAGCGAGGGCGGACCCAACCGGCGCGCGCACTCGCGTTTCACGGTCAGAGAATCGCGGGACAGCGTCGCCCTCGTCGACGTCGAATTGCTCACCGGCCGCACCCACCAGATCCGCGCCCACCTGGCCGATCTCGGGCATCCCCTGCTGCAAGACGAGCTCTACGGCGGCTCCCACGCCGAAAAACGCATCAAGAACGGCGCCGTTCACGACGCGGTGGTGCGGCTCAAGCGCCAGGCCCTGCACGCCGTCAGCTTGAAGTTCGACCACCCGCGCCTGGGGACACAGTTGCGTTTCGAGAGTCCGCTGCCCCCAGACCTCAAGGCCGTCGTCGACGCCGTCCTGTCCCGCTAGTCGCGAGGGAGCAGGATCCCTCTTGGGATCGTGCGCTTTCGCTCCATGGCGACGTTGCCTTGCGTCCACAGCGCGCCCGACCCTGGGCACACGCCTTGCGTCCTCGCGGTCGAACCGCTGGAGGAACCATGCACCGCTGCCTCTTCACCGCCGCCCTCGCCCTCGCTCCGCTGTCGTGTGTTCCTGGCATCAATGGCGCCGACGGCCGCGACGGCACCGATGGCGCCGATGGCTCCGACGGCCGCGTCGGCCAAAAGGGAAAAGACGGCGTCAACGGAACAGACGGCACGGCCGGCTCCAACGGCGTCGACGGGACCAATGGTGTCGATGGGGCCGACGCCGTCGACGGCGTCGACGGAACCAACGGCATCGATGGCCTGGCGGGCCGCGATGGCGAGCCTGGGGCAGACGGCGACATCGGGCCGGCCGGGCCTCCCGGTCCGCTGCAGATCCCGCCACACCTCGACGCACTCGATCCCCCCGTGGGCTCGGCGAACAGCGAGGTGCGGATCACGGGGAGCGGCTTCTCGACGACTCTGGGCGACAACCTCGTGCACCTGGGCGGCCACGCGGCGACGGTCTTGAGGGCTTCGACGACGCAGCTCGTGGTCCGTCCCGAGGTCGCCACGCTCGACGCCACGGCCCTGGCGCTGAGCGTCGAGGTGGCCCGCCAAAGCTCGAACCCCCTGCTCTTCACCCTCGTCCCAGAGGGGACCCCGCGCGCACTCGACATCACGCTGCCGTCGGCGCCGAGCAGCGTGGTGGCTGTGGGACCCTCCGTCTTCGTGGCGGCTGGCGCCGCGGGGCCGGGCGCCGCGCGGACTGCGGGACTCTATCGCCTCGACGCCGACGGCACGGTGCGCCGGGTGCTCGCTGCCGACCGCATCGACCTTGGGGGCGCTGGCGCCTTCGTCGACGGCCCGGTGGCCCTCGCCAGCGACGGCACCGATTTGTTCTTTCTCACCACCTTGGGTTCGGCACGGCGCTTCGAGGTCGCCACGGGTGCGGTGACAGAGCTGTTGGCCCCCAGCTTCGGCGGCAGCACGTTCCCCCCGCGTTCTGGCATCGCTGCCACCGAGGATGGCTCGCTGTACATCGTCGACCGCAACCTGGAGTCCGTGCTGCGCCTCGACGCCACCGGTTCCCTGAGCGAGCTGAGCGATGCGGGCTTCGCCGGCGCCTTCGGCATCGCCACCGACGGCGTCGACCTCTATCTCAGCAATGAATTGAGCGGCTCCGTGACCAAGGTGGCCGATCCCGCCGGTGCTGCCACCGTGACGGCGGACTTCGCTCCCTGCGCCCACCCGCTGCGGGGCATCGCGGTGGTCGACGCCGCGCTGGTGGTCTCCAGCTCAGAGGACGGCGTCTTGCGTTCGACCTCGCTTGCCAGTGGCGGCGCCTGCGCCCCCTTCGGCGATCCGACTGGCTACCACTACAGCGCCGAGGGGCTGGCCGTCGACGGCAGCGGTGCGCTCCTCCTGGCGCAACCAAGCGGCGGCGTGGTGCGTCGTCTCGCCTCCGGGGCGCCGACGGCAGAGATCGTGGTCGCTGGAGACCTCCCAGCCTTTGGAGCCGCCCGCGTCGCCGACAGCCTCTTCCTGGCTGCGGTGGGTCCCGGTCTGTTTGGCGGCGCGCCCGGTGGACAGCCAGACGGTGCGGTCCTGGTCATCGACGACGACGGCACCTCCCGCGTTCTGATGACGACGTCGCTGCCGCTGGGCCTGCTGGCTGAGGATCGAGGCGACCGCGTGGTCCTCACGGTCAGCGACTGTCTCGCCCGACGCATCTTCACCCTCGATGCCGACGACGGCGCGGTGGACGATGTGCTCGATGCCGCGGACGGTCTGAGCTGCCCAGCTGGCTTGGCCCGCGACGACGCAAACCTCTATTTCTTGGACACCACCTTGGGCGGTGGCCCCCCGGCGCGCTTGGGCAAGCTCGCCAGTGACGGCGTCCTCACGCCGGCCTTTGCGACCGGCTTTGCCCCGGGCACGGTGTTTCTGGCCCTGGCGGGCGATCGACTGCTCGCCACCAGCATCGGGCCCTCGTCGACGACGGGCCTGGACCTCCAAACCGTGGGTGCGGGGGCCGGAGGAGTGGCCTCCCGCCTCATTGCCGGCGCAGCCTTTGGCGGTGGGCCGTTGCTGGTCTCGCCGGCCGGACGCGTGTTCACCATCCGCAGCGGCATCGGCGCCGTGCTCGAGATCGACCCCGTCGCCGGCGCTCTCGCCCCCTTCGGCAGCACCCTGGTGACTGCGCCCGGCGGAGGCAGTGGCGGGGGGGGCGGCGGTGGGGGTGGTGGCGGCGGCGGGCCGGCGGCCTTTGCCTTGAGCGGCGCCTTCGAGAGCGACGGGACGCTGGTGGTGCCTGACTTCGCGCAGGGCGCCATCATCGCGGTGACGCCCTGACCAACCGTCAGGCCTACCGCCAAGCCACCGGCGCGCCGCCGATGCCGACGTCGACGACGGCCAGGGATTGGGCTGAGGTCACCATCAGCCGATCGCAGCGCAGCGGCGCTGTGCCGAATTCGAGGTTGGCGGCGGCCGGAATGCCCTGGCGCACCACAACGCCGACGCCGTCTTCGACGTGCAGAAGCAGGCCGTTGCCGTTGTCGGTGATGAAGAGGGAGCCGTCGGCGGCCCGCACGATGCCGTCGGGGTTGCCGAGATCGCTAACTTCGTCGACGAGGGAGCTGGCCGCCCCGATGCGCCCGCCCACGGCCCGGTGCAGGACGCCGTCGTTGTAGCCCAGCACCAAGAGGTCGTCGCCGTCGACCAGCACCCCGTTGGGGGTCACGATCTCCGTCGTCACCACGGTGGTCGTGGTGGTGGCCGCCGAAGTGCCGACGTCGAGGGCGTAGACGGTGTCGGCGAAGAAGTCGGCGACGAACAAAGTGCCGGCGGCATCGATGGTCAGCCCGTTTGGGCCCTGAAAATCCGTGAGCTCGAAGTCGATGGACTCGGTGACTGTGTCGATGACAAAGATGCTGCTCGTCGACGGCGACGCGGCGTAGAGGCGCTGGTTGTCGGGGGAGAGCATCACGCCCCACAGGGTCGAGGCGCCGGGCACCAAGACCCAATCCGGCAGGACCGCACCGTCGGGCGTGCGACGTCCCACGGCCTCGTTCTGCGAAAAGTACAGGGTGCCGTCGCGCGCCACGACCAGGCCCTCGGTGTTGAGGATGCTGGTACCGACGACGACGACGTCACCGCAGGCCTGCTCGCCTTCGCCTTCGCCTTCGCCAACATCGCCTTCGCCTTCGCCTTCGCCTTCGCCTTCGCCGGGGTCGCCCTCTCCGTCGCCCTCGCCGCCCGGGGGAAGGGGGCAAGCGCCGAGCGCGACGACGACGACGAGGGCCAAGGGAGAGCGCATGGAACCTGGTGCCACGGCGCGCGCCCGTCGTCAGGGGCCAGGGGCGAACTTTTTCGAGCGGGGATGCGAAACGGGCTGTCCTCCAGCGTCGGCTTCGGCGATGTTCCGCGCCATCTGCCCTGTGCGCCGTGCCAACGGCTCAATAAAGCAGGAAGTACTTTGGAGGAACCCATGGCCGAGACGACGTCGACGACCCAGCTCCCTGCCACCGCCCTCTCGCGCGCTCCCGACGTGCGCTCTGCCTGGATCGGCAAGCGCGCCGCTCACAAGAACGTGACGCAGATGCACTACGCCCGCGAAGGCATGGTGACCGAGGAGATGGCCTTCGTCGCCCGCCGCGAGCAGCTCGAGCCCGAGCTGGTGCGCAGCGAGGTCGCCCGCGGCCGCATGATCATCCCGGCCAACGTCAACCACACCGAGCTCGAGCCCATGGCCATCGGCATCGCCAGCGTCTGCAAGGTGAACGCGAACATCGGCAACAGCTCGGTCACCTCCGGCATCGAAGAAGAAGTGGCCAAGCTGCTGCTCTCGGTGAAGTACGGCGCCGACACCGTCATGGATCTCTCCACGGGCAAGCGCATCCACGAGATCCGCGAGGCCATCCTGCGGGCGTCGACGGTGCCCATCGGCACGGTGCCGATCTACCAGGCCATCGAAAACGTCAGCGACCCCCTGGCCCTGTCGTGGATGGACTTTCTCAACGTCATCGAGGAGCAGGCCAAGCAGGGCGTCGACTACATGACGCTGCACGCCGGCATGTTGTGGGAGTTCGTGCCCCTGACCAAGAACCGCATCACGGGGATTGTTTCTCGCGGTGGTTCTTTGATGGCTCAGTGGATGATGTACCACGGCAAGCAGAACCCGCTTTATACACACTGGGACATGGTGCTCGACATCTGTGCCAAATACGATGTGAGCTTGTCCCTCGGCGACGCCCTGCGCCCGGGCTCTTTGCACGACGCGTCGGACGAGGCCCAATTCGCCGAGCTCAAGGTCTTGGGCGAGCTGACCAAGAAGGCTTGGGAGCGCGATGTTCAAGTGATGGTCGAAGGTCCCGGTCACGTGCCGATGGATCAGATCGAAATGAACGTGAAGAAGCAGATGGAATGGTGCCATGAAGCGCCCTTCTACGTGCTCGGACCGCTCGTGACCGACATCGCGCCCGGCTACGACCACATCACCAGTGCCATCGGTGCGGCTCTCGCGGGTTGGTACGGGACGGCGATGCTTTGCTACGTGACGCCGAAGGAGCACCTCGGCCTTCCCAACGCCGAAGACGTGCGCAACGGCATGATCGCTTACAAGATCGCCGCCCACGCCGCCGACATCGCCCGCCACAGAAAGGGTGCCCGCGACCGCGACGACGCCCTCAGCCGCGCGCGCTACTCCTTCGATTGGAGCGAGCAGTTCCGGCTCTCCCTCGATCCCGAGCGGGCGCGCGAGTACCACGACGAAACCCTTGATCACGAGCACTTCAAGACGGCGAAGTTCTGCTCGATGTGCGGTCCCAAGTTCTGCTCGATGCGCATCAGCGAAGACATCAAAAAGATGGCCGAGGCCAACGCCCTGGCGCCGCTCGCGCTGCTTTCCAAAGAGAAGGGCGAGGGCTGCGTCAGCGAAAACGACGTCGCCAGCAGCGGTGGATTGGTGCAGCTCGGTTCGTCGAAGGCGGCGCCGCCTGCGGCCGAATAGGTCGTTTCTCCCGAGACACACAGAGACGCCGCAGTGATGCGGCGTTTCTTTTTTCGATTGTGAAACAGCACCCGTCGAGAGCACGCTTGGCCCATGGACTTGCCGCGAGTGTTGGTCATCACCGACGAGGGTGCGTGTCGCAGCGGCGGCGTCGTGGCCACCATTGCCCGCATGCTCGACGACGTCGTTCTGGGAGGGGCGGTCGCCGTCGTCGCCCGCCGCAAGAGCCAGTCTGGTGTGCACAGCGATACCGCCGGTCTGTGCGCGGCGCTGCTGCCCATCTGCCGCCGCGCCGGGGCCCTGCTCTTGGCCCACACCGATGCGCGCCTGGTCGGAGCGTTGGGGCTCGATGGCGTGCACCTGCCGTCGACGTCGTCACCACGCCTGGCTCGCCTGCAGATGCCCGCCGGACGCCTGCTGGGCATTTCGCGGCACGCTGGCGACGACCTCGACGAAGGCGTCAGCGATTACGCAACTCTGTCCCCGGTGTTCGCGCCGACGTCGAAGTCGGGAGACTCCCGCCCCACTTTGGGGATCGAGGCCTTGCGGGGACACCGACGGCCGGTGATTGCCCTGGGTGGCATCGACGCCGGCAATGCGACCAGTTGCCTGGCCCAGGGTGCCGTCGGCGTCGCCGTCGTCGGCGCGGTGCTGGGATCGGTGAATCCGCGCCGCGCGCTGCTTTCTCTTTTGCACGCTCTCGAGCCCAGGCAGGCGTCGTGAGCACCTTTGCCGACCGACCTCTGCTCTTTGGTCACCGCGGCGCCAACTTGCGCTGTCCCGAGAACACGGTGCCGGCCTTCATCGCCGCCATCGAAGACGGCGCCAACGCCCTCGAGCTCGATGTGCAGCTCACCGCCGATGGCGTCGTCGTCGTCATGCACGATGACGACGGCGGCCGCATGTGCGGTGTGCCAGCCAAAGTCGCCGCCACCCCCTTTGCCGCTCTCAAGACCTGGGACCCAGGCGTTGGCTTCCTCGACGCTGCCGGCGCTCGTTCCTTTGCCCGACGGGGACTCACGATCCCGCGCCTCGCCGATGTGTTGCAGGCCTTTCCGGGCATCCCCATCAACATCGACGTCAAGTCGCCCGATCCCCGGGCCGTGCGCCGCGTCGTCGACGTCGTCACCTCGCTGGGTGCAGCGGAGCGGGTGCTCTTGACCAGCTTTCACGACGACATTTTGGCGGCGGTGCGCGCTTCCTCCTGGGGTGGGCAAATCGGCTTCTCCCGCCGCGACGTCGCCTCTTTGCGCTTGCTGCCGCTGGCGCTGCTGCGTCGTCGTCGTCCCCGGGGTCAGCGGGTGCAGTTGCCCGTTCACGCCGGCTGGCTGCGTCTTGATGGCCCGGCCTTCATCGACAAGATGCACGCCCTACAGATCGCGGTGGACTACTGGGTCATCAACGACAGAGCCGAGGGCGCCCGTCTGCTCGGCGGCGGCGCTGACGGCCTCATGAGCGACGATCCCCACGCACTGGCGCCGCTCTTCGTGCGCTGATCGGCGAGAGCTTTTCGGCGGCAAACCGCGACTGCCATGTCACGGGAGCGATGACGTGCTGCTGGTTGCGTTGCTGCGCTGAGGCGGGTCCGTCGATTGCACAGCGGCCGACATGCATGTTCTCTTGCTCACCGCGGCCCTGTCGTCCTCGCCCAGCCACGACGTCACGCTCACGAGGCCGCACTCCGTTGGTGACCACGCTGGTGCCGCAGCCGCCGGGGCGATTGCGGGCGTGGGCGCTGCGACGTTCACCACCCTGGCCACGGCGGCGGTGGTTGGCAAGAGTTCGCCTCCGACGGATCTCGGAACGAGCGCAGCCTTTGGTTTGGCTGCGCTCTCCGTCGGTGCTGGCGCTGGAGCAGCCCTTGGAGCCGCCACCGTCGACGCGCAGCCCCTGCCCGCCTTCGTCGGTGCTGCCCTCGGCGCGCTCTTTGGTGGCATGGCTGCCGCCGCTCCAGCGAGCATGGAGGCGACGAGCATCATGCGCACAACCCCGAAGGGCCTGGGCGATGCCATCGGCTTGGGGGTGGCCGCCGGCTTGTGGGCCTGCGCGGCGGCGCTCTGCGGGATTGGTGGCGCCACCGTCGGCGGTGCTCTGGGCGCGGCCGGCGGATCTTTGGCCGCCGACGGGGTCACGAATCCCCTGGAGTGAAGCAACGCGAGGCGGATGACGGGCGGCGCCGATCCCCTGGCGTCCTCTACCCGTCGACGACGGGGGGCGGCTTGCGCTGCCAGCGGATCATCAAGGGGACCAACACCACCGTCGGCACAAACCACATCACGGTGGTGGCGCTGCCGGTGGTGAAGCGTCCGGCGGTGTTGACCAGAAAGGCCGTCAACGTGGCGATGCAGGCGATCAACATGGCGCCGATGTGGCCTTCAAGCCAGAAGCGCCGCGTCTGCGGAGCGCGCGACAGCGTCTTCAGCTGCGGGACGGCGGTCAGCAGGCCCAAGCCCGAAAAGAGTAGGCCGAGCGTGAATCCGACCCTGCAAGAGTACGCGGCCATCAGCACGGTCGCGAGCACCAGCGCGATGGCAGGGACGTAGTCGACGACGAGCGGGTGCGTCGACGTCCGCGCCTTCTGACCCAGGATGCGCACGCCGTAGACGGCAGCGGTGAATGACATCAAGCCGACGTAAGCGAGGAAGAGCGACGACGGCCACTGCGCCTCCGGGCGTTGCAGCATCCGCAGGGGAGCGATGGCCCAGGACAGCACGGAGGCAACGCCCATGGCGATGACGAAGACCCAACCGGCGCGCCGGTGCAGCGCGTTGCCTTTGCGCACCACCAACGGGGGCGCAAACGAACACAGGGCGACGACGCCGGCAGCGATGTGGATGCCGCGCAACCACTCGACGACGGTCTCAAGACGCGCCGGCGTCATGAACATCAACGCTTCAACCAAGGTGCGCCTCACTTGCTCTTCAGCTCGACGACGCCGTCGAAGCTTGGCGGCAGTCCCTCGATCAAGGTCTGCTCGCAGCGGGTGATCCACAGCCGAGCAGCGTCGTCGTCGGGGGCGGTTGCGTGAGCTTGCTGAAAACGATCGAGGGCCCCCTTCACGTCGCGCTCTTGGAAGAGCTTCCAGCCTTCGACAAAGACCGTGCGGCTGGCCAAGCGCCGGTCGCGGGCCGCTGGCGGCAGGCCGTCGAGCACCTCGTAGACGGTCACTGGTTTGGTCTTGCCCTTGACCCGCACCCGGTCGACCACGCGAAGGGCGTAGGCGCTCTTGTCGACAAGGGCATCGTGGGTGAACTCGCTGATCAGAAAGGTCGCGCCATAGATCTTGGTCATGCTCTCGACGCGGGCGGCGAGGTTGACGCTGTCGCCGATGACGCCGCAATTGATGCGGTTCTTGCCGCCGATGGTGCCCAGGGTGAGCCGACCGGTGTTGACGCCGATGCCCACGGCCAGCGGCTTGTCGCCAGCGCGCAGGCGCTCGACATTGTGCTGCTCCAGCGCCCGCAGATCGCCGATGCCCGCGCGCACCGCCTGGTCGGCGCTGTGACGAGCCCCCGTGCCAGTGCCGCCGGCGAAGAGGGCCATGATGGCATCACCGATGTAGCTATCGATGAATCCACCTTCAGCTTGGATCGGCGGCTCCATCTGCGTCAGATAATTGTTGATGAAGCGGAAATTCTGCTCCGCGGTGTTTCCCTCGACGTGCGTCGTGAACGATCGGATATCGGAAAATAGGATCGACATCTCCTTTTCCAAATGATCACCACGCCGAACTTCGACGAGATTTTCTCTCCCCAAAATGCGCAAGAACTCGCGGGGCACGAAGCGGCCGCTGGCGACGTTCATGCGGGCCAGCGACAGGTGGGTGCGCAGGCGCGTGAGCAGCTCTTCTTTGGCGACGGGCTTGGTGAGGAAGTCGTTGGCGCCGGCGGAGAAGCCGTCGACGAGGTCCTTCACCTGGTTTTTGGCGGTGACCAGCACGATGGGCAGCTCGGAGGCGGGGAAGCGCTCACGCAAGTCGGCGCAGACGGCGTAGCCCGACATCCCCGGCATCATGACGTCGAGCAGCACCAGATCGGGGCGGTAGCCGCCGGCGATGACGTCGAGGGCCTCGCGTCCGGATTCCGCCCGCCGCACCTCTGCGCGCTGCAAGGCCTGACCCGAGAGCGCGAGGTGGTTCTCGAGCACGGCCAAATTAATGGGTTCGTCGTCGACGATCAGCACATGGAAGGCATCGGCACCCGACAGCGCAGGCGTGGGTGCGGGCACCACGAGCGCTTCGCGACCAGCGGCGTCGGCCGAGGCCTTCTCGGCTTCGGCCGCTCGCAGGCGGTTGGTGCGCGCGGGTCCGGAGCGCTCGAGCTTTTCGCCTTCGGCGGCCACAGCGACGCTGAAGGTGAAACGAGAGCCCTTGCCGAGCTCGGAGTCCACCGTGAGGGTGCCGCCGTGCAGCTCAACCAGCTCCTTGCTCACCGACAAGCCGAGGCCGGTGCCGCCGTACTCGCGGGCCGTCGATCCATCGGCCTGCTCGAAGGAGTTGAAGATGCGCGCTTGGGCGGCCTTGGGAATGCCGATGCCGGTGTCTGCGACGGTGACGAAGACGCGCGCACCGTCGACGCGGGCGGAGACCTCGACGCTGCCGGCGCTGGTGAACTTCAGCGCGTTGCCCACCAGGTTGGTGAGGATCTGCACCAAGCGGTCTTCGTCGGCGCTCACCAGGGGCAAGTCGGCAGGGACCTTCGAGAGCAGCTCGACCGGCTTGTTCTCACCGTTTTGATGTTCAAGCCGCTGGCGCGGCTTGATTTGAGCGCGGCCCAACGAGAGCACCAAGTCGACGACGGCGACGACGCTGACGGCGTGGGGGCTCAGGCTCAGCTTGCCGCTCTTCATCTTGCTGAAATCGAGGATGTCGTCGACGAGAGTCGCGAGGCGTCGGCCGCTCTTGAGCACCAGAATCAGGTTCTTCTTCACCGCCTCGGGCAAGATTCCGCCGACCCCGTCGAGCAGGGAGTCGGCGATGCCGATGATGCCATTCAAAGGCGTGCGCAGCTCGTGCGAGGTGTTGGCCAGGAAGTCGTCCTTGAGCTTGTCGAGCCGCAGCAGCTCACGGTTCTTGCCCTCGAGATCGCGGTTGAGCTCGTCGACGGAGTTGTAGACCCGCATGAAGCAGTTGCTCAAAGACACGGCCATGGAGAGCATGAAGATGGTCATGCCGCCGGTGAGCTCCAGCAGCGCGTTGTCGAGGGGCCGCTTCTCGATGATCCCCAAGGTCTGCAAGATGGTCCCCGAAAAGACGAGCATGCAGGTGACCAGCCCGAGCACGATGGTGCGGGCCTCGGCCTTCTTCTCGTCGTCACCCTTGAAGGCGGCCTGCAACACCACGACGCAGGCCATCAAGACCCAGGGGAGCCAGCTCAGGCTGCGCAGCGGCGTGGTCGCGCACGCAAACCACAGGCCAGGGATAAAAATGGTCGCCGCGAAGAGCGAAAGTTGAGCCACTTGATAGCCGCGCCAAAAGCGATTCAAATCTCGGCCAAGAAATGGCCAGAGAAATTGGATGAATAAGACACCGATCAAACAACCAGCGGCCAGCGAAATCTTGATGCGTACCACTTCGTCGGTGGTGACCGGATCCCACCACCAGGTGTGCATCGTCGACACCAGGCCGATCACGATCAGCAACAGTCCCAGCCATAGATATTCTTTCAGTGTTTGACGACGACGAAATAACTGTAGGTGATAGAGCCCCATGAACACCAGGATCGCGCCCAATGGACCGGTGGGGGTTTGGCCGTGCTGGTGTTTCAGGCGGATGCGATCCATCTCTGCTTCGAGCTCGGCGTGGCGCCCGAGCCAAACCGCGTCGGTGATGCCGTCGACGCCGAAGGCCTTGCTGCCGAAAGCCCGGGCCAAGTCGGGCGACACCCAGACCCGCAGCGCGAGCACGAGGCGGCCGTCGTCGTCGACGGCGCTGGCGGGAATGGGGATCGATCGGGGCTCGGGGTAGCGCAGCTCGAGCTCGGGCGGGGGGCGGCCGTGGGCCGCGAGGGACCGGCCGCCGGCGAAGAGCTCCCAGGTGTTGCCGGCGCCCTGCAAGGCGAAGGCGGGCTGCAACTGCTGCCAGCGAGCCTGGGCCTCGGGACGGGCGGTGGCGCCCCGCATCCAATCGACGACGACGACGGCGCGGTACCAGCCGAAGCCGCTCGGCGGGGCGTGCGCCTGCTGCTCGCTCCACGCCCCCGGCACGGGCAGGCTGTCCCACCCGCTCTCGTCCACATCGACGGCGGCGAAGGCAGGATCGTCGCCCGGGTGGAAGAGCCACGGGCCGGTGAGGGGTGTGCGGGCGACGTCGGGGCCGAGGGCGAAGCTATGCTGCTCTCGACCGGCGTTCGCCACGCCGGCAAAGAGCACGACGACCAGGAGCCAGTGACGCATGGTGCCTGAATAGCGCGACGGCAGCGTCGACGTCGCCTTCGCAACCGCCCCTGTGGGCGATCCTGCAGATCTGGCGTTCAACTTTTTGCCTGCGTCTCCTCCCAATGCTAACCTCGGGATCACACCCGCGGATCATTCACGCATGAAAAGAACGCTTTCGGGACTGCTGCTTCTCATGATCCTTGCTTCTTGCGCGAAGCAGGGCCCGTGGCTCGGCACGGTGTATCCGGACAAAACCAACCGCCACACGCACAAGCGGATGGGCAACTTTGGCAGCGTCGAGGCCTGTCTGCAGGTCGTCATGCCTGCCGCCGGCCGGGGCGGGGCCTACGAGTGCGGGCTCAACTGTTCAGAGGGCTTTGGCGTGCCGAAGGTGCTGCTCTGCGACAAGATCGTCAGCGACGAAGACGAATAATCCCCGATCTCGCTGAACTTCGACCGCAGAGCGGTCTCGATGCTCTTCTGGGAGGTCTGGTGAGCCGGACGCGGGGCCCCCCACCAACTCCGCGTTCCGCAGGCGCGCTTCACGCGCATCATCCCGCATCTTTCCCATCTCGGAACGCGGTCGAACATCAAGCGGACGCGGGATAATCCCCGATCTCGCTGAACTTCGACCGCAGAGCGGTCTCGTTCATCTCCCTCGGGGATGCTCTTCTGGGAGGTCTGGTGCAGACCTCCCCCCGCGCCGGCAGAGCCGGACGCGGGGCCCCCCACCAACTCCGCGTTCCGCGGGCGCGCTTCACGCGCATCATCCCGCATCTTTCCCATCTCGGAACGCGGTCGAACATCAAGCGGACGCGGGATCACACCCGCGCGCCGGCGCTGCGCTTCTTGGTGCGATCGCTCTCCCACTGTTTCTTGCCCAGCTGAATGAGCTCGGGCTGGGGCCCCGACGACGACGGCTGCGGTGCTTCCTCGGGCTCCACCTCGGGGGGATTGAGGAAGAGGGCGGCGTGGGCGGCGTAGTCGGCGCTGCGGTATTTCACGAGAAAATCGGCGAAGTGTGCGGAGTCTAAGCAGTAGAGAAATTGGCCGAGATCGGCGCTTCCATGTTGTTTCGCGCGGGTCCAGGCCGAGCGGGCAAAGCCCTGAAACGCCGGCGAGCCCTTGTTCATGGCGCCTGAGACCAGAAGGCGGAAATCGAGATAGAGGCGCTCCGTCGACGACGACGCCCGGTGCTTGACCTTGGTCCAGTAGCGCTCGAGGCGGCGCACGGCTCTTTCGCTGCCGTAGGCCTGTTCGTAGAGGTAGCAGTAGCCGTCCATCAGCTGATCGCGGGTCATGTGCTTGGGTTCCATGACGACGTGGCGCGTGTCGTAGCGGCTCCAATCGGTGTGATCGAGGCGGCCGGCGTCTTTGAATTCTTCATGCAGCTTGGTGCCTGGCATCGGCGTCAGGATGGAGAAGAAGGGATAGACGATGTTGTTTTCTTCGACGAAACGAAGCGTGTCTTCGAAGACCGACAAAGTGTCGGTGTCGAAGCCGACGATGAAGTTACCCATGACTTCGATGCCGCGGTCGTGGATGCGCTTCAGTCCCTCGCTGAAGGGCATGCAGAAATTCACTTTTTTGTCCATCGATAGCAGGGTCGCTTCGCTGATGCTCTCGAAGCCGATGATCAGGGTCTGACAGCCGGCGTCGCGCAGCAGATCGAGCAGCTCTTCGTCGAGGGCGACGTTCAAGGTCGTCTCCGCCGAAAAACCGGGGACTTTCCCGGCCTGATTCATGGGAATCAGCGCCTTGAGCAGGTCCTTGGTGTATTGCACCTTCGACAAGAAGTTGTCGTCGACGATGTACATCGGCTTGGACATCTTCTTGATGGGTCCTGGGCTTGGAAACGCGGTGATTTCTTCGACGATTTTCTCGATGGGTTTGAAGCGGAAGGTGTTGCCCGAAATGGTCGGCACGCTGCAGAACCGACACATGAACGGACAGCCGCGCGTGGTTTGCAATTGGTGAAACATGAAGCTGCTGTGCGGCAGCTCGTTCCAGCGCGGGATCGGGATGGCGTCCATGGGCGGGTAGCCGCCGTCGGCCATGACCTGCGGCGCTTGTCCCTTCTCAAAGAGAGCGAGAAAGGCGGGCCAGGTGACGTCGGCTTCGCCTTTGACGACGTAATCGACGTGCTCGAGCGCCTCTTCGGTGCGCAGCGATCCGTGGATGCCACCGAGCACAACCTTCTTCCCTTTGGCCCGGAAGCGGTCGGCGACGGCGTAGGCCTGGGGTGCGCACGAGGTCTTGGCCGACAGGGCCACGAGGTCGGCGTCGGTGTCGTAGGGGATCTCCTCGACGTACTCGTCCACCATCTGCACCTCGATGTGCGCAGGGGTGGCGGCGGCGGCGGTGAGGATCCCGAGGTCCACCAGGGAGCGCTGGTAGCCGAGGATGTCGATGAGGAAATCCAGCTCGTAGAGTTCGCGCTCGCTGGGATCGGCGTTCTTCTGCGTGGAAACGAAGAGGATCTTCACGGCGAGCTCCAGGGAAAGGACAAGAATTGGCCAGGTGCGGGTGCGGTGAACCACGAGGGCAGCCGGGAGACGTCGACGGGCTTGACGTCGACGATCAGGCTCCACACCGCCGAGGTCAGCTCGAACTCGTGGTGGGTGAGCATGCAGCCCTTGCCCTCCTGGTCGACGCCGAAGGCCGTGGCCATGGCGAGGGCTTCGTCGACGTTCATGACCCTGCGCGTGCCCATCAGGGCCCCCGCGTCGGCCGGCAAAATGGCGAAGTCACAGCCGCCTTGATCGACAGCAGTGGCCAGGGCGGTGATCTCGGGGGTCGGCAAGGTATCGCCGCCGAAGAAGATCCGGCGGTGGTCGTCGCCGAAACGATAGACCACCTCGTCGACGTCGTGTCGGGCGCGGACGACGTCGACGCTCAACCCGCCGACGTCGTTCAGCCGGTCGCCCGCTTTCACCGCGCGCACATCCTGAAAGCCGAGCGCCCGCGTGCGGGCCTCGAGCCAGGTGGGGACGACGACGACGGCCCTCTTGTCGACCAGGGCCAGGGCTTCGACGTCGAAGTGGTCCTCGTGCTCGTGGGTCAAGAGCAATACGTCGACGTCGATGGGCAGCGCGGCTGGGGGGATGCGATGCTGGAGGATCTTGTCGGCGGGGTCCTTGAGCCAGGGATCGGTGAGCACGTGCACGCCGCCGAGCACGATCAAGTGAGTGGAATTGCCGACATGGAAGATGCCGTCACGGTCAAAGCGCTCGGGACGGGTCGAGTACTTCACGGCTTCATGAGCACAGCCGACCGACGCCGCCAGCCCCAA
This sequence comes from Myxococcales bacterium, assembly GCA_023248635.1. Lineage (GTDB taxonomy): Bacteria > Myxococcota > UBA727 > UBA727 > VGSZ01 > VGSZ01. Next base: position 44,191 of record JAHFED010000025.1, read on the forward strand.
TGCAGGCAGCCCCAGAACGACGTCACGTCTGCGCACCTCACGCCGCCTTATCGACGGCGGTCATCGCGCGCAGCTGACGCAGCGTCAGCTCTTGGGCGGGGGGACGCAGCCGAACGAGCTGATCCTTGAGCCCCTCCTTGGCCATGCTGCGCAGCGAGAAGCGCTCGCCCCGGGCCTGGGTGCGCAGGTGCACGTTTTGGGGTTGGCGCCAACGCGTGACCTTGTCCTGCACGCCGGACCAGAAGCGCTCGCGGGCCTCGAGCGAGAGCAGAGTCCCCCGACGAATCTCCTGCTGCGCCTTCGACGTCGACGCGTTCAGCAGCAGCGCTTCTTCGAGCCAGCGGCCGTGATCGATGTCCTGCAGGGCGTGCAAGGTGAAATACACGATCGAGCTCTCGGAAAAGCCGGATTTGCGCAAACCCTGGATGATGGGCGGGAACATCTTGGGGATGCTCCACTCGTGCCCCGGGCCGACGGCGCCGAGCCCCACGAGGAAGGGCTCTTCTTTGACGATGCGCAGGTGCTCGAACACGAAGGCGGTGACATCCTTGTGCAGGGGCGTGTCGAGGTCGTCGAAACCCTGGAGCCCGGCGGCCACGAGGTACTCGCGGTAGAGGGTGCGGTGGTCCTTGCCATCACTGCCCTCGCCGTATTCGTCGACGAGCACCTTGGCCAACCAGCTCTTGGCCTCCGACGTCGGCGCCCGCAGCAGCAGCTCTTCGAGGTAGCGGGTAAAGGTACCCACGAGCGGATAGTGCTGCGTCGACGCCACCAAATAGTCCTCGCGGGTGAACGGCACCCAGGCGAGGCGACAGAGGAACATGTGGTTGGTGCCTGGGTGTGACTCCACCTCGTCACGCAGATCCCGCAGAAAGGTCGCAGCACTCTTGGTCATGATTATTCCGCCGCCTGATCGCTGATGATGCGCAAGCCCTTCGACGACGACGGCAGCGGCGCCGTCTTGATCGGGGCCTTGTCGGTGGCTTTCTCGCGGGCGTTCAAGACCGTGAGATCGGCCGGGATGATGCCGATTTCATCGCGCAGATGAGACTCCGGCGACGTCGCTACCGGCCGGTAGCGCACCAACATCTGCGTCAGGTGGATAAGCCCGCGCCAGGTGATTTTCATGAAGTCAGGCCGCTTCTTGACGAAATCGAGGAAGGGCGCATTTCTCCACTCGCGCTTGGCCCAGCCCTCGGTGAAGCGCGTGTAGAACTCCTCGCGGCTCAACGTCGTTGGCGTCACGGCATGGAGCAGGTCGAAGAAGCGCACGTCCTCGGTCAAGAGATTGCCCTGGGCGAGCTTGCGCAACTGTGTCCCCGGCAGCGGCGTGTGGATGGTGATGATCGGGAGCGTGATCCTCATCTCGTCGATGGACTGGTAGAGAAAGTCGAAATCGGCGTGGGTGAAGTCGGGCCGCACCATGAAGATGCCGAAGATGGCGATGCCCAGATCGTTGAGCATCTTGGCCGCGATCTTGTTGGCGTCGGCGACGCTGGACTTCTTGAGGGCCGCGAGGCCCTGCTCGTCGTTGGTCTCGTAGCCAGAGATGAGCAGGGTGAGGCCGGCCTTGCGCAACCGGGCCATCAGCTCGGGGTGCTTGACGACGAAGTCGGCGCGTCCCTGGGCGCCGTACAATTTCCGGATGCCGCGACGCTCGATCTCGTCGCACAGCTCCTCCAGCCGCTTCTGCGAGGTCAAGAAGTTGTCGTCGAGGAACATGACGAAGCTCTCGTCCATCGCCTCGAGCGCATCGCAGATGCGGGCGGCTGACAGGAAGCGCACCTTCTTTTCGTAGAATTCCCAGATGCCGCAGAAGTTGCAGTCGTAGGCGCAGCCTCTGGACGTCGACAACGAGCCCATGGGCATGGCGCTCATGAAGAAATAGCTGCCCGAGTACTTCTTCAGCAGGGATCGATCGGGGAGCGGGAAGGAATCCATGCTGCGGCTCTGCGCCCGCTTCGTCGTCGTCACCCACTCGGCGCCGTCGAAGAAGCACAGACCGTCGATCCGCTGCAGTTTGCGCCGTGCGCCCCCCTGGTCGAGGTGAGCGACCAGCTCCTTAAAGGTGTCTTCGCCTTCGCCGATGGCGATGGCATCGATGATCGACACCTGGTGGAAGTCGTAGGGCGCCAGGCTCGGATGGTGACCACCAGCGATGCAGAAGACCTTGTCAGCTCCCAAGGTGTTCTTGGCGCACTGCAGGATCGCCATCGCCTGGTAGGAGTCGGTGGTCATGCAGGAGACGGCGACGATGTCGGGTCTAAATGCCAGCAGCTCGCGGTTCAGGGCGCTGTCCGGCTCGAGCCGCAAGTCGAGAATGCGGCATTCGTGATCGGGCACCATGGCCGCCAGCGAGGTGAAGGCGGCAGGCTCGCTCAACCAGATGGCGTTTTCGAGACCGAGGCGACCGGGCTCGAAGGGGGCAGGCTGCACGAAGAGAATGCGCATCAAAGTTCTTCCTGCCCGGCGCCGTTGGCATGGCGCGAGTGCTACTGCTTTGCGCCGTTGGCACGGCTCAAAGTGCTTCCTGCTTTGCGCCGTTGACGGCTCAAAGACTCGAAGCGGGATAGACCGGGCAAATACCCCGCTCTGCGACGAAGACAACACAGTCGATGTACGAGCGGGTCGGCGAGGGGTTCGACCGATCGTGAAGATAAGCTCGCCTCCCGGCCCGTTCACCAGGCGGGCTACCCTGGCCCATGCTGCTCGCGCTGGCGTTCTTGGTTGGGGCTGAGCCCCCCGCTCTCGTGCAGTCACAGGGCGGAGGCGTGATCACCAACCCCGTCGGGCTCTTTCTCCGCCACGATCTGGCCGTCGATACCGGCCTGCTCCCCAGCCTGCTCGGAGCGGGACCCTGGGGGGACATCCGTGTCGGGGCTTTTACGCAATATCTCGTCGTATCAACGGAATTCGGCGCTCGGCTCTCGTGGCTCACCCATCCCGAGCTCCTCATCCTATCGCTCGAGGCGGCCTCCGACCGCGGGCTCTTTCGCGAGAAGGGCGACCTGGTGCGGACCAGCCACGGGCGCACGCGCCTCACGGCCCAAGCTCTGGTCAACGTCAAGCTGGAGCGCTGGTGGCTCTACAGCCGGTCGACGGCGTCGGTGAGGCTGCGCGACTTCGTCGAACAGGACGACCTGCAAAACGTCGTCGTGAAAGACGAGCTCACCCTCGAACAGGCCACGGCATTGTTCACCCGGCTGACCCCGCTCAAATCGCTGGGGCGAGCACCGGCACAGCTGTGGTGGTACGGCGAGTACACCCTCGGCACCCTCGTCGACCTGAACGCCGGACCCGTCGACGCCCGACCCCACCGGCTGTCGACGGGGCTCCTGAGCGAGCACTTCCCGGCGCGCAACATTGTCCTGAACCTAGATGTGTTCTGGAGCTTCGCCAACAACCCCCATCCCGGGCCGGGCGTCGTCGTCTTGTATGGCTTCAGCTTCTGACGTCGCTGGGTGCGGTTATTTCGTCGCGGGTTGGCTCGACGGAGCTGCCTCTGGTGGCGCCGCGGGTTGGCTGCTGGCGCCGTCGGCTGGCGCCGTCACGTTGCCCGCAGGAGCGCTGGGCGTCGTCGTCGTCGCGGTGCTGGACTGGCAGGCCCCGAGGGCGAGCAAGAGCGCGGTGGCAAGAAAGATCTTCATGGCAACCTCCGCGCCCATGCTGCGCGAAAGTAGCGACGGCGCGCAACATCGCGGCCCTTTGCGCGCCGACTCCTCGATCCCGCAGCCTCCGATGAGGCCGCTACTTCTTGCCGTTGTTGCGCCAATCGTAGGGGCGGTAGCCCAGCTTGTACGCAGGATCCGTGACCTTCGCGGCGACGTCGGCGCCGACGTATTTGGCGACGAAGGCGCGCACTTTGGCCTCGTCGCCCCAGTCCTTTTGGTACCACTCGAACAGCTGAACGACGCGGACTTCTTTCTTGGCGTCGTCGACCGCGACCTCGTCCTTGCGGGTGAGGGCCTCTTTGGTGAGCCGCTCCAGATCTCGATCCCAGCTCTTGCCGGAGAAGGCCGTGGCTGCGAGGGGCGGACAATCGTAGCTCGCGCAGTTCACCGCGAAATGCACGCGGGGATCGCCGCTGCTCCGGATCTTCTTTTCCTCGAGCTGGTTCAACGTCAGCGACTCGCCGGCGACCTGGTACTTTTTGGCGTCGAAGAAACCTTTGACGTCGAGGACGCTCTTGGGGCGGCTGTTGTCCAGCACAGCCAGGAGAACGTTGGCGTTGTAAGCGTTGGTGTAGAACGCCAGCTGGTCGGTCTTGCTCCCGAGGTCCGCAGGCTTCGCCGCCGCCACAGCCGCCACGTAGGCCTTGAGGATCTCGGCGTCGGCCGCGACGACGTCGTAGTCGACGAAGCGGCCCTTGACGGCCTTCTTCAGGATTCCGTCGAGGGGCGTGTGGTCAAAGGCCCGCGCAGGAAGCGCAAGCGCGAAAACAAGAGCGAGGGCTGCTGCGGTGCGGGTCATGGGCAGGTCTCCGGGTGGTCGGCGAAGGCTAGCATGGAAGCGCGGGACCTCTGGGCCGAGGAGCCGTCTCCGTCGTACCTGCAAAGCCCATGCGTCCTCGCTGCGAAGGTGCTAGGCGGGTGGACAAGGAGCGAAGCATGATCACCGATCGCCTCAGCAATCGCCTCGACCAGGCCCGCCGCGTGTGGAAAGGGATGAAGTCGATCCGCGAGGGGCTCGACGCTGAACGAGCCGAGGCGCGAACGCGCATCTGGAACGAGCTCCCCACCATCGCCAAAGATCAGAAGCACCAATGGCTGGGGGTTATTTCCACGGGCTGCGCCGCGACCCACAACGTGCTCGAGCGCTGCGACTTCTACTGCACCGCTTGCTACCTCTCCGACGAAGCCAATCACACGCCGCCCCTCCCCTTCGAGGAGGTCAAGAAGCAGCTCGACGAAATCCGCGCCCGCCTCGGACCGTCGGCCAACACGCAGATCACCGCCGGCGAAGTCACCCTGCTGCCGCGGGAAGAGCTCATTCGCATCGTTCGCTACGCCGTCGACATCGGCCTCGATCCGATGGTGATGACGCACGGCCAGCATTTCCTGAACGACCCGACCTACCTGCACGAGCTCATGAGACAGGGTGGGCTGCAGAAGATCTCCGTCCACATCGACACCACGCAGCGCGGCCGCAAATTCCTGCAGAAGGGCATGCGCGAACAAGACCTGAACCCACTGCGCGACCAGTTCGCGAACATGATTCGCGAGGCGCGGCGCATCACCGGGCTGACCCTGCACGCGGCCCACAGCCTGACAATCACCGAACAGAACTACGACGACGTCCCCGACGTCATGGCGTGGGCCGAGCGCAACAACGACGCCTTCCGCATGTTCTCGTTTCAGCCGACGGCCGACGTCGGCCGCACCAAGGCGAAGGAGCAGATCAACCAGCAAGACGAGATCTGGCGAAACATCTGCGCCCACATGAAGCAGCCGTCCAACCGGCACACCTTCAGCTTCGGGCACCCCGACTGCAACACGATGTCGCTCTTGTGGGTGGTGCGCTTCGGCGGCGAGCACCGGCTGATGGAGATCAAGCGCGAGGGCGAGCGGGTCGACGAGTGGTTCTTCGACGAAGTCATGAACAGCGCGTTCAACGGCTTCTACGTCGACGGCGTCGATGACGCCGCCCTGCTCGGCAAGTGGCTCGGCATGTTCCTCAAGTCGCCGAAGTACATCTGGCAGTGGCCGGCCTACTCCGCCTATCGCTCGTGGTTCGATCGCGACTGGGTGCCACGCTTCGTGAAAACCGTGCTCACCGGAGGGGAGTGGAGCGTGACCCCCCTCGTCCTCATCGTGCACAATTTCATGAGTCGGGAGGAGATCCAGACCGAGAAGGGCCAAGAGCGGCTCGCCGCCTGCTCGTTTCGTCTCCCGGTCGAGATCGACGGTGAGACCCGCATGGTCTCCATGTGCGAGATGAACGGGACCGAGCTGCGCAAGAAAAAGAACCTCGAAGTACAGGAGCTCTTGAGCATCGGCCGGCGCGATCGGGCCGCCGAATAGCTGCCATGCGCGCATCGGCGCTGTGCCAATGGCGCAAACATCGGCTCTGCCAGGCGCTGCTTCGTCTCGTCGCCGTGGGGATCCTGTGTGCGGGGCCGCTGCGTGCTCAAGCAGACTGGCGCCTGCTCGGCACCTTCGACGAAGCCACTGTGGCGACCCAAACCACGACGACGGGGCCCCTGCGCGTCCGGGCGACGCGTACCCTGCCCATCGACTGCGCCGCCGTCGTCGCCGCTCTGCAAGACGTTCCCTCGTTTTCCCGCTGGGTGGAGTTCACGGGGTGGGACGTCGTCGTCGACGAGCGGGCCGGTGGTGGCGCCCTCACCATGCACGGCCAGCACGGGATGCCCTTTCCGTTTTCCCCCCGGGACTACGTCGTCGATTATGTGGCAGCGCGCTCCAGCACCCAGTTCACGCTGACGGCGCGGAGTTCGGATCGCGGCCCGAAGGCGGCGAACGGAACCGTGCGCCTGCGCGTACATTCGACATGGGCCGTCACCTTCGCCGCCGAGCTGGCCGGGCTGCCGAGGTGCCCCGTGAGCTACGAATACGACGGCGACCTCGGGGGCAACTTTCCGGCCTTCCTCCTGGAGGGCGCCTTCAAAGAGGAGGGACCAAAGCTGCTCGCGTCCTTGTTGACCGAGGCGCGCCGGCGGGAGGCCAAGCCATGAGCAAGCTGCGTCTGGTTGTGTTTCAGCTCTTGCGAGTCTTCGTCGGCGCCGTGCTCGTGAGCACCGGCCTCGGCAAGGGCCTCGACGTCGGCGGCTTCGTCGACGTCATCGGCACCTACCGCTTGATGCCGGCGCTCTTGCACTGGCCGACGGCGATCGGGATGACCACGTTCGAAATCGTGCTGGGCCTCTGGCTGCTCTCGGGCCGCCGCCCGGCTCGCGCCGGGCTGGTCTCGGCCCTCCTGCACGCCTCATTTACCGCCTGGGCGATCATCGCCCTGCTGCGGGGCCTCGACATTCCCAATTGCGGCTGCTTCGGAGTATTTCTCGCGCGCCCCCTCACCTGGGCGACGCCCATCGAAGATGCCGTCATGATCGCCTTCTCGCTGGCCGTCTTCGCCCTCGCTCCTGCCGTGAAAAAATAACGCCCCAGATCTGGAGTCCCTCACATGCAGACGTCGGCCGTCCTTCCCTTTCTTCTTTTGTCGGCCATCGCCGCATCGTGTGCGACGACGCAGGTGGCCCAGAGCGACGTCAGCGACGCCGACGTCAAGGCCCTCACCGCTTTCGATTACCCGGACTGGACATCAATCACGACGACGCTCGTCAACGACCAGGGCAAGGTCGACTACGCCAAGCTGAAGGCGGGCCGGGGACAGCTCGATCACTTCGTCGCCACGCTCGCCCTCGTCGGCCCCAAGACCCGCCCGGACCTCTTTGCCACCAAGGAGTCGCAGCTCGCCTATTACATCAATGCCTACAACGCGCTGACGATGTTCAACGTCATCAACCGCTACCCGGCCATCAAGAGCGTGACCGAGGACCAGCTCAGCTTCTTCGTGACGACAAAGTTCAAGCTCGACGGCGGCGAGACCAGCCTCTACGACCTCGAGAACAAGATCGTGCGGCCGACGTTCAAAGACCCGCGGGTGCACTTCGCGCTGAACTGCGCATCGGGCGGCTGCCCGCGGCTCCCCAACGAGCCCTTCCTTGCCGGAACCGTTCAAGCCCAGCTCGATCGCGAACGGAACGAATTCCTCCACGAGACGCGCAACGTCGCCGTCGAAGGCGGCAAGGTCGTGCTCTCCAACATCTTCGATTGGTACAAGGCAGACTTCGGCGACGATCCCATCGCCTGGATCCACGCCCAGGCCCCGGATCTCAGCTTGCCCGAGACGAAGTCCTATGAGATTCGACCCTACGACTGGGCCCTCAACGACCAGAACCGCTGAGCGGTGCTGGCGCCGAGGAAGGGGCGTCGACGTCGGCAGGAGCAGCTTGTGAGTGAGCACAACCACTACTACGACCCTGCCGATCTCAAGAAGTTCGGCGAGGTCGGCAAGAACGCCAAGGAGCTCGGCGAGAAGTTCTTCTCCTGGTACGGCAGCGTCTTCGCCGAAGGCGCGCTGAGCGAGCGCGAGAAGTCGCTGATCGCGCTGGCCGTCGCCCACGCGGTGCAATGTCCCTACTGCATCGACGCCTACAGCAACGACGCGCTGGAGAAGGGGGCGAACCTCGACCAGATGACCGAGGCCGTCCACGTCGCCGCGGCGATCAAGGGAGGCGCTGCCCTGGTGCACGGCGTACAGATGCGAAACATCGTCACCAAGAAGACGATGTGAGGACCCTGCGATGACGCGCCTTTCCCTCGTGGCCGACCGCCATCCGCTTGCCAGCACCGACGAGCAGAAGCGCCGCCTGCGCACGCTGCCTTTGGTCAAGAGCTTCGACGACGCCATTGGCGGGACCGCGTTCGGACCGCGGCTGCGCGCTACGGGCGTCGAGGTGTTTCAAATCAACGTCGGCCGCAAATGCAACCAGGCCTGCCACCATTGTCACGTCGACGCCGGACCCGACCGCACGGAGATGATGCCCGACGACGTCGTCGACGCCACCTTGCGGGTCCTCGAGGGCTCGAGCATCCCCACCTTCGACATCACCGGCGGGGCGCCCGAGCTGCACGAACGCTTCGAGGAGATGGTCGAGCGCGGGGCGCGGGCGGGCAAGCAGGTGATGGACCGCTGCAACCTCACCATCCTGCGGACCCAACGCTACGCGCACCTGCCAGCGTTCTTCGCCAAGCACCGCGTCGAAGTCGTCTCGTCCCTGCCCTACTACGACGAGAGCGGCACCGACGCGCAGCGGGGCGACGGCGTCTTCGAAAAGAGCATCGAGGCCATGCGGGCGCTGAACGCCGTCGGTTACGGCGTCGAGGGCAGCGGGCTGGTGTTCACGCTGGTGGCGAATCCAGTGGGTGCGTTCTTGCCGGCGCCGCAGAAGAGCATGGAGGCTGACTTCAAGCGGCAGCTGAAGCGCAAGCACGGCGTCGAATTCACCCGGCTGATCACCATCACCAACATGCCGATCAGCCGCTACCTCGAGTGGCTCGATCGCTCGGGCAACACCGAGCCCTACATGAACCGGCTCGTCAGCGCATTCAACCCCGCCACCGTCGCCGCCGTGATGTGCCGGAACACCATCAGCGTCGGCATGGATGGCCGCCTCTTCGATTGCGACTTCAACCAGATGCTCGACCTCGGCGTTCACGCTGCGGCACCTCAGACGATCTTCGATTGGGATCAGCGGCTCCTCGACCAGCGCGAAATCGTCGTCGAAAACCATTGCTACGGCTGCACCGCAGGCCAGGGCAGCTCCTGCGGCGGCGCGACGGCCTGACCGCTCAGCTGAGACGTCGGCGGGTGGCGGCCAACTCCAGGAGCATCTCGGGCACCAGGCCCCAGGGAGGGCGGCTGCCAGCTCGCTGCTCCCAGACGATGGGGATGACTTCGACGCGCAGGCCGGCGCGCAGCCACAGGCACAACCATTCGGCGTCGAAGCCCACGCCGTCGATGCGTCCCTCGTCGACGATCAGCCGAGCGGCGGCCTCGCTCATCAGCTTGAGCGGCGCATTTGGATCCCAGAAGGAGGGACGTGGGCCCGCCAGTTGGGGCAATGCCGCCCGTGCGAGCGAGCTCCACACGCGGCTCTTCAGCATGCCCAGCGCGCCCTGGCCACGGGCCGAGCCCCCGTCGTGCGGCGAACGGCTGCCGACGACGACGTCGACGCCTGAGGCTTGGGCAAGGGCAGCGGCGATGAAGCGGGCCGGCACCTTCAGGTTGAGGTTCACATACACGAAGGCCCCTGGGGTCGGCGTCGTCGCCAACGCCGCTGCCAATGCGGTGCGCAGCGCGTGTCCCTTGCCCCCCCTCGACGACGAAACCGAAGGCGGCACCAGCACCAGCTCCCCCCCCGCCCGCCGCGCTCCTTCGCGCGCAGCAGCTGCGAAGCCAGGCCGGCTTGGGTCGTCGGTGATGAACAGAGAAACGCGAGGGTCTGCATTCACCAGCGCTGCCCGCAGGTCGGCGATCTTGGTCTCGACTTGATCCGCCACCGATTCGTGCGCGGTGTCGTAGCTGCAGGTGCACACGGCGAGGTGTCGGACGGCGTCCATGCTCGACGTTGACGTGCGCCGGGAGGCAAGAGCAATCTCGCCGGGATTCTCCGACCGGGTGGCCCATGACGTCGACGGATATTCTCAAGGTCTCGTTCGAATTCTCCTCCAAGATCGGCGTTCGCGAGCTGCCCTGGCTCAAGAGCACCAAAGAGTCGAACGTCAAGGGCCTCTACGTCGTCGGCGATCTCGCTGATGCGCCCATCATCAAAGTCGCCATCAACCAGGGCTACGAAATCGCCGAGACCGTCATCGCCGAGCTGAAAGCCGACGGCCCAGCCCCGCCCGGCGTCCTCGACGTCGTCGTCATCGGTGCCGGCCCAGCGGGCATCGGCGCCGCCCTCGCGCTGAAGGCCAGCGGTCTGAGCTACGTGCTGCTCGAGAAGGAACGCCCCTTCAACACCATCCAGAACTTCCCCAAGGCGAAGTTCATCTTCAGCGAGCCGCGCTCCATCGAGAGCAAGGGCAACTTCTGGTTCGACGACGCCCAGAAGGAAACCCTGGTCGAGCGCTGGGACGAAGCCATCAGCGAAAAAGGCCTCGTGTTGCACCAGCCGGAGGAGGTGACCGACGTCAAGAAGCAGGAAAGCCACTTCGTCGTCGAGACGGCGATGGGCGAAAACGGCCGACACCTCGAGCACAAGACGCTCGAGGGCTACGCCGGCGACGCTGGCGCGACCAATGCCTACAAAGCGCGCCGCGTGATTCTGGCGATCGGCCGGCGCGGCTCGGTGAACAAGCTGAACGTCAAGGGCGAGGACAAGGAGAAGGTCGCCTACAACCTCAAGGACCCCGACGATCACGCGGGCCACAACCTCCTGATCGTCGGCGGCGGCGACAGCGCGGTCGAAGCCGCCATCTCCTGCGCCAAGGCCGGCGCCCACGTCACCATGAGCTACCGCGGCGAGACTTTCAGCCGCGCCAAGAAGAAGAACCAGGACGATCTCACGGCGCTGGCCGACGCCGGAAAAGTGAAGGTGCTGCTCGGCACCGTCCCGCTCGAAGTGCTCGACGACAAAGTGGTCCTGAAGAAGGGCGATCAGACCATCGACGTCAAAAACGACGACGTCATCGTGCTGATCGGTACCAAGCTGCCTTCGGGCTTCTTGAAGAAGATCGGCCTGCGCATGGACGGCGCCTTCACCTGGCAGCGCGTCAGCTGGATCTTGACCTTCGCGTGCATGACCTACCTATTTTATGTTCTGAAAGCCAAGCGCGGCTTCTGGCCCTTTGGCGCCGACGATCCGCTCTCGATGATCCCCCCCCTGTTGAAGGCGAACTTCGGTTGGCGCGCCGTCGACGCCAGCTTCTGGGGCAGCCTCATTTACACGACGCTCATCCTGTCCTTCGGGATGCGCGCCTATCGCAAGTACCCGAGCGTCACCCAGAAGCGCCGCTACATCTCGCTGATGGTCTTTCAGTCGGTGTTTCTCTTCGGCATCCCGGAGATCCTCGCCCCCTTCATCATGAGCCAGCCCTGGAAGATCTACGCGGTCACCGTGCCCTGGCCTCTCTCCATCTGGAGCGTCATCGAAGGTCCCACCTGGAGCGGTCACACCTCCGGCGTCGGCATTGCCTGGATGGTCGTCGGCGCCGTCGCCAGCTTCGTGCTGGTCCCGCTTTATGTCCGCAAGAATGGGATTCGCTTCTGCAGCTACCTCTGTGGCTGCGGTGGCCTCGCCGAAACCGTCGGCGACTTCTGGCGACACCTCGCACCCCGCGGCGTTACCTCGTACAAGGCCGAGTGGGCTGGCAAGGTGATCTTTCTCGCCGCCATTCCGACGACGCTGCTGATCATCAATGATTCTTGGTCGGTCTTTCAGGCAGCGCAGCTGACCAACGTCAAGACCTTCGCGCAGGCCTGGTACGGTCTCATCGTCGACTTCTGGCTGGCCTCCGTCGTCGGCGTCGCCTTCTATCCCTACCTCGGCAACCGCGTCTGGTGCCGCTTCTTCTGCCCGCTGCGCGCCTACATGGAGGTGCTCTCGAAGTGGTTCTCGAAGATCACGATCAAGGCCGACGACAAGTGCATCGGCTGCGGCGAGTGCACCAAGCAGTGCCAGATGGGCATCGATGTCCAGAAGTTCGCCCAACGTCGCGTCGACATGGACAACACCAATTCCGCGTGCATCCAGTGCGGCATCTGCGTTGCGGTCTGCCCGATGGAGGTCCTGTCGATCGGCGAGCGCGGCACTGCTCCGCTCACACCGAAGGCCCCGAAAAAAGTCGGGAAGCCCCTGCCCATCCTGTCGTGAGGAAGTTGCTCTCGCCCCTCGTCCTGGCGGCCCTCTTCGCCATCGGCTTCCCCATCGTCTTCGTGCTGATCACGACGCTGCCGCGGTCCGTCGCCTGGCGATGCTCTCAAGCGCTCTATCGAACCTTCTTTCGCGCCGTTGGCATCGACATCGAGGTGAGTGGCGCTGCGCATTTGAGCCGTCCAGACTCCTTCGTGCTCATGGGGAACCACCAAAGCGCCCTCGACCACTTCGTGCTCTGTGTCGCGTCGCCGGTCCCCATCGTTGGGCTCGAGCGCGCCCGCAACCTGCGCCTGCCGATCTACGGCTCCCTCATGCGTCGTTGGGGCAACATTTCCGTCGAGGCGGGCGACAAAGCCAAGAACGCCCTGCACTTGGCCAAAGCCCGCGAGGCCCTGGCGCGCGAGCGTCTGGCCCTGCTCATCTTTCCCGAGGGGACGCGCGGGGCCACGATGGGCGCCTTTCGCATGGGCGGCTTCCGCTTCGTCGCCGACGCCGGCTTCGACGTCGTCCCGTTTCGCCTCGATGGTGCCCACCAGCTCATGCCGCGGGGGCAAAAGACGATCTCTGCCGGTCGCATTCGGGTGGACTTTCGCACCGCGTTGGCGGCGCACGCCTCGCCCGAGGCCCTGGCAGACCGCGTACGCACCGCGCTCACGACGAAGACGGCTTGAGCGTCGGTGCTTGCCGCGCCATGGCGGCGTCGGCAGGACTGGGAACGCACGCGCGCAGCGGGGGAGCCTATGACCAGCACCGATGACCCGAGCCTCGGCCGCCGATCCGCCGTCGACGTCCAACGCCGGAACGACGGCGCCCTCTACGTGGAAAAGAGCGGCGGCGGCGACGAGACCGTGGTGTTGCTGCACGGTTTGGCCGGGTCCAGCCGCTATTTCCACACCCTCGTCGCGGCCCTGGCATCCCGGCCCGAGAGCACGAAGGCGACGTCGACGTACCGCTTTGTCGCTCCCGATTTGCTCGGCTTCGGGCGTTCGCCCTGGCCCTCCATCGACTACACCGTCGACGCCCACCTCGACGCCCTCGAACGGGACGTGTTCTCGCGCATCGAGGGACCCTTCCACTTGGTCGGGCATTCGACGGGGGCGATGCTCGCCCTCGAACAAGCAGCACGGCGGCCGGCGCAGACGAAGTCGCTCTCCTTGCTGGCTCTGCCTTATTTCGACGACGACGCACAAGCGCGCCGCCTCATCAGTGGCGGCGGCGGTTGGCCGTGGTTGATGCTCAACATGCCGCGCTTTTCGAGCTTCATGTGCAGCTGCATCTGCGGCCGACGACGGTTCTGGTCGCACATCTTACCCGTGCTCTTGCGGCGGTTGCCGCGCGAGGTCGTCGTCGACGGCATGATGCACACCTACCAGTCGATTTCGTCGACGATGCGCGAGTGCATCCTCGGCCGCCGCCTCGACGCCGCCGCGCTCCGGGTCGCCGACACTCCCATCCCCGTCGCCCAGCTCTACGACGAGGGCGACCAGCAGATTCCCCCGGAACGGGCTCGCATCTTTCACGAGCGCTACCCCTGGTCGACGCTCCATCCCATCGACGGCGGCGGCCACGGCTTTCCATTGGACGCCGCGACCACGACGGCTCGCATCGTTGCGGCCAACATCGGCGCCGTGCGGCCGGCAACCCCCTGACTTGAGGCCCTCGGCCTTCTTCGTTTCTGTTCGGGCCGAAGGCCGGGGTATGGTCGAAGCAATGGTATTTCAGGTGACGTGCGCGGTGGCTGCTGCGCTGCTGTGCCCGTGGGGCGCGCAGCGTCTCGTGGTCCTCGCAGCGGCCTGCGCCGCCCTTCGGAAACCCCGCCTGCTCTCCACGGTGCCCAGCACCTCTGGGCGTGAGCCCAGCGTCACCGTGCAAATACCGCTCTACAACGAGCCGAGCGTCTGCGTCCGCGTCGTCGATGCCGCCTGCTCGCTGTCGTGGCCCAACCTGGAGATCCAGATCCTCGACGACAGCGACGATCAGACGACGGCGCTGACCGCCGACGCCGTCGCCCGATGGCGTGCCAGCGGTGTCCAGGTCGTTCACGTGCGGCGAGGCTCGCGCGCGGGATTCAAGGCCGGCGCGCTGGGGCACGGGCTCAAGCTCGCACGAGGCGAGTACATCGCCATCTTCGACGCCGACTTCGTGCCGCCGACGGACTTTCTCCAGCGCGCGGTACCAGCACTCGAAGAAAGCGGTGCGGACATGGCGCAGGCGCGCTGGGGGCACCTGAACCGCGACGCCTCCTGGTTGACCCGCGCCCAGGCGGCCCTGCTCGACGCGCACTTCTCGGTCGAGCAGTTCGGTCGTGCCGCCGCCGGCCGCTTCTTCGGCTTCAACGGCACCGCGGGGGTCTGGCGCCGGCGGGCCATCGACGACGCCGGCGGCTGGGACGCGCGCACCTTGACGGAAGATCTCGATCTTTCGCTGCGCGCGTGGTTCGCCGGGAGCCGCTTCATTTACCTCGAGGACCTCGTGGTTCCGGCGGAGCTTCCGACCTCGATCGGATCGCTGCGGATCCAGCAACACCGCTGGGCCAAGGGCGCGATGCAGACCGCGCGCGTCCGCATGCGCGACCTGATCAACCTCGACCGGCGACCCGCCGAGAAGCTCGACATTGCGATGAAGCTGACGCAGAACTTGACCTTCGTGCTCCTGGGACTACTCGTCCTCGCCGTGCCGCTCGCGGCCATTGAGCGCGCTGGTCCGTCGTCGCTCTTTGGCATCGAGTACATCGCCGTGGCCTTGGCGGCCCTCCCCGCGTTTGCGTCGGTGGTGTTCGCGCTGCTGCGCTGCGGTCGCTCGCCGACCCAAGCGCTTGTCGACGCGCTGCTCGCTGCTGGTCTTGCGGCCGCTCTGTCAGCCCATGCAGCACTGGCGGCGATGGCGGGCGCGCTCGGCGTCGGGTCGAACATCTTTCGTCGGACGCCAAAGACGGGCGGCGCTGGGGGTCGACCCCTTCGCCGCGGCATCGACGCCCTTGTGCTCTTCGAAGGGGCCGAAGGGGCAGTGCACGTCGGCGTCGCCCTTGTCCTGGGGCTCGTCGGCACCACCCCCTATCTCTTGTTGTGCGGGAGCGCGCTGCTCTCCATTGTGGTGCTCTCGCTGGTAGAAGCGTTTCCGAGAGGCGCGCAACGCTGAATCAGCAGCAAGCCCCGAACGACGACGACGACGACGACGGTCCGGCTGCGGGCGCGCAGTCGAAGGGCCCGAAGTGGGTCGTCTTGTCGCCCTGTACGGTGAAGTGCGCGGCGAAACGGGTCTTTGAAACCATGTCTGCGGTGTTCCCGCACACAAGCATGGGTCGGCCGGTCTCGAAGAGGTGGTGGTCGTCGAGGAGAAAGCTGGCGGGGTGGTCGGGCAGGGTACCTCGATAGGTGGCGACCTGGCCGTAGTCTTCGCAGATGTCCTCGAGATCGAGCCTGAAGGCGCGCACGGTCATCGACCAGAAGTCGATGTTGCCGACCTTCCCTTCGACGGCGGCGTCGCCGATGGTGATGCGGCGCTTGTTGACCGTGCGCCAGTCGAGCACGCCCTGGGCTCGCAGGGCGCGGCGGAAGTCCTCGATGTAAAGGGCGCCCGAGAGGCACTCGCCATAGAGCAGGGGGTCGTCGACGAGGGTACGAGGGACGCGGCGTCCGGCGAAGACGTCGCTGAAGTACAGCTCGCCGCCTGGCTTCAGCACGCGGAAGATCTCGCTCAAGACGCGGTGCTTGTCGGGTGAGAGGTTGACCACGCAGTTGGAGATGACGACGTCGACGCTGTTGGCTTCGATTCCCGCTGTTGCCAGGTCCTCGATGTAGCCGGTGCGAAACGAGGTGTTCTCGCGGGAATAGCCGAGGGCGCTGGCCATGTGCGCGCTGTGTTTGCGGGCCACCGCCAGCTGCTCGTCGGTCATGTCGACGCCGATGACCCGTCCCCGTGGGCCGACCAGAGCGCTGGCGATGAAGGCGTCGCGGCCGGTACCGCAGCCCAGATCGACGACGGTCTTACCCTCGAGGCCCGGCGGGATCGGCGAGCCGCAGCCGTAGAAACGCTCGACGACTTCGGGGTGGATCTTGGCGGCGATCGGTCGCAGCGCCATCGGCATCGATTCGGCGGTGCAGCAGGCGTTGGTCTTGAGGTCTTGGGATTTGGCCAAGACGCGCCCGTAGTAGTCTTTCACGGCGGCGAGCGTGGTGTCGTGCGGTTGCATGGCTTGGTCTTTCTGGGTCATCCGAAGCGTCCCTCAACGTAGTCGCGTGTGCGCGGATCGCGTGCGCCGGCAAAGATCCGGGCGGTGTCGTCGAGCTCGACCAGCGTACCCACCCCGTCTTCGAGGGTGAAGAACGCCGTCCGGTCGGCAATGCGGCGGGCCTGGTGCAAGTTGTGGGTGACCACGACGATGGCGTAGCTGGTCTTGAGCTCGCTGAGCAAGGCCTCGACGCGCTGAGCCGCCGCTGGATCGAGGGAGCTCGTCGGCTCGTCGAGCAGGAGCACCTCTGGTTCGAGAGCGATCGCGCGGGCGATGCACAAGCGTTGTTGCTGGCCGCCGGACAACGCCAACGCCGACGATCGCAACCGATCTTTGACCTCGCTCCACAACCCGACGGCGACCAGGGCCCGCCGGACCCGCGCAGCGATCTCCGGCCCCCGCACGCCGTGCTCCCGCAGGGGAAAAGCGATGTTCCTCTCGATGGAGAGGGGGAAGGGCGTTGGCTTTTGAAAGACCATGCCGATACGCCGTCGTAGCGTCGTCAGGTTCGTGCTCGGCTGCAGCACGTCGACGCCGTCGAGGAGGACGCGTCCTGCCACGCCGGATCCTGGAACGAGCTCCGCCAGCCGGTTGAGCGCCAGCAGACAGGAGGACTTGCCGCAGCCGGAGGACCCGATGATGGCGGTGATCTGGCCGACGTCGGCCGAGAAGGAGACGCCCTGCAACGCCGGGAGCCCGCGGTAGCAGACCCGGAGGTCTTGCACGACGAGCTTCTGGCGCTCCAAGGCCTGAAGCCTTGGGCCCGGGTCAGGTGCCAACAGGATCGGCGCACGGTGCGTCGCGGCCGGCGGGACGTCGACGGCCCCGTTCATGCGGCGCTCCCCAAACGCCAACGGCGAAAGACGGCGCTGCCGCAGTAGGCCAGGGCGTTGGTGAGGCCGACCAGGACGAGCAGCACGAGGGCGGCGCTGGTCGCTCGCGGGGCGCCGCCGGGGATCTCGATGGCCAGGGTGTAGACGTGGACGGCGAGCGCGCGTCCGGGATCGATGAGCGAAGCAGGCATGCGCAAGGACGCTCCCGCTGTGTAGAGCACCGCCGCCGTCTCAGCGAGCGCGCGGCCGGTGGCGAGCACGATGCCCGCGACGATGCCCGGCGTCGCCGCGGGAACGAGGACATGGAGCAACGCGCCCCAACGACTGGTCCCGAGGGCGGCGCAGGCCAGACGCTGGTCCGCCGGCACATCGCGCAGGGCCTGCTCGGTGGAGCGTACGACGACGGGCATGATCATGCAGGCAAGGGTCAGACCGCCCGACAAGATCGACCAGCCGAGCCCGATCACCTCACAAAAGAGCTTCATGCCGAACAGCCCGAAGACGATGGACGGCACGCAGGCAAGAACGTCGAGGGAGCGGCTGACGAGCTTGGCGGTACGCGGCGTGCGCGTCGCCTCGAAGAGCAAGACCGCGGTGAGCAGCCCAAGGGGCGCGGCGGCGGCGAGCGCGACCAGCAGCAAGAGCAGTGTGCTGACGACGACGCTGGCGATGCCGCCGTCGATGCCGGCGCGCTCCGGCAGCGACACGAGGTAGGCGAAGGACACCCCGCTGCCCCCCGCGCGCAGCATCGAGACCACCAAAGCCGTAAGGGCGGCGACGACGACGCTGCCGGCGGCCCAGACGATGGCGAAGCCGACCCGGTCGCGCGCCCGGCCCCCCGCGGCCATCAGGCCCGGCAGCGGGCTCACGCGATCAACCTGTGGCGCGACTCGATCCGATCGACCAGAGCAACGAGGCCGACGACGACGACGAGCAGCAGCAGCCCGGCGGCGAACAGACCGCGTCGGTGGTCTCCGAGCGCGTAGGCCATTTCGAGGGCGATGTGGGAGGTCAACGCGCGTGCGGGCTCGAAGGGACCCTTGGGCACCTGGATCGTGTTGCCCATGACCATGATGATGGCCATGGTTTCGCCGACGGCACGTCCGACCTGCAAAATCGAGGCGGTGACGAGCCCGGTGCGCGCGCGCGGCAGTGCGACGTGGAGGACGGCCGCGCAGCGCGAAAGTCCCAGAGCGGTGGCCGCGCGCATCTCGTCGACGGGGACCGCGCGGAAGGTGGCGTCGGCGAGGAGGGCCATGGTCGGCAAGATCATCAACGCGAGGACCAGGATGGCCGCCAGCAAGCTGACGCCGGGGGCGCGCACCGCGTGAATCAGCGGCACCAGCACCGTCAGTCCCCACAAGCCGTAGACGACGGACGGGACGCCAGCCAGGATGCCCAGGACGCCGCGCAACACCACAGCGACCCCCCGCGGTGCAAAGAACGCCGACAGCGCGGCGACGGCGATCCCGGTGGGCGTGGACAGCACCATCGCTCCCAAGGTGACCAGAGCGCTCCCGACCATCATGGGCACGAGCCCGATCTCACCATCGCGGGGCGACCAGCGGGCGTCGACGAAGAGATGGTGCGGCGGGATCTTGAGAAAGAGGGGCAGCGTTTCGCCGACGAGGAACACGAATACCAGCAGCGTGAGGGCGCCGGCGACGACGCCGCCGGCCCGTGTCGTCCACGTCAACCAGGCGTCGCGGCGAGCGCCGGTCGCGTTCATTTCTGCTCAGCCGCGCTCTGGCTCGCTGAGGCCACGGGCACGAACCCCTGCTCGACCAAGACCTGCTGCCCAACGGGTGACAGGATGAAGTCGATGAGACCCTTCACGTGTCCCAGCGGCGCACCCTTCGTCGTCAGGTTGAGCTCGCGCCTCAAGGGATAGGTGTGGTTCTTCACGTTGGCGGTGGTGGCGGCGATGCCGTCGAGGGGCACCAGCCGAATGGGCGTTCCCTGCGCGACCGCGACCTCGGCCGAGCCGATGGAGACGTAGGCGATGGCGTCGGGGTTCGACACCACGGTTGCGATCGCCTGGCCGTTGGGTCCGATGACGACGGCGTTCTTCACGAATTTGTCCTTGAGATCGAAGTGCTTCTCGAAGAGCTCAAGGGTGGAGCGCCCCTCTTCCTTGTTGATCACCGTGATGGGCCGGTCGACGCCGTCCAGGTCCTTCCACGACGTCGACGCGCCGGTGTAGATCTTCACCACCTCGTCCCGGGTCAGGTTCGCGATGGGGTTGTCCTTGTGCACGATGAGGGCGATGCCGTCGTCGCCGATCTTGAACGACAGCAGGTCCTTCTCGTCGCTCTTCAGGGCGCGCGAGACCATGCCGATCTGGGCGAGGCCCTGCCGCGGTGCGCTGATGCCCACCGACGATCCGCCGGATTGCACCTGCACCCGCACCTCGCCGGGGTGCGCCGCCTCGTAGCGCGGACCCACGATCTCCAGGACGGGCTGGACGGTGCTGGAGCCGGCGGCGACGACGTCGACGGGTCCCCCTGGCCCGCTGCATGCGATCGCGAGCAGGGCAAAGGCGCTGAGGAGAGCTTGGCTCATCTTCACGGTACGTCCTGGACGGGGAAACGGACTTCACAACACCCAAGGTCGAGCACACGCGAGCGCTTGTGGAGCTCGGCGCGCACGGCGGGATGCAGCGAATAGACGACGCGCTGGGCGTCGCGGCGGGTGACGACGAGCCGCGCGTGGCGCAGCACCCCGAGATGACGCGAGCAGAAGGGCTGCGAGAGCTGCAGCGTCTGGCAGAGCTCGGTGACGCAGCGCTCACCGCTGAGCAAGAAATCGAGGATGCGCAGCCGCGTTGCGTCGGCCATGGCCCGGAACACCAGCGGTGCGTTTTCAGCCGTAAACGGGTGTTCTTCCATCGCGGCCTCGACGCTTATGCGCATGCACAGATAGACGGATCTGGCCCGCCCGCTGGCCTGTCGTCAAGGCCAAACGCCCGAGGCGCAGGAGCAGGTTCGGGCGCCTTGCCTGCCGAGCGGCTCACGGAGTATTCGCGCAACCGCATGTGCATTTATCCCCGAGGCGACACGATGATCTCCGCTGCGGCCAGGTCCAAGTCTGCAATTTCTCGTTCCTTCCTTGCTGCATTGGCCTTGGCATTCCCCGCCGCCGCCCAGCAGCCCCGCGCCGACGAAGCCGCCGCCGCCGCACCGGTGGAGGTCCCGTCGACACCAGTGGAGGTGGAGCCCGTGGTCGAAAAGGCGCCGATCGAGCCGCCCGCGGCGCCGACGCCGGATGCTGCCGCGATCCACGACGTCAAGCCCGATCCCCCGCTGGTGGGCTACGAGGACGGCTTCTTCCTGCGGACGCCCGACGGCGCCTCGAAGCTCCGCATTCGCGGGCTCGTGCAACCCCGCTTCACCCTGGTCGAGCCAAGCCTCACTGCCGCGCCGGGGGATGTGAGCGCTAGCTTTGCTGTGCAGCGGGCCCAGATCGAGCTCGTCGGCCACGTCTTTACCAAGGACATCAGCTTCGCTCTCAAGACCGAGTTCGGTCGGGGCGCTGCCTTCGTGAAGGACGCCTACCTCGATCTGAAGATCCTCGACGGCGTTGTGGTGCGCGCCGGTCTCTACAAGCGGCCCTTTCAGCGCCAGCAGCTGGCCTCGGATTGGCGACTCGCCTTCTTCGACCGCAACCTTACTGAAGAGACCTTCAAGGGCGGGCGCGACATCGGGCTCTCCCTTCACGACGCGCTCGAACAGGGCCCAAGCATCGAGTGGTCCGCCGGCGTGTTTTCGGGGACGTCGGAAAAACCCAAGGTGAGCGGCGACGTCGTCATCGACCCCGACGGCGGTGTCGGGGTGCTGGACAACGTCCAGATCTCCAATGTGCCCAAGCTCTTTTCGCCCACCTTCGCCGGCCGCGTCGGCTTCAACAGCAGCCCCGCCCTCAAGCCCTACTCCGAGGTCGACGTCGACGGCGGCGGTTTCCGCTTCGGGACTTCGCTGGGGGTCCTCGACACCTTCGACATCGTCAAGAACACCTCCCTCGCCCGCTTCTGCGTCGACGGCATCGTGAAATTCGAGCACTTCACGGCCACGGGCGCCGTCGTGCTCTCGGTGCCCGGTGCCTTCAACGAAGGCCCAGACGGCGTCGGCGCCTTCCTGCAGGCCGGCGTGCTCTTGCAGGACCGGGTGTCGCCGGGGATGCGCTACTCCATCGTCAACCAGGTCGCCGAAGGCGTGATCGAGCAGGAGATCGCCGGCAACCTCACGGTCTTGCTCTTTGGTCAAAACGTGCTGTGGGGCATCGAGGGGGGCACCAACGTCGTCGATGGCGTCCCCGATGTCCGCTTCCGCTCGCAGGCACAGATCGCGTTCTGAGCTCGGCCTCGATACCCCTTGCAGAGGGCGTCGTCGTCGTCGAAAGGGGCTGATGTCCGGCGCTCCTCACGTCGTCGTCTCTGGTTTGCACGGCGCTGACAACGCCCTCGCTCGCGCGGTGGCCCGACGTCTGGGCGCCCTCGGTTTCGACGTCGTGGACCCCACCCCCCAACCCGGTGGCCGCGTTGTCTGCGTGCTGCACCTCGGCGGCGCCGCGGGATCGTCGGCACGCCTCGACGACGCCGTCGACGAAGACCTCGGCCAGACTGCGGCCCTGATCGAACTCGCGCACGGTGCCGGTGCTCCCCTGGTCTATGGCTCGCGCTTGAGCGTGGCCGGCGGCAAGAGCGGCCTCATCGCCGAAGTCGATCCCCGCGGGGTCTGGTTTGGCGGCAGCAGGGTCAAAGGCAGCGACGTCGACGTCGAGCGCGAGCTCGCCACTTTGCGGTCCTGCGTCGCCTTCGCCCGGGCCAGCACCGCTCACGCTGACGCCGACGCCCGCCGTCGCCAGTGCGTGCAAAGCGATTTGGTGGCGCGCGGCGGTCCCTCGTTTGGAAGCAGCTTCGAGCGCGCCGTCGACGACGCCCGGGTCAAAGATCAAAGCCGCGCCTTGAAACAGGCCTTGGTGGAAAGGGCTGCGGGTTGGCGTTTTCCGACGGCGTCGACGACCTCGCTGCGGGCTTTCACGCGCGCGCTGGGGGAGCTCAAGGTGTGCCGCGCCGCCGATGACGCGCGTTGCCCCGGCTTCACGCTGCTGCGCTTGCCGGCGCTGCTGATCGCCCGCGCCGACGACGACACCAACGCAGAGCAGGGCGACGACGGCGGCGCCTGGGCCTTGGGCCGGCTGGTGGATCGCGTGCACGAAGGAGCCCTGCGCTTGCCCTTTTTGGCGCGCGCGCGCCTCGAGGCCTTGCCCATCGACCTCGTCGCCGATGCCGTCACAGCCGTCGTGCAGGCCGCCATCGCCCAGCACGGCCAGGGTCCCTCACTCTCCGTCGTGCACGTGGCCACCGCCGACAAAGCCCAACTCGGTACCGCGCGCTTGCTCGATCTGCTCGATCTGCACCTGCGCGAGGCCACAGATCGGCCGGCGCTCACGCGCGTGCTCTCCGTCGACGACGCTGGCGCCCTGCCGCCGGGACTCGAACAGGTCAGCGATCTCGCCGCCCAGGCCGCAGCCTCCGTCGTCGGTCTCGTCAGCGCCCGCGTCGGACGCCACCTCGGACCCAAGGCCGCAGCCCTCGGCACCGAGGTCGAAGGGTCTTTGCGTGGCCTCGCCCACCCCCCCGGCCGCGATGTGGCCCTGTGCCAAGCGCCGCCGTTCTTCGGCGACGACGTGCGCTTCGCCCAGCGGGGGCTGCGCAGCGCCTGCACCCGGGCCGGTGTCGACGTCGTCGATGTGGCCGCGGTCGACTGGCGCCAGCTCTTGTTGCAACGCCACTTCCCCCATTTGCTGCACCGCCGCCAGCGACGTCTGCAGGCCAAGCAGACCAAGCCCGTACCGCCCTTCGACTCCCTCGCCCACCTGCTGATCGAGGCCGCGCGCCGCCATCGCAGCAAACCCGCCCTCTCGCTCTTTCTGCCCCCCGGCAGCGTGGCCGCAGGAGACAGTGACGTCGTCAATGTGAGTTTTGCCGAGCTGCTCGAGCGTGCCTGCGCCGCAGCACTGCGCTTGCAACAAGCCGGTGTGAATCCCGGCCATCGCGTGGTCATCGCCGGCGCCAACCATCCCAGCTGGGGCATCGTCGCTTTCGGCGTGCTGCTGCTGCGCGCCACCCTGGTGCCCCTCGATCCCAACATCGCTCCGGAGGGCGCGGCCAATGTGCTGAAGAAGGCCCGCCCCACCGCCGTCGTCGTCGACAAGGGCGTGCGTTCGCATCTCGCGAGCTTGCTGCCCACCAGCGCTGTGCTGCCGGTGCTCGACCTGCACCTCACCGCGGTCAGCGGACCCGGCATCGATCTCAGCCAGCACACGCTGCCCTCGTCGTCGGAGCTGGCCAGCATTCTCTTCACCTCGGGCACCACGGGCGATCCCAAAGGCGTGATGCTCAGCCACGGCAATTTCTGCGCGCTCTTGGGCTCACTGCTCGCGGTCTTTCCCGTCAGTGGCAGCGATCGCATGCTCTCGGTGCTGCCCCTGCACCACACCTTCGAGTTCTCGTGTGGCTTGTTGATGCCCCTGGCAGCCGGCGCTCAAATCTACACACCAGATGCCGTCGTCGGCGAACGTGTTTTGTATGCCATGAAGCGGGGGAAGATCACCGCCATCGTCGGCGTGCCGGCCCTGTGGCAGTTGTTGGAACGCCGCATCCAGAAGCAAGCAGAAGATCGTGGGGCGTTGGCGTCGTCGGTCTTTCAGAGTCTGCTGTCGATCAACAAGAGCATCGGTCGGCGCTTCGGCGTCTCGGCCGGCAAGATCTTGCTCAAGCCGGTGCACGATCAATTCGGTGGCCACTTGCGGGTCTTGATCTCGGGTGGTTCGGCCTTGCCGCCGGCGGTGCACGAGCTCTTTCAGGGCCTCGGTCTGCCTCTGGCCGAAGGCTACGGACTCACCGAGAGCGCACCGGTGCTCACGGTGGCCGAAGGCAAGATGGGCCTGCCCGCGGGCACCGTCGGACGCGCCATTCCCGGCGTCGAATTGCAGCTGGCCGACGTCGACGACAAGGGCGTGGGCGAGCTGTGGGCCCGCGCCGACAACGTCATGCAGGGCTACTTCGAAAACGACGAAGCCACCCGGGCCGTGCTCAACGACGGCTGGTTGAAGACCGGCGACCTCGGCACCATCGACGCCCAGGGCACGGTCAAGATCGTGGGACGCTCCAAAGACGTCGTCGTCACCGCGGCCGGCGAGAACATCTATCTCGACGACGTCGAAAAGAGCCTGGAGCAGGTCGCCGGCGTCGCCGAGCTCTGCTTGTTGGGCATCGCCGATCCCAAAGGGGGCGAGCGCCTGGCCCTGACCTTTGTCGTCGACAACGACAACGGCAGCGCACGCAGCGTCGAGGAACGGCAACAACAGGCCCGCCAAGCGCTTTCACAACGCCTGCTGAAGCTGCCCCGCTTTCAGCGTCCCGCCGTCGTCGAAGTGCACGAAGGCGCCCTGCCCCGCACCGCCTCGCGCAAGGTCAAACGCCGCGAAGTGCGCGCCTTTCTCGACACCGTGTTGAAGAAACGCGCCGCCGCTCTGCCAGACGCCGAAGCCCCCGGTTCCGACGTCGCCGTCTTGTCGCCCGTGCGCCTGGCCATCGCCCGCACCGCCGGCATCGAGCCCAGCAAAGTGCAGGCGTCGACGTCGTTGGCGGCGGACTTGGGCTTTGATTCGCTGATGTGGGTGGAGCTGCAGACCCAGCTCGAGCCCCTGGCTGGCGGCAAGCTCGATCCCGAGCAGCTGGTGACCCAAGAGACCGTCGCCGAGCTCGAGCTCTTTCTCCAAGAGGCCCGAACTCTGCCGGCACGCGAGGCCGCCCACGCAGCCGCCAACACAGGCGACGTCGACCCTCTGCCCGCACCGCTGCGCGAAGCTCTAGAGCTGGTGATCAAGGCGCCGAGCATCAGGGCCGCGCGGTCCGGCATCGCGTTGCTACAAGAAAACCTGTTCTCCCAGGGCTTCAAAACCACCATCGAAGGCCGCGCCTTCATCCCCGCCAACCGCAATGTGATCGTGGTGGCCAACCACAGCTCCCACCTCGACACGGGGTTGGTGAAATACGCTCTGGGCACCTACGCCCAACAACTTCGACCTCTGGCCGCCAAGGACTATTTCTTCGAAGGCAATCCCCTCAAGGTCGCCTTCTTCGAAAACCTGACCAACCTGGTGCCCATCGATCGCGAAACGGGCTCCGGCCTGGCCTTCCAGCAAGCCAAAGCCGTCGTCGACGCCGGCCACATCGTGTTGATTTTTCCCGAGGGCACGCGGCGCCAAGACGGGGCCATGGGCACCTTCAAGCCCCTGGTCGCCAAGCTCGCCTTTGCCACCGGCGTCGACATCTTGCCCCTGCACCTGAGCGGCTGCTTCGACGCCTTTCCCCGCGGTGCTCCCTTCCCGAAATTCGGCAGCCCCTTGAAGGCCACCATCGGACCAGCGTTGGCAACGACGGACCTCGTCCGACTCACGGCCCATCTCTCGCCCGTGCTTGCGGCCCGCGCCGCCGTCGACGTCGTCCACGCCGCCGTCGTCGCCCTGCGGGAGGGTCAGGCCCTCGACCTCTCGCAGGCGCGTTCGCTCGACCAGCTGGTGCCCGCGGCCGCTGCTGGGACGCGGGGCGGGGTGCAGGTCCGTTGAGGCGTGCTGCCGCTGTATGGTGAGTCTGCACTGAACGCCGAGAAGAGGACCGCGCATGGACGACGAGACGCACACCCCGACAGCGAGCGCCGGCGGGCGTTGGCTCATCGAGCCCCTGGGCAAGGCGAGCATTTTCACCAGCGAGCAGCTCACGGCCGAACAGCTGGCCTTTGCCGAGACGGCGTCGCAATTCGTCGAGGGCGAGGTGTTGCCCCGCCAGAACGACATCGAGAACAAGAAGCCCGGGCTGTTGGGCGAGCTCCTGCGCAGCGCGGGCAAGCTCGGGCTCTTGATGCTCGACATCCCCGAGAGCTACGGCGGCCTCGGCACCGACAAAACGACGTCGATGTTGGTGACCGAATACATGGCGCAGCAAGCGAGCTGGGCCGTCACCATGGGCGCCCACGTCGGCATCGGCTCTCTGCCCATCGTTTTCTTCGGCAACGAAGAGCAGAAGCAGAAGTATCTGCCAAAGTTAGCCACGGGAGAGCTGATTGCTGCCTATGCGCTCACCGAAGCGGGATCTGGTTCCGACGCACTGGCGGCCAAGACCACTGCCGTCGAAGATGGGGACTTCTGGGTCCTCAATGGCGTCAAACAGTGGATTACGAATGCTGGATTCGCCGACGTTTTCACTGTGTTTGCCAAGGTCTCAGGCAAGTTCACGGGCTTCATCGTCGAGCGCAAAGACGCTGGGGTTTCGATTGGTGCCGAAGAGCACAAGATGGGCATCCGTGGCAGCTCTACTTGCGAGGTCATTCTCGACAACGTGCGCATTCCCAAAGATCGGCTGCTCGGGCGGGTGGGCAAGGGCCACAAGATCGCCTTCGGCATCTTGAACATCGGCCGGCTCAAGCTCGGGGTGGGTGCGGTCGGCGGATCCAAATACGCCCTGCGCTTGGCCGTCGACTACGCCAAAGAACGCCGTCAGTTCGGCAAACCCATCGCTGATTTCGGTATGATTCGTCAGAAGCTCGCCAAGATTGCGTGTGGTATCTACGCTACCGAATCCATGGGGTACCGAACCACCGGCATCATCGACGCCTTCATTGCCCAAGGCTCCGACGCCGAAAAAGACCGCCGCACCCAACAAGCCCTCGAGGAATACGCCATCGAGAGCTCGATCTTGAAGGTCTACGGCACCGAGCAGCTCGACCACACCATCGACGAAGCCCTGCAGATCTTCGGCGGCTACGGCTACACCGAGCACTTCCCCATCGAGCGCCTCGCCCGCGACGCGCGCATCAACCGCATTTTCGAGGGCACCAACGAGGTCAACCGCCTGCTGATCCCGGGCACCCTGTTGAAGCGCGCGGTGATGGGACGCTTGCCCCTCATCGACTTCGTCGCCCAGGTCACCGCCGAGCTCGCCAACCCCGACCTCATCCCCATGGGCGTCGACGGCAGCATCATGGGACGCGAGAAGCGCAGCAACGAGCTGGCCAAGCGCATCGTCGCCTACGTCGCCAACATCGCGATCCAAAAACACATGAGCGAGCTCGAAGACCGCCAAGACATCCTCGGCGCCCTCGCCGACATGCTCATCGACGTCTACCTGATGGACTCGGTGGTGCAGCGCACGGCGCAGAACATCCCGGGCTTTGGACGCGAGCGCACCGCCATCCAGCGCGAGATGACGACGTTGTTGGTGGCCGACGCCTACGACCGCGTGGTGCAAGGAGGACTGCGCCTGGCCGCCGGCATCGCCGCCGAAGACGAGCTGCAGGTCATCGCCAGCAACATCGAGCGCTTCCACGTGGTGCGGCCGCTCAACACCTTCGCGGCGACGGAGAAGGTGGCGGCGGCGGTGCTCGAAGCCCGCGGCTACCCAGCCCTGGGCTGAGCGATCAAGGCGCTGTGCGGGGAGCTAGGGCGACCACTTTGTCGTCGACGATGAGGGCGACGAAGTCGCGGGCCTCGACGACCGTGGCCCCCTCGCCACGATGAACGCGCGTTCCGAGCACGTCGATCGCCGTCGTCGTCAGCGAGAGGTTCCACTTTTCCACCATCGCCCTGAGCTCGAGGTCCCGCAGCTCCAGCTCTCGGGTCGCGGCCGCAGCGACGGCACGCTCAACCCCCAGACTCAGCGCCGCTGCGACTCCAGCCACCAGCAGCACCCCGCGCGCCAGCCGAAAGCGCCGCAGCGTGACCCGAGCAGCAGCGACGTCGTCGGGCCCGATGGGTGCGTCGTCGTCGTTGACGTTGGCCACCGCGGTCATCGCGCGCACCCGTTGACGACGTTTTCGAGGTCGTTCTTGTCGCTGATGCGCCAGACATCGCCCTCTTGCGCGTAGGGCGCAGTCGAAAACGCCCAGCCCACAAAGCTTGGCGTCCGCACATCGGTGACGACGTCGGTGACCACGTAGCGATAGCGGATCTTGTTGCCGCGCGGCTCAAAGCCGATGAGCTTGGTGTTGCTTTGGTAGACGTCGAATTCGCCGCGGTAGGACTCCTCGGCGACGTAGAGGGCTTTGAGATTGCCTTTGGCTTCGCTCTGGTGACTGCGGCAGGGCGGGAAGCTCGCCATGCTCGGAATGGCGATGGCCGCCAGACACCCGCCGACGAAGCCGAAGATCAAAAGCCCCCGCAGCACGCGGCGCACGAGCTGAAAACGACGGCGCAGCTGCCGGGCCTCGATGACCACAGCGATGTCGGCAGCGTCGACGACGCCGGAGCGTCCGGCGCTGGCCGAGGTGCTGGCGGGGTCATTCATGCGTCCCTCTTTGGGCTGTTCACAGCGGCGTCCTGGTGGTTTTGACCTTGGGCACAATAGCGGCCCGGCGTGATCGGCCAGCGCCGAGGCCGAGAATTACATAAGTCGTCGGGCCTCCCGCGATGTTCCAGATTTCGACGTCGTCACCGGCAGCAGATCGCCACCTGCAACGCACAAGAACCGCGACTTGTTCGGTGGCACCCAAGAGAGGCAGTGACACCGCCACCAGACTTTGCCTAAGATGAACAGGTGTTCAGGGGCCACCCGCACCGCTTGAGGAGAACCAGATGTCGAGCAGCACGAACAACAACAACAGCACCAACAACGGCACCGAGATGTCCCGCAAAGAGAAGGACAAGACTCTCGAGCTTGCCGTCTCAAACATCGAGAAGCAGTTCGGCAAGGGCAGCATCATGCGCCTCGGCGGCGACGACACCCTGGCGGGCGACGTCGAGAGCATCCCAACCGGTTCTTTGGGCCTCGACCTCGCCGTCGGCATCGGCGGTCTGCCGCGCGGTCGCGTGGTCGAGATCTACGGACCCGAGTCCAGCGGCAAGACGACCTTGACCTTGCACGCCATCGCCGAGGCCCAAAAGAAGGGCGGCATCGCGGCCTTCATCGACGCCGAGCACGCTCTCGACATCAACTACGCCCGTCGCCTCGGCGTGCGCACCGACGACCTGCTCATCTCGCAGCCCGATACCGGCGAGCAGGCTCTGGAGATCGCCGAAATGCTGGTGCGCTCCGGCGCCATCGACATCCTCGTCATCGACTCCGTCGCCGCCCTGGTTCCGAAGGCCGAGATCGACGGCGAAATGGGCGACTCTCTGCCCGGCTTGCACGCTCGTTTGATGAGCCAGGCCTTGCGCAAGCTGACCGGGTCCATCTCGCGCTCGGGCACCTGCGTGGTGTTCATCAACCAAATCCGCATGAAGATCGGCGTGATGTTCGGCAGCCCCGAGACGACGACGGGCGGCAACGCGCTCAAGTTCTACGCCTCGATGCGCCTCGACATCCGCCGCGTGGGTGCGATCAAAAACGGCGAAGACGTCGTCGGCAACCGCACCCGCGTCAAGGTGGTGAAGAACAAGATGGCCTCGCCCTTCAAGGAGGTCGAGTTCGACATCATGTACGGCGAAGGCGTCAACAAGCTCGGCGAGCTCGTCGACCTCGGCAGCGAGCTGGGCATCATCGAAAAGAGCGGGGCCTGGTTCTCGTTCGCCGGCACCCGCATCGGCCAGGGCCGCGACAACGCCCGCAACTGGCTGCGTGACAACCCCGATGCCCAGCTGCGCATCGAGACCGAGATCCGCAACCGCCACACGGCGTCCATGGCCCCACGGGTCAACGCCCTGGGAGCGGCAGCCGCAGGTCAAGCCGCAGCGACGTCGAGCGCTTCGCCAGCACCAGCTACGTCGGCCAAAGATGCATCCAAGGATGCCACCAAAGACGACAAGAGCCCCCTCAAGCCGAACGGCACCAAGGCCGCCAAGAGCGCCGAGGCCTGAGCAGTCACAGCAGCCACAGCCACGGAGCAGCCGCACGTTTGCCAAGAGATGCGGCCCGGTCCTCGGAAGGGAGGACCGGGCCGCGTTTGTGTTGAGCCCACTTGCCGTGATTCAGTCCGATGCCATGCACCATTGACGACGACGACGGCGGCTCCTACTGGCAGGCATGGCGATGCCCTCTCTGGTTCCTCCCCCTGCCGACGACGTGACCGAGCCCCACGAGGGATCGCTGCTGGCTCGCTTTGGCGCCACGCCCGAGCTGCGGGTCGAGCGCGCCTTGCAAGATCTGCTGGCCGGCAAAGCCGTGGTGCTCGTCGACGACGAAGACCGGGAAAACGAAGGCGACCTCGTCGTCGCCGCCGACAAATGCACCCCCGCGCTGATCAATTTCATGGCCAAGGAGGGCCGGGGGCTCATCTGTCTAAGCCTGACCGACGAGAGGCTCAAGAAGCTCGACCTGCCCCTGATGGTCGACAAGAACACCAGCTCCTTTTCGACGGCGTTCACGGTCAGCATCGAAGCCCGCGAAGGCGTCACCACTGGCATCTCGGCGGCCGATCGCGCCCACACCATCGCTGTCGCCATCGACGACGCCACCCGTCCCCACGATCTGGTGCGGCCTGGCCACATCTTTCCGTTGCGGGCCCAACCCGGTGGCGTCCTGGTGCGCACGGGCCAGACCGAAGGCTCCGTCGACCTTGCGCGCTTGGCGGGACTGCGACCAGCCGGCGTCATCTGCGAGATCCTCAACGACGACGGCACCATGGCCCGGCTGCCCGACCTGTGCGTCTTCGCCGAAAAGCACAGCCTCATCGTGCTCTCCGTCGCCGACATCATCTCCTGGCGCCTGCGCTACGAATCCCTGGTCGAAAAGGTCGCCGAAGCCGACGTCGAAACGCCCCATGGCACCTTCCGTGCGGTGGCCTTCCGCTCCACCGTGGTCACCCCTGGCAAGCAACCCGAAGAAGCCCTGGCCCTCATCAAAGGCAGCGACGCCGACTTGGCCCATTACTCCGACGACGACAGCCAAGACGCTCCCCTGGTGCGCGTGCACTCCGGCGATCCCCTCACCGACGTCTTCGGCGGCATCCTCGACAAGGGCGGACTGATGCTGCACGGCGCCATCCGCCGCGTGGCCCAAGATCCGGTCGGCGTCATTCTCTATCTCCCGAAATCGCCGGAACCCATCAGCTTCGTCGACGCATTGAAAGCCGTCATCGAAGCCAAATCACAGGGCAAAGAGCTCCCCGAGCGCGACCGGGCGCCCCAGGGACAATCCCCCGTGGTCCGTCACTACGGCACCGGCGCCCAAATCTTGCGCAGCCTCGGCATTCGTCGCATGCGCCTGCTCACCAACAACCCGCCGCGCCTGAACGCCCTGCGCGGATTTGGTATCGAAGTGACCGATCAAGTCCGGTTTTCTACATGACAATATCTGCAGCAAGAGTCGTCGAAGGCAACCTGATTGCGACCGGGATCGAGACCGTCATCGTCGCCAGCCGCTTCAACGGCTTCATCGTCGAGAAGCTGGTCGAGGGCGCTCTCGATGCCCTGGTGCGCCACGGCGCCGACGCCAGCAAGCAGACGGTGCTATGGGTGCCAGGTGCGTGGGAGATCCCGCTGGCTGCCCAGGCGGCCATCGCGAAAAAACTGTCTGTGCCCTCGGGCCGGGCAACAGCCGGTGGATCTTTCGGCGTCGTCGCCGTCGGCTGCGTGATCCGGGGCAGCACGGGGCACTACGAGCACGTGGCTGGCGAGGTCCAAAAGGGCATCGCGCAGGTGTCGTGGCAAACCGGTGTGCCGGTGGGCAATGGCGTACTGACCGTCGAGAGCCTCGAGCAGGCCATCGAACGGGCCGGTACCAAGATGGGCAACAAGGGCGCCGAAGCGGCCCTCGCGGTCGTCGAGATGGTCAACGTGTTGAAGTTTTGATGTTCAAGACGCTGGCGCGTCTTGAAAGATTGGGCTGAAGAATGGGCATCCGCCGACAGGCACGTGAGTGCGCGCTCCAGATCGTGTTCCAGCTCGACAGCTGGCCCAACCCCAGCGTCGGCGACGCCGACGACGCGGTGGCCCGCTTCTTCGAGAACTTCGACGCTCCCGACGACAAGGCGCGTTCGCTGGCGTCGACCATGGCCCGCGGAGTGACCGAGAAGCGCCAGAAGCTCGACGAGGCCGTGCAGAAGCACTCGCCGCGTTGGAAGGTCGCCCGCATGGCGATGGTCGATCGCAACATCCTGCGCGTCGCGGCCTGGGAGCTCACCACCGACCTCGAAACCTCGGCCCCCGTCGTCATCGACGAAGCCGTCGAGATCGCCAAGCGCTACGGCGCCGAACAGTCCGGGGCCTTCGTCAACGGCGTCCTCGACGGCGTCGCCCGCGAGCTCGGCCGCCTGCCCGCCAAGAACTAAGCCCGCGTCGACGACGTCGCTGCAGGCTTTCCCTTCGCTCGCGCGAAGCCAACGATTGCAGGCGCTCCGGCGCCAGGATGGTCGCTGCCCATGCGTCAGACCAAAGCCGACGACGCCGAAGTGAAGAGGCTGGCCAAGAGCGATGAGCGCCTCACTGAGCCCACCTTGGCCAACGTCGACGCCCTGGTGTGCGACTCCCTCGTCGTGGGCGTTTTCTCCGATGTGCGACCCCTGGCCGGGCTCTTGGGTGTGATCGACTGGCGCTTGTGCGGGCGCCTCTCGCGCTTGTTCGAGCAGGGCATCGTCACCGGCTCCGACGGCGAGCGCATCCTCATGCCGACCCTCGGGCGTGTGCCCGCGCCGCGCTTGTTCCTGTATGGCTGGGGTCCCTCGGGGGCCGCGAACCAAAAAGCGGCCGAACGCGTGAGCGCGATGATCGGCATCGTCGATGCGGCGTCGGCAAAGACCGTGGCTTTTGGTTTTCCGGAGCCTTGCCGGGGATTGCTGCAGGTCGCGGCCGCCCAGGTTCAGCAGGGCTTGGGTGGACGGCTGGTGGCCCTCTTTGGTGCCGATCTCGTCTCCCCCACTCTCTGAACTTCGACCGCGGAGCGGTCTCGTTCAGAGCCGTCGGGGATGCTCTTCTGGGAGGTCTGGTGCAGACCTCCCCCCGC
>JAHFED010000026.1:0-49710 GCA_023248635.1 Myxococcales bacterium
TCGTCGATGGAGCCCAGGAGCTTGGTGGGCAGCACCAGAGAAAACACATTGTCGGCGAAGGTGTTGTTGGCGAACTCGAGCTCGGCGCCATCTTCCACGACGAGCCCGTTGTTCTCGCTGTCGCGCAAAGTCGAATTCGTGATGCTCAGCTCGCCGCGGACAAAGACGTTGGCGGCAACACCGCCGCCGATGTTGAAGGGCGCGGCACCTCCGTGGGCCACCGTGACGAAGGCGAGCTCGTTGAGCGGGTTGTTGCTCGAGCCAATGCCGATGCCCCGCCAGAAACCCGGAACCTCGGTCAGGCCCGTGAAAACGATCGGGGCCTGGGCCGTGCCGACGGCGACGAGGGCGCCCGCGTCGACGTTGACCAGGATGCCGGCGTCGGCGTCGGCCTGGAAACTCGTGCCCGCGGCGATGGTGAGCGGCGCAGTGACGGTGGTGATGCCCGAAAGCACGATGGGGACGTTGACCGCGGGCCAGGTCTGCGCGCTGTCGACGGTGGAGGCAAAGGCCGAGATGCCGCGGTCGGCGTCGACGTCGTAGTCGCTGTCGTCGTCGATGGAGCCCAAGAGCTTGGTGGGCAGCACCAGCGAAAACACATTGTCGGCGAAGGTGTTGTTGGCGAAGGCGTCGAGCTCGGCGCCGTCTTCAACGACGAGGCCATTGTTGTCGCTGTCGCGCAGCGTCGAATCGGTGATGCTCAGCTCGCCGCGCACAAAGACGTTCGCGGCCACGGCGCCACCGATGTTGAAGGGCGCAGCACCACCGTGCGCCACCGTGACGAAAGCCAGCTCGTTGAGGGGGTTGTTGCTCGAGCCGATGCCGATGCCCAACCAGAAACCGGGGATCTCGCTCAGGCCGGTGAAGACGATCGGGTCCGCGGCGGTGCCGACGGCGACGAGGGCGCCGGAGTCGACGTTGACCAGGATGCCGGCGTCGGCGTCGGCCTGGAAGGTCGCCCCGGCAGCGATGGTGAGGGTCGCGGTCACGCTGGTGATGCCCGAGAGCACGACCGGCACGTTGACGGCGGGCCAGGTTTGCTCTTCGTCAACGACGGACGCAAAGGCCGAGATGCCCAAGGCGGCGTCGACGTCGTAATCGCTGGCGGCGTCGATGGCCCCCAAGAGCCTCGAGGGCAGCACCAGCGACGCGTCGTTGTTGGCGAAGGTGTTGGCGGCGAAAGCATCGAGCCGAGCCCCGTCTTCGACCGCCAGGCCGAAGTCTTCGCTGTCGCTGAAGGTGCAGTTGCTGAGCTGCAGTCGCCCGGTGGAGCGCACATAGACGTCGGCGTCGGTGAAGGCAGCGATGTTGAGCGAGTCGCCGCCGCCGAAGGCCACGGTGACGAAGGCGAGCTCGTTGCGCGGGTTGCTGGAGCCAAAGGCGATGCCGCTCCAGGACCCGGGCTGCTGCAAGTCGCCCGTGAGGAGGATGGGGTCGTCCTCGGTGCCGATGGCGACGAGGGCTCCAGCATCTTCGTTGATCAGCATCCCGGCAGCCGCGCCAAAGCGCAGCTCCACCCCCGGCTCGAGGGTGAGCGTGGCCTCGACCTCGACGACGTCGGCGACGTCGACGACGCAACCGGTTGGGATGGTCAGATCGCTGTCGACGAGCTGCGGAATCACGCAGTCCTCTGGATCGACCTCCCCTTCCCCCTCCGTAGAGGTGGGGGTTTGAGGGCAGTTGGTGCAGGAGGACGCGAAAGCGAGGGTGAGCAGAGAGAGACGCAGCGATTTCATCGGAAGCCCCATTGTCATGGCGCCGCAAGGCCAGCGCTGAAAGTACATGAGGAACATATCGCCCCTCGGCTGGTAGGTGGTCCAAGCCCTGCCATCGGCCGGTCGTCGTAAACGAGGCCCATTTGCCCCCTTTGTCGTTGTTCTGGCGCACATCGGCGAACAGTCTCTGCGCCGAGGTGCCCCATGTGTCGTCGCTCCTGGTTTTTCTGCGCCGTCCCCCTGCTCCTGCTCGCAACGGCCTTCGCTTGTCCGCCGATTTTGAACGGTGGGCGAGAGGGTGAAGGAGAGGGCGACGACGGCGACGGGCCCGACGACGAAGGCGAAGGCGAAGGCGGCGAAGGAGAAGGCGAGGGCGGCGAAGGCGAGGGAGACGAAGGCGAGGGTGGCGAAGGCGAGGGAGGCGAAGGCGAGGGAGGCGAAGGAGAAGAGGGCGAAGGAGATGAGGGCGAAGGCGAGGGTGGCGAAGGAGAAGCCCAGCCCCCGGAGTGCGCCGAAGGGCTGCCGCCGCCGTCGGATCCCTGCATCCCCTTCTGCGGCAACGAGAAGGGTGTGGGCCAGCCGTGCACCGAGGGCGGCGGTGAGTGCAACGGGTTCATTGGCACCGGGGCGGGCTTTTGCACCATCGACTTCGACGACGGCGCCATCGCCTTCTGCACCAAGCCCTGCCGCGAGGACGACCAGTGCGGCAGCAACTCCGTGTGTCGCGGAGACCCGGACGATCCGGGTGGAAGCAAGGGCTGCATCCCGGTGGCTTGCGCGCCGGACGACGAGCCCTAACAGGCTGCTGAGAAGTCGCTTCGCGCTTTTCCAACGCCCCGTTTCAGTGTTGCTGGAGGGTCTGTCGCCAGACGCTCCCCCGACGGGCGGAGCCCGATCGGGGCCCCCCGACCCAAGACGGCCTTTTCAGCCTGCTCAAGAAAAGGCCGCCCTCAGGGGCGGCCTTCTCTCTCATTCCATGGGTGGTGCCCAGAGCCGGAATCGAACCAGCGACACGCGGATTTTCAGTCCACTGCTCTACCAGCTGAGCTATCTGGGCCGAAGCGCCGCGGACTGTGCCCATCGCCCTCGTCGTCGTCAAGAGCAAACTCAGCCGAGTGTCGCGCGACCCCGTGGCCGAAGAAGCTCGGCGCCCGCTGCGCTTGTGGTGGATCGGTGTCTCTGCCACCAAGTCCCATGATCCCGCGTTCGCTTGATGTTCGACCGCGTTCCGAGATGACGCGGGATGATGCGCGTGAAGCGCGCCCGCGGAACGCGGAGTTGGTGGGCCCCGCTTCCGGCTCCGCCGGCGCGGGGGGAGGTCTGCACCAGACCTCCCAGAAGAGCATCCCCGACGGCGATGAACGAGACCGCTCCGCGGTCGAAGTTCAGCGAGACCGGGGATGAGCTCGGGCCTGCGTGGCTTTCCCATCACCACCGCCGCGCGGGCCCTGCTGGTGACCGGGGCCGAGATGGCCCAGGTCGCCGTCGCCTTCGAGGTCTACGATCACACGCGCGATCCCCTGAGTCTCGGCATCCTCGGCCTCGCCCAGTTTCTGCCGGTCCTGTTCTTTGCCGTCCCTGCTGGACAAGTCGCTGACCGCTTCCCGCGCAAGACGACGACGCTGATTGCTTTGACTGGTCTGACTACTGCGTTGTTTGCCATTTTATGGATCGATCGTCATGATGTATATTTTGTATATGGATTAATGTTCGTGCTGGGCACACTGCGCGCCTTTCTCGGCCCGGCACTGGGGGCGATGTTGGCTTCGTTGATTCCACCCGAAGCGGCCAGCCGCTACTCAGCCATCAACTCGATGCTATTCTGCATTGCAGCCATCGTAGGACCGTCGATCGGCGGTGTTCTTATTTCTGCTGTGTCGGCGGATTTCGTCTACCTTGTCTCTGGCTTCATGGCCGCGATTTCAACAGCCTTGATGAGCTGCGCGCGCGCACCGGCCGCGGAGGCCGGCCTCAAGGTCAAGGTGTCCTTCGCGACGGCGCTCGATGGGTTGCGCTTCGTTTGGGGCCAGCCCGTGCTCTTCTCGGCCATCGCGATGGATTTCGTCGCCGTCTTTCTGGGCGGGATCACGGCGCTGCTTCCCATCTTCGCCGCCGACGTGCTGCAGGTGGGGGCCCCGGGCCTGGGGGTGTTGAGGGCGGCCCCCTCGGTCGGTGCTGGGATCATGGCCTTGTGGTTGACCCTGCGACCGGTGCGAAGGCGAGCGGGGATTTCTCTGCTCGTCTGCGTCGCGATCTTTGGTCTGGCCACCATCGTCTTTGGGGTGTCGACGTCGTTTCCTTTGTCCCTGGCGATGCTCGCGGTGCTGGGCGCCGCCGACATGGTGAGCGTGGTGGTGCGCAGCGCCCTGCTGCAGGTGCTGGTCCCTTCCGAGTGGCGCGGTCGCGTGTCGGCGGTGAACGCGGTGTTCATCGGCGCCTCCAATGAGTTGGGCGAAATGGAATCTGGCGCCGCCGCCAAGCTCATCGGACCCGTGGCCGCCGTCGTCGTCGGAGGCGTCGGCACCGTCGTCGTCGTCTTGGCCGTGCTCTGGGCGGTCCCGGCCTTGGGGAAGATCGACTCCCTCGACACGCCGCCGAAATAGCGAGGCTGCTGCGGGAGTTGGCGGGGGGAATAAGATGGGGACATGCCCGCCGAGCCCGTTCAGCCCTTACACGTTCCCACCAGCCCTGCCCGCGCCGTCGACGACGCCACTGCGCTCTTCTCCGCCGGCCAGATCGCCGGCGCTGCACTGCTGGGCACCCCGATCACGGCCGGCCTCTTGTGGTCAGCAAATGCTCGCGTGCTGGGTTGGCGACGGCCGTGGCTCGGCGTTGTCATCGGCGCTCTGGCGACCATCTTGCCC
This sequence comes from Myxococcales bacterium, assembly GCA_023248635.1. Taxonomy (GTDB): domain Bacteria; phylum Myxococcota; class UBA727; order UBA727; family VGSZ01; genus VGSZ01. The sequence goes on from JAHFED010000026.1 coordinate 4,580, forward strand.
ATCGCTTTGCTCACGTGCGTTCCGCCGAGGCAGGGGATGGTGCGCTGGGCCATCGGCATCATCGTGCTGCTGGCTTGGCCTCTGCTCGCCGACATCGCCGGCACCGCTTTCGCTCGGGTCGCGGTCCGCCCTCGCCGGGGCCACGGCAGCGTCGTCGCCGTCATCGTCGTCGTGGTTGGCGCTCTGCTTGGCATCGAACAGCTGGCGAACGTGCGGGGCGCCGTGGTCCCGCGATCATTCCTCCTGCCCGAACCCTCGCCAGCACAGGCCGGAGCGGTGAGCGTGGCCTATGACCTCCACGTCGAACGCGCCGACGCCGAGCGGGCCGCGCTCTTTCTCGATCAGGCCGGCTTCGCCCGACAAGGTCGCCTCTGGGTGCGCCTGGGCAGAAACGGTGACTTCGTCGCCCGGGTGCGCGTCCCCGGTCCCGTCGACGACCAGGTGGTTGCCTTGGGCCGCCAGCTCGGGCGCGCGCTGGCCGATGGGTTGGGAGCCTGCGTCACGACGTCGTTGGTGCGCGCCGACGACGATCGACCCCTGGCGAGCGGCCGCAGCTGCCCCGGCCGCTGATCGGGCTCGACGACGACGCGATGGGTCAAGCGGGGCTCAAACCAGGAAGCACTTCGAGTCTTGCGTCGTCGTGGGGTGTGGCCTAACCGCCGACCGTTCCCCTTTTCTCCCCGCCCAGAGCAGCCGCGCGTGGCGGGGTCCACTTCAGGAGGTTTCCATGTCTGTCTTTGAAGAGCTGGCGAAGAAGGACCACGAGCAGGTGCTCTTTCTCCACGACGCCGAGAGCGGCCTCAAGGCCATCATCGCCATCCACGACACGACGCTGGGGCCCTCGCTCGGCGGTTGCCGCATGTGGCAATACGAAAACGAAGATCTCGCGTTGCGCGACGTGCTGCGGCTGTCGCGCGGCATGACCTACAAGTCCGCCGCTGCGGGTCTCAACCTCGGTGGCGGCAAGGCCGTCATCATCGGCAACCCCAAGCTCGACAAGAGCGAGACCCTGTTTCGTTCCTATGGACGCTTCGTGCAGGGCCTCGCCGGCCGCTACATCACCGCCGAAGACGTCGGCACCACGGTGCGCGAGATGGAGTGGGTCCGCATGGAGACCGACTACGTCTGCGGCATCTCGCGCGCGCTGGGTGGGTCGGGCGATCCCTCGCCGGTGACGGCCCTCGGCTGCTACGAGGGCATCAAGGCCTCGATCAAGTGGCAGACCGGCAACGAGAGCCTCGAAGGCAAGCGCGTCGCCGTGCAGGGGGTCGGCGCCGTCGGCTATCACCTGGTGCAACACCTCGCTCGCGACGGGGCCAAGGTCACCGTCACCGACATCGATCAAGAAAACCTCAAGCGCGTCACCGCCGACTTCCGCTCGGTGGAGATCGTCGCTCCCGACAAGATCTACAGCGTCGAATGCGACGTCTTTGCCCCCTGCGCCCTCGGCGCCGTCATCAACGACGACACCATTCCCCAACTGCACTGCGGCATCATCGCCGGCTCGGCCAACAACCAGCTCGCCGACGAAGACAAGCACGCGGCCATGCTCGAGAAGAAGGGCATCCTCTACGCGCCCGACTACGTCATCAACGCCGGCGGCTTGATCAATGTGGCCAACGAACTGGAGGGCTACAATCGAGAACGAGCCGTACAGCAAGCTGCTTCAATCTATAATATTGTGACGACGATCTATCAAATCGCCCGCGACGAGAAGATCACTACCACCCGCGCCGCCAACGCCCTCGCCGAGCGCCGCATCCAGCGACTGGGGCGCATCAAAGGCACCTACACTGGCACCCAGGTCGCCAAACGCGGCCGTGGCATCATCTAAGGGTCCGTTCTTGCCGACGCCCAGGTCGCTCTCGTCGCGTTGACGACGACGGTGCAGCTGGGCGCTCAGGTTCCCCTTTGGTCTTGCGGCCCCGCGCCGTGGGAGGTGCTCGATGTCATCAACGTTCCCCTTGGGCCGTTACGAGGCCACCATCGTCAGCGCTGGCACCTTCGCGCTCGACGGCGGGGCCATGTTTGGGATCATCCCCAAGCCGCTGTGGGAAAAGCAGATCCCCGCGGACGAAAAAAACCGCATCACCATGGGGACCAACTGTCTCCTGCTTCGCGACGGATCGCGCACCGTGCTGATCGATTGCGGCATGGGCACCAAGTGGTCGACCAAGCTGAGCGAGCAGTTCAAGGTCGACAGCACCCTCGAGAGCTCGCTGCGCGCAGCCGGCGTCGGCGTCGACGACGTCACTGACCTCGTGCTCACGCACCTGCACTTCGATCACGCCGGCGGCACCACGCGCAAGAACCCAGCTGGCGAGCTGGAGATGGTCTTTGAAAACGCCCGGGTGCACGTCGGGCGGCGCAATTGGGATTGGGCCCACAACCCCAACGAGCGAGATCGCGGCAGCTACCGCGACGAAAGCTGGCTGCCGCTGCAGGGCGAAGAACAGAGCCGCCTGGTCCTGGTCGACGACGTCAACGCCAGAGCCAAGGTGTTGCCCGACATCGACGCGATCTTCTGCGAGGGCCACACCACCGGCCAGATGTTGCCCCTGGTGGGTGGCGGGACCCAGCGCGCGCTCTACGCTGCCGACATGATTCCGACGCGGGCTCATGTGCGCATGGCCTGGATCATGGGCTACGACCTGCGTCCTCTCGAGCTCCTCGAGGAGAAACGCCGGCTGCTCTCGCTGTGCGCCGACGACGACGTCGCCCTCGTCTACGAGCACGATGCCGTCGAGCCGATGACAGCGATCGTCCGCGATGGCGATGACTTCGCCTTCCAGCGGCTCGAACCCCAACACCTCAACAACAACATTCCAGGGGCTGGACCTCATGGCTGACCAGCTCATCGTCAACGTCACACCCTTCGAGACACGGGTCGCGCTGCTCGAGGACGGCATCACCGCCGAGGTCTTCATCGAGCGGCACCGTGACCGCGGCATCGTCGGCAACATCTATCTGGGCAAGGTGCAGCGGGTGTTGCCGGGCATGCAGGCCGCGTTTGTCGAGGTCGGCCTCGACAAGGCGGCGTTTCTCTACGTCGGCGACGTCATTCCGCCTGAGGACCCGCCCGACGAGGAACCCGAGCACACGCACTCCATCGACCTCGACGACCCCATTGAGGCGAGCCCCGAGTTGCCAGCACCGGTGGTCCCTGGGTCGCCGGGGATGTCGGGGCCTGTGGTTCGTCGTCCGAAGCGCTCATCGAAGGACCGACGCATCGAAGATGTGTTGAAACAGGGCCAAGAAGTGCTCGTGCAGATCACCAAGGACGCCATCGGCACCAAGGGGCCGCGGGTCACCTGCAACATCAGCATCCCCGGACGCCACCTCGTCTACATGCCCACCCACAAGCACGTGGGCATCAGCCGGCGCATCACCGACGAAGCCGAGCGCTCGCGTCTGCGCACCACCCTCGACGAGCTCAAGCCGAGCTTCGTCGACGACAAGCACCCCGAAGTCGGCGGCTTCGTCGTGCGCACCGTCAGCGAGGGACTCTCCAAAGAGAAGCTCCAGGCCGACATGGAATTCCTCGTGTCCTTGTGGCGCGACGTCGAAAAACGAGCCGCCGTCGTCGCCGCTCCGGCGCTCGTGCAGCCCGAGCTCGACATCGTCATGCGCACCGCCCGCGATCTCTTCACCGGCGACGTCGAGAAGCTCGTCATCGACGACGAAGGCACCTTCAAGACCGTCTCGCGCTTCGTCGGCTTGCTCGATCCCGAGCTGCTCCCGCGGGTGCAGCTCTACAAGGCCCCTGAGCCCCTCTTCGAGCACGAGGGCATCGAGACCGAGCTCTCGCGAGCCATGAGCCGCAAGGTGTGGCTGAAGTCCGGCGGCACCCTGATCATCGATCAAGCCGAGGCGTTGACCGCCATCGACATCAACACCGGCCGCTTCGTCGGCAAGCGCAACCTCGAAGAGACCATCGTCAAGACCAACCTCGAAGCCGTCAAAGAAGTCGCCTACCAGCTGCGGCTGCGCAACATCGGCGGCATGGTCATCGTCGACTTCATCGACATGGAGGCCGAGGAGCACCGCGAGAAGGTGTTGCAGGCGTTGAAGCAGGCGTTGGCGGCGGACCGAGCCCGCTGCAACGTCGTGAAGATGAGCGAGCTCGGCCTGGTCGAGATGACCCGTCAGCGCACCCGCGAGAGCCTGGGGCGGCAGCTGCAAGAGACGTGTTGGTACTGTGAAGGTCGCGGGGCGCTGAAGAGCAAACGGACAGTCGTCTACGAGATCTTGCGCTCTTTGATGAGACAGGCTCCGCGCCTGCTGGAAGAGATCGTCGTCGTGCAGGCCCACCCCGAGGTGGTCGATCTCATGCTAGGCGAAGAACAAGAAACCCTCGACGCCGTGCAGAAAATGTGTGGCCGAAAGATCACCGTGCGCCCGCGCGGCTCCTTTCACCAAGAGCAGTACGACATCTTCGGGACGTCGGCAGAAGCTCTGTCGAAGAAGAAGACGGACAAGGCCGAAGCCAAGCTCGAGCCCAAGCCGGAGCAGTCCAAGCCCGCGTAGCGCATCAAGGAATGCCCGCCGCTGCCTCAGGCCGGCTGCCAGAGCTCGAGCAAGGTGCCCTCGGGGTCGACGACGTAGCCGAACTTTCCCTGCTCGCTGTCTTCGCGGCGATCGAGCACCTTGTCGCCGCGGGCCCGCAGGTGGGCCAGCAAGGCCTCGAGGTCGTCGACGCGCAGGTTGATCATGAAGGGCTTGTCGCTGGGCTCGAAGTGCTTCGTGTCCTCGGCGAAAGGGCTCCAGATGGCGCAACCGATCCTGCCGTCGGGCCCGGGCGGGAGGTCGCGGAAGATGTGGCCCCACTTGCCGCCCATGCCGAGGGCCGCCTGGTACCAGTCGTTGAGCGCCGCTTTGTCCTTGGCCTTGAAGAAGATGCCGCCGAGCCCAATCACCTTTGCCATCGCCCACCTCTGTTGGTTGCACGCTACATCGTCGCTGGCGTCGTCGATCGCAGCGCTGTAGCAGCGAAGGGCAATGATCAGCCTCGACAACATCAGCAAGCAATACGGCCGCCAAATCCTCTTCATGGAGGCGTCGGCGACTGTGCAACGTGGGGAGAAGATCGGCCTCGTGGGCCCAAACGGCGCCGGCAAGACCACGGTGTTTCGGCTCATCACCGGTGAAGAAGAAGCCGACGGCGGCCAGGTCACCGTCGAACGCAACGTCAACGTGGGCTACTTCTCCCAAGACGTCGGCGAAATGAGCGGCATGACCGTGGTGTCGGCGGTGCTCGAGGGCGCTGGACCCGTCGCGTCGATCATTGCCGACATGCGCCGCATCGAAGACGCCCTCGCCGATCCCGAGCGCGGCGACGAGATGGAGAAGCTCTGCGACCAGCTCGGCGACGCCCAACAGAAGTTCGAGGCCGTCGGCGGCTACGCCCTGGAAGCCAAAGCCAAAGATATCTTATATGGTCTCGGATTTGCCGAATCGGTCATCAACGGTGACGTCGGCGATCTCTCGGGCGGTTGGAAAATGCGCGTGGCCCTGGGGCGCATCCTGCTGCAAGAGCCCGAGCTCATGCTGCTCGACGAACCGACCAACCACCTCGACGTCGAATCCATCATCTGGCTGGAGCAGTGGCTGGCCGGCACCGACAGCGCCATCCTCATGACCTCCCACGATCGCGAGTTCATGAACCGGGTCGTGAAAAAGGTGATCGAGATCGATAGCGGCGAACTGACGACGTACACTGGAGACCTCGACTTCTACGAATCGCAAAAGGCCATCCGCATCCGCGAGCAGCAGGCCCAGTTCGACCGGCAGCAGAAGATGCTCGAGAAAGAGGAGCGCTTCATCGCCCGCTTCAAGGCCCGCGCGAGCCACGCCGCTCAAGTGCAGAGCCGCATCAAGAAGCTCGACAAGATCGAAAAGCTCGAGCCGCCGCGCAGCTTTCAGCGCATCGAGTTCGACTTCAAGAAACCCGCCCGCTCGGGCGACGACGTCATCCATTTGAACCAATGCAAAAAGGGGTTCAACGGACGAAAGGTCGTCGACGTCGATCTCCGCATTCGGCGCAAGGAACGTTGGTGCGTGATGGGGGCCAACGGCGCGGGCAAAAGCACCCTGTTGAAGATGATCACCGGCAACCTCGCCCCCGACGACGGCGGCGTCACCATCGGCGCGAGCGTCAAGCTCGGCTACTTCGCCCAGCACGCCATGGAACTCTTGCACGAAGACCTGAGCGTGTTCGAGACGCTGCAAGCCGACTTCCCCACGGCGACGCAGGGCACCTTGCGCACCCTGGCCGGCTGCTTCGGCTTCCCCGGCGACGACGTCGAAAAGTCCTGCCGCGTGTTGTCGGGCGGCGAAAAAGCCCGGCTGGTGTTGGCGCGCATGCTCTTCGATCCACCCAACCTGCTGGTGCTCGATGAGCCCACCAACCACCTCGACGTCACGACCAAAGACCTGCTCGTCGAGGTGCTGGCGGCCTTCGAGGGCACCATGATCTTCGTCAGCCACGATCGCCGCTTTCTCAGCGCCCTGAGCAACCGGGTGCTCGAGCTCAACCCCGAGGGTCCCCGCGTCTACGGCGGCGGCTACGGCGAATACGTGACGGCCTCGGGCCACGAAGCACCCGGGTTGCGCGCGGCCACGCCACCGAAGAAGAAGCCCGGATGAGCGAGAGCAAACGCCGCGGCGCCGATCGGGTGCGCATCAACCGCGAATTCGACACCATCGACGAATTCATCTCGGAGTACGTCAGCGACATCTCCCAAAGCGGGGTGTTCATCCGCTCCGACGACCCGCTGCCCCGTGGCACCAAGGTCGATCTGCGCTTCACCGTCATCGACGAGGACATGGAGACCATCGAGGGCATCGGCGAAGTCACCCGCGTCGTCGTTCCCGGCACCGACAAGGCCCCGGGCATGGGCGTGGTGTTCACCGAGTTGACGTCGACGTCGCAGCGACTGGTGCAGCGCCTGTTGATCCGCCGCAAATAGCAAGAGGCTGCGTCAGGTGTTCTTCGCGGTCTTGGCGCCCCGGAGGTTGCGCATTCTTGGTGGGCCCCGCGTCCGGCTCTGCCGGCGCGGGGAGGTCTGCACCAGACCTCCCAGAAGAGCATCCCCGAGGGAGATGAACGAGACCGCTCCGCGGTCGAAGTTCAGCGAGATCGGGGATGACCCTCAATGTCGCATCGCTCACTCCGCACATCATCGAAATGCACCGCGTCGCCACGAGACCGCTTGCTGCGCCGGGCCTTCGCGCACCACACCCAACCACTCGCCCCGCAGCGCCACCGCCTCCGTCGACGTCGCGTGCACCCAGAAGGGCGGTGAAGCGGCGTTCAAGGAATCCAACCGCAGCGCAGCACCTTCGTCGTCGTGGCTGACCATGCCGACCTTCTTGACCACGAACTGCCCATCGTCGTCGGCGACATCGCGCCTTTCGATCAGCACGATGCGCCCGGCGACGACGTCGATGACGCATCCCGCTGTTCGTGGGTGGGGTCGGGCTCATCGGGCCGAGCCGCTGACGCGACGACGACGACGACGACGATGAACGCAGCGAGGGCGAGGGCGACGACGACCTAGTCAACCGGCTCCAGCTCTGCGTCGCCGTCGCCCAATGCCGTGGGGAGCCCGATCGCGCAATGGCGGTCCGTGATGGTCGATGACCGGGCGGCATCGAGGACAGGCTCAGCGGCGTCCCTGGTGCAGGCGATGGCGCTTCCCGTGTGCAGCGCTGCGCTCGGGCACGAGCTCGGTACCGACCCGGAGGCGCTCCAAGTACTTCGTATAGGCGAAGGTGCGATCCCTCTTTCTGCCCGTGGTCTCTTGGAGAACGCCGACGTCGACGAGGGTCTGCACGGCCTTGCTCGCGGTTGGCAGCGTGGTCTGCAGGAGGGCTGCGACGCCGGCGACGTTGATCAGGGGATGGCGGGGCAACAGGGCGAAGAGGCGCAGCGCGCTCACGGAGGTGGCATCGGCAGCAAGCACGCGCGCCTGGTCCCTCGTCGTCAAGGCGAAGAGCTCCTTCGCCGTCGTCGCCGCTTCGGTGGCGATGGTGGCGACGCCGTCGACGAAGAAGCGGGTCCATGCCTCCCAGTCGCCGCGCACGCGCACGGCGGTGAGGAGGCGGTAGTAGTCCTCGCGGTTCCGCTTGAAGTGCAAGCTCAGGTAGAGGAGCGGGTGGGTGAGCAAGCCCCAGTGCTCAAGGAGCAGGGCGACGAGCAAACGCCCCAGACGTCCGTTGCCATCGAGATAGGGGTGAATGGTCTCGAACTGCACGTGCATCAGGCCGGCGCGCACGATGGGCGGCAAGGTGTCGTCGGCGTGAAGGTACTTCTCGACGTCGGAGAGGAGGGCGCCCACCAGATGAGGCGGGGGCGGCACGAACACCGCGTCGCTGGGCCGGGCGCCGCCGATCCAGTTCTGGGTGCGGCGCAGCTCGCCCGCTTTGTCGGCGCCGCGTACGCCCTTCATCAGTCGCTTGTGCGCCTCGTTGAAGAGCCGCACCGAGATCGGCACACCCTTCGCGCTGGAGAGCTGCCTGCGGGCCCACCTCATGGCGTCGAGATAATTGCAGATCTCTTCGACGTCGCGGGCGCCACCAAGGGTGTGCTCGGCCTCGAAGGCGAACAGATCGACGAGCGTCGCCTGTGTGCCCTCGATCTGCGATGAGACGACGGCCTCCTTGCGCACGAAGGCATAGACGAACCAGTCGACGTCGGGGACCATGGCGGCCGCGAGGTTGAGCAGGCGCAGGGCCTCCTCAGCCTTGGCCACACGCTCCGCGAGATCGTCGTTCAGCGCCAGGGGCGGGTCCTGCGGCGGCAGGGCGGACGGCACGAAGGCCCGCACGTTCTCGCCGAGCGCAGAAGTGACCTCGTAGCGACCGGTGGTGCGCATCTGGCCTCCCAAAGAAGTCTTTTGGAACGGAGGGCGAAAAGAAAGCGGTCTTTCTTAGTGCCCATTGGCGGCGTCGACCCGGGCGCGCTCGGCACATGCTCCACTCCGCGGCTGTGGCGGAGCGACGAGCGCCCCACCGCCCGGCGGCCTACGCTGGGCCTGCATGATCGCTGCGCTCTTCACCCTGTTCCTCGCCGTGCCCGTCGACGACTTGAGTCCGCCCCCCGTCGTCGACGAACGGCCCGCGCTCATCGATCCCGCGGGGGACCGGCCGCCGGAGCCGCCGCCGCCCGTCGCTGAGCCGGTGCCCGAGCCGCTGCTGCCGGCTGCGCCGACGACGACGAAGACGAAGACTCCGACGCCGGATGCCAAGCACACCGTCGCCGTGTCGGCTCCCAATCTCGATGGATTTGCGGTGCCTTCCATCATGGGCGGCGCGCTCATCGGGGGCGGGGCGACGGCGGGGGTGGGCGTGCTCTTCGTCGCCTCGGCTTATGAGGTCATCTCGCTGGGCACCGCCAACGAGCAGAGCCGCGCCTTCAGCGAGCTGATGGGATGGGCGCTGCTGGCCAGTGCTCCCGCAATGGCGGGGTTGGCCGCTGGAGCCATCGCGCTGCTCTTTCTCGACGGCGCTGGCCTCGACGATTGGGCGAGCCTGGCGCTGTGCACGACCATGGCTTGGGTGGGCTCCCTCGCTGTGGTCGCGATGCTGGCCTTGGGGGTCAGCGGGGGCGCGGGGCTCGGGTGCAATCCCAACGGGTGCAATCCCGGCGGCTGTGGACCCTGTGGCAACAGCTGCGGACGCAGCCACAACGACGGCGACCTGATGGACGATCCCGCCAACTTGGTGGCCGCCGGCGCCGTCTTCGGGGCCTTCGCTGGGGGCGCCATCGGGGCGACGGTGACCTTCTTCAACGTCGACCCCAACGATCCCCGCATCTCGCTCTACCTCGCAGCGGGGAGCGCAGCCGGAGCAGCCATCGGAGCACCCATCGGAGCGGCCATTCCGGCCTTTGGCATCGACTGAGGCGGCAAACGGAAGCAGAAGTACCTATGATCTCCGCCATGAACCAGGTCCAGGCGCCGAAGCGGGACATCGAGGCGATCATCGCGGCGCTCGATCCTGATCTGCTCGCAGCCAAGGATGACGTCGACATGACGCTGATCGAGGCGTCGCTGCGCTTGACGCCGGCCCAACGGCTCGATGCTGCCTATCGCTTCTTGCGCGAGCTGGTTCGGATCCGAGAGCGCCATGCCGCATCCGCGCCTCGCTGATTTGCAGGGCCTGCTCGCCTCATTGCTCGAAGGACGCGTGGAGCTCATCGTCATCGGTGGCGCCGCCGCGATCCTTCATGGGTCGACGACGACGACGCAGGACCTCGATATCGTTCACCAGCGAACGCCGGAAAACGTCGCCCGCCTGCTCGCCGTTCTTGCACGTCTGGATGCAACCATTCGAGAGCCTGGCCAGCGCGGTCTCCGACCTGACGAGCAGCTGTTGCTCAACGGCAAGCAGCCCTTGCTCTCGACGTCCCTCGGCGACCTCGACACGCTCTGTGTGCTGCACGACGGGCGCGGCTACGACGATCTCTTGGCGCACTCCATCGAGATGCAGATGGATGATCACACGCTGCGCGTCCTCGACCTGGACACGCTGATCGAGATCAAGGCCGCTGCGAACAGGCCCAAAGACCGCGTGGTGCTCCCCATCCTCCTAGCGCTCCGCACTGAACGAATAGGGTCCTCATCCGTGTGACCGAGCTTCTCGCCGAGCTCCGTTCTCGATGATGGAGTAAGTACTTATCCCGCGTCCGGTTGATCTTCGACCGCGTTCCGAGATGGGAAAGATGCGGGATGGTGCGCGTGAAGCGCGCCCGCGGAACGCGGAGTTGGTGGGGGGGCCCCTGCCGGCGCGGTGGGAGGTCTGCACCAGACCTCCCAGAAGAGCATCCCCGAGGGAGATGAACGAGACCGCTCCGCGGTCGAAGTTCAGCGAGATCGGGGATTAGAAAGTCTGGCCGATATTAATATACACTGAAGTGCCGAAATTCTCGACCGCGCTGGTGGCGATGTCAATGCGCAGCATGAAATTCTCGGCCCAGTGCAACAAGAGCGCGCCGCCGAAGCCGACCGGGGGTTGTCCCGCCAGCTTGGGGTCGAGGATTTCTTCGCCGACGACGCCGGCGTCGACGAAGGCGTTGGTGGAGGCTGCGAATTTCTGGCCGAACATTTCCCATTCGACGAAGCGCCAGCGCAGCTCGTTTTGGGCGTAGAGCTTGAGCTTGCCCACGTAGCGCTGCACGCGAATGCCGCGACCCATCTCGCTGCCGCCGAAGGAGAGGTAGTCGATGAAGCCGCCAGGCCGCACGATCTCTTGAATGGGGGGGTCGCCGACGACGGCGTCGACGACGACCCGGGAGGCCAGGGTCAAGCGCAGCGGGGCTTCGCCGTCGAGCAGGGGCACGAAGGTGCGCACCGTGGCGTTGGCGCCGCCCCAGGTCCAGGTGGATCCCCAAAAGGGGGCCGCACCGCGCACCGAGGTCTCGGCCCACACGCCGCGGCGCGGTGAAGGCTCGTTGTCGCGGGTGTCGTACATGATGCCGGCCTGCAGCACGCTGGCGAAGCCCGGCTCACCCTGGGGAAAGTCGTCGGCGTAGAAGGATCCAGGATAGGGTGAAAGATCAGCTTCGCCGTCTTTGTCGTCGTCGGCCCAGGTGCCCGGAATGTAGGCGCTGCCCCGCCATCCACCGAAGATCTCGACGCGGCGGGGGAGGGGATTGAGGGCCCAGCGTCCCTGCAAGGTCGCGTAGGGGTTCATGAAGCGAATCGCATAATAATGCCTGAGAAAGTCGTCTCGTTCGATGCCTTTGAGGCCCGCATCGTCGGCGGCAGCTTCGGCGACGACGGGGTCGCAGGTGACCGCCATGCCCACGCCGCAGTAGTTCTGCGAGAGCGACTGCGACCACCCCAAGCGCGCGGTGAGGCGCAGCGGCAGATCGGCGACGTTGAGGAAGTCGAAGCCGAGGTAGTGGTCTTGCACCAGCTTCGAGGAAAAGATGATCTGCGCCGAGACCGCCAAGCGGTAGGGGTTGGTGACGCCGTCGTGGAAGTAGACCGAGCCGACGGCGCCGAAGACGATGCCGTTGTCCTGATCGAAGGCCAGCGCGGGGATGCCGCCGATGTTCCAGGTCCAGGGGGCAGGGGGTTTGTGGACGTCGACGGCCGCTGGTTTTTCGGTGCTCGGCGCAGACGGGGCCGGAGCCTCCACCTCCTCGGCGGGTGCGACGACGTCGAGGGGAGCGGCCTCGGGGACAGGCTGGGCAGGCAGCGGCGAGGGCTCGGCAAGGGCGAGCACCAATGCGACAGCGGGGAAGGCGATCATGCGAGGGAAGTTAACACTGGACTAGGTTTCGCTCGTGTCTGCCTGGGCCCTTCTGATCGCGGTGAGCGGCGTCTGCGCGGCGAGCAGCGATGCCCCTGGGGTCGTCGACGGCGTCGCCCGCCTGACCACCCTCGATGTTGCCCAGGATCTCGCCGGCACGTGGAAAATCCGCTTCGACGACGACGACGCCTACCGCAGCCCGGGTTACGACGACGACGACTGGGAGCGCATCAAGGTGCCGCTGGGGATTGGCCTGCAGGGGCACGCCGAGTTCAGCGGCGTGTTTTGGTACCGCTTTCGAGTCGAGCTTCCGCCCCGTGCCGGTGACAAAGCCGCGCGCCTGCTGGGCGTGCGGCTGGGGCAGCTGGACTCCGCTGTCGAGGTCTTCATCGACGGCGTCTTCGTCGGCGGGCGCGGCCATGTCCCCCGCGACAGCCACGACCCCGGGGTGCTCGCGACGAACATGCACGGCGTCGATCCCGTGCCCCAAGGCGCCGACGACGACGGAACCCTGGTCATTGCCTTGCGCGGGTGGCGCGATCCGCTGCGTGCCGATTCCAAGCCGGGCCGCGGCGGCGTCACCCACGCCCCCCTGGAGATCGGCGACGTGCGCGAGCTGGCCAACGCCGAGGTGACCGCCGACCTCGACGACGTCGCCTTGTGCGCCATCTTCCTGGTCACTGGCTTCTACCACCTGCACCTGTGGCGACGACGTCGGGAGCAGGTCTCGTATTTCTGGTTCGGCGTCTTTGCGATCGAGGTCTCGGGCTTCATCCTCTTCGCTCGTAACATATCCTATTCTGTAATTAATGCCTACTTAATTCACGAAAAATTATGGTACCTTTTCCTCTTCCTGGCGTTCCCGACCTTCATCCAATTTCTCTGGCCCTTCCTCCAGACCAAGATCGGCCGGGGCTGGCGCGTGGTACAGGGCTTCAGCTTGGCGTACGGACTGGTCGCGATGTTGTGGCCGTCCGTGTGGTTCGTGCACAAGTTCATCGTCTGCTGGGAGCTGCTCGTCTTGCTCCCCGTGAGCCTCGGCATGGTCGCCCTGGTGGTGCGCCGGGCACGAGCGCGAGACCCCGAGGCCCGAACGGTGCTGGTCGGAGTGCTGGCGCTGTTGGCGACCTGCCTCAGCAACTTCGGCGTCGAGCGCAACGTCTTCCAGCTCCCCGAGCTCACGAACATCGCGTTCGGCGTCTTCGTGCTGACCATGGCTGCATCCCAATCGAACCGGTTCACGCGGGTCTATGGAGAGCTGGACCACAAAAATGCCGAGCTCTTGCGCATGGACAAGCTCAAGGACGAGTTCCTCGCCAACACCAGCCATGAGCTGCGCACCCCCCTGAACGGCATCCTTGGCATCACCGAGTCCCTGGTGGACGGCGCTGCCGGCGTGCAGAGCCCGGCCAGCCTCGAAAACCTGCAGATGATCATGACGAGTGGTCAGCGCCTCTCCTCCCTGATCAATGATATCTTGGATTTCTCGAAACTGCGAGGAGGTAAAGTAAGCATGCAGCTCACGCCCCTCGACCTCCGTCCGGCCGTCGACGTCGTCGTGCGCCTCCTGACCCCCCTCGCTCGCAAGAAGGGGCTCATGCTCGACAGCCGCATGCCCCGCGACCTGCCGCTGGTGCTCGCCGACGATGCGCGCTTGCAGCAGGTGCTGATCAACCTTGTCGGCAACGCCATCAAGTTCACCGACACCGGGAGCATCAGCATCCAAGGCGCCGTCGACGGAGCGTTCGTCTCCTGCACGGTCACCGACACGGGCCCCGGCATCGCCGAAAGAGACCACGCGCGCATCTTCGACGCCTTCGAGCAAGGCGACGGGACCACCGAGCGCGTGCACGGCGGTACCGGGCTCGGGCTGTCGATCACCCGCAAGCTCGTCGAGCTGCAGGGCGGTCGCGTCGGACTGGTCTCGGCTCCGGGCCAGGGCTCGAGCTTCACGGTCGCCTTGCCCACGGCCACGCTGGAGCAGCTGTCCAACAGCCGGGCGGGCAGCGACGGCGTCCTGCCTAATTCAGCGATCACCCCTGCGCTCCCAGCGGGCCCCGACGAAGAAGCGATGGCGGAATACCCCGTCGGCCCAAACGCCGCGGCACCATCGACGGCGCCAGCCAGCGAAGTCGCGGACAGGCCGATCGTCAGCGAGGTGAAGAAGCGTTACCGCGTCCTGCTCGTCGACGACGAACCCATCAACGTGCGGGTGCTGGAGAACCATCTGTCCTCGAGCTTCGACATCGCCCGCGCCGAGAGCGGGGCCGCGGCCCTGCGCCTTCTCACCGACGGCTTCAAGCCCGATCTGGTGCTGCTCGACGTCATGATGCCCCGCATGTCGGGCTACGAAGTGTGCCGCCACATCCGCGCGCGCTTCTCTGCCAGCGAGGTCCCGGTCGTGCTGGTGACGGCCAAGGACGGCATCGCCGACATCGTCACCGGCTTCGATGCCGGCGCCAACGATTACCTGACCAAGCCCGTGGCCAAGCTCGAGCTCTTGGCCCGCATCGGGGTCCACCTGCAGGTGGCCAAGATGAACGAGGCCACGTCCCGCTTCGTCCCCTTCGAGTTTCTCTCGATGCTGGGGAAAAAGAGCCTCATCGACGTCGAACGCGGGGATCAGGTCCAGCGCGAGATGAGCGTTTTGTTTTCCGATATTCGCAGCTTCACGACGATCACCGAGAAGGCGTCGCCGGCCGAGAGCTTCCGCTTGGTCAACGAATATCTGGGCCACATGGAGCCCTCGATCAAAAACCACGGCGGCTTCGTCGACTGCTTCATCGGCGACGCCATCATGGCCCTCTTCGACGGTGAAGGCGGAGGCGGTGCCGTCGGTGCCGTCGCCGCGGGGGTCGCCATGCAACACGCTCTCCCGGCCTTCAACGCCGAGCGCGCGGTGTTGGGGCTGCCCCTGGTGGCCATCGGCGTCGGCGTCAACACCGGGCTGCTGACCTGCGGGACCATGGGCGGGCGCTTCCATGTGAAGTGCACGGTCATCGGCGACTCCGTCAACACCGCCAGTCGCGTCGAAGGCATGACCAAGATGTATGGCGCGCGTCTGCTGATCGGCGAAGCCACCCGCGACGCCTTGCCCCCTGGGCGCTTCACCCTGCGCGTGGCCGATCGCGTGACCGCAAAGGGGAAAAACGTCGCAACCACGATCTACGAGGTGCTCGACGCCGACGTCGACGACGTGCAAGAGCGCAAGCGGGCTTCTTTGGATCGCTACCAAACTGCCCTCGCTGCCTACGCCGCCCGAGAGTTCGCCGATGCCGGCGCCCTGCTCGACGAGCTCGCCCAGATCGATCCTGCCGATCAGCTGGTCGCGCTGTATCGTGATCGCTGCCGCGCCTTCGTGGCCGCCCCCCCACCCAGCGATTGGGACGGCGTCGTCAGGCTCGAAACCAAGTGATGGAGCAGGCCCGACATGAGCACTGGCAAGCAAGTCGTTCGCGGCACCGCCATTTCCCTGGTGGGTCAGCTCGCGACCCAGATGCTCCGCTTCGCCGGCAACATCGTGCTCGCCCGTTTCCTCCCTGAAGAGGCCTTCGGCATCAACGCCATGGTGTTCGCGCTGACGACGGGGCTGTGGCTCATGTCCGACGTCGGCATCGGCGCCAGCGTGATCCGCAGCAAGCGGGACGACGACGACTTCATCAACACCGCCTGGACCCTCTCGGTGGTTCGCGGCGTCATGCTCTTTGGCCTTGGCACCCTGGCCGGCCCCCCTGCCGCTTGGTTTTACAAAGAGCCCCAACTGATCTGGTTGCTGCCCCTGTGCTCGACGATGGTGCTGCTGCTGGCAGCGGAGTCGCAGGCCTACTGGGTGCAGCAGCGGCGCATGGCGGTCGGTCGCATCATGTCCATCGACGTCGCTTCGCAGGCCATCGCCCTCGCCGTCGCCATCCCGGTCGCCATCTACACCCGGCACGTCATCGCCCTGGCCTGCGCCGCCGTCGTGTCGGCCATCGTGAAGTTCCTCCTCACCCACCTGATCCTGCCCGGTCCCCGGATGAAATTTCGTTGGGACAAGCTGGCGATCAAAGAGATCTTTGCTTTCGGGCAATGGATCTTTCTATCTACGCTCTTTTCTTTTCTTGCCACGCGCTGGGACGTCTTTTCTCTGGGTCGGCTCGAGGGCTTCGCTCTTCTGGGCGTGTATGGTTTGGCGGGGCAGATCACGAGCGTTCCGAACCAAATCTCGATTCAGGTGACCAATACGGTTTTGACACCGGTGTTGGCCGACGCTTTTCGCGGTTCCGCCGAAGAGCTGCGCACGCGATTGACCCAGGCCCGGCGCGCCTACCTGCCGGCGGCGGCGCTGCTCTTTTTGGGAGCGGCCACGACAGCGCCGGCGTTCTTTCAGCTCGCTTACAAACAGAACTTCCACGCTGCGGGTCCCATGGCCCAGCTGCTGATGTTGCCGGCCTGGCTGGCGTTTTTGCAGGAGGCGTCGTCGCGCGCCTTGCTCGCCGCCGGGGATGGGCGCGGGCTGGCCTTGAGCAACGCCGTCAAAGTCATTGGCACCATCATCGCGACCCTGGTGGGCTTCGAGCTTTGGGGGTTCTGGGGCTTCGTCGGCGGCTGCGCCGTCGGTGCCGTCATCGGCGTCGTCATCGTCGGTTGGCGGCTGCGGGAGCACGGCGTGACGGTGCTGGGGGGGGACCTGATCGCCACGCTGGCGTTTCTGCTCGTCGGCGGCGCTGCCTGCGCCATCCCCGTGTGGGCGGAACCGCTGGTGGGCGTGAACGCGGCCTGGCTGACCCTGATTTCCTGCGTGGTGCTTTGTGGGCCCCTGGCGGTGATCGTCTTTCGGCGCGCGGCCGAAGGACGGGGGCTCGCGCGGGCGGCCACCAGCGAGGCCTGACGACGACGGCGTCGGCGGGCCTGGTTCACACGTTCAGCTCTCCAACCTGAGCTTCACGGACTGATGCCAGATTCCGCTGTGGAATCGCTCTTCTTGAAGGCAATCCACAATACAAACGAAAAGATCATGATCGCGATGTAGATGCCAAACAGATGTGGTTTGGTCCAGATCATCGATGCCAGTGCAACGATGGTCAGCACGAGAGAAAGGGCGGGGACGAGCGGATAACCCGGTGTCTTGTAAGGCCGGGGCAAGTCCGGCTCCATCTTTCTCAGGCGAAAGAGCGCGATGGTCGAGAATAAATAGAGAGTGAGTGCACCAAAAATCGCCAGCAAAATGATGTCGCCGGTCTTGCCGGTCAGCAGAACCAACAGCCCAACGAAGAGGTTGAGGGCCAAGGCGATCATCGGCGTGCCGCGCTTCTCGTCGAGGCGGCCGATCTTGCGCGGGAGAAAGCCACAGCGCCCCATCTCGAGCAGGGCGCGCGATGCGGCGAGCAGAATGCCGTGGAAGCTCGCGACCAGCCCCAGCAGGCCGATGCCGGTCAGCAGCTTGAACATGGGATGGCCGGCGCCAACCACATGACGAATGGCCAGCGGCAAGGGCGAATCCGACTGCGCGCCGTCGACGCCGTTGACGAAGAGCACCGCCCGCCAGCCGGCGACGCCGACGGAGCCAAAGAGCGCGATCATCGCCAGCACGACCAGAGTGCCCATCGCCGACAAGAAGCCCTTGGGAAGGTCGCGCTGCGGATCTTTGGCTTCCTCGGCGATGTTCGCGATGCCTTCGATGGCCAAATAGAACCAGAGCGCGAAGGGCAACGCGAGGAAGGCCCCGCCCCAACCGTTGGGGAGCGCGTCGGTGGAGAAGGTCTCCCACTGAAACGCGGGCAGGCAGACGCAACCAAAGACCATGAGCTCGATGACGGCGATGATGGTGATGATGAGCTCGAAGCCCGCCGAGATCTTGGTGCCCCACATGTTGATCGCGGTGAAGAGAAGATAGGCGCAGAAGGCGACGACGTTGACGTCGAGGCCGAAGCCCGTGTTCATGTAGCTGCCGATGGAAAAGGCGATGGCGGGAGGCGCGAGCACGTACTCGACGAGCTGGGCCATGCCGACCACGAAGGCCGTCTTTTCGCCGAAGGCCCGCCGAGCGTAGACGAAGGCGCCGCCGGCTTTGGGCAGGGCGCAGGAGAGCTCGGCATAGCCCAGCACGAAGGTCACATAAAGCACGGTGGCGACGAGGGTGGCCACGAGCATGCCCCAGGGGCCGCCCTGCTCGAGACCGTAGTTCCAACCGAAGTAGCTGCCCGAGATGACGTAGCCGACGCCGAGTCCCCAGATCATGAGTGGACCAAGCGTGCGCTGCAGTTGTTGAGACATGCCTCCTTCTCCGTCGGGGGCCGCAGCGTGTCCAGTCGCCACCAGGGTAGGGTGGCCCATGAAGAAGAGCTTGCAGCGCGTGGCCCTGTTGTTCGCCGTCGGCGGCTTCGTCGGCGACGTCGTGGCCATGGCCTTGGGACCGCGGGCCATCGCCTGGTACCACACGCCGGGATTGGGTCAGGCGCTCTGCCAGTGCGAGGACGTGACGCGCGAGACCGCGGCGTGGATCATCAAGCTGCAGCTCGTCGCCACAGTCGGCGGCGGAGCCCTCTTCGTCGTCGTCGGCGTGATCGGATCCCTGGTGTGGCGCCGGCGCTCCCAGGCTGCGGCCTTGGCGCTGGTCAGCCCTTCGCCGCCGGCGGACTCCGGTGGATGAGCACGGCCACCACGGCCGTCATCTCGATCAAGGCGCCGATGCCAAACATCCGCCAGCCCATCATCGACAACTGGTGCACCGAGAGCACGACGCCCAACAACATCGTCAGGCCCACCGCCATCAGCGCGATGCGCCGAAACACCAAGCCCCGTTCGTCGACGTCAGCGGCGGCAATGAGCGCTCCCCGCAAGCCGGCGAAGGACAGAAAGAAGCAGACCCCCAGCGCACGCCACCACAGCTCCGCGGTCCAGGCGTCGCACCACACGCCCAACAACCACAGGAAGGCGCCCAGCACGGCGGCCACAGGTCCCAGACGCGAAAAGCGTGAGGGCGTCTTCTTGCCCGCGTGCTGCGCCCCCAACCCGAAGGCCCCAAAAAGGCCGATGCCGAGGCCGTTCAAGAGCAAGCGCGCCCCGGCGGGACTGATGCGACCCGTGATGATCCAAGCGACGCCGACCGCCGCGCTGACGATGACAGCCACCAACAAGAGCCGGAGCAAAAGGCGGTGGAAAAAACCCGGTTGCGCCGTCGACGTTTCGGTCATGGGCCGAGAGTAGCCAAGAACCCGCAGCCCCGCGGATCGCCCCGCTGCATGTCGTGCGCTGGATCAAACCGACGTCAGGGTCGAGAAGCCGGGAAGCCCGCCGTCGTCGACGCCGTGAAGGTCCGCTCCCCCTTGGTCTTCAAAAAGAGGGCTTCGGTGGCCGGGAAGCGATCGAGGATGGCGCGCGTGCCCTGTTCTCCCAACACGATGCAGGCCGTCGACAGGGCATCGGCCACGACGACGTCGTCGGCGACGATGGTGCAGCTGACGAGATCACTCTTGGCGAGAGCGCCCGTGCGCGGATCCAGAATGTGGGCCTCGCGGTAGGTGCCGCTCGTCGACAACGCCCGCACGCCTGTGCCCGGCTCAGGTGCGTTGCCCTCAGGCCGGGCCACCAATTCCACGACCCTTTCGACTTCGTCGGGACCGGCGTCGGGAGCGGGGAGGTTGACGCCGACCTGCCACGGTCCCAGGAGCCCCCGGCCAGCAGCGACGACCTCGCCCGCAACGTCGACGAGCACGTCGCCAAACCCCCGCTCGAGCAACCCGGCCATCACCGCCGCCGCCGCCGCTCCATCTCCCACCGCCGTGGCGTCGACGACGACGTCCTCGCGATCTTTCTTCAGCCCGCCGCTGTCGATGTGCAAGAGCTGAAGCCCAGTGCGAGCGCGCTCCCGAGCGATGTCGGCCGGTAGCGGCACCGCGCGCGGCAGGGCCTTGGTGACAGCGCTGAGGCCCCAGAGATCGAGCAGGGGACCGATGGTGATGTCGAAGGCGCCGTCGGTCTTGGCCCCGACGTCGAGACAGGTGGTCAGCACCGTGGCGAGACCTGGCGTGACGCCGACGGGCTTGGTCCAGGCTGCAGCATTGAAGCGCCGCAGCTCCGACTCCGGTTGCCACAGCGAGAGCTTGCGCTCGACCTCGGCGAGGGCGGCCTCGACCGCTGGGGCCTGCGTCCGGGCCCGCAGCAAGGTGGCGGCGTCGCGGGCGATGATGGTGACCTGCCATTGGCTGGTGAAAATCTCACCGCCGAGCTTCACAGCCTGGGGGAACACCGGCACGGGGGGCGGGGCCATCGGCGTGGGCGTGCACGCGCCGACGAAGGCGAACACCACCGCGAGCAGCCCGACAGCAAGGCGATGTGTGGGCGATGACACCAGCAACTAAGGGCTCACAAGCTCAGTGGTTAAGCCATATTGTGCTTTGGCGCCAGACGTCAGTGAAAACACACGAATCGTGTAGACGCCGTCGAGGGGCAAGATCGCCTCGATTCTCTCGCCGTCCACCTGGCCATCCGACGTGGCGAGGATCTGAACGCCGTCGAGTCCGAGCAGTTGCAGGTCGAGGTCGGCGTCGCCGTGCAAGAAGGTCAGATCGATTGTGATCTGCTTTCCTGCGGTACCATCAATTGCATAATAATCTTCGTCAGATTCACAGATCGAGGCCGCCGTCGACGTCGACGTTCCATCGGTGGCCAGGGTCGCGCGCCCTCCCACGCTGTCGTTGGGCTCGAGCCCGTCGGCGCTGCAGTCGGTCTGGTTCTGCGTCGACAACGAGATCTGGTAGTTGCCCACCTGACCAAAGGCGCCCGCCGCGCGCACGAACAAGGGTCCCGTGGAGGTGGCGTCGAAGCCCAACGCCGAAGGACCCGGACCGATGGCCGAACGCTTGAGCTCAACCCCGGCGGCGTCTTGCACGCTGAGCACCACCCGCAGGTCGTCGTCGGCGGGCCGGGCGGTGACCACCAAGCGCTCGAAGTCCTCGACCTGGATGGACCAGCGGTCGACGTCGGCGAGGGCCCCGCTGCCACAGAGCGCCCGATCTTCGACCAAGGGATCGAGGCCCGTGGCGCTGGTGTTGGGCACCGTGACCACGCGGGGGGCGTCGTCGTCGGGGGTCGGCTCGTTGGCATCGCTGCACAAAAAGGGCGGCGCCCGGTTGAGCAACAGCTGGTAGCGCCCCGCGGAGTTGGCAAAGGGCCGCACGCGCACGAACACTCGGGTGGGATCGAGAAAGCGCCGCTGGGCAAGCTCGGGCTCGTCGACGCCGGCGGATTGCTCGAGGACGACATCGCTGGCGTCGACGAAGGCGACGTCGAAGTCGACGGCGCTCGGATCGAAGCTGAGCGTCGCCGTCAGCGCCTCGTCGGCGTCCACATCGATGGCGTAGTAGTCGACGTCGCCAGGGCACAGCTCGCCCCCGAGGGCCACGCCTTCGACGGCCAGGGAGGGCGGGGTCGCCGTCGCCGGGGTGTCGTTGCCGCCGGCGCCTTCGAAGAAGTCGGGTTGGCAGGTGTCGCCCCGCGTCCGGGTCAGGCTCAGGTCGTAGAAGGTCTGGGCGACGATGGCGGTGACGCGCACGAAGACGACCTCGTCGACCTGGGCCGTGTACACGATGGTGCCGTCGCCGCGCGGTGCGGTTTGGGCGAAGCCCACCGAGGTCTCGGCGTTGCTGTCGAGCAGCCACACCGTCGCCCGCGCGAAGCCCACCAGCTGAGGGTCGGCGCGCTCGGTGACGACAACCCGCAACACATCACCGGCCAGCAGGTCGACCAGGTAGACGTCGTCGTCGCCGGGGCAGAGCACCAGGTCGTCGAGCAGCTTGCCCGCGAGGTCGTCGACGACGAGGGAGACGGTCTCGGCGTTGGCCGGTGTATCGGCGTCTTCGAAGCGGTCATCGATGCACACGCCGCCGGGCAGCTCGCAGCGCGCGTTGGCGAGGTTGCAGATCTCGGCGATGGGGCAGTCGAAGTCGTCTTCGCAGGGTGGCGGCGCGACCTGGCAGAGCGCGGTGCGCGGGTCGCAGATGAGGGGAGGCTCGCAGTCGTCGTCGGAGAAGCACAGGTTCTCGGATTGGCAGCGTCCCGCGCGAATGTTGCAGATGAGGCCGGCGCCGCAGTCTTCGTTGCTGAGGCAGGTCACGCAGCGACAAGCGCCGTTGCAGCGTAGGGGATCGGCGCAGTCGTCGTCATTTTCACACTGGCCGGCGCATTCGGTGACGCACACGCCGAGGTCGGTGTTGCACGTCTCGGCGCCGGCCTCGCAAGCCACCTCGGGAAATTCCGGCGCCAGGGTGCACGGCGCCTCTTCGATGCAGAAGAAGTGCTCTTGGTCACACCCCTGCCCCGGCGGGCAATCGAGGCGTCCACCGCACTCGCGCTCGTCGACAGCCTTGCGACAGCGGCCCAAGGCGCAGAATTCGCCCACCGCACAGGGCACGCCGGCGGCTTCGGAACACTCCTCACCAAACCCCGCCCGCAGCTCGCAGAATTGGGCCGGAAACACGCAGCGGAAGGCCGAACTCGGACAGTCGGCGTCGCCTTCGCAGCGTCCCAGGGGCACACAGAGACCGTCCTGGCACTCTTCGTCGGGGAGACAGCCCGCACCCGTCACGACGCTGCACTGGGCCGGCGGCGCGGGCAGCACGGGCGCCCCACAGGAGCACCCCGACAGGGACCCCAGCACAAGGGCAACGACGGCGACGACGGCACGCATGGGCGGAAGCAATACCCGGAAGGACCATCGTCGTCGACCGCAGATCGGCGCGGCTGCTAAGAGGGCCTCCCGTTGCTGGTCTGGAGGACCGATGAAGCTCTTGTCCCTGCTGGTGTTGCTGCTTTGCCTCAGCGCCTGTCGCCCCGCCTGGCAGGACGCCCTCGAGGCCGGGCAGCGGGCCCGCGACGCCGGCGACGACGTCGGCGCCGCGGCTCAGTTTCTCCGCGCCTGTGAACAGGGCGCTCCGGAAGACACCGGTGCCTGCGCCGCGGCCAAAACCACCGCGGCCCGGGCCGCCCACGAAGCCATCGAACGCAGCGAGAAATCCTGCCGCAGCGGCGAGATCGGCCTGTGCTTCTCTGGTCTCGCTCCCGTCCGCGCGGTGAACGCCCAGGGCTCCAAAGAGCGATCCAAGATCGAAGAGCTGCTCGAGGTGTGCTCTGAGGTGCACACCTCCAGTTGCGGGCAGCTTCCCCTCAGAAACCTCGACGACGCCGTCGCCCGCTACCGCTGCGTGGCCCTGCTGCGCGCCGAGATGGCCCTGCCCGCGCACGAGACCCGCGTCGACAACCAGACCCACCAGATCGCGGCCTTCCTCCAGCAAGAGACCCACCGCCACGAGAGCAAGACCGCCTTCGGCGCCGCCGCCGTCAACGCCGGACTGGCCCAATGCACCATTGGCGGTACCGAGACCAAGCGCTGGGTCGACGACGACAGCGCCCTGTTCTTTTCCGCCGGCCGCCTGCCCGCCCGCGTGCAAATTGCGGGATCGTCGTCGTCGGCCAAAGAGCGCCTGTGTCAGGGCTTGGGGCGCGGGCCGCTGCAATGTTCCGATGACATGGAGGCTGCGACCACCGGCGTCGCCGCCAACGGTGTCCTCAAGATCAGGAAATTAAAACACACGAGTAAGCCAACCGATAAACTCATTGAATATGTCGCTGGCATCGAAAAGATTGCCAATCCAGAGTTTGAAAGCATCTCTCGCCAGATCAAGGCCGAGGCCCGCGCCCTGCGCGAACACGAGCAAGCCGCCTCCGCCGCCAAGAGTGAATGCACCCGCGCCGGCGACGCCCTGGTGAAGGCGGGGAATTGCACTTCTTGCGCCGAGCTCACAGAGCAAGAGAAATCATGCAGTAAATCCAAAGATCTTGCCGACGTCTTGCAGAAAGCGATCGACGCTTTGGACAGCAAGAAAGCACAGCTCTCGCGCACGCCACCCGAGCTCGAGCGCGAGCGCAGGGCCACGCACTCCTGGATCGAGACCCGGCACACCTGGACCTTGCCCTTCGAGCTCAGCATCGACGGCGGCGTCGCAGTGCAAGACAGCGTCGTCGTCGAGGACACCGAGAACCCGGGCTTCGCGCCCGCCCACATCGAAGCCCGCAAGATCCACGAGCCGTCGACGTCGTCGCTGCAGACCCAAGTCGAAGATCGCGCCAACGCCCAGGTGATGGCCGAGCTCACGCGACAGCTCGTCGCCCGCGCCAAGGCCCTGGCCCCCAGCTGCCACGCCGTCGTCGAGGACGGCCCGCGCCTGGACTGCGAGCTCAAGGCCCTCTGGTATGGCGGCAGCGAGCCCGTCGCGACCTGGCTCAACGAGCTCGAGAACCGCGTGACCGCGCCGTGGCCCCGCGCGGCCTGCGTTCATTGAGGTCACCACCCAGCCACTCGACCTTCACCCGCGGGGCACACCACCGCGGGGATCGTGTCGGCGCGCAGCCTCGGGGATGCCACCGACGACGTCGTCATCGCGCAGTGCTCCCCGCATCCACAAGGTGCGATCGACCATCACCCGCCCCACGGCCAACAGCGCCTGCTCGACCGCGGGTCCCTCGAGGACGCCGAAGGCCCGCGCGATGGCCTCCAGAGTCGACAACCCACCCTCGCGTCTTTCCGTGCGCAGCTGCCGCGACGACGACGACGCTGCACTGGGGAGGGTCACGCAGGGCAGCCCCACCAATCCCGGGAGGCGCGTGCGCATCTTGCGCGCCTGGCGCCACGTCCCATCGGGCACCACGAGGGTGAGGGAGGCGTCGCCGGCCACCAGCTCGCGGGCGTCCCGCGCCGGAAAGAGCAAGGCCGCGGGCCCCACCAGCGCCGGCAGCACTGGAGGCCCCTGAGCAGCGTCGACGACGACGACGTCGCTGCCGATCAGACAGCGCGCAGCGAGCAGGCCGGTGTTGGTTGGCTTTCGGGCTTCATCTTTGTGCACCAAGAGCAAGAGTCGGCTCGACGTCACAAGCTTCGGCACCAGGCTGCACAAGCACAGCGCGCGGTGCAGGCGACACCCCTCGCAGCGCGCTGCAGCGTTGTCGCGCCGACTCATCCGACAACGATCCAGCCGCGGAGATGCCAGCCGTGCAAGAGCCCCACCTCGTCGTCGTCGACGGCCACAGGCAGCGACACGCTCCGTCGGTCGGCCAGCGCTTGCAGCGCGATCTTCAGGGAGCCGGCGACCGCGTATTCCTCACCGTTGAGAAAGACGCGCTCGCCGCGAAACAACATGCGGCTGCAGCGCGCGAGGCCGAGCTTGCCCTCGCCGGCCAAGCGTTTGGCAAAGGCGGCGACGTCGAGAGGCTTTGAGGGCGCTGCGAAGACGACGCTGTCTTTGGGTCCTGTGAGCAAGCGGCCCGTGAAGGTGGCCACGCGCTCTTGATCCCAGCGCAACTCCTCGAGGGCGCGCTCGACCCGGGCAACGGTGGCGTCGACGACGTCGCCGGGGCGTTCTTGCTCTTGGAGATCGGGGTCTTCGTACATGCCCTCGCCGCGGGCCTCGAGCCCGAGGAAGGCGAGAAAATTGTGCACGAGCTGCTCGTGGGCCGGCGCCGAAAAGCCGATCGACCAGGTCATGCACTCTTCGTCGCTGGCGACGGCGACGCCGTGGTGACCGACCTTGGGGGGCAAGTAGAGCATGTCGCCGGGCTCGAGCACCCACTCCTCCCTGGGGACAAAGCGCTGCAACACCCGCACATCAGCGTCGTCGATGCAGGCCAGGTCGCCGTCGGTGCTGATCTGCCAACGACGTCGTCCACTGCCTTGCAACAAGAACACGTCGTAGAGATCGAAGTGGGGTCCGACGCTGCCGCCGGGGCGCGCCCAGCTCACCATGAGGTCGTCGACGCGCGCATGGGGCACGAAGGAGAAGCGCTGCAGCAGCTCCCAGCCGGCGTCGAAATGTTGCTCGATGCCCTGCACCAACAAGGTCCAGCGTTCGGCGGGAACGCGAGCGACGTCGAGGCGCTTGAAGGGTCCTTCGTCGAGGCGAAAGCGGCGGGCGCCACGCTGGCCGGTGTCGGTGACGGTGCGGGCCACGACGTCCCGCTGGCTCGCCAATTTCGCCAACTCGGCAGGCCCCAGGAAGCCGCGAAAGCCGGGGATGGCCTGTCGCACCAGCAGCGGCTGCTTCTGCCAATGCTCGCTCAAAAATTGTGCAGGGGTGAGAGAGCCAAGCAGCGACATGGGCCCCGACCATAGCGACGAAGATCCACCAGCAGAGCGCGGTTGCCGACCGCTGCAGCGAGCGATAGGGTCAACCTGATAATGGTTATCATTTTCAAGACCTGAGAGCGCAGGTGATCGCGTGACCCTCGCCGAACAAAAACAAGGCTCCGTCGTCGACGTCGTCGGCGTCGACGGCCCCGTCGATGGCACCTTGCTGCGCTTCTTCGAGATGGGCCTGGTCCCCGGCACCACGGTCACCGTGTTGCGCCGCGCGCCGCTGGGAGATCCCCTGCAAATCCTGGTGCGGGGAACGCGCCTCTGCCTGCGCAACGACGACGCCGCCCGTTTCCGTGTCGGGGCGCGCCGTGAGTGAGCGCCCGCTGCTGCTACTCATCGGCAATCCCAACAGCGGCAAGACCACGCTCTTCAACGCCCTCACCGGCCTCTCAGCGCAGGTCGGCAACTATCCGGGCATCACCGTCGAGCACCGCGAAGGACGGGCCACCTTGCCGGCCGGCGCAGCTGGTGCTGGCGAAGCCCTCGTCGTCGACGTCGTCGATGTGCCTGGCACCTACTCCCTGCTGCCGCGCAGCGACGACGAAGCGGTGGCCGTGCGGGCCATCTTTGCCGACCTGCCGGGCCTGAAGAAGGCCGACGTCGTCGTCTGCGTCGTCGACGCCACCCAGCTCGAGCGCAACCTGCATTTCGTGGCCCAACTGCGCGAGCTGCCCCTGCCCCTCGTCATCGCGCTCACGATGACCGACACCATCGCCGCCGACCAACGACGGGTCGACGTCGACGCCCTCGGGTCCCGCCTGGGCGTTCCCGTCATCGCCGCTCCCGGTGTGCGCGGCGGTGCTGCGGCGCTGAAGACGACCTTGGCCGACGAGCTCCAGAAGCGACCGCGCCGACTGGCCTTGAACCCCGCGGTGGTCCAGCTCCCCGCCGATCTCAGCGACGCCGTCGACGACGCCGGTCGAGCGCTGTCGGGTCGTGCGGGTCTCGACGCGCCCCGCGCGCTGGGCTTGTTGCTGGCCCAGGCCGTCGTCGGCGGCGCCGGCAGCAACGTGCCCATCTTCGACGCCGTCGACGTCGCCCGCTTGCGCGCTCACCCTCGCACCGCGGCGGTGGCCGGCGAGCTGGTCCAGGCCCGCTGGGCGCGCGCCGAAGGCTGGGCCCGGGGCATCGTCTCGGAGCTCCCCCAAGAAGCCAACAGCGCCCGCTTCACCCGCCGCGTCGACGCCATCGCCCTGCACACGGTGCTGGGCCCGCTGCTGATGGTCGGCGTGTTCTTGCTCTTGTTCCAGGCCTTGTTCTCCTGGGCCCAGCCGCTGATGGACGGCATCACCGCCAGCGTCGAAGGCGTGGGCACCTGGGCCGGCGATGTGTTGCCGTCGTCGCTGCCCCTGCTGCGTTCGCTGGTGGTGGAAGGCGTGATCGCCGGCGTCGGCAACGTCGTCGTCTTCGTTCCCCAGATCGCTGTCTTGTTCTTCTTTCTGGCCGTGCTCGAAGACACCGGTTACCTCGCGCGCGCCGCCTTCCTGCTCGATCGGGTGATGAAGGGCGTCGGTCTGCACGGGCGGGCGTTCGTGCCCTTGCTCTCGGGCTTTGCCTGCGCGGTCCCGGCGATCATGGCCACCCGCACCATCGAGTCGCGGAAGGATCGACTCGTGACGATCCTGGTGACCCCGCTCATCTCCTGCTCGGCGCGCCTGCCCGTCTACGCGCTGATGATCGCCACCGTGTTCACCGACGTCCCACCCGTCTTCGGCGTCGTCGAGGCCGGCGCCGTCGTCATGGTCTCGATGTATGCCCTGTCTTTGGGCGCAGCCATCACGATGGCCTGGGTCTTCAAGCGCACCCTCTTGAAGTCGCCGACGCCGGCCTTGGTGCTCGAGCTGCCGCCCTACCGAGTGCCCAAGCTCTCGCAGCTGTGGAAGGCCGTGTGGGCGCGCGTGCGCACCTTCCTCGTCGAGGCCGGCACCGTAATCCTCGCCATCACCGTGGTGTTGTGGGCGCTGCTGAAGTTCCCCGTCGACGAACACATCACCGCCCAGGCCGAGGCCCGCAAACAGGCCCTGCACGCTCAGCTGCAAAACGACCCCGAGCTGCTCGAGCAAAAGCTCAACGACGTCGACGACGAAGCCCGCATGAAGCTGGTCGAGCGCAGCGCCGCGGGTCGCGTGGGTCACGCCATCGAGCCGCTGATCGCCCCCCTGGGCTTTGACTGGAAGATCGGCATCGGCATCCTCGCGAGCTTCGCTGCCCGCGAGGTGTTCGTGTCGACCCTGGGCATCGTCTACGGCCTCGGCGACGACGAAGACGAAGGTTCGACGTCGCTGCGAGACTCCATGCGCCAAGACACCAAGGCCGACGGCACAAAGCTCTACACGCCGCTGACCGGGCTCTCGCTGCTGGTCTTCTTCGTGTTGGCCATGCAGTGCATGAGCACCATCGCTGCCGTTCGCCGCGAGACGCGCTCGTGGAAATGGCCGCTCTTTCAGATTGCCTACATGACGGTGTTGGCCTTTTCGGGGTCGTTGCTGGTGTTTCAGATCGGCAGAGCCTTGGGGTTCTCGTGAACGCCCTGCTCGACCTGCTGGCCGTCGCCGTCGTCGTCGCTGGTGCGGGCTTTTGGTTGGCGTCGCGTTTTCGGGCGGGGACCCCGCCGGCCTGCCACCAGGCCAGTGAGCCCATCGACGTGCCTCCGCAGGTGCTGCTCGGAGCTTCGCTTCAGCGTGGGGTCGACAGAGCCCGCGCGCGCCAGAGCGAAAAACGCGTGAGCAACTGACCGAGGCCCCAGGCCACAGCCGCGCAGCCGGCGACGACGACGGAGCCTTGTTTCACACTCGGCACGTGGCTCATCAACGCACCGGTTGCCAGCAAGCCCGCCAGCACGGCGAGCAGAAAGCCCAGGCGCACGAAGGGGCGACCCCAGCCGTTGCCGTCCCAGACGAAGTGCACGGGACAGCCGCTCTCACGCCGCAGACTGGTGTCGATCAGGGTCATGGTCCGTTCCGTCTTCTGAGGGCGCCGGCTTCGCCTTGTCGTCGCAGCAGGCGCGGGCGGCGTCGAGGGGGCGCCATTCGATGGTCGCGTGCACGATGCCCAGCGCGTGCTCGAGCTCGTCGCGCACCTCGTCGGCCACCACCACCAGCTTCTGTAGATCGAGCACGTCGGTGGTCAACACGAAGCTGGCCATGGTTTCGCCGTCGTCGAGGTTCCAGGCATGCAGGCCGACGACGTCTTTGATCTCGGGCCGGGCCCGCAGCCGCTCACGCACCTTGGCGAGATCCAGCCCCCGCGGGGCCCGCTCCAAGAGGATCTGCACCACGTCCCGCAGCAGGGGCAGCGCGCTGCCAGCGACGACGACGGCGACGACAATGGAGGCGACGGCGTCGATGAGCAACGGTCCACCCAACAACAAGGTCGCGCCGGCGACGATGGCAGCGACGGATCCCAAGGCGTCGCCGAGCATGTGCACCAGCGCCCCGCGCGTGTTCACCCCGCGATCGCCCGAGCGGTGCAACCACCAGGCAGCGACCAGGTTCACCACCAACCCCGCCGCAGCCGTGAGGAGCACCGGCGCACCCGGCACCACCGGCGGCGCCTGCAGGCGATCGACCGCTTCGACGACGATGACGACAGCGGCTCCCAGCGAAAGCACCGCGTTCACCAGGCCCCCGAGCACCGCCACCCGCCCATGCCCAAAGGTCGCGTCGTCGCTGCGAGGCTGCAGCCGCACGGTCGCCGCCGCGAAGGCCACCACCAGGGCGATGACGTCGGTGAGCATGTGCACCGCGTCAGAGAGCAGAACCAGCGATCCCGTGACGACGCCAACCCCAGCTTCGACGACGAAGAAGACGCCGTTGAGCGCCAGCGCCACCAGCAAAGCGTGGCGGCCCAGGGCCCTCAGGTCGTGCGTGTGCCCGTGGCCGTCGTCGTGCGAGTGATCGTGGCCCTGGGCACCGTGATCATGATCGTGGTGTTCGTGGGGGTGATCGTGGCCCGACATGCCCAAAAGCCTAGCGACTCGGCGTGCGCAAGAGGTGCGTCAGCCAGATGGTGCCAAAGATGTCGACGCCCACCATGCCCTCGGGGCTGTGGCTGAGGGCGTTGAGCGGCCAGAGACTGCGCCGGGGTCCGACGACGACGGGGGCGGCGAGCTGGCAACCCGCGGCGTGTTCGAGAGTGAAAAAGGCGCCGCTTTTGCCGCTCCCCAGCAGGGTACCGTCCGGCAGCACCACCAAGACGTTGACCTCGCCATCCCCCAGCCCAGAGGTCAAAACAGGCAGGCCGCCATTTTCGACGAAGACGACGCCGGTGGTGTCTCGGCTGCCGCCGCCCTGGTTGCCGAGGTAGGCGCAGTCGCCGTCGACCAGCGGTTCCGACACGACGTCACCGAAGTTCACGGCGGCGAAGTCAGCGATCAGGGCCGGCGCCGAGGACGCGTCCAGCCGCATCACGCCCTTGTGCGCGCTCACGATCAGCTCGTCGCCCAGCTTCGCCACGCCAGCGAGGTCACCGATGGCGGCCGTGAGGCCCCCCAGCTCGGTGGGCGGCGTGCAAGCGGGGGAATTGGCCGTGAGTGTGCAGTGCACGACCTTGAGTTCATCGACGTTGTCGTAGCCGACGACCCACAGGTCGCTGTCCGACTGCGCAGCTACCACCGCAAAGCCACCGCTGCTGGCTTGGACGCCGCTGAGCACTGCCTCACCGGGCCCCCCCCCGAGGTCGATCGGAATGAGACTCCCGTCGGTGGCGACGCCAATGGCCGTTCCTGCGCCCGTCGAAAACAACGACGACAACGCCGGCACGGTTCCGGGCACGGGCGTGCCGACGATGGTCGTGCCGTTGAGCCCGAGTTGGATCAGCCCCTGCGGACCCGAGGCCCAGGCCAGTCCATCAACGACGAAGATCTTGCGGAGGTTGGCGTCGATGAAGGGCTCGAGCCCGCCGGGCGCGACCTGCGCACTCGGCGCGGCCACCAGATCGTTGCCGGCGTCGAAGGCGCTGATCACGCCCCCGCCCGAGAGCACCCAAAGCACGCCAGCGCCGTCGACGTCGAGATCGAGCACCCCCGGCAACATGAAGCCCGTGGGCGAAGGCGCAAAACGGTCCCCCGCGCGACAGCGGGCCACCAGCTGGCCACTGCGACCAGCCAGGGCCGTGACGTCGCCCTCGGACGCGATGGCATTCATGGCCCCAAAGACTCCGGAGACCGTGGGCACCTGCATGCCCCAAGGGATGAAGTCCGCGCCAGCGACGGTGACCTCGGCCTCGCTGCAGTCAGCGACGTCTTCGGCGCTCAAGCTCGCGACCATGACCCCCGAGGCGACGACCACCAGCGGGTTGCTCGCGTTGCCAACGACCTCGGCAAAGGGCGCGTGGCTGGTCAGCTGCCCGGTCGCGTCGATGGCGACGAGGTCGCCGGCGGTGGAAAGGACAACGACGGCGGCGTCGGCGGGGGCGGCGGCGTCGAAGCGGCGGGCCAGACCAAAGCGCGCGCCCTGGGGCGTCGTGAAGCCGAGCGAGGGGCGCGCCAGTCCCGCGCTGCTGCCCGACGTGAACTCCTCGAAGGTGCCCAGCACGGCCAGGACCTCGACGGGCTCGTTGGCGTCGTCGAGATTTGGGGGGCTGCTGGTGATGGTGACGAGGTCATCGTCGGCGTTGCGGAACACGGTCATGCCAGCGACGTTGCTCGCACCGCGGCTCACCACGAAGGAGCCTGGAATGATGTCGCCGCTTTCGTTCAAGCGGCCCAAACAGCGTGTGTCCTCGACGTAGGAGACCACGAGCGCCCGACCGCTCGGAGAGACGTCGATGGCCACGGGTTCATTGACGGTGGCACAAGCCTCGACGCGGTCCTGGTCGACACCCAGGGGCGCTACCGTGACGCGGAAGGAGACCAGCGCGTTGGTGCTGTCGACGCCGTAGAGGCGATCCACCGTCGATGACGTTGTCAGCACCTTGATCGGTTCCCCGACGTCGCGCAGCGGAACCCAGGGCTGTTCCGGCAGCTCCTCGCACGGGAGCAGCTCGCCTTCGCCTTCGCCTTCGCCTTCGCCTTCACCTTCGCCTTCGCCTTCGGGGACGGGCAAGGCATTGAAATCCGGCAGACAGCCCACACCCATCCACAACAAAAATAGCGGAAAGATGGACCGCATCACTCACCACCCGCAATCAGGTCGACGCCGACGACGACGACGCTGACCGCGCCAATGATGGCACCAGCAATCCAGCAACCCACAGCAATGTTGTTGGTATTTGATCCGTCCTCTTGCGCTTTCGAGCGGATCCCCTCTGCGTCTTGCACGTCGGGCGCGCCCAGTGCGGACTTGGCGTCTTCGAAGGTCTGAAGAGAGAGGGTCGCCGCATAGGCGCCGACGGCGCCGAGGGCCACGCCGACGCCCAACCCGATGCCGCCGCCCACCAGCCAGGGAGAGGGCCCGCCCTCGGAGAAGAGCTCGTCGACGGCGCCGTTGACGGTGGGCAGCAGTCCCTCTGGAGAATCGCCGTGGCTCTCGCGCACCACGCGCGCCAATACACTCAAGGTCGCGCGCTCGGTGCGGGTGAGGGACAAGACCCAAGTGTCGCCGACGCGGCCGAGCTGTCCGGACACGATCTGGGGAGCATCGAGAGCGCCGGCGACCTCGACGGCACAAGACATTTCACCGCTGCATCCCGCGGCCTGGCGCGTGGCTTCGACATCGAGGATGGATTGGACGTCGCGGCCACCGATGACGTCGAAGGAGCTGCGGTGATCGCGGGCCGAAGCCAGCAATCGATCGTCGAACAAGGCGACCACCGCGCGGTCGGCCCCAGCACCGGTGGCGAGGGGAGCGACAAAAACGCGCACGCCGGCGGCGCGGGCGTCGACGACGGCGCAGCAGGCCACCAGAAAGACAAAGCGCTCGAACATGAACACAACTCCCTACACGCGCGGGAGCCACTGTCCCAGAGGGTCCTCGATCTCGCTCGTGCCAGCGTCACCGCCGCTCGCTCGTTACTCTTGACGAAGGTGATGCTCGAGACGCGCCGCTCGCAGCGTCGATGTTCCAGAGGCTGGCGCGTCTGACAGGGGTGACCCAATGCTCCCAGCGCTCTTGCTTCTCTCCGTGTCCATGGGCGCTCCGGCCCAAGCTGCATCCTCCTGCCCCCAAGCTGCATCCTCCGGTCTGCGCGCCGAGTTCATGGGCGCGCAGGCCTCCGGCCCCCGAGCTGCATCCTCCGGCCCGCGCGCCGAGTTCATGGGCGCGCAGGCCTCCGGCCCCCAAGCTGCATCCTCCGGCCCGCGCGCCGAGTTCATGGGCGCGCAGGCCTCCGGCCCCCAAGCTGCATCCTCCGGCCCGCGCGCCGACTCCGTCGCCGTCGACCCAACCTTCCCCGGTGGCCGAGCCCGGGGGCTGTCGGCCCAACCCGCCGCTCGCTTCACGCCCTCCGGCTTCCTGCAGATGTTCGTCGCCGGCGTAATGCCCACCCCCGACGGACACACGCTGGTGCTCGTCAACCCCGACGAAGAAGTGCTCCTGCCCGTCGGAGTCGGCCTTCCAGAAGCCGTCAGCATCTATGGGCGGCTGGAACACAAGACCGCGCCGCAGCCCTTGACCCACGATCTGCTCGACAACGTCGTCGAAGCCCTGGGGGCTGAGGTCATCCGCGTGCAGATCGACGATCTCAAAGATGGGGTCTTCATCGGCAGCGTGTTCTTGCGGGGCCGCGACGGCAAAGAGCTGGTGGCTCTCGACGCCCGGGCCTCCGACGCCGTCGCCATCGCCCTCTCGGCCCACGCGCCCATCTTCGTCGCCCGCAGCGTGGTCGAGCGCGCCGCCCTCACCGCCGACGATCTCGAGAACCTGCCTTCGCCCTCGGAGCCGCCCCACGCCGCGGCGCGGACCTTCGAGCTCTGACGGTCGCTTCAGCGAGAAGCCGGCCGAGGGACCCATGAGCCGCTCTGGCTTTCGACTTGTGATCGACGTCGCAGTACGGTGCGTCCCGTATGCGCGCCTACGACATCATCCAGAAAAAACGAGACGGCGGCGTCGTCGACGAAGACCAACTGCGCTTCTTGATCGACGGACTGCTCTCGGGCTTGGTCTCTGACTACCAGCTCACCGCGTTTTTGATGGCCGTCTACTTCCGCGGCATGAACGAGGGCGAAGTCACCGCCCTCACGAGGGTCATGCTGCACTCCGGCATCGTCGTCGACCTCGCTGGGGTCAGAGGGATCAAGGTCGACAAACACTCCACCGGCGGCGTGGGCGACAAGATCTCTCTGCCACTCGCTCCGGCTGTCGCCGCCTGTGGGGTGCCGGTGCCGATGATCAGCGGGCGCGGTCTCGGGCACACGGGTGGCACCCTCGACAAGCTCGAGAGCATCCCCGGTTTTCGCGTCGACCTTCCCCTGCCGGACTACCAGCGCTTGGTGCGCGAGGTCGGCTGCTGCTTGATCGGCCAGACCAAGGAGGTGGCTCCGGCGGACAAGCGCCTCTACGCATTGCGCGATGTGACCGCGACGGTGGACTGCATCCCCCTCATCGCCAGCTCGATCATGTCCAAGAAGCTGGCCGAGGGCATCGACGCCCTGGTCCTCGACGTCAAAGTGGGCAGCGGCGCCTTCATGAAGACGACGACGTCGGCGCGGCAGCTGGCCCAGACCATGGTCGCCATCGGGGCCGGCATGGGCAAGCGCATGGTGGCGCGCTTGACCGCGATGGACGAGCCCATCGGCCGCTTCGTCGGCAACGCCCTCGAGGTCAAAGAGTCCCTGGACGTGCTGGAAGGAAAAGGCCCCAAAGACACCGTCGCACTGACCGTCGAGCTCGGTGCCGAGATGCTGGTGCTTGGTGGGGTGGCCAAAGACATCGACGACGGCCGGGTCCGCATCGCGCGTTGCCTGCAAGACGGCAGCGCCCGGGAGCGCTTTGGAAGAATCATCGAGGCCCAACACGGCGATCGCCGCGTGCTCGACGATCGCTCCTTGCTGCCCGCTGCGCCCGGACGCCTCGACGTCAAAGCCGCCCGCAAGGGTCGCGTGGTCGCCGTCGACAGCGAAGGGGTCGGCATCGCCTCGATGGTGCTCGGGGGCGGTCGGGCCCGCGCTGAAGATCGGGTCGATCACCGCGTGGGCCTCGAGATTCACGTGCGCCTCGGCGACGTCGTCGAGGCCGGCCAGCCCCTGGTCACCCTGCACCACGCAGACGTCGGCGTCGACGACGCCGTCGCTCGCATCCAGAGGGCCTACGTCGTCGACGACCGCGGCCTTTCCGTCACGCCTGCCGCCCTGTTCGGGGAGCGCATCGCCTCATGAAGCTCGTGTTCGTCGCCGTCTTGGCCTTGCTGCTTTTTTCCACCTTGGTCCGCGCCGACGTCGACGCCGGCAGTGCGGTCCCCGCCGTCGACGCTGGCACCGCCGCCGCGTCCGAACTGGGTCCGCCGCCCCCGCCGCTGGCGACGCCGCCAGCCCTTGCCGCGCCGACGCACGAGAAGCTCAAGCTCAACGCCGGCCAGATCGATCAGACCACCGGTGGACGCGCCCGCTGCCTGCTCGGCGCCTTCGCCATGATCGCTGTCGCCTTCGCCTGCTCCGAGGACCGCAAGCGCGTTCCCTGGCGTCTGGTCGCCGTCGGCAGCGCCATGCAGCTGGTCTTTGCCCTGCTGGTGCTCAAGACCGGCGCTGGACGCACCGTGTTCGGCGTGTGCAACGACGCCGTCAACGCTGCCTTGGGCTTCTCGACTGCTGGCGCGCGCTTCTTGTTTGGGAATCTGGTCGACATGAGCGTGCCCGTCGGAGACACCCTGGGAAACGGCGGAGCGACGTCGGTGGTTCTGGAGCCGAAGTTCTGGGCGACCACGGGGGGCTTCATCGCCTTCAACGTGTTGCCCACCATCTTGTTCTTCTCGGCGGTGATGGCCCTGCTGTACCACCTGGGCGTCATGCAGATCGCGGTGCGCGGCATCGCCTTCGTGATGCAAAGAACCATGGGGACGTCGGGGGCCGAGACCATGTCGGTGGCCAGCAACATCTTCCTCGGTCAAACCGAAGCGCCGTTGCTGATCAAGCCCTACCTCGAGAAAATGACGCGCAGTGAGCTGATGGCGGTGATGGTCGCCGGCTTCGCCACCGTCGCTGGCGGAGTGATGGCGGCCTACGTTGGCATGTTGCGCGAGAGCTTCGACGACATCGCTGGTCACCTGCTCGCCGCCAGCGTGATGGGAGCGCCGGCGTCGTTGGTCATGGCCAAGATCATGATTCCCGAGAAAGAGACGCCCGAGACCATGGGCCAGCAGTCGGTGCAGCTGCCCAAGATCGACGCCAACGTCCTCGACGCGGTCGCCCGCGGCACTTCTGAGGGGCTCACGCTGGCGCTCAACGTCGGCGCCATGCTCATCGCTTTCACCGCCATCATCGCCATGATCAACGCCACCCTGGGCCTCTCCGTCGACATCGGCCTGCCGGTGGTCTCGCTCGAAAAGATCTTCGGCATCGTCGGCGCGCCGGTGGCCTTCGTGCTCGGCGTGCCCTGGGACGACGCCGTCACCGTCGGCGGCCTCATCGGCACCAAGACCGTGGTCAACGAATTCGTTGCCTACCAGCAGCTCGCGGGCTTGCTGCACGTGCCGGGGAGCTTTCAGCACAGCACCAGCGTCGTCATCGCGACCTATGCTCTGTGCGGTTTTTCGAACTTTGCGTCCATCGGCATTCAGATCGGTGGCATCGCGGCCATGGCTCCCGGACGGCGCGCCGACGTCGCGGCCCTCGGTTTGAAGGCCATGTTCTGCGGCAGCCTCGCGACCTTTCAGACCGCAGCCATCGCGGCAATGGTCTTGTGAGCTGCCCATGACGTCGTCGTCTCCCTCGTCTGCTGCTCCGCCCACCACCTCCGGCCGTCGCCTCGTCATCGGCTTCGTGGTCGTGCTGCTGCTTCTCGCGGCTTTTCTCTGCTCGGGCATCGCCACCGGGCTGCTCTTTCAACTCAGCATGGGCGCCGAGCGCGGAGCAGCCGGGCTGCAAGAAGACGAAGTCGTCGTCGATGGCGTGGCTTTGAAGGTGCTGACCAGACCGGGTGCACCGGGGGCGCCCACCGCGCTTTTGATCCACGGCTTTGCCGCGGACAAAGACAACTGGACCCGCTTTTCCAAATGGGTGCCGACGACCTGGCGGCTGGTGGTCCCCGATCTGGCAGGCTTCGGCGACAGCGAGCACCGCCTCGACGTGCACCACGACATCCGGGCCCAGACCGAGCGGGTGCACCAGTTGCTGGTCGCCGAAAACAGCGGCCCCGTCGTCGTCGTCGGCAATTCGATGGGCGGCCACATCGCGTCGGCCTTGGCGTTGCTGCACCCCCAAGATGTGCGCGGGCTGGTGTTGATCGACGCCGCCGGCGTCACCCCCCCAGAGCTGAGCGAAGTGCAAAAGGCCTTCGCCGCCGGCAAGAACCCCTTGGTCGTCGAGGACGTCGCCGACTTCGACCGCCTCTTGGCTTTGATCTTCGTGACCCCGCCCGAGGTGCCGCGCCCGGTGAAGACCTTCTTCGCCGAACGCGCCGCGAAGGCCCGGGAGTTCAACGAGCACATCTTCGCCGAGTTCCTCGAGCGCCCCTTCCTCCTCGACGGCAGGCTCGGCGACATCCACGCCCCCACGCTGGTGATTTGGGGCGAAAACGATCGCGTGTTGCTCCCCAGCGCCGCCAAGGTCTTCGTCGACGGCATCCCCGGGGCCACCCTGAGCCTGATGCCCCACACCGGACACGCGCCGATGATCGAGCATCCCGAAGAGACGGCCCGCCTGGTGACCGACTTCGTCGCCTCGCTTCCGCATTGAGGAACCTGCACCAATGAGCTTTCCCCAAGAGACCCTGGGCCACCCCCACGTCGTCGCCGCCGCCGCCGCCATCGCTGACAAGCTGCGGAGCTCGATCCCGGTAGCTGCGGTGGGGGTGGTGCTGGGGTCCGGGCTCGGATCTGTGGCCGACGTCGTCGTCGAGCGGGGCGGCAGCGCCATCGACTACGGCGCGATTCCACACTTTCCGACCTCCTCGGTGGAGGGGCACAAGGGACGTCTGGTCTTTGGTCGCGTCGAGGGCACACCGGTCTTGTTGCTGCAGGGTCGGGTGCACCGCTATGAAGGATATCCGGCATCGTCGGTGGTCTTTCCTGTGCGGGTTCTGCACGCGCTCGGAGTGCGCAAGCTCATTGTCACCAACGCCGCCGGCGGCATCGGCGATGGCTTCCGTCCGGGTGATTTAATGGTGATTGAAGACCATCTGAATCTGACCGGTGACAATCCTCTTTCAGGTCCCAACGATGCGCGCTTTGGCCCCCGCTTCCCCGACATGAGCGAGGCCTACAGCCGGCGTCTGCGCAAGCTGTGCTTCGACGTCGGCGAGACCCGGGGGCTGGCCCTGCAACGTGGGGTCTATGCCGGGCTGCTGGGGCCCTCGTACGAGACCCCCGCCGAGATCCGCATGCTCAAGAGCTTTGGCGCCCACGCCGTCGGCATGTCGACGGTGCACGAGGTCATCGCCGCCAGCCACCTCGGCGTCGAAGTGTTGGGGCTCTCGTGCGTGACCAACCTGGCCGCCGGCCTGTCTTCCACCAAGCTCTCCCACGACGAGGTCAAAGAGACCGCGACCCAAGTGGAGCAGGAGTTCTCCGGCCTGGTGCTCGATCTGCTCCCGCGGCTCTGAGCCTCCGGGACAAGGGACCCGAAGCGACCGATGACCCCGTCGATCGACCGACCCCGAAACGCGCTGCCCACATGTAGGCCCAGGCGATCACCCGAGACCCCAGGCAGGTCGACGCCCGCACACCCGCGATAATTCAGGCATGTCCCGAATGAGCGCCTGCGCCGTCGTCGTCGTCGTCACCGCTTGGTCGGCCTGCCAATGCGATCGCGAGCTCGCTGAGGTGCCTGGCTCTTTGGCCGGCACCGCGTGCCGGGAGACGGGCGAGCCCTTGCCCTCGGCGGTGGTCCATGTCGCCGGACCCACCGAGGTCGACGTCGCCACCGACGGCGCTGGCCGCTTCAGCGCCGCGAACCTGCAGCCCGGCAACTACAGCGTCACCGTCGAGATCGACGGCGACGTGCACACCATCGCCGACGTCGTCGTCGACAGCCAACGCGCCGCCGCCGCCGACGACCCGGCTTGTGCTGGCGATCCCCGGGTCCCCGCCACCGGCAGCGTCGAAGGCAACATCTGCAACCGCCACGTCGGCACCATGGTCGCCGGCGGACGCGTCATCGCCCAGGTCGGTACCACCCAGGTCGAGAGCGTCACCGACGACCTGGGCCATTTTCGCGTCGACGGTGTTCCCGAGGGAGAAGGCCTGGTCACCTTCATCGCCCCCGGCTTTCAGCGCACCTTTCCCATCGTCATCAGCGCCGGCAGCGTCTTTGGCGTCGATCTCGGCGAAAACTGCACGCCGCCGTCGACGTCGACGGGCTGCGTGACCGGCTCGCTGTGCGATCCGGCGGCGGGGCCCGGCTCCGAGCTGGTGGGGGGCGCCGTGAGCGTGCGCCCGAGCGGCTTGATCAGCGAAGGCGCCAACGACCTCACCGACGCCGAGGGCTTCTTCGAGGTCTGCGGCCTGAGCCCCGGTCTCTACGACGTGCGCGTGCACAACGGCGACGTCGACGCCACCGAGGTCGTCCGCGTCGTCGCCGGCGAGACCGTCACCGTGGTGGGACCCGCGGCCTGCGCTTCCCCCACCGATCCGAAAGACCCCCAAGACCCAAAAGACCCGCAGTGCGAGTCCTTCGTACACGAACCAGATGTGACCGCCGACGGCCGCGTCTTCTTCGTCGTCGACAAGTCGGGCTCGATGGCCCTGCCGGCCCAGGGCTTCGTCGACAAATGGGACGCCCTCAAAGACGCCATCGCCAGCGTGACGTCGACGCTCTCGGGCCCCGATCTGGACTACGCGCTCGTCACCTATCCCAATGCCTTGCCCGGCCAAGTCGACGAAGCCTGCGACGCCGGCTCTCAGCGCGTGGCCATGGGTGGCAGCGGCGTCGACGTGAACAACGCGCTGGCGTCCATCGCGGCCGCCGGTGGCACTCCGACGGCGCGGACCTTGGCAAACACGCGCGCCACCATCGAGACCTTGGCGGCCAGCGAGCGGCCGCTGGCCGTGGTGTTGGCCACCGACGGAGCGCCCAACTGCGCAACCAGCGACGGACTCGGGTTGGGGCAGGAGTCCCTGCGTCAAAACTGCGCGGTGCGCTTCGGCGTCGGCAGCGTGTGCACCAGCAACGTCGACGGCCAGACCGACAGCAGCTGCGCGCCCTTCAACTGCCTCGACCTCAGCGCCGTCGGCGAGGTGCGCAACATCGCCGACCTCGGCGTCGATGTGCACGTCATCGGCATCCGTGGCAGCAACGAGTCGAACGCGGCCTTCAGCGAAACGCTCGAAGACATGGCTGTGGCTGGGGGCGCCCCGTTGCCGGCGAGCAGTGCGACGCGTTTTCACGACGCCAACAGCACTCAAGCCCTCAATGCCGCTCTGGCCCGCATCACCCGCCGCATCGTCGCCTGCACCATCACCACCCCCTTCGAGGTCGAGGCCGCCGACGCTGACCTCTCGCTGCGCCTGGGAGCCACCACGGTGTCGCGAGACACCAGCCGTCAAAACGGTTGGGATGCGACGGGAACAAACACGCTGCAGCTCTTCGGCGCCGCCTGCGATGACGCCACTGCCTCCGAAGACGACGTCACCGTCACCCGTTGCGCGCAGCCCTGACACCACCGACGCTGCTGCCCATGCACTCTTCCGCCCGTGCCGTCGTCGTCGCTGCTCTCGCGCTGAGCGCCTGTCCCAAGGGGTCGGTCATTGGCGAACCGTGCCCCGAGCCTGGCGAAGAGCTGTGCGAGGGACCGGTCAAGATTCGCTGCGACGGCCAGGTCTTCGCCGAGCTCGCGCCCTGCCATTCCGACTGCCTCGACGCCGATCTCAGCGTGGCCCACGAGCAGGAGGTCATCGACGCCGACACCACCTGGACCTGTCTCGAGGGCGCCCACGTCGTCAGCGGCACCGTCAACGTCGCCGAGGGCGCCACCTTGAGCATCGAGCCGGGCAGCAGCGTGCGCATCGATCCCAGCAGCCGCATCGACGTCGACGCCGCCGGCCGCGTGGTGGTCGATGCCTCGGCTGCGGCTCCCGTGGTCATCACCTCGAACAACGGCCAGCGCGCGGGCTTCGGGTCGGCGTCGAGTGGAGGTCTGAACGTCTTTGCTACTGACGGCGACCCCTCGATCCTGCGACACCTCATCGTCGAGCGCGGCATCCAGGGGCTGGGCGTGT
Source organism: Myxococcales bacterium (assembly GCA_023248635.1). GTDB lineage: Bacteria > Myxococcota > UBA727 > UBA727 > VGSZ01 > VGSZ01. The sequence goes on from JAHFED010000026.1 coordinate 46,251, forward strand.
TCGGTTTGTCGGCGACCAAGACGGCGCCCGTGATCGAAGACTGCACCTTCAGAGACAACGAGAACTTCGGCATCAAGATCGCCTGCGACGCCGTCGACGCGCCCGTTCCGGACTTCGCCGCCGACGGCAACCAGTTCTTCGAAAACGGCGCCGGCGACGTCTCTGCCTGCGAATGACGCACCCCGTCGTCGTCTGTGACCCGCGACACGCGGCGCTGGGGCCCGGCTTCGTTGCGCGGCAAAAGGAAAGAAACCGCAGCATGTGCGCCTTGACGGACCTTGGTGGCGCGGCAGCGTGATGTTCTCTCGGAGGCACGCGTGCTCAAGCTCTCATCTGCTCTGTCGATCGTGCTGGCGCTGGCTGCCTGTCCGAACACGGCGGCCGTGCAAGGGGCTGCGTCGTCGAAGACGCAGGCCATCATCAACGGGGAGAGCTGCGGCGCCGACGTCGAACCCACCGCCGTGGCCGTGATCGCTGACGGCACCTTCGACTTCGGCGCCGGTCAGACCGTCGACTTCAACCTGCCTATTTGCACCGGGACCTTGATCGCCCCCGACGTCGTGCTGCTGGCCGCCCACTGCCTCGATCTCAGCGCCTTGGTCTTTGGTTTTGCCGAGCCCACGCGGGCAGACTTCTACATCTCCTTCGAGACCGATCTCTCGCGCTACGCCGCGGCCGGCGCCGGCGGCGAGCCCTTGCCCTTGCCCGAGAGCGCCATCCCCGTGCGCGATCGCGTCGCCCATCCCGACTTCGACATCCAGGCCCTGGGTGAGGGGACCTCCGGCACCGAGAGCGACATCGCCCTCCTCTTCCTCGACGTCGCCGTCACCGATGTCCAACCCGAGATCGTGATCACCAGCAGCGAAGCCGCCGCCTTGGCCGTGGGCACTGCGGTGACCATCGCGGGATGGGGGCAGCAGACCGCCGATCAGCAGCCGCCGCCGGGCACCGTGGGCATCAAGAAATGCGGGGCCTCGACTCTCGACGAGCTCGGCTCGAGCTTGATGCAGATCGGTCTGGCAGCGTCGGCGGTGCGCAAATGCCACGGCGACTCCGGCGGCCCCACCTACACCGAGGTGACGACGACGTCGTCCATCAAGCGCCGGGTCATCGGTGTCACCAGCCGGGCCTACAGCGCCGCCGTCGACTGCGGCGAGGGCGGCGTCGACACCCGGGTCGACGCTTTTCTCGACTTCGTCGACCAGGAGATGAGCGCGCGCTGCGACGACGGCAGCCGCGTCTTCTGCGACGTCCCCGGCATCATCCCGGCATCCTTCTTCGAGCCCGGCGCCGAGGGCGAAGGCGAAGGCGAAGGCGAAGGCGAAGGCGAACCCGGTTGCCCGCAGGGATGTGCCAGCACTCCCGTCGACGGCGCCGCATTGCTGGGCTTCCTGGTCCTGCTCCGACGACGTCGATCGTCTTGAGCCGTCTTCAGTGCCGCTTCTTGCGCCGCTCTTTGTCGTGCTGAGAGCGAGCGATGGAGCGCAACAGCACGACGGCCTCGCGCGCGGTGGGTCGCTCGGCTGGAGCCTTCCGCAAGAAGCGCCCCACGGCATCGTCGACGCCAGCGGGGAGGCCGTCGACGATGGAGGAGGGCAGGCGCGCGCTGTTGTGCTGGTGCAAGCGGGCCAGGGCGGTGACGTCGGAGCCGATGAAGGGCAGCCCGCCGGTCACGAGGTGGTGGAGCATGACGCCGGCGGCATAGATGTCACTGGCCGGCGTGGCCTTGGGGTCCTCGAAGCGCTCCGGCGCCATGTGGCTCGGGGTGCCGACCAGCAGGTCGCCAGCGCTGGGATCGTCGACGCTGCAGGCGGCGCCGAAGTCGCAGAGCTTCACCACCGGCGGGTCCTCGGGGTCCTCGACGGACAGCAGCACGTTCAGCGCTTTGACGTCGCGGTGCACGACGCCGAAGCGGTGGGCCGCAGCGAGGGCGGCGCACACGTCGGCGGTGATGCCAAAGGCCAACGACACCGGGAGCAAGCGCTCGCGGGCCAGGCGCACGCGCACGGTCTCGCCCGTCAGCAGCTCCATCACGAGGAAGGGGTGGCCCTCGAGGGAGATGCCGTGGTCGACGGCGCGCACCGCGTTTCGGTGCCGAACCCGCGCGAGCAGCACGGCTTCGCGGGCCAAGCTTTCCCGAGCGGTTTCGCCGCGGCGCACGGGAGCGGCGTCGGGGTGCAGCAGCTTGATGGCGACGTCAGCATCGAGTCCGAGGTGACGTGCGCGCCAGACCGTTCCCATCTTGCCGGTGCCGATGGGGACATCGAGGCGATAGCGCCCGTCGAGCAGAAAACCGGGCTGGACCGGCGGCGGCACGGCGCCCACGAGCTTGCGGCTGAAGCCCTTGAGCCGCGCCAACAGCCCCGACGGCGACGTCGACTGCTCTGGCCCTGAGGGTTCCGTCGAAAACTCGGGGGGAATGCTCGGTGGAGACTTGAGCAGCTCGAGGGGAGGACCACGCAAGAAGGGAGGGACGCCGGACCCCGCCGGCGGGGTGGGCGAGCGGGGGAGGGGGGGCGCCCCGCGCGGCGGCGAGGGGGGAGCGACCTCGAGGAGCACCTGCTCTTCTCCCACCTCGACGGCCTCGGACCAGCCCGTCACCGCCGGCCGGAGGCGTCGTTCGATGCGAGCCCACAGCACGGGCAGGGAGAAGGGTTTGGTCACGTAGTCGTCGGCGCCCGCCGCCATCGCTGACACCACGGCGTCTGGATCGGACACCGCGGTCAACAGGATCACCGGCACGGGATTGCCCGTGGCGCGCACGGCCACCAGCACTTCAAAGCCGCCCATCTTGGGCATCATTTGGTCGAGCAGCACCAGGTCGACGTCGACGGCCTGGGCCATGCGCAACCCCTGCTCGCCGTCTTCGGCCTCGCGCACCGCGCAGCCCTTCTTGCTCAGAAAGATGCGGAGCAACTCGCGGTTGCCGGCGTCGTCGTCGACGATGAGGATGGTGCGTGGCGGATCCACGTTCGTGAGTCTGCCTGAGCTCGCCCGCGGCAGCCAGTCCCGCGATCGGGAGGAGCTCGAGCGCGACGATCAGCGTTGCTTCGTCGCCTTCTTCTTCCTCGTCGCCTTCTTCCTCTTCGTCGCCTGCGTCTCGGGCGCCGCTTTCTTCTGCGCGGGCTTCTTCTGGGCCGCCGACTTCTTCCTCGCCGTTGCCTTGTTCTGGGCCGCCGGCTTCTTCGCCGCCGGCTTCTTCGCCGCCGGCTTCTTCTTCGCCGCCGGCTTCTTCTTCGCCGCCGGCTTCTTCTTCGCCGCCGGCTTCTTCTTCGCCGCCGGCTTGGTGCCTTTGGCGGAGCGCGTGGCGAGCTTCTGGGCCGCGGCCTTCTTTCTTGGGGCTGCCTGCGGGGCCCGCGCTGTCTGAATGGCGCTCCGTTTCGGCGCGTGAGTGGGTGGGGTGGGCTCGACGGGCAGGATCGTCGTTGCTGGTGCTGGAGGAGCGGGGGGGGCGTGCTGG
>JAHFED010000026.1:49720-76025 GCA_023248635.1 Myxococcales bacterium
GGGCTTCTCTGACAACGAGCGCCGGGAGTTGGGCCTTCAGGGCCATGAGCGGACCCCAACGGGGATCGATCCAGCCGGCGCCCTGCTCCTCGAGCTTGCGCTGTTGTTCCGCGAAGCCGCAGGGTTCCCCCAGGGTCGACCCCGGCGATTCACAGTTGGGGTGGGCGGGGAGCTCGAGGAAGAGCTGCTCGCGCAAGACGGTGCCGACGTCGACGACGTCGCCTTGGTAGCTGGCGATGTCGAGGTCTTCGAGGTCGGCGGCGTCACCAAGCAGGGGGCCGGCGTGGTCGTCGCCGTCGGCGTGGGCCTCGAAGTCGGCGTCGATGCTGACATCTTTGGCGCGCTCGACGAGGCGCAGGTCGATCTTCAACGGCATGTCGAAGCTGACATCGCGCTGCCCGCAGCGCACGCAGCGGTGCACCAGTCGAAAGCGGGCGTTGCCCTTCATGCGCACGAACGCGGCCTCGATGGAGAGGGTGACGTCGACGAGGGCCTCGCCGTCGGCGTCCCAATGGATCTCCTGGTTGTCGTCGATCAGGGCCTTGACCCAAGCGCGGGGCAGGGTCTCTTTGACCTCGAGGGGGGCGGCGGCGATTTCGTCGACGAGCACACAGAGATCGACGCGATCGCCGATGACCCGGCCCGTGGCCCCTCCGTGCAACGCCCGCGCGCGTTCTTCGGCGCGCGCCCGGGCGCGCTCCACAGCTGGAGACGAGAAACGGATGTCGTGGTCGTGGCGTCCCATGGGGCTCCTTACAGCACGAGAGGGCGTCTCGTCACCCGTGCTGTCTTCTGCCGCCGGCGCTGGCGTGGCAGGCAAGCTCATGGTCGACGTCGACGCCTTCGCCTTGTTCTGTGCCTATCACCTCGGCCTCGATCTGCACGGCAAGAGGCGGCCCATGAACGTGCACGACGTCGCCCGCGACTTCGGCCTCGGCCGCGGCGACATCGACGACGCTCTCGAGCGGCACGGTTTGACCTCGCTGCGGCTGATGAACCTCGATTTCGACCTCATCGGGGCGCGCATGGACGTCGACGTCTCGCCCCCCGGCGTCGACCTGCTCTCCATCGCCCGCATGCACTGGGACCTGTTGCAGACCGCCGTCGAGCGGCCCCGCGATTGGGAGCAAGAGCGCTCCGACGACGAACGGGAAAACGAGCGCATCTTCGGCAAACGCTAGCGACCGCAGAACAGCCCAATATTGGGGGTTTGGGGCCGGGCTCACGACGGGGATCCAGGGCGATCACCGATCGGCGGACCAGCAGAATTCTGCCCGCCATCGGGTGTTTAACCGAGGGACGACGACGCCTGGGGTGATGTGGTGCCTCCTCGGGTTGCTCCCGTGCCGAAGGTTGCCAATGAACAAGCCAACGCGCGCCGTCGTCGTCGTCACCATTGCTCTGCTGGTGGGCACACTGGCCGCGGCCACTGCCCCCGATCCCCTGCGACCCCACGGCCCTCGCAAGATCAAGCCCGCCCGCGGACACGAAAACAGCCCCGTCGTCGACGACGAATTGATGGTCTCTGATGGGGCCAATCCTCGCGTGCTGCACAGCAAGCGCCCCGGGGTCATCGATCGCAAGTGGATCGAACGCACTGCCACGCCGCGCATTCCCAAGGCCGTGCTCGACGAGGACGAGGCCCTGGCGCCCACCCCGGCTGGCGATCGCGTGCTGCGCTCGCCCGAGGCTCCGCCCCTCGTGGGTGCTGCCTTTGCGCCCTTCATCGAAGGCAACGTGCTCGTCGTCGACGGCGCCGGCCTCACCGTCAACACCCAAAGCGGCCTCGGCTTCGATCACAACAACGCGGCCTTCAACCTCATCAACCTCGTGTTGAGCAACCTCGGCGACAACTACGACTTCGTCAGCGTCTTCACGACCTTCGACGACGCCCAGGTGGCCGCCTACTACTTCCCCATCAAGCAAGACATCGACGGCCTCGGCAAGTGTGACTTCCAAAACGGCGACTCCTTCGGCTGCCTCTTTGACCAGACCGGCGGACAGCTCGAGCACCTGCAGGGCTTCGTCTTCATGAACTCGCTGCAGACGTGGCGCGACTCCGACGTCAACTACGACGGCTTCGCGCACTCCTTCACGGACTTCGAGTCCTCGGTGTTTTCGACCCTGGGCCAAGAGGTCGCCCACCGTTGGGGCTCGGCGCTGCGCTTCGTCGACGAAGACGACCAGGTCTCCGAGCTGCTCTTGGGCCGCGACAAGTCGCACTGGGCCGCCTACGTCGACACCGATGCCAGCGTCATGGACGGTTGGAATTGGGGCGAAGAAAAGGACGGCCGCTTCCCCCTCGAAGGCGACATGGAGGGCTACAGCACTCTCGACCTCTACACGATGGGCGCCCTGCCGGTCGCTGCCGCCAGGCCCTTTTTCGTCATTGACGACGCCGTCTTCGAGGTCACCGGCGATCGCATCGGCATCGACGGCGCGCGCATCCCCGCCGACATCGTGCTGCAGCTGCCCAGCGTGGCCTTGATGGAGGAGATCGGCATGGACGTCGGCGCCTCGGGCAAAAGAGTCCCGGTCACCATTCAGGACGTCGTCAACGCCGAGGGGAACCGCTGCCCCGATCCCGACGCCGCCCAAAAGACCTTTCACCAGGCCGTCGTCCTCGTCACCCGCCCCGGCCAAACCCCCGCCCAGGTCGCCAGCATCGTCTCTGACCTCAACGTGGTCTTGGCCACCTGGGAAGATTGGTGGCTCGATCGCACCAACAAGAAGCTGCGGCTGTGCACCTCTCTCGACGGCGGCGATTGCACCCACGCCGAGATGGAGATGACGGGCGGCGCGGTCACCCACGAGGGCGACAGCCTGCAGCCCGGCGGCAAGGGCACCATCTCGCTCACCGTCAGCGCTACCGGGGCTGAAGTCGAAAACGCGGTGATCACCTTCCAGAAGCTGGGCGACAGCGCCGACGCCGTCACCATCGATGAGAGCGTGGTGGTGGGCGCCATCGAAGCCGGCAAAGACAAGACCGTCGACGTCGACGTCTCCTTTGATGCCGACTATCCCTGCGGCGTGTCGGCCCTGGTGCGGGCCACCGTCTCCTCCGACAACGCCGCTGACGTCGTCGAAGAGATCCGCATGTTCCCCGGCCTCAAGACGCTGAGCGAAGAGACCTTCGCCGACGACAGCCACAAATTCGGCGTCAACGCCGACGACAAAGACGGGACCACCGCTGCCAATGAGGGCGCGCTGCGCTTCACCGACAAGGTCGAGCTCACCTGCGACATGAGTCAGCGCTCGGTGGAGAGAGACGCATCCCCCGGTGACCGCGGCGCCTTCGTCACCGGTCCCGGCACCGATCACGTGCCCAACCTCCTCGACGACGACGCGGGCGAAGGCAGCGAGCTCGACGGCGACACCTCGCTGTGGTCGCCCAAGTTCGATCTGCGCGGCACCCGGGATCCGGAATTCCGCTTCGCTTATTGGTTCGATGGCGCCGAAGGTGACTCTTTGAAAGTCGCGCTCTCGGGCGATGGCGAAGAGACCTTCGTCACCGGCAAAGAAGTGACCGAGAGCTTTCACGGCTGGGTCGTGGGTCGCGTTTCGGTGCGCGATGTCTTTGGCGAGACCCTCCCCGACGACGTCACCGTCCGCTTCCTCTTCAACGGCGGCGGCACCGCCGAAGGCGGCATCGACGACGTCCGCCTCCTCGATTACGACGGCCAGTGCCTGGAAGCGGCTCGGGGCGGCGGGTTCTGCGGCTGCAGCGAAAACGGCGACGCCAGCCCCATGGCTCCCGTGGCCGCGCTGCTCGGCCTGGTCGCCCTGCGTCGCCGCCAGCGGGTCGTCGACCCTGATGCCTCGCCCCCAGTCTGACAGCGCTGTCGCAGCGGCCCGATGCGTTGCGCGCCCCAATGCCGCGCACAGGCTGGCCCGCGCCGTGCGTATGCCCCGCCACCGTGTGATGGCAGCACGCTGCCTGGTGGAGGTCCCATGCTCGTTCGCCTCGGCGCAGCCCTCTTTGTCGTCGTCGTCAACGCTGGCTGCGTCGTCATCGCCTGGGACCCGTGGGATGCCTGCCCCTTCGGACCCAGAGACAGCGGACGCTGCCGCGGCGACCCCGACGGAACTGCCGACGACGACGGCGACGGCCTGAGTGACGCTGAGGAAGAGCAGCTGGGCCTCGACCCCGAGGCCAGGGACTCCGACGATGATGGCGATGACGACGGCACCGAGGTGGACTGCAGCAGCGATCCCCTCGATCCGAACATTCGTTGCGGCGAGTTCGCCGACGGCGACGGCGACGGCCTCGGCAACGCCGACGAAGACGATCGCGGCACCGATCCGGAGAACCCCGACAGCGACGGCGACGGCGACGGCGACAACGACGAAATCGTCTGCGGCTCGTCTCCTTTGGATGCTTCGCTCAGCTGCGACGACCCCGCGCCAGCATCCGGCGGCCGCGTGTGTTGGTCCATCGGCGACATCTTGGCGCGCGGCGCCATTTGCACCTTGTCGGCGTCGAACGTGTTCGTGCAAGACATGCCGAGCTCGGGCTGCATCGACGCCATCGACGGCACCGTCAACATCTGGTGCCGGGACCGCGCCTCGGGCGACGACGTCTGCAGCTGCGAGACCGAGGGCGGCGAAGACGTCGTCGTCGACGAGAGCAGCTGTCCGAGCTGAGCAGCATCGGCGCCACCATCGACGACGACCATGGCCTGTGCTGTAGTCAGGGCTTGGCTTCTCCATCCCTCCTGGACGGCATCGACGCCATCGTGTTCGACCTCGACGGCACCCTGATCGACTCCGAGAAGGCCATCTGTGCCGCGGCGTCGTTGGCCTTCCGCGACGTCGGCCTCAGCGTCGACGAAGCGGCCGTCGCTGATCACCTGGGGGCTCCGCTCGACGAGCTCTACAGCGTGTTCGTCGCCGACGCCGATCACCAGCGCCGCAGCCATTTCGTCTCGCGCTACCTCCACCACCACGACGAACATCCCGAGTGCGATCCCCCGCCCCTGCCCGGTGTGAGCGCGGGTCTGTCAGCGCTCAAAGCCCGTGGGCTGCTGTTGGCCGTGGCGACGACGAAGCCGACGTCGAGGGCCGCGCAGCAGCTGCGGGCATGTGGCTTGTTCTCTCTTTTTGGACACGTGCAAGGCACCGATCCACCCATGAAGCCCAAGCCCGCCAAAGACGTCGTCATCGCCGCCCTTGCTGTGCTGCAGACAGCACCGAGCCGAGCCATGATGGTCGGAGACACCGCCCGCGACGTCGGAGCTGCCCGCAACGCCGGCACCCGCGCCGTCGTCGTCGCCTACGGACCCCACCGCCTCATCCTCGCGGCCAAGCTCGGCGCAGACCACGTGCTGCCCTCCCTCGCGCTCTTGGTTTGATCAGAGCTTGGGCACGCGACGAACGGGCGGGGCTTCGTCCTCGCCAGCACCCAGCTGCAAAGCCCAGTAGCCGACGTCGCGCCAGCGGCCTTGCTTGAAGCCCACACGGGGAAAGATGCCGCAGCGGACGAAGCCGACGGCGGCATGCAGCTTTTCACTGGGCAAGTGATCGACGACGATCCCGGCGATCAATGTCTGGTATCCCTGTTCGCGCAGCAGCGGTATGAGCTTGTCGTACAGCGCTCGCCCGATGCCCCGCGCCTGACAGGCACCATCGATGTAGACGGAGACGTCGGCGCTCCAGGCGTAGGCGCAACGGGACTTGTGTGGCGACGACTTCGCGAAGCCGATCACCCGCTCGTCTTCGGTGGCCACCAGCCAGGGATGGTAAGCGTGCGTACTCCGATAGCTGGTGAGCCAATCGCTGAGCAGCTCCGGCGAGTTGGCAAAATTGGCTGGAGTGTGAACGGCGGCCCAGTTGGAGATTTCCAGGATCCTGGAAACGTCAGCTTCGACGGCGGCGCGAATTTGAATCATCGCAACCTCTGATCGGATATGCTTTAGTTTCGTGCGCTAGAAATAGATTTGGTATCCCAGTCGCACCAGGGTCGCCGGCAGCACCAGGGTTGCGATGCCTCCCGGTGGAGGTGAGTTGGCGCCGAGGTAGCCGGCCAGCTGGGCATCGAGCAACAAAGATTGATCGTCGACGAAGAAGTACTCGATGCCGCCCCCGAGTCGAGCGCCGACCCAAAAGGGTGTGTTGCCGAACAGCGCGTTGAGGGGGATGTTGGCGCTCGGTGTGAGGACCTGCAGGAATTGCCCGGCGACAGAGACAAAAGGTCGTACGCCTTCTTCGAGAAAATTGTAGCGTAACCCGGTCCAGAGGTTGAGCGTGACGATGGGCTCGATGTCGAGATCGCTGATGCGCACCGTGCTGACGCCGAAGGACGTGTGGAAGTCGTACCAGAGCTGGTAGCCGGCGGCGCCCGTGTAGCCGGCGCCGAGGGTGAGCTGGTCGTTGATGTTCCACAGCGGGTCGCCAGCGAGGGCGTCGAAGGTCGAGCCCATGCCCTGCCAGCCGACGTCGAAGCTGAAGGCGTTGTTGCGGAAAAATTGGGCCTGGGCAGGGCTGGCCCCGGCAACGGCAAGAGCAGCGACGACGAGGAGGCGCAGGCGCATCGCGCGAACCTACACGAGACCTCGGCCAGGAGTCTCCTTGGGACGCGCAGCTGACCGCCTCTGGACTTGTCGGCGGCGCGGCGCTGGGCGACAACGCGCTGGTGTCCTTGTCGACGACGCTCTACCGCGAGATCTTCACCTTCCCCGATGTGAAGGACGTGCTCGCGCGCGCCAACGAGCCACGCTCGGGCGATGAGCAGGCCGGCCTGGCCCCGACGTCGAAGCGCCAGATGGCCGCCGCCAAACGGGTGCTCGCCGAGCTGACGCTGAAAGAGCTGCGCGAGAATCCGGCGGTGCCCTACGAGACCGACGAAGTCACCCGCGTCGTCGAAGACGGCATTAGCGGCAGTCCCGTCGCCATCCGCGCCTACACACGCATCTCGTGCTGGACCGTCGCCGCCCTGCGCGAGTTCATCCTCGACGACGCCACCACGGGCGAGCAGATCAAGGAGCTCACGCCGGGGCTTACTCCCGAGATGGTGGCGGCCACGGCCAAGCTGATGTCCAACATGGACCTCGTGATGGCCGGCAAGAAAATCCGGGTCACCGCGGTCTGCAACAACACCATCGGCCTCCCCGGACGGCTCGCCTCGCGCCTGCAGCCCAACCACCCCCGAGACGACGTCGACGGCATCTTGGCAGCCATGAAAGACGGGCTCTCCTTCGGCAACGGCGACGCCGTCATCGGCATCAATCCCAGCACCGACGACGTCGACAAAGTCAAAGACATCCTCTCGGCGGTCAAGGACTTCATGCGCCGCTTCCGGGTCCCCACGCAGAACTGCGTGTTGGCCCACATCACCGCCCAGATGGAAGCGCTCAAGCGCGGCGCGCCTCTCGACTTGATGTTCCAGTCCATCGCCGGCAGCGAAGGCGCCAACAAGAATTTCGGCGTCTCGGTGTCGCTGCTCGACGAGGCCTACGATCTGACCTTGCGCGAAGGAACGGCAAAAGGTCCCAACGTGATGTACTTCGAAACAGGACAAGGAACCGCGCTCTCCGCCAATGCCCACCATGGAACAGATCAGGTGACCATGGAGGCCCGCGCTTACGGTCTGGCGCGCCGCTACCATCCCTTTTTGGTCAACAGCGTCGTCGGCTTCATCGGGCCCGAATACCTGCGCAACGGCAAGCAGATCACCCGCGCCGGCCTCGAGGACCACTACATGGGCAAGCTCATGGGCATCTCGATGGGCTGCGACGCCTGCTACACCAACCATGCGGACTCCGATCAAAACGATCAAGAGAATCTCGAGATGCTGTTGGCCATGGCCGGCGTCAACTATTTGATGGGCATTCCCATGGGAGATGACGTCATGTTGAACTATCAGACGACGTCGTTTCACAACAATGCAGCTCTGCGCGACCTGTTGGATTTGCGACCCTCGCCCGAGTTCGAGCGCTGGATGGAAGACACCGGCCTGTGGCGCAACGGCAAGCTCACCAAGAGAGCCGGCGACCCCTCGATCTTTGCGACGACGACGAAGAAGCACGCTTCATGATCGACAAAGCGGCCCTCGAAGCGCTGGTGCGCGAAGTCGTCAGCGAGACCCTGCAGCGGCCAGCGCGGGTCACGCCGTCGTCGTCGTCGGATCCAGCTTGTGAGGATCACTGCACGCCACCCAAGCGCATCGAGCGCCGTGAAGATCCGGCAGAGGTGCGGCGGGTGATCGAGGCGTCGCCGGCGCGCTTGGCCCAGGGACGGGTCGGCACGCGCTACACGACGGCTGCCTACATTCAGCTGCGCGCCGAGCACGCCATCGCCCTCGACGCCGTCGACTCGCGGGTGCCCGACGACTTCGCCACCAAGTATGGGCTCATCCCCTTGGCGACCAGGGCCAAGGACCACGAGCAGTACCTGCTGCACCCCGACCTGGGACGCCGGCTCGACGAGCCCAGCCGCGAGCGCTTGCTCAAAGAGGGAACGCGCGGCGCCGACGTCGTCGTCATCGTCGGCGACGGCCTCAGCGCTCTGGCCGCCGAGCACCAGTGCCCCGTGTTGTTGCCGGCCTTGAACGCGGCTCTGTCGGCGCAGCGCTTCACCTTGGGCAAGCCCTGCTTCGTGCGCCACGCGCGCATTGGCGTGCAGGACGAAATCGGGGTGCTCTTGCAGGCACGGGCCACCATCGTCCTTGTGGGCGAGCGGCCCGGCCTCGGCACCGGCGACTCCCTCTCGATCTACACGGCGTTTTCGCCGCGGCTGAACCAGGACAACGCCGAGAAAAACTGCATCTCCAACGTGCGCGAGATGGGCTTCCCGCCCAAAGAGGCCGCGGGCGAATGCGCCAAGCTCATGCGCCGCACCTTCGACGCCGGCGGCGGGGGCGTGAACTTGGTGCGCCCGGTCCCCGACCTCGCCCGACGGTCATCGGGATGAGCGGATGAGTGGCAGCCCCCAACGCCGAGACATCCAGCCTGCCGGGACAACCATCTCCCCCAACCCCTCTTCCGCGGGCGCGGCTTTGACGTCGTCACGTGCTCGGTTCGCTCGGCCGCTGCGGAAGAGGGGAGCACCCGTCATCAAGTCGGGACGGTCAAGACGCCAGCGCGTCTTGGACGCGGCTTCCTCTCGGCTCCCCAAACGCAAAACGATGGGCCATCGAAGCCGTCGTTCCCTCGAGCACTTGCCACGAGGCGGCCCGCACCACGACAGCCTTCACGGGCAACTGCTCGAGGGACGCGAGTACCTAAGGGCAGGGAGTCCAGAGGGGTTTGCCCTGGAACCCCTTTGGCCCCGCCGGAGGCGTTCTTCGCGCGAAGCGCGTTCTTCTCTCCGCGCGAAGCGCGTTCTCGCACGCGAAATCAGTATAGATTGATATGTCCAAGGCCAACACCTCAACAGTCTTCGATATCGACCCCCTCACGGTCGAGCGCGAGCTCGCAAGCCTCACCTTCTCCCGGGTCATCACCGAAAACCCCATGGCCATGGTGCGCGCCGCCCACTGGCACAATCTCCTCGACGGATTGGGCCTGGGACTCCCCTTCTTCCTCGTGCACGACCTGGGGCTGCTGCTGACCCAACCCCTGAGCCAGATTCAGCTGCAGCGCCGGGATAAGTCTCTGAAAATCGCCATCGAGCGCGGAAATCTTCGCGTCGACGCCACCCTTGATCGCCTGATGCAAGGATATGGTGAATTGCTCGTCAATTTGGCGCGCTCAGAACTCTGCCAGAAGGCGTCGACGTCGGGTCTGCAGGACGAGCTGCTGGCGGCAGTGATCGCCAAGGTCGTCGAACCCGTCGCCAACGCCGTCGTCCGCAAGGGGCACAACCGCAAGCTGCCGTTGACCGTGCCGACCTATGAGGGACTCGAGCCCGGCCACCACGTCAACGCCGCCGTCGTCGACGAAGTGAAGGGCATCCTCACCACCGTCGTCGACGCTCGCACCCGCATCCGGGTCTCGCTCGAGGAGATCGATCTCGACACCTTGAAGCTGCTCGAGATGTTCAAGGGCGAGACCGGCATGGGCGGTGAAGGGGCCGCGGATCTGCTCGACCTCTACCGCGCGCTGGCCACGCCCGCGGCCCACGACATCGCCAACTTCTCTCTCGATCTGTTGCCGAGCATCCTCGAGACAAAAAAGAGCTCAGGCGTTCAGACTTTCAGTATCGATGGATACGCCAGCGTCGAAACCCGCGGCAATCTCGACAGCATCCTGCCCAGCGAGCTCGCCTACGACGACGACCTCTTTGATCGACGCTATGCAGACCACGAGCTCTTCTATTACGGTCGAGAGAAGCAGGACACGCAGCGTGAGAGGCTTCATTATATTTTAGTTGATGCGAGCGCGAGCATGCGGGGTTTGCGCACCGTCTTTGCCCGGGGCCTGGCTCTCGCGCTGGCCAAGAAGATGACCCTGCGCGGTGAGACCGTGTGGCTGCGTTTCTTCGACTCCCGCCTCTACGAACGCCAGGAGCTGACGGCGGCGAAGATGCGCATCCCCTATCTGTTGTGCTTTCGCAGCGAGCGGGGGCGCAACACGACCCGGGTGTTTCAAGAGCTCGACCGCGAGCTGCAGCGCTTGATGCGCGAGAGCCCCAAGGAAGTCGTCGTCACCTTCATCACCCACGGGCGCTGCCAGGTCGACGGCAAAGTCGTCGAAGTGTTGCGCAACCGTGCGACCTTGTCGGGGGTCTTTGTCACCACCCAGAGCGATGAGATTCAGCTCGACTGGCTCGACAAGTTGCACACCCACCACGTCGTCGCCCCCGACGTGCTCGGCGATAAGAGCGCGCGCAAGGACAAGGCATTGAAGATCCTCGGCGAGCGCTGAGCGTCGTCGGGATCAGCCCGACCCCAGATCGTTGCGCGGGTTGGTGTGCCGATCGAGCTCGGGAAACAACGAGCGACGCGCGTTGCTCTTGCGTTGTCCGTCGGCGTGCCCCTCGCTGATGACCTCGACCCGCAAAGGCGCGGGAAAATAGTCGTGGCTCCCCTGGGCCTTGGGATCTTCCAGCGCCAGCAAGAAAGCACACAACGACGACGGCGACAGGCCGAAGGCGGCCAGGGCGCGGCCGGCGAAGTGATCGGCGCGGGTCTCTTCGAGGCGGCAGAGCTCCTGCAACTCGGCTTTGGTGCGCGGGGACTCCGATTTCAGGCTGTTCCAACGCGCAGGCCGGTGCCCGATTTCGTGGGCGAGCACGCCGACCAAGAGCGGGGTGTCCTCCCGGTGGCTGAGCAAGAAGCGCCGCCCCAGCAGGATGCCGCCGTCGCCGTCGATCATCGCAATGGTGCCTTCGCACAGCAGCAGTCGGTAGTCGCTCCCTCGATCCCCCGCGAAGCGCGCGAGCTTGTCCTTCCAGGCCGAAAGACGCGCAAGCAAGCCCTGCATCTCCACGCTGTCGTCGTCGACGAGGGGCGGCTTCTTGCGCTTTTTGCCGAAGAGCTCTTCTTCGACTTGCTGTTGCAGGCTCTCGGCGGCGCGCGCCTCTTGAGCATGGGCCGCGGTGGCGCCAAAGGGATTCCGGGAAAGGCCGCCGCCGGCGATGCGTGTCACGCCCCGAGCCTACCAACCCAGAACCGAGGGAACTGATCCCCGATCTCGCTCAACTTCGACCGCGGAGCGGTCTCGTGCAGCTCCGTCGGGGATGCTCTTCTGGGAGGTCTGAGGCAGACCTCCCCCCACGCCGGCGGAGCCGGACGCGGGCCCCCCCACCAACTCCGCGTTCCGCGGGCGCGCTTCACGCGCATCATCCCGCGTCCTTCCCAGCTCGGAACGCGGTCGAACATCAAGCGGACCCGGGATGAAACGGGCGCCAGCGCTGGACGACGCGCCGCTGGCTCCCTTCGACGCCAGCGTCAGTGGCGAACCCGGGAGACACCGGCGGCCAGGTCATGAAAGGTCTTCAGTCGTTGCTGGGCAGCGGGCGACAAGCGACCACCATTGCCGGCGTCGTCGACGAAGACGAGGTCGGCGTAGCGCTCGTAGCAGGCGCTCGCGATGTCGGTGTGCGGCGCCTCGCGAATGCAGGCCTCATCGTAGAGGCGCGCCAAGGACCACAGGTCGAGCTCGCCGATGCGCCAATAGCTCACCGACAGCAACGAAAGTGCCCTGGCGGCGGCGGGCCCGTGGGGAGTGCTGGCCAGAAAGTCGTGGAGCTCGGCGGTGGCGCGCAGATTGAGCACGTCGGCGCTGCGGTCGCCGGGCGCGCGCGGGGTGGCTTCGGCTTCGTCGATGAGACGGCGGGCCTCGCTGAGCGCGTCGACGGGCTTTGGTGCCCAGAGCTGCTGCTCGCTCTTCCACGCCAGCAAGCTCCGGCGCCAGCCGTCGGCGTCTTCCCACGCTTGGGCTAGAGGTACTGGGCCACTGAGCACCCGCTCGACGAGGGCGAGGGCGCCATCGGGGCTGCGCTGGGCGCGGACCTCGAGCAGCAGCGCGTGGGCCAGCGCGCGCTCCCAGCCGCTGAGATCGTCTTCGCCGAAGCGGTCGCTGGCGAGCAGCGCGTCGAGCTCGCGGCGCGCAGCACCGAAGCGGTGGGTCGCGATGAGGAGGTCGGCGCGGTCGAGGGGATGCAAGCCCGAGAGATGAACTTGGGCCGCAGTGGTGCGGGCTTTCGCTCACCGCCACGGGCGAGAGCGCTCGGTAGATGGTTGGCGAGCGCCGACGGACGCCACGAAGGCTGGCATGAACACTGCGGTGGCCTGCGTCGGAGGTTACGATGACCGTCATTCTCGCCCCGATCGCCCCAACATCAAACGTGGGATCCGCCCAGCAGCAGAGGCCTGAGGAAGCCAGAAAGACCACCGGCGTCGCTGCCTTGTTGCGTCGCGAGCTCGATCGCGTCGACGGCGCCATCCGCAACGCCAACACGGCGACGTTGAAGACGGCCAGCGACGAGCTCAAGGTTCAGGCGCACCTCGCGTTGCTCGAGGCCCACGACCGCCTCGGCGTCTTGGAGTCGTTCGGACGCGGGCCTTCCGCAAGGCTGAAGGATGCCCTGCACACGGCAGTGGACACAGGCGCGTTGCAGCTCGCCTTGGCGAACATGGACTTGGAAGACGCCGTCGAAGCGCGGCGAAAACGCGCCGAGCAAGAGTTTCGTATGACCCGCGGTGCCGCCCGAGACGCCTTTGCCGAGATGTGGCGCGACCTCGAGCCCCGCTACCGCGCCTTCGTGAAAGACGTCGCCAAATACATCTGATCCCCGATCTCGCTGAACTTCGACCGCGGAGCGGTCTCGTTCAGCTCATGATCAGTCGGGGCGCCCTTCTGGGAGGTCTGATGCAGCTGATGCAGACCTCCCCCGCGCCCCCCCACCAACTCCGCGTTCCGCGCCCGCGCTTCACGCGCATCATCCCGGGTCTTTCCCAATTCAGAGCGCGGTCGAACATCAAGCGGACGCGGGATGAGTCCGCCGTCGCAGCAGGAGCATCAAGATCAGCGCCGGACGACGTCGAGGATCAGCCAACCGGCGCTGATCACCAAGAGCGCATCGACACCGTGCTTGAAGGCAACCTCGGGCACCCTGCGCAGCAACGGTGGTCCGACGGCGACGGCGACGGCGGCGGTGACGCCCAACAAGGCGCACAGGGGCCACAAGCGCTGCGGCAACACATCGGTGACGAGGTAGGCCGGCAGCTTGGCCAGCTGCAGCAGCACCGCGAAGACGGCGACGGTGGCCACGAAGCTTTCGCGCGTCAGCCCGTAGCCTCGCAGCCCGATGGCCGTCGGCGGACCGGCGGCACCGCACAAACCCGAGATGGCGCCGGTGACGAGGCCCCACAGCAGCAGCGCCCCGTCACTGAAGCGCGTCGGACGCGCGCGGGCCCGTTCGACGACGACGCTGAGCAAGATGAGCCCGGCGACGCTGAGCAAGATCACGCGGTCGTCCAGGTGGGCGGTGAAGAGTGCTGCAACGAAGGCGGTCGGCACCGCCAACGCCGCCACCAGGAGCAGGGCGCGGCGGTCGACGTGACGCCGGTAGACCCAGGTCTTGCCCAGGTTGTTCACCAGCATCACCGGCGCACTGACGGCGACGGCCTGCGCTGGCGGCAGCACCTGCGAGAGCATGGGAATCAACAGCACCACGCCGCCGATGCCGAAGGTGGCCGAAACGACGAAGCCGAAGAAGCCGACGACGACGACGCCGGCCAGGAAGGCTGGGGAGACCGCAAAAACCGAGGTCAGCCACGCACCCATTCAGACGGCGCCGGCATCGAGCGACGAGACGGCCTTGGCGCCGATGACGGCCGTGGCAAAGCCCAGCAACGCAAAGCGCTCGTCCTTGGTGAAGCCCTTCACATAGCGCGCATAAATCTGCTGAGCGATTGTCGCCACCTTGAACATCGCAAGAACATAATAGAACAGCAGGTGCTCCGCGCGGCGCCCGCTCTGTTCCTCCCAGCGCGAGACGATGGCGCGCCTGCTCAAGCAGCCTGGCAGCCAGGTCAGTCCCATCGGCAGCGCCTTGATGTCGTCGCCGTCGCCTTCTTCGATCCAATAGGCCAGGGTCGTGCCTAGATCGGTGAGGGGTTCGCCGACGGTCGAGAGCTCCCAATCGAGCACGGCCACGATGCGGGTGAGGTCGTCGTTGTGCAGCATCAGGTTGTCGAGCTTGAAGTCGTTGTGCACGAGGGTGGGTGGTCCCGACGACGTCGCCGGCACGTTGTCCTTCAACCAGAGCGAGACGCGTTCGAGGTCGGAGATCTCGTCGGTGCGCGCCTTGTCGTAGCGGCTGCGCCAGCCATCGACCTGTCGCTGCACGTAGCCCTCGGGTTTGCCGATGTCCAAGAGCCCGGCAGCGCCGACGTCGACGCGGTGCAGGGAAGCGAGCTCGTCGACGCAGGCGGTGCTCAGCGCTTGCATCAAAGACGGCGTCAGCTCGATGTCCTTGGGTCGCTTGTGTCGGAGGATGCGGCCCCCGACCTGCTCCATCACATAGAAAGGAACCCTCAGCGGTGATCCTTCTGCTGTTTCTTGAGATCCCAGTGGTGTCGGGATTTTAGCATACAGCGGCTTCAGCCGAGTGAGGATGCGGTGCTCGCGAACGACATCGTGGCCGGCGGCGATGGTGGCTGCTCCCGGCGGTGGCGCGCGCAACACCAATGAGCGCCCGCCCGTCTGCACCCGGTAGGTCAAGTTGCTGTGCCCTGAGGGAAAGCGGGTGACGTCGACGGCGCCATCGCCGAGGCCCCGTTCGTGCAGCCACCGCCCCAGGGCCGCAGCGTCGACGGCACCCTTGATCACATCCTTGTCGGTGAGGGCGACGGTGCCAGCAGTGAGATCCGGAGCAGCCATGACCCAGCGTCGAGGTCGTCGACGTCGTCGTCAACGGCTGGCTCTGCTCACTTCTTTTTGGGCTTGCCCGAGGACTTGCCGCCGCCGCCGCCGCCGCTGCTCTTGCGGGGTTCTTTGGCTGCTTTGTCGATGTCGACGCCGGACTGCTTCAACGCTTCTTCGAGCACGGAGGCCGTCGCCGCGGCCAGGGCCCGGGCGCGAACACCGAAGGGCTTCTCGCCCTTGGGATCGAGATCGATGGCCTTCTTCAGATCGCGCAGCGCCTTCTCGATGTCGCCGTGCTGCAAGAAGATCTCGGCGCGGTTGACGTAGGCCGAGAGGTTGGTGGGGTCGAGGTCGATGGCGATGGAGTACTCCTCCTGCGCCTCTTCGTGCATGCCCTTGCGACCATAGATGGCGCCCAGCAGGCCGTGGAAATAGCCGTCGTAGGGGTTCGAGATGACGAGGCCTTCGACGATGGTCTGGGCTTGATCGTATTTGCCCTGCTCAAAGAGGTTGTAGGCCACCTCGGCGAAGGAATAGGCCTCCTGCATCGTGAGCCCGGTGAGCTCGGCCCAAGTGATCTCGCCGACGACGAACTTGATGAGGTTGTCTTCGTTGAACGAGGAGGGGACCTCGCCCTCTTTCATCATCTCGTTCAGCTCGTCCTGCGTGTACGTCGACGGATCCCGGAGGGGATCGATGACCGACTTCTTGCCCTTTTCCTTGGTCGATTTGTCGTCGAGGGCTTTGTTGAGGGCAGCGGCGCGACCGGTGTCTTTGGTGACGTTGCTGGAGGGGGGCGGGATCTTCGACGCCATTGCTGCGGCTCCTGGTGTCTCGTCGATGGGTCGTCGAGCGAAAGGTGCTGGGTCGTAGCACGGGTCGCTTTTCGGGGTCAAAACGACGTCGGGGTCTGGGGTCGCGCACCTCGTTTCGACGACGTCGACGCCGCTGCCGCCGCCGGGTCTGCCTTGGATCCGCCGCCGTGCTGATCGGGTCGCGACGGCGCGCATCGTCGGCGCTTTCCCCACGTCGGGCAGGCAGCACAGGGATTTCCGTTGGGGCAGCACCTCGGACTACCTTGCCCGCTGTCGGAGAACTCCCATGGAACTGTCAGCACTCATCGGCACGACCATCGCGGGGCGCTACCGCGTCGTGCGCAAGCTGGGAGAAGGAGGACAAAGCGAGGTCTTCGTCGCCGTCCAGGAACCGCTGAACCGTGAGGTGGCCCTCAAAGTCATTCGCACCGAGCTCTCCTCGGACCCTGAGCAGATCGAACGTTTCAAGCGCGAAGCCGCGGTCATCAGCGAGCTGCAAAACCCCAACATCGTCACCCTGCACGACTTCGGCTTCGAGGGCGGTCAGCTCTACATGGCCATGGAGCTGCTCAAGGGCGAGAGCCTGCGCGACCGCATCAACCGGGGGGCCATCCCCGTCCCGGAGAGCATGTCGATCATGCGCGACTGCCTGGGCGCGCTGCACGCTGCCCACACCCACGGGTTGGTGCACCGCGACCTCAAGCCCGAAAACGTCTTCCTCTGCGACAACGCCGGCCGCAGCCAATTCGCCAAGGTCCTCGACTTCGGCATCGCCAAGCGGCGCTCTGAGAACGTCAACCTCACCATGGTGGGAATGGTCGTCGGTACGCCGGGCTACATCGCCCCCGAGACCACCGCCGGCGGCGTCATCGGCGACGCCCGCGCCGACCTCTACGCCTTGGGCGCCATCTGGTGGGAGATGCTGGCGGGTCGTTCGGTGTTTCAGGCCGAGACCCCCATCGCCCTCGTCGTCAAGCACGTGACCGAGCCGCCGCCGTCGCTGTCGAGCGTGGGCGTCAATGTCCCGCCCCCCATCGATCAGCTCATCCAACTGTTGCTCGAAAAAGACCCCATCTTGCGGCCCGCGTCCGCCGAAGCCGCCCTGGCACGCCTCGAGGCCGCCGACGTGCTGATGCGCGGTCCCATCACCGCCTCCGGCATCACCGGCCCGCCACCCTCCACCTCGGCCGCCGCTGCGCCGGCCGCGCCGCCGACCGGAAGCGCGCCGGCGGTCTTTGCTCCGCCTCCAGAGGCGCCCGTGGAGAAAAAGAAGGGCATCGGCGTCGCAGGCTGTCTCGCGATGGGCTGCGGTGTGCTCGTCCTGGGGGCCGTCGTCGCCGTCGCCGGCACCGCGCTGGGAGCCTGGCATCTCTTTGGTCGCGGCGAGCCCCCGCCGCCGCCCCCCGCCGTCGTCGTCCCGCCGGTCGTGGCGCCCCCCGTCGTGGCACCTCCCGTCGTGGCGCCCGCCGTGGTGGCGCCTCCCGTCGTGGCGCCTCCCGTCGTGGCACCGCCTGTGGTCGCGCCTCCCGTCACCCCGCCCGTGACCCCGCCCAAGACGGTGACGCCCCCGACGACGACGCCGCGGGTGATCCCCAAGCCGCCGCCGCCGCCGCCGCCGAAGGTGGTCAAGCCGCCGCCTCCACCGCCAAAAAAGAAGCCCGAGCGACGCCGACGCCCCAACCCACGCTGAGGCCTGGTCGCCAGAAGGAGATGTTTGATGCCACGTGAGAATCTTGATGGGATGATGGGGCGATATCAGGCTGATGACTATTCAATGAAGGTCTGCAGTACCATCGCTTCGATTGTACCGAAAGTACCGCCATTGGTCTTCTATCGCTTCTTCGAGGACGGCATGCGCGCGGTGGCGCCGACGGCCACCCAGGCCCAGCTGGACGCGGCCCGCGCGCTGGGAAAAACCGAAGACGTCGAAGAAGCGCTCTGGGCGATCGACGCCCTCGACACGGGTGACAAAGGCATCGCGGTCTACACCGGCCTCAAGAGCGCCTATGGGCTCTTCTTTGGACGCAGCGAGACCCATCCCAATCGCTTCGAATCCGACCCCCAGCAGGCCGCCGACGCCGCCCTCAAGGCTTTGGGTATTTCCTATGTGATCTCCAAGCTTTTTGCCGGCAGCATTCCCGAGAAGCTTGCGCAGTTCAATCGTCTCCCTGCCGGCAAACACATCATGTGTTATTATGGCGTCGCTGAGCTGGCGCTCCCCTTCACCGACAACGTCATCTCCGGCGCGGGCACCGTGATGGAAAAGCTGATGGACCACGTCGGCAAAGACAGCAGCGCCCGCATCGCCGCCCTGGCCGGGGCCGCGGGGTCGGCGGAGGCGCAAACGGTGTTCCAGTCGCTGATCGCGCAGTTCAACAGCGTCGCCGCCAACGCGGTGCAGCACGTCGGTCCCTTCGCCGACAAGGTGAAGAGCATCATGCCGGGCGCGATGTCGACGACGGACAAGGTCGCCGGTCTCGTGGCCACCGGCGTCGACATGATGCCGGTCTGGGGCTTTTTGGGCAGCCGCCTCGCCGCCGAGGCCTGCGCCTACCGCGTCATCCGCGGATAGACCTCGACGAACGGCGGTGAAGGGTTGAGCCTGTGGCCATGCGAGCTCTCTTCTGCTTTGCCTGCGTCGCCGGCCTCGGCTGTCTGCCGCCGCTGAAAAACGAGCCCGACGGCCAAGAAGCGGCCCCCGCGCGGGTCTACGACGACGTCGACATCGCCTTCGAGGTGCCCGGTGAGCGCCCGGTGGATGTGTTCGTGCCCAGCTCCTACGACGGCACCACCGCCTTGCCTCTTGTGCTCTTTCTCCACGGCTACGGCGCCACGGGAGCACAGATGGATCGCTACGTCGGTCTGGGTGCCTTCGCCGAAGACAACGACTTCCTCTTCGCCACCCCCGACGGCACCCTCGACTCCCAGGGCAAGGGTTTTTGGAACGCCACCAGCGCCTGCTGCGACTTCGACGGCAGCGACGTCGACGACAGCGCCTTCTTGCGGGGCGTGATCGACGGAGCCAAAGAGCAGGCCAACGTCGATGCGCAGCGGGTGTTCGTCATCGGCCATTCCAATGGCGCCTTCATGGCCCAGCGCCTCGCCTGCGATCACGCCGATGTCATCGCGGGCGTCGTCAGCCTGGCCGGAGCTGCCGACGGAAGCGGATCGTGCGCGCCCAGTGCGGCGGTGGCGGTCGCCGAAGTCCACGGCACCGACGACGACACCGTGCCTTACCGGGGGGGCACGCTGGGGGCGGTGGCCTTTCCCGGAGCCGTTGCCTCCGCCGAGATGTGGGCCGAGCTCGACGGCTGCGAGCTGCTGGGCCTCGACGATCCCCTGCCCATCGACATCGACGCCAACCTGCCCGGCGCAGACACCACCATCACCCGCTACGAGCACGGCTGCCGCGCGGGAGGGGCGGCGGAGCTGTGGACGACGTCGGGGGGTACCCACATCCCGGTTCCCAACCAGAACTTGTTGCCCGCGCTCTGGGACTTCTTGCTCGCCCATCCCAAGCCCTGATCCCCGATCTCGCTGAACGTCGACCGCGGAGCGGTCGACCTTCCCCCACGCTGGCGGGGCCGGACGCGGCGGCCCCACCAACTCCGCGTGCCACCGGCGCGCTTCGCGCGCATCAGCAGCGCGCAGCGGGCTTCACGGATCCTCAGCGGGCGCAGCGGAAACCGAGATCGCCCCAGCGCTCGTCGGGCAGTCGCCACATCCGGCAGCTCACGCGGGTCGACTGCGGAAAGATGTTGTATCCACCACCCCTGATTTCTTTCAGGCCTGGCTTTGTTTTTGGATTGTAATCCGACGATGTCCACTCCCAGACATTGCCCCCAATGTCCAGCAGTCCCCAGGGCGTGGTGCCGGCGGGATAGCGACCGACGGGAGCCGTGCCATCGAAGCCGTCAGCGTCGCCGACTTCGTTGATCTTGTTGTGCGCGTAGCCTTCGCCCCAGGGCATGTCGTCGCCCCAGGGGAACACCCGCGACCCGCCCGATTTGGCGGCATATTCCCACTCGATCACCGTCGGCAATCGACCACCCACCCAACGACAAAAGGCCGTCGCCTCGGGCAGAGTTACACAGTTCACCGGATGCTCGAGGCCCCGGTCGCTGCAGCCCGGGTTGTCTTTGGGCGGGGGCAAGGCGGAGCAAGCGCCGGCGACGACGCAGCGATCCCAGGCGGCCTTGGTCACCTCAGTCTTCATCAGCGCGAAAGCCGCCACGTCGACGTCGCTGCCGGGCTGCTCGTCCCCCTCACAGTCAGGATCCTGGGGTTCGCAGCCGAAATGAAATCGGCCCGCCGGCAGGCCCACCCAGGTCAGCGCGCTCTTGGGCTCGGGCGTCGTCGTCAACTTGGGCGCTGGCGCTGCGGTTTTCTGGGGCGCGATCTTTGGCGGCGCCGCGCCTGGCGGCGTCACCGGGGTCTGATGAGCGAAGGCAACCAGCAGCGCGAACCACATGCGCCGTTTTTGCACTGCCCACCGCCAGGACGAAAGATCCGTCTCGGGGGCCTTGTCTCGCGCATCTGCGTCGACGACCCTGGACAGGCGTTGGAGGGGCGGTGCTGCAGTTGAGACGGTGGGGCCTGTTGCTCGGAGCTCTCGTGCTCGGCGGGTGCGCACCCGACGTGGGCAGATCCGCTGACGCCAAGGTCAACGACGTCGGCGACGACGACCGCTCGCGCGAGGGCGAGGATCTCTTGGCTATCCCGCGCTTCAGCACGGCCTGGTACCTAAACCTGGACGTCGTCGAGCGCATCTCGAAATTTCGCTCCGGCATCGGCCACGACTTCTCGGACTCGACAGAGTCGTGCCGCAGCATGAAGCACTATTTCTGCATGCAAGGCTGCGTGAGCGCTCTGCCGCCGGTGTGGACCAACAACGCCATCGTCTCACCCCTCGACGGTGTCGTTGAAAGCCTGCAGCCCGAGCCGCCCCGTGGCATCCAAGTCCGCGTAACGCCGAGCGGCCACCCCGATTGGCGGGTGCGCATCTTCCACGTCACGCTCGAGCCAGATCTGCAGGTCGGCGACATCGTCACTGCTGGTCAACTGCTGGGCACCCACGCCTCCAACGACACCATGTCCGACATTGCCGTCGAGAACGTCCTGCCGGATGGCCTTCGAATGGTCTCTTGGTTCGAGACCCTTTCCGACGACGTCTTCGCCGACCTGGGTGTGAGCCGCGCCGATCTGACCATCACCGACGCTGAGCGCGACGCCGCCCCGATCCAGTGCGAGCAGGACCAGCCCCTGGGCGAGGGCGCCGATGCGCTGGAAAACTGGGTGGACCTGAGGCGCTAGTGCCGTGACCGCGGTGTACTGATGCCAGATCGCGCAGCGGATTTCACCGCGACTCTTCCTTTTCTGCCTCCGTGGCCGCCGAACCGGTGCCCGTGCGCCAGATTCAGGCCGGGACCGTCAGGTCGCCGCGGATTTCAGCCGCCACTGACAGTTCGGCGCGGTCGCTGTGTGCTCCTGGTTCAAGATGTTGAAAGCGATGGGGAACCCGTGGTTCGAGTCCGTGGTCCTCGTCCATCGTCGTCGACGCTTGCCCGCGATGCCCTCGACGTGCATGAGCCGGACAACACGCTTGCGGCTCACGAACACGCCCTGCTTTGTCAGCGCCGGGTGGAGCCGCAAGCTCCCGTAATTCCGCCGCGAGCGTTCGTGCGCCTCCCGGCACAGAACGCGGAGACGGCGGTCATCGCCCGCCCGCTTCGACTCCGGTCGTCGACGAGCAGCGTAGAACCCGCTCCTCGACACGCCGAGCACGCGGCACAGCATGGCCACGGGCGCCGTCGCCTTCTCCGCCTCGATGAACGCGAACTTCATGCGTTCTCTTTGGCGAAAAAGGCCGCGGCTTTTTTTAGGATGTCTCGCTCCATCCGAAGGGCGTGGTTTTCCTTCCGCAGCGTCGTCAGTTCCTCCTTCTCCACGGTGGTCAGCGCGCCGGCCGGCCCCTTCCCGGCATCTGCCTTCGCCTGACGCACCCAGTTGGCCAGCACCGAATCGTGCAGACCGAGGTTGCTGCTGGCCTCAGAGACGCTCCGGCCCTCAACGAGCACCAACGCCACGGCGCCGGCCTTGTACTCGTCGGTGTACTTGCGCCTCGTCTTCTTTCTTTCGCCGATGCTTTCATGGACATCCTCTGTCGCTTCGTAGGGTGTCCACCAAGACCGATCAATTTCAGGGAATGCCTCGCCGAGGGAGGCGGCGGGGATGCTGAGATCTCCAGATCGCACCCGCAGCCTGCAGGCGGCGCCGCCCCAGCAGACCGGCCTCGGGCTACGTCTGGAATACCTTGAAAACTCAGGTGAATTGTCGAAGACTCACCTCAGCCCACCCTCTGGCACGAAGCGTGAGATGAGTGGCGCGTGTTCGCGCTTCTGAGAGGAGATTCCATGAGCTTGTCCCAGTCGGTCCTCAAGGCCCTGCCCGTCGTGGCTGCACTCTTCAGCATCGCCGCCGACGGCGACGCCTGCCAGGTCATCTTCAACAATGGTGACGAAGGCGGCGACGCCGAGTGCACCGAGCTCGACGAGGTGTGTCCAAACCTCGAATGCGACAACGGCAACGTCGTCGACCGGGACGGCTGTCCCATCTGCGAATGCGCCGATGCCCCCGTGTGCGACGTCGCCAACCTGGAGTTCCCCGAATGCGCCAACCCGCGCTTCGACGACGAGAGCTGCGCATGGGTGTGCGACGGCGATCCCGGCTGCTTCTCCGACGGCGACTGCGGACCGGGCTTCATCTGCCAGAGCACCTGCGGTGGCCGCGAGAGCGGCGCCAGCGAGGAAGACTGCGCCTCCGCCGGCATCTGCGTTCAGGTGGGCGGGGGATGCTTCTCCGACTTCGACTGCGGCCGCGGCTTTCGCTGCGAACAGCGCGATGGCGGCGACCAACCCGGTGCCCCGGACTCCGATCCCGACTCCGGCGACGGCGGCGCGCCCAACGACGATGGTGACGACGGCGCCGAACGTCCCGACGACGACCAAGCCGATCCCGCGCCGCCCCCGCCCCCCTCTGGCCAGTGCGTGCGCATCGAAGACGGCTGCTTCGAAGACAGCGACTGCGGCGAAGGCTTCTTCTGCGACTTCCTCAACAATCCCGGTGCTGTTGCCGTGCGCGAGGGCGGCGTGTGCCGGGAGCTCGAAACTCCCTGCTTCGTGGACGAAGAGTGCCGTGAAGGCCAGCACTGCGAGTTCTTGACCGACGCCAGCGGTCTGGTCGCCCGTTCCGGTGTCTGCATCGACGACGGGCTGATCGAATGCAACTTCGATGGCGACTGCCGCGATGGCCAGGTCTGCGCGTTCGTGGCCACCGATGGGGATTGCTCCGACGGCGACGGCGACGGCGCTTGTGATGGCCTGGCTGACGTGCCTGGCAGCGGCGGCGTGTGCGTCGACGTCGACGAGAGCTGTAGCAGCGATACCGACTGCGGCGAAGGTGAGACCTGCGCGCTACTCGAGGACTGCGTCTGCACGGCGGAATGTCGCGACGACGGCAACGGTGGCTGCTTGCCCTGCGAATGCCCCATCGCGACCAGCGGCGTGTGCGTCGCCCTCACCACCGAGTGCTTCGAAGACATCGACTGCCCCGATGGCGGCACCTGTGCGCTCGAAGCCTCGGGCTGCGACCGGCCCTGCGAAGTCAACGACGACGGCTCCACCACCTGCTTCCCCTGTGACCCAGTCCTCTCGGGACACTGCGTGGCACCAAGCCCCTCCTGCTTCTCGGACACGGACTGCCACCCCGAAGACCAATGCGTCTTCGACGAGGGCCCCACGGACTGTGTCAATGGCGCCGATTGCCGGCCGGCCTTCGCGCCCCAGGGCACCTGCCAGCCGCGCGACGCCGATCCCTGCGCCGACTGCAACGGCAGCTGCGTGGTTGACGCCGACGGACGTTCCGACTGTATTGCCCCTTGAACGTCAACTTCGAGACGCGCCCGCGTCTTGAACATCAACACTCAGAAAAAAGCGGGGCCTTGGTGGCCCCGCTTTTTTCTCAGCGACGCGCGGGCTCTTGCCCCGCGGCACAGAATTCATGCATCTCGACTGGCTGAGATGCGCCCAGCGCGCCACAGCTCGCTTGGATCCGCAACCCTCCAATGGAAGCGCTCGAACATGCACCACGCACTCGTCTTCGCACTGGTCCTGCTTGTCGCTCCCGCGCGCGCGCAGAGTGCTGCGCCCAAACAGGCCCACGTCGTCGTCTACGATGGTTGGGGCACGCCGACATCGCTGCGTCTGAGCGGTCGCCTGCTCGAGCGCGCCGCCGATCCCGCGCCCGACCAAGGGGCATCGGCGGCCCAGAATCTCGTCGCCAGCCTCGACGCCCTCGAGAGCGACGAGATCGCCGGGGCCGAGCTCGAGGTCTACGTCTCCGGCCAGACCTTCAGCGCCACCACCGACGTCGACGGCAATTTCGCCGTCGTTGCCAAGCACCTGCCGGCCGCGCAGGCCCTGACCCTGGGTCGCGTCGACGTCGACGTCCGCGTCGTGGCTCCCGTCGACTACCGCGGGCAGCGCGGAGCCGGATCGCTCTTCGTGCATCCAGAGGGACCCAGCTCGGGCCTCATCTCGGACATCGACGACACCGTGGTGAAGACTTTCGTCACGGACAAAGCTCGCATGCTCGAGCAAGTGCTGTTGAAGAACGCGGCCCAGCTCGAGCCCGTGTCGGGTGCGGCGAAAAACTATCAGGAAGCGCAGAAGAAGGGACCTCTCGCCTTCTTCTACGTCTCCGGTTCTCCGCAGAATCTTTATGTCAAGCTGCACCGGTTTCTCGATGACAATGGCTTTCCCGGTGGCTCGATGGTTCTGAAGAATCTCGGCGACGATAGCCTTTTTTCACAGGATGATTACAAGCTAGATCGCATCGAGAAGATCCTGGCGGCCTTCCCGCAGATGCGCTTCGTGCTCGTCGGCGATTCCGGCGAACGAGACCCGGAGATCTACCTAAGAATCCGCGCGCGTCACCCCGAGCGCGTGCTGGCGATCGTGATCCGCAAGGTCGCTGGTTCCAAACACCTTGAGCCCGCGCGCTTCGCCGGCTGCACCCTCGTCGGCGACGCCTACGCCAACGACGCCGTCATCGCTGGCTTGCTGACGACGGCGTCGACCCCGAGCGCTGCGTCGGTGGCGGCGCCAGTGCTGCGCTGAGGGTTGTGCTTGACGCCGTTGCCCTCATCTCGCATAAATCTCCTCACACCGGCCCAGGTGGCGGAATTGGTAGACGCGCTAGGTTCAGGTCCTAGTAGGGGCAACTCTGTGCAGGTTCGATTCCTGTCTTGGGCACCACGTTGATTTGCGGCGGAAACGGCGTCCTTCGGGGTGCCGTTTCTTTCTTTGCTGCATGTTGCGTTGAGCGTGGGCATCCAAAGGGAAGCAAAGTTCCTGCACCGGCTTTCTCCCTGCGCGTTCGGCGGCGTGCGCCAACAGTCACCGACCAGCGTCTCTGAGCATCAGGACGTCGCAGGTGCCAATGGTGCAGAGGCTTGCGATCAAGGCGGTCCACAAGCGCTTATCGTTTGGGTTGGCCAGCAGCAGCGCTGACTCTGGCGAGCGTCGGGCGTCAAACACCGCCGTGGCCGTCCAGCCGTCGGAGCGGTCGCGATGTCGCGCACCGCCGTGCAGGCGGGCCCAAACCCAGCCCGCAGATTCGTGGCAGCGCTCATCTCGCGTCCCATTGATGATCGAGCGCGAGCGAGGCTAGCTACAGCTTGTCCGGAAAATATGGGTCCATGTCGACGTCACCGGGGATCGACACCGAATTCGGATCGTGATCTCGTTCGCCCGTGACGACGGGAGTTCACCATGGCCACACGACGACGGGGCCGGCAGCGAGAGCTGTTCGGCAGTTCGCAACGATCCGCGATGCTCATCGAGCCCACGCACAGGCTCGTGCTGCTGACGGACAGCCTCGACTGGGACGAGATTCTCGACGTCGTCGAGGAACTCAGAGCATCGAAGCTCAAGAGCAACGCAGGTCACCGGCGCCACCGCCGATCGCCAGCATGCGCCCTCGACGTTGAACGAGTCTAGCTGGGGCAAGACGGTCGTGAGGATTGAAGCGTTGATGTTGAAGTTTGGAGGTTCAAGACGCTTGGTGGCGCCGGTCTGAAAGTGAGCCAGGGCGCCGGCCTGAAAGTGGGCCACCCGGTTTCGCACTGAATAGCAGGCTTTCGCCCGCGGTCGGGGGTCAGTCGGGTCGGGCGCTGTGGGG
>JAHFED010000092.1 GCA_023248635.1 Myxococcales bacterium
GGCAGGCCGGTCGCAAAGGGCGGGCCGTCGTAGAAGATGTAGCTCTTGTCGACGGGGCGGGCCTCGACGGAGCGCCGAAAAATGTCGGCCTGGGCCCACAGCGCGAGCACGCGCTTCTCCTCGTCGGCGAAGGAGACGTCGGCGGAGACCGGGGCAAAGATCGTCATGCGGCGGGCTACCGGCTGCGCGGCGTCGCAGCAACACGAGGCGACGCCGACGGAGCACCCACCAGGCGAGCACCGCTGTATAGCCCAAATGCAGGAGGCACTTCGCATGAGCCAGGCCCCAGAGCACCGCACGCGTCCCCGCCGCAGCCTCCCCGTCGTCGACCCCGCCCAAGATCGGCTCGACGGCCGCACGCTTCAGCAGGCCCAGCGCCTGCTCGACGACAGCCGGCTCGACGACGCCTTGGCCCTGCTTGCCCCACTGGCCTCAGCGCCGTCGACGTCGATCCGGTGCCAGGCCACGCTCTTGGCCGCGGCCTTGCTGTCCCGCCGCAGTCAACCCGCCTTGGTCATCGAGCTGCTCGAGCGCATTCCCGACAGCGGCGTCGTCGTCGATCGCGGCTTCTTCTTGCTGCTGCGCGCCCAGGCTGCCCGCCAACTGCGCCACGTCGATCTGGCGTTGCGCGACGCCGAAGCCGCCTGCGCCTTGGGCGAAACCCCCGCGCGTCTGTTGGTGTTGGCCGACTGCAAGAAGGCCAGTGACGACGTCGACGGTGCCGTCGCGGTGCTGCAGCGGGCGCGGGCCCTCGACCCCGCCAATGTGTCCGTGCTCGGACAGCTCTGCGGCTTTCTGGCCCTGGCCGGCGACGCCGCCGGCAGCGACGAGGTGTGGGAGGCCTGGCTGGCGGTGCATGCCAAAAACCCCAGCACAGCCCAGCTCGACGACGCCGACCACCACCGCAACCTGGCCTTCGCCCTGGTGTGCCGGCAGGACTTCGAAGCCGCCATCGCCGCCGCCGCCGAGGCCATGGCCATCGAGCCCGCCGTCACACGCGCCTGGCTCGACGACGGCGACGACATGGCCTCGATCCGCCGCGACCCCCGTCTGCGGTAGCGATCAATCCTTCGACGACTTCTCGAGCGCTTCGCACAAGAGCCGCAACACCTCGAGCCGCGCGACGCGCTTGTCGTTGGCTGGAACCAGGTGCCAGGGCGCCGACGTCGTCGACGTGCGTTCGACCATGTCGTGCACCGCTTGCAGATAGGCGTCCCACTGGCCGCGGTTGCGGTAGTCCTCCTCGCCGATCTTGAAGCTCTTGAACTCGATGCTCTCGCGCTCGCGAAAGCGCCGCAGCTGCTCGTCCCTGTCGATGTGCAACCAGAGCTTGACGACGACGATGCGGTCTTCGATCAGCTGTTCTTCAAACTCGTTGATTTCGTCGTAGGCGCGCATCCAGGCGTCTTCGGAGCAGAATTTCTCGACCCGTTCGACGAGCACGCGGCCGTACCAGCTGCGGTCGTAGATGGTGACGCTGCCGTCGGGAGGCAGGTGCCGCCAGAAGCGCCACAGGTAGTGCTGGGCCTTCTCCTCGTCGCTGGGCGCGGCGATGGGGATGATGCGGTAGTCGCGGGCATCGAGAGCAGCGGTCACCCGACGGATCGCCCCGCCCTTCCCGGCTGCGTCCCAACCCTCGAGAACGACGATGAGGCTCTTGCGCTGTTGCTTCGCCGCGCGCCAAGTCTTGGCCAGGCGGCCCTGC
The DNA here is from genome assembly GCA_023248635.1 of Myxococcales bacterium. Classification (GTDB taxonomy): domain Bacteria; phylum Myxococcota; class UBA727; order UBA727; family VGSZ01; genus VGSZ01. The sequence continues at coordinate 1,706 of JAHFED010000092.1, forward strand.
AAGCCCTCGAGCTGGTCGTCGTAGACGTCGTCGTCGACGGTTTGGCTCAGATCGACGGCCTCGAGGATGGTCTTGTAGGCGGAGTGAGCCACCTCCTTCGTCTTTTTTCCGCGCGCGACCTTCGGGGCAGCGGCGGGAGCGACGAGCTTTCTTGACGTCGACGCCGGCTGATTCTCGCCGCGGGCGAGGCGCTTGTTGATGGTCTCGATCAGGTGCTCGGCCACTGCCACGCTGCGGTACCGGGCATCTTCGCCGTCAATGAGCGTCCAGGGAGCTTCACCGGTGGAGGTGACGTGCAAGGCCTGTTCGCTCACGGCGGCAAAGCGATCGTAGAGCTCGAGGTTCTTGAGGTCCTGCGCGGTGACCCGCCACCGGGTGCGCTTGTCCTTCGCGAGCCCCTCGAGTCTCTTGCGCTGCGCCTTCTTGGAAAGGTGGAACCACAGCTTGATGATCAGGCTGCCGTCTTCGACCAGCATGCGCTCGAAGGCCTCGATCTGGCGGAGCCGGCGCTCGAAGTCGCACCGCTTCAGGTCCCTAAAGACCCGCTCGACGATGGGCTCGGTGTACCACGATCCGAAATAGAGCCCGATGCGACCCTTGGGAGCGAGGGTGCGCCAGAAACGCCAGAAGAAGGGTCGCTGCGCTTCTTCGTCGGTGCGGGGACCAAAGGCCGCCGTCGAGATGAAGCGCGGATCCATCCACTCCGCGAGCAAATTGACGGTCTCACCCTTGCCGGCGCCGTCGACGCCCGAGATCAGCACGTGGACGGGCACTTTGGCGGCGCGCAAGCGCTCCTGCACATCGAGGAGGCGCACGCGCAACTGCGGCTCCAACGCCGCAAAGGTCTTCTTGTCGAGAGTGCGACCAAGCTCGGCGGTTTCGAACATGGCGCAACGCTAACAGGCTGCGGCCTGTCCCAGCCCCCCGACGGGCGCAGCCCAATCGGAGCCCCCGAGGACATGGGAGCGTGGAGCCGCGGCCACAGCGAGGCGTGGCCAGCCAGACACAGCGTCTCGGGCGCTCAGACCCTGGAAGCCCCGTGGGCGCTGGCGTGGGCCCTGCAGTCATCGCGGCATGAACGCACCGCTCCCCGTCGACCTGCTGCCCCCCTCGAGCGCTTGTCCGGCTTGTGGCTCGTCGTTGGTGTTGGAAGCCCGCTCCCCCACCCCCTGCCCACGCTGCGCCGCCGTCGTCGGCAGTCCCCGCCGCTTCGTCGACGACGCGGGCCGCCGCTTGGCCGTTCGCCCCGCCTTCAGCAGCGCCACGGCGCGCTCGTGCGGTCGTTGCCGTCTGACCCTGCAACGGGTGCTCGTCGACGACGTCGCCGGCTGTTTCTGCGGTGCGTGCAACCTCGTGTTCATTGGGTCGCGCCCGGGCCCGCGGCTGGTTCCCAAAAACGTCGATCGCCTCCAAGTCGAAGGCGATGCGCGCACCTGGCAGCTGCGGAGCCGCGACGTCGCCGCTGTCGCCCTGGCCCTCTTGGCCATCGCCGCCGTCGCCTGCGTCGAGCTTGGCGTTCTGCTTCGCTGACGGCGCCCGTTGCGTGGATGATGTGGGCAGGAGAGGACGTCGACGACGACCGCCCCCTTCCCCTCGGTCCAGAGCACTCCGATGATCGACCTCGGCAGCGACACTGCGACCCGTCCCAGCGCAGCGATGAAGAGGGCCATGAGCGAGGCGCTGCTCGGCGATGAGCAGCGGGGTGAAGATCCAACGACGACGGCCTTGGAGGAGCGTGTGGCGGCGTTGCTGGGCTTCGAGCGGGGGCTCTTTCTGCCCTCGGCCACCATGGCCAATCAAATTGCCCTGGCGCTGCATGCCGGCGCTGGCGACGAGATCATCGCCCATCGCAGCGCACACGTCGTCCACTACGAGGGCGGCGGCACCTCGATGACGTCGCGGGCGCAGGTCTACGGTCTCGATACCCCCCGAGGTCTCTTCAGCGCCGCCGACGTCGAAGCTGCCATCCGCGCCGCCGATCCCCACCACCCCCGCACCACCTGCGTCGTCGTCGAAAACACCAGCAACGGGGGCGGCGGTGCCGTGTGGCCCTTGACCTTGCTCGACGACGTCTTTGGCTTCTGCCGGGACAAGAGCATCGCGGTCCACGTCGACGGCGCCCGCCTGTGGAACGCCGCGACCGCCCTCTCGCTGCCACCGCGCCGGCTGTGCGCTGGTGCGACGACGGTGCAGGTCTGTTTCTCCAAAGGCCTGGGCTGCCCCTTCGGCGCGGTCCTCGCTCTGTCCGATGCGTCGTGGCCCCGCGCGCGGCGCCTGAAACAGGCCCTGGGTGGGGCGCTGCGGCAGTCGGGCGTGTGCACAGGGGCGATGTTGTACGCCCTCGATCACAACCTAGAAGGCATCGCCAAGGATCACGCCCGCGCCCAGAAGCTGGCCGCGGGATTGGCCGCGATCCCCGGTGTGAGCGTCGAGCCGGTGGAGAGCAACCTCGTGTTCTTCTCGACGGGCAAGCCCGCCGCGGCCTTGTTGTCGGCGGTGGCGCTGCGCGGTGTGCGCCTCGGGTTGGTTGCCCGCACTGTGTCACCAGAGCGCGAGCGCCTGCGCGCCTGCGTGCACCTCGACATCCAAGACGACGACGTCGACGCCGCTCTGATCGCGGTGCGCGACGCCCTCAGCGCACCCTGATCAGGGACGGGGCCGGCAGCTGTCCCCGATCAATCCCATCACGCGCTCGCTCGCGCCTGCGTGATCGGGCGCCTGTCGTTGCCACGCCGACAACAGGGAACAGAACCGCGCCGGATTTGCTTGAATACAGACGGTGAAATCGGCGGCAGCTGCGTCGATCCGCCCACCTCCAAAGCGCGCAAGGCCACGATTCCAAATGAGTCCGAGATACTGGTTTCCCGACGAGAGCGCGGCAGCCCGACCTGCAGCCTCAAGGTCACGCGCCTCGTCGTTGACCGTCGCGTAGACGGTGCTCGCAGCCTGCCACATGCGGCCCTCGTGGGGGCACAGCGACGTCGCCCGCTCGATGTGCCGGATGGCCAACGCGAGCTCGCCGACCTCGAGCGCAGCCTGCGCCGCCGCGGCATGGGCGTCACATTGAACGGCCGGGGCGAGGTCGCCGAAGTCGGCGCTGTTCATCCCCCGGTGGTAGCTCTCGAGGGCCGCACGCGGTTCGCGTTTCGCAAGGGCGCTCCCGACGTTGAGGTGGGAGCCGCTGTCAACGCAGGCTTCATCGTCGATGGTGCTCTGCCACAGGGCCAACTCCGAATGCCACAGCGAGCCCCGCGCCGCGCTCACCAGGCAAAGGGTGACGACGACGACGACGACGGCGACGGCTTTGCGCCTGCGTTCCAGCCCTTCGCTCAGCGCACCCAATGCCAGGCAGAGGGCGATGCTGGGTGCATAGAGGTAACGGTCGGCGACCAGTGCCGGGAAGGGAATGATATTCATGACTGGAAACAGACAAACGAGAAACCAACCCAGCAGGAAGAACGGCAATCTATGATTGCGCAGATACACCAAAAGAAAAACAAAGAACAGCGCCACACTGACCGCGACGGGACAGCGCAAATCCCACCAACCCTGCGGAAACAAGAAGCAGCGATTAAACTCGAAATCATAAGGAGCAATGGCCTGCTGTATGTATCTGGTGAAGGCCCAGAGCGCTGCCATGAGGTGATTTGGCCAACTCCCTCCGTGCGGAGGAAGCACCACTCCATTCACCTGGCCAACCCATATGAAATGAAGCAAAAATAGTCCGCAAATCAGACTCGGCATCAAGAGACGGAACGCCAGCTCTCGGCGCGTGACCGGGGATGCTGTGAAGCGCTCGACCAACAGCAGGAGCACGGGCGCAATGAACCCCATGCTCTTGCACAGCAGCGAGAGCACCAGAAACACCAGGGCGCCGCCTGACGCCCCGCGTTTCAGTCGAAGGGAGCGGGCGTAGCAGAGCACCGCGGCGAGCAAGAAGCTGGTGTACATCGGGTCCTTGAGCCCGGCGATCCACACGACCGACTCCAGATGACCAGGATGCACCGCAAAAACAGCCCCGGCGGTCCAAGACGCCGACGTCGACAGCTTCAGCTGCTGACCCAAGGCCACCACCAGCAGAGATGTCAGGAAATGGAAAGCCAAATTGACAAGGTGGAAAGCGGTCGAGTTCTCTCCGAAGATTTGCCACGTTAACCAATACATCGAATCACGTAGAGGAAAATATTCTATAAATAATCCATCCTCCGCATTCTGAGGATTCCACAGGCTTAGAAATCCGGCCCATCCTGGCGCATGAACGCCCTCTCGCTCCAGCACGTACAGGGGGTCATCAAAATTGATGAATGGGGAGGTGGCGCTCGACGCAAACGAGGCCGCGATCAGCAGGGCGACGACGGCGGCGCCGCTGAGCCATTGGCGCAGGGTGAAGCTCGGGGGTTCCATCACTGCCTCGCCGATCCGTCGCGCAGGGTCGCTTCTATGTGATTGCCCGCTTCCGCGTCACCAAGAAGTGACCCGGAGCGACCAAGCGACCGTCAGAGCTCGGCGAGCAGGTTCAAATAGGCACGGTAGCGGGCTTCGGGCACGCGGGCCGACGTCACCGCGACTTTGATTGCGCAGCCCGGCTCGTCGCAGTGCAGGCAATCGCGGAAGCGGCATGCATCGTCGACGACGTGGAAACCGGGGAAAAAGCGGGCGAGATCGCCCTTGAGCACGTCGACCAGCCCGAACTCGCGGATCCCCGGCGTGTCGACGAGCTCGCCGCCCCCCGGCAGCTTGTGCAGCGTCGACACGGTGGTGGTGTGCCGCCCGGCGCCATGGGCATCAGAGAGGGTGCGCACGTTGAGCTCGGTGCCCGGCATCAAGCGGTTCAAGAGCGAGGACTTGCCGACGCCCGAAGGGCCCACCAGCGCCCCCCGTCCGCGAGAAGCGATGAAGTCCGCAAGCGCGGCAGTGCCCTCGCCCGACGCCGCGCTGACCGCAAAGATGCGGAGGTCGCCGGCCACCCGTGCGCTGGTGGCCGTGACGATGTCGGCGGCGCCGTCGAGGTCGACTTTGTTGATCACCAAGAAGGGCTCGATGCCCGCCGAACGGGCAGCGACGGCCGCCCGGTCCACCAGACCGGCGCGGGCCGGCGGATCGACGGCCGCGACGACCCCCAGCACGTCGAGGTTCGCGGCGACGACGTGCACGCCTCCTCCGGGCGAACGCCGCAGCAGCGCGGTGCGCCGGTGCTGCATCAAAGCTCGTTCGCCGTCGACGACGACGTCATCGCCGACCACGATGCCGCTCTTGCGCGCCACCCGAACGCGCTGCCGCGTGCCATCGGCCAGCTCCACGTCGACAGCGATGCCGAGGTGCGAAACCACGACACCGCCCGCGCGGAGATCGGGACTCGAGCCTTGGCCGTTGCGGTCGCCAGCGGCCTTTGCCGCGTGCGCTTCTGCTTGACGCCGCTTTCCGTTCAGGACATGACCCCGCACGTTTCTCGAATGATTTCCGGACGTCGACGTCTAGTTGAAGGCGGCGTTGTCGTCGAGACCTGAAGGAGTTGAGCAATGCCCACGACGAAACAGGACCTGGTCGATCTCATCTGCGCCAAGCAAGATGGCCTGACCAAGAAGGCCGCCACCGAGATCCTCGACTCGCTGTTCGAGAAGATCACCGAAGCCATCAAGAGCGAGCAGAAGTTCACCTACCCGGGCTTCGGCACCTTCGAGATCCGCACCCGCCGCGCCCGCACCGGCGTCAACCCCCGCAACCCGTCGGAGAAGATCTCGATCCCCGAGACCAAGAACGTCGGCTTCACGGCCAGCAAGGCCCTGAAGGAACAGATCGTCGCCAGCGCCGCCCACCACAGCTGACCTTTTGCTGTGCTGATGGTTCAAGACGCGCCAGCGTCTTGAGCATCTCGGCACTGACGACGCCCGGCGTTTTGAGCCTTCAGGGCGCTGGCGCGTCGTCGGGTGGAGGCCCCCGGCCGCTTTCCGAAGAGATCCAAGCCAGGCCGGCTCCGGCACTTGTTCCACGACATGCCTCCCGCCGGGGTCAAGTGCGCTGAGGCCTGCCGACGCTGTATGACTGTGCTGGTCATGCTCTCAGTCGTCGAAGGCTTTCCGCGCCACTTTGGCCACTTTCTGCTGCTGACCTCTTTTGGTCGCGGCGGAATGGGCGAGGTCTATCTCGGCAAGCAACGCGTGGGCGACGCCTTTCGCCTCTGCGTCGTCAAGACCCTGCGCGGCGACCTCGCCGATCACCAAGAGTATGTGCGCCGATTCCTCGACGAGGCCCGCGTCGTCGTGCAGCTGAGCCACGCTCACATCTCGCAAGTGTATGAAGCCGGCGTCGTCGGCACCGATCACTTCCTGGCCATGGAGTTCATCCACGGTCTCAACTTGAGGGACGTGCTGACGGACTTGACCCAGCGCCAACAGCGCGCAGATCCGGGCTTGGCCGTCCACGTCGTCTCCACCACCCTCGACGCCCTGGGCTACGCCCACCGCCTGGAATCGCCGACCACCGGCGCTCCGCTGCGCGTGGTGCACCGAGATGTGTCGCCGGCCAACGTCATGGTGAGCTTCGAAGGAGAAGTGAAGCTCATCGACTTCGGCCTCGCCGAGAGCGCGCTCAAGACCGAAGAGACCGAGTCGCGGCTCGTGATGGGCAAGGTAGCCTACATGGCCCCCGAACAGGCCCGCGGCGACGACGTCGACGGCGCCTGCGACCAGTTTGCTTGCGGGGTGATGCTCTACGAGGCGGTGACGGGCGATCGCTTCTACGGCGACATGAACACGCACCAAATCTGGCAGATCGTGGGCCACGGCGGCTACGTGCCGAAGCACTGGGCGAGTGTGCCCGAGAAGCTGCGTCCCGTGTTGGCGCGCTCCCTCGACAAGGACCGCTCCAAGCGCTTCCCCTCGTGCGATGCCTTCCGGGATGCGCTCGACGACGTCCGCGCCGAGCTCTGGCCTCGAGCGGGCAAGGGTCAGCTGCGCGAGCTGCTCACGAGCCTCTATGGGGTGCGCGTTGCCCACGAGCGCGCGCTCATCTCCAGCTTCGCGTCCTTGGCCCCTCCCGGCGAGGAGGGCGATCCCCGCACCGAGCCCTCGGTGCCAGGGCTGGTGATGGGCGGCCGTGAGCTGAGTGCACCGTCGGGGCTCAGTTCTCTGCCCTCGGGCCGGGCCGCCAATTCTCTGCCCTCCGGCCGCGCGGTCCACTCCAACTCGAGCCCGTTTGGCGGGCCTTCGCACCCGGGCTTCGCCGCCAGCTCCCCCTCGCCAGCTTCGGCCCTCGGCCTCGCGCCGCCGACAGCGCCGCCGCCGCCGGAGCTGACGGCTTCGGTGTTGCGAGGCAACGTCGAGCTGCGCGAGGGCTTCACGAATCCGCGGGCCTCGCTCATCGACACCGGCAACACCATGTCCGCCCACCAGCCGGCCGCGCCCGCCCCCTCGCGGGTGGGGGGTTTCGCCGCCGCCGCCGCCGCCGTCGTCGTTCTCTCGGTCGGCATCGTGGTGGTTGGCACCCGGCGTACGGCGACGCCGATCCCCGCTGTCGACGCTGGCATGGTCGTCGTCGTGCCCGCCCCCGCCCCCGTCGCCGTTGCAGTGGTCGTGGATGCCGGCGCCACCGTCGTTGCCGCAGCCACGCCGATTCCACCGCCGGCCGCCCTTCCGGCTCCGCTGCCGGCCCCGGCGAAGATCGTCCCCGTCCGCCCCCGGCCTGGCACTGAGAAAGCCGCCCTGCCTGCGCCACGCGTGCTGCCGACAGCGGCGGTGGCAGTGGCTCCGGTCGTCGTGCCTGCAGCGCCCGCCACGCCCCCCCCTTCCCCCGCCCCCGTTCCAGTTCCTGCGCCCCCCCCGACCGAACAGCGTTCGTTCGCCGAAGATCTGGCGACCTTGCGCTCCTGTCCCCTGGAGGGAGCAAAGAAAGCCCGCGGTCTCGTCGACGCCATGCCGCCGGAGAAGCAGAAGGCGTCAGAGGCGCTCATCCACTTCTGGGCGTCGAAGTGCCGGGGTCACTGAGCGTCGTCGTCAGGGAGCGGGGGGCTGGCTGTCCCCAGGATTGATGATCACGCTGCAGCCCAGCCGATCCAGGTAGAGGCGGAGCGGGCCGTCGGAGCCGCTGGCGTTGAGTCGCCCTTCCACGCCGTCTTCGGCGCCGTCGCCATCGGCGTCGCTGTCCTCCCAGTTGAAGTGGAGGTCGCAGTCAACGTCCGCGCTGCCGGACATGCCGAAGTCGGCAAGGGCGTCGGCGTCGCGAAACTCCCAGGTGTCCCAGATGCCGTCGTCGTCGGTGTCGGGGTCGTCCTTGTGCGAGGAGCGCGCGTCCTCCTCGATGTCGAGGATGCCGTCGCGGTCAGCGTCGGCGGCGATGCAGCCGAAGCGGTCTTGGTGCACGGGCACGCAGGGATCATTGTCGTCGACGTCGAGATAGGAGAAGAAGCAATCGCCGTCGGCGTTGGCGTTGATGTTGGCGCCCCCTTCGCTGCTGAACCCGTCGCGCAGTCCGTCGCCATCGGCATCGGCGTCGTCGCCGTTGACGTGTCCATCGCCGTCGACGTCGGCAGAATTGAAGCTCGCTGGCGGAAGCGGAGTGTTGGCAGGGTTGTTCAAGCAGACACTGAGCAAGGTGGTGCGAGTCCCCTCGGTCCGGTTGTCAATGCCGTCGCCATCCTTGTCTGCATCTCCTTCGCCTTCGCCTTCTCCTTCTCCTTCTCCTTCTCCTTCTCCTTCTCCTTCGCCCTCTCCTTCTCCTTCGCCCTCGCGGTAAAGCTCGACGGCACGAGGACCACGAGCGCGTCTCCTTCTCCCTCTCCCTCGCCCTCTCCCTCGCCCTCTCCTTCTCCCTCTCCTTCGCCTTCGCCTTCGCCCTCTCCTTCGCCTTCCGAGGAGTCTCCCTCGCCTTCAGCGGCCTCGCCTTCGCCTTCCTCGGCGACGCCTTCACCCTCTTCTCCGCCCGGCAGGCACACGCCCCGTCCCCCGGGTCCCGTCGCGCAATGGTGGCTGGAGCCGCACACCTCGGGCTCGTCGGCGGTGCAGGGGAGGCCGGTGATCGGCGCGCTTGCCTCGCAGGCAACGGCGACGACGACGACGACGACGGACACACCGATGAGGCGGAGCGCGACAATCATACGAACATGATAGCGCGCGGTTCCCGCCCACCCCGCCGGCGGCTGCCTCCTGTCCGGCTTGACGTTTTGATGTTCAAGACGCTGGCGCGTCTTGACGTTTTGATGTTCAAGACCTTGTGGCTCAAGACACCAAAACTTCAGGGCTCGGCGCCGCAATGGACGCGGGCGATGGTGTGCAAGCCCGTGTCAAAGACCGTGTAGCCAGCAGGGAAGCCGGGCGTGGCGCAGGGGCATCCAGGCACGCTGGCTTTGATCCTCGTGCCACACCCCGTGTCGGGATCGTGCAGCCAGACCTCGCCATGGCAGCGGCAAACGCCGGCGATGTCGGCGAACTCCAGATACAAGAGGTCGCCTTCCTTCGCGTTGACGTTGCCGGGCGGTGCTGCCTGGCCGAGGGTGGAGTGCTGGTAGATGAGCGTTCCCGAGGCCCCGCCCAGCTTCAGCAGCAGTCCGTCGTCGACCGAGATGGGCGCCGTCGGCGAGGGACCTCCGCTGACCACGAAGCGTCGCTGCACCAGCGCTTCTTCGGCCAGCGCTGGGGGAGGCGGCACCTTGCAGACGGCGTCGCAGTCGGCGTCTTTGCAGGCCTGGCGCGCGTTGGTGGAGGGCGTCGCGGCCTCGACGGCCGTGGCGTGAAACGCGTTGGTGCCCACCGTGGGGAGCAGGATCTTGCGGTTCACGAAGCCGGCGCAATCCGGGCGCACCGGTGGGGTCACGCAAGCCTGTGCGTCGGCGGTGGGGCCAAAGTAGTTGGCCTTGTCGCCGATGATGCCGCGGAGCGGACCGAAGCCCTGGCCGCCGATGCCGATGATCCAGGGATCGACGACTTGAATGGAGTCCAGCTCCTCGTCGGTCAGCGGAACGAAGACCTCGTTGCCGCTGGCGTCGCGGGCCCGTCGCTCGACCTTGTCGCCGCTCACCCGCGCGATGGTCGAGAGATCGAAGTCCACCCGGGTGCTGACCACCGTGAATGCATGACCGGTGACGCCGAGCACCGACACCTGGCGGGCCTCGGGGAGGGCCGCCGCGATCGCTGCCGACGTGTGCGACTTCTCGAAGCAGTTGCCGTCTCCCACCCGCAGGTTGAGTGCCGCCATCAATCGCAGCGTGTCGAGCGAGAGTGAGCCGTCGCCGAAGGCGCCGGGCGGGTCCCCGGTCAGCGTCGACGTGAGGGCCCGCAGCTCCTCCATGCTCGGGGTGAAGACGTCGTTGATGTTGAAGAAGAGGTTGTTCCAGAGAACGTCGCCGGCGTCCTGGTTCTGGTTCGAGCTGCGGAGGTCGCTGGCGATCCGGGTGGCGATGGCGGCGAGCTTTTCTTCAAAGGTCCCCTCCGTCGGCGGATCCAGCAGCCCCGGGTCCGCCACCAGATCTGCCCGGGCGTCATCGGCGACGGCGTTGCGCAACGCGAGCTTTGCGCTGGCCTCATCGGGCGGCGTGGGCCCCACATGGGTGGCGACGAGGTCCCCGACCTCGCCGAGCGGGAGGGTCTCTGCAGGGCCGCCGTGGATGAGGGCACCCATGGTCGAGACCCCAGAGATGTCGGCGCTTTCTTCACCCTCCTCCGAGGCTCGCGTCGACGGCTCACCCTGCGTCGGTCGCGTCGCCGGCAGCACGGTCGCCGGCGCACCGCGCACGATCTCAGCGAGCGTCAGGAGCGGATCATCGGGATGGGCCGGGTGTCGCGCCCATAGCAGGACCAGGGAGCCATCGGGGGGCGTGGATTCGAACAAGAGGCGGAAGGCGCCGTCGGCGTCGGCGGTGGTGACGGCGAGCGGTTGATCGGGTGGAGCTGCGCGAGGGTCCAGGATGCCGCCGCTGACCAATGCGTTGCCCCACGACGGCTCGTCGGTGTAGCCGAGGCCCAGCACGTGTCCGGCAACAACGGTGCAGTCGTCGCAGTGGCGCGACACCAGCGAGGCGCCCAAGAAGAGGTCCGCTCCATCGAGTCGGTCGTTGTGCACCTCGAAGGCCAGCATATTTTCGCCCGAGACCAGCAGGTCCCAGGGAACGACGACTTCGACTTCTTCGTGCGCAGATCCCAGGGCCAGCGTCTCAGCGCCAATGGGCCCCTGGGCGAGCCCGAGGCGCGCGATCTCCACACCATTCAGATAGGTGACGGCGCCGTCGTCGTATTCGACCTTCAGCCGGAGCTCGTCGGGGATGTCGTCGAGGTGGAACTGCGCGCGCGCGAAGAGCGTGCTGTAGCGCGCGCGCATATCGACCGGCTTGGTCGCGGGGATCGTGCCGTAGCCGTAGCCGATGGCCAGAGCTCCGGTCTTCCATGCGGCGTCCTCGACGAAGGTCGGGAGTGCCCAATCAGCTGGCGGCTCGGACGTGCCCTCGAAGTACGTGAGCGGCGCACCCGGGCCGAGCAGCTCCTCGTCCAGCCAGTGGTCGACGGGGAGGCAAGCGCCTGTACCGTCGTCGCGGGTGCCTCCATCGCAGGAGAGGAAGTCGCAGGCGCCGTCCAAGCATCGACCCGACCGGCAGTCCTCGTCGGCCTCGCAGTCGCGCAGGGCAAGACAGGGAGCGCACAGCAGGCCGCAGTCGACGTCGGTCTCGCTCTCATCGAGTAGCTCGTTGCCGCACGTCTCGAGATACACGCACCGCGCGTCGAAGCCGCCGACGCTGTCGCAGCGGGTGGTCGCGCACTCGCTGTCGGCGAAGCAGAACTGACCCTCGGCGCATGCACCGCAGGGCCCGCCGCAGTCGAGGTCGGGTTCGTCGCTGTCGCGCGCACCATTGTGGCAGCTCGGCGGGATGCGCGAGATGGTGAGCTCGAAGGGTCCGGCGCTGGTCGCGTTGCCGTCGACGACCAGCACATAGGTGCTGCCCGCCACGGCATCGAAGGCGATCTCTGATGCCTGCCCGCGCGCGTCGTCGTTGCAGATGAAGGGCGTGGCGTCGTCGTTGCAGCCCGTCCGCAGGAGCAGCACCGTGTTGTAGGTGGTCCCGGGGTTTCCCAGGCTGATGGTGAGCCGCCCGCTCACGGTGGGTGTCAGCGAGTAGGCGAGGTCCGCCGCCAGGCCGCCGCCGCAGCCGTCGCTGACGTCGTTGCCGGCGCCGCTCGTGTTCCCAAAGAACGGGCCGTGCTCGATGAGCGATGAAAGGTCACCGTCGACGCCCTCGCAGGGTTCGGCCGGCCGCCCGCTCGTGACGGTGATCTCGAAGGTGCCGCTGCCGACGCCGCGGCCGTCGACGTAGACGAAGTAGGTCTGCCCCGCGGTGGCGTCGAAGGCTACGATCGAGCGCAGGTCGGCGCCGTCGTTGTTGCAGGCGACGTCGGCGCCATCACCACACGTCGTCCGGACATAGAGCAGGGTGTCGTACTCTGGGCTGGTCCCCGGGTTTGCGAGGCTCACCGTCAGCGGGCCGCTCGCGCTCGGCGTCAGGGCGTAGACCACGTCGCCGGCCACGTTTCCGCCGCAAGGCCCATGGTGGTTGTCGAAGGCGCCGATGGTGGTGCCGAAGACGGATCCGCCGTCGATGAACGCCGACAAGTCGCCGGCGACGGCGCATTGCGCTTCTCCCTCACCTTCACCTTCACCTTCGCCCTCACCTTCGCCTTCGCTCTGGCCTTCGCCTTCATCCCCTGGGTTGGCGCCCTCGCCCTCCCCTTCTTCCCCTTCTTCACCTTCGCCCTCGGTCTCTTCGCCCTCCCCCTCTTCGCGGCTCGGCGTGGGCGCCGCTACCGGCGCCGAGCCCGCGCGTCGACAGCCAGCGTCGAGGAGGAAGAGCAGGGCGAGGAGCGGGACAAGGGCGGACCGGCGCAAGGGCATGGCAGACCTCGACCACGACGCTCGGCCAGCGTCGAGGCGAGCACAATTCTCCGCCCCATCTGTCGCGAAGCGAACCAACGGCAGCCCACCGCCGCGGGGTGTCAAAGCGGGACCTGCGCGGGCAGGATCGCTGGGCGCTGGGCGAAAAACGGTAGGGTGCTCGACCTCAGTGCGCAGGGAGTTCGTTCATGAAGGGCATCATCCTCGCTGGCGGCAGCGGCAGTCGTCTTCACCCCGTCACCCGCGCGCTCAGCAAGCAGCTGATGCCCATCTACGACAAGCCGATGATCTACTACCCGCTCGCTGTGCAGATGCTCGCTGGCATCCGGGAAATCCTGGTGATTTCCACGCCCCATGATCTGCCGCTTTTCAAGCGACTCCTCGGCAGCGGCGTCGATTTCGGCGTGCAGCTCGATTACGCCGAACAGGCCCACCCCAACGGCCTCGCCGAGGCCTTCATCATCGGGCGGGAATTCGTCGGTGCCGACTCGGTGTGCCTGGTGCTGGGCGACAATGTTTTCCACGGTCATGGTTTGGCAAAGCTGCTGCAAAAAGAAGTTGATCATCTCAACGGGGCAACGCTGTTTGGCTATCAGGTGAAAGATCCACAGCGCTATGGCGTCGCCGTCTTCGACTCCGCCGGAGCTCTCAGCGCTGTCGAGGAGAAGCCTGCCCAGCCGAAGTCCAGCTTGGCGATCACTGGACTCTATATGTATGACAATGAAGTCGTCGATGTCGCCGCCAGAATGCAGCCGTCGGCGCGCGGCGAGCTCGAAATCACCGAAGTCAACAACCATTACATTCGCCGCAACAAGGCGAAGCTCATCGATCTCGGCCGGGGCATGGCCTGGCTCGACACCGGCACCCACGACTCGCTGATGGAGGCCGCCCAGTTCGTGCAGGTGCTCGAGAACCGCACCGGCGTGCAGATCGCTTGTCTGGAGGAGATCGCCTGGCGCATGGGCTACATCGACGACGTCCAATTGCTGGCGAGTGCGGACAAGCTCGGCAAGTCCACCTACGGCGAATACGTGAAGGCGCTCGCGCTGGCGGCGGCGAAGGAGACCACCTGATGGAGGTCGTCGATCTCCCGCTCGAGGACTTGAAGCTGCTGCGCCCGCGCGTTTTCGCCGACGACCGCGGCTTCTTCCTCGAGCCCTGGAACGCGGCCCGGATGAAGTCCATCGGCCTCGATCTCACCTACGTACAGGACAATCACTCCCGCAGCACCCGCGGCACCATCCGCGGCCTGCATCTGCAGAAGGCGTCGTCGACGTGCCCGGGGCAGGCGAAGCTCGTGCGCTGTGCGCGCGGCGCCATCGTCGACGTCGTTGTTGATGTCCGCCCGTGGTCCAAGACCTTCAAGAGGCACCACGCGTTGGTGCTCGACGATGTCAAGCACGAGCAGCTCTTCATTCCCATCGGCTTCGCGCATGGCTTCTGCGTCACCAGTGAGGTCGCCGATGTCGCCTACAAGGTGACCTCGTTCTACGACGCCGCCACCGAGACGGGCTTTCGCTACAACGACCCGGCCCTCGGCATCGCCTGGCCGGTGACGGCGGCGGAGGCGGTTGTTTCGGGCCGGGACCAAACGGCGCCGACGCTCGATGAGCTGCTGAAAACGCTGTATTGAGCGCCACCAGCCACGGGCGCGCTCGACGACGTAACACTGCTGGCGCGCCTCCGCCTGACGCATCTTCAAGACGCGCCAGCGTCTTGAACCGACGGAACTTCAAGAACATCAACCCTTTCGGCAGGCAGCCATGCGCAAACTCGACACCCTCCTGGTCACCGGCGGCGCGGGCTTCATCGGCTCGTCCTTCATTCGCTATCTCTTTGGGCCAGCGAAGTTCTCGGGCAAAGTCATCAACGTCGACGCGCTGACCTACGCCGGCAATCTCGAGAACCTGGCCGGCCACGTCGTCGATGAGCGCTACACCTTCGTGAAGGGCGACATCCGTGATCAAGCGTTGATCGAGCTCTTGCTGCGCGACCACGCCGTCGACGCCGTCGTTCACTTCGCCGCTGAGAGCCATGTCGACCGCAGCATTCATGGGCCACGGGAGTTCCTCGAGACCAACGTCATGGGGACCTTCTCCTTGCTCGAGGCCGTGCGCGCCCGGGCTGCTGACGGGCCGACACCGGTGCATTTTCACCATGTCTCCACCGACGAAGTGTTTGGCTCGCTGGGGGAGTCTGGTTTTTTCACCGAAGACACGGCCTACGATCCGCGCTCACCCTATTCGGCGTCGAAGGCGGCATCGGACCACCTCGTCAGCGCCTACGCCCACACCTATCACCTGCCCACGACCCTCTCGAATTGCAGCAACAATTACGGGCCCTTTCACTTTCCAGAGAAGCTCATCCCGCTGATGATCAGCAACTGTCTCGAAGGCAGGCCCCTCCCCGTCTACGGCGACGGCCAGAATGTGCGCGACTGGCTCTACGTCGACGACCACGCCGAGGCCATCTGGCTCATCCTGCAGAA
>JAHFED010000093.1 GCA_023248635.1 Myxococcales bacterium
ACTGCGGCTGCGGGGGCTGCGGCTGGTACTGCGGCTCGGGAGCTGCCTGGTATTGCGGTGCCTGATAAGGCTGTTGCTGATATTGTTGCTGCTGGGCCTGATGCGGGGGTTGATGATACTGAGGATCAGACCACTGCTGCTGCGGCGGCGGCGGCTGCTGCTGCTGTGGCTGCTTTGCCTGGGGCGGCACTTGGGGCTGGGGTGCTGGCGCTGGCAAGGTCGCGAGCATCATGGACTTCAGCTTCTGCGGCGCCGTCGCTGGCTTGATGATGCGCGGCGGATCGATCTTGCCGTAGAGCTCCTTGACGTGGTGGCTGACGTGGGCGGCCTGGGCGTTGAGATTGTAGGCATTGGCGATCTGATCGAGCTCGCGCTCGAAGGCCACCGCCGACGCCGGCCTCTTGTTCTTGTCCCGATCCAAGCTGCGGCGGATCAAGTCTTCGAGCTCGGGTGGCGCCTGCGCCGACGCCGGCATGGGGGGGACGATGCCCCGCACCATGGCCTGCAAGAACTCAGCGGTGGTCTGCCCCGAGAAGAGCTGCTTCCCCGTGATCATCTCGAAGAGCAAGATGCCGACGTTGTAGAGGTCGCTGCGGAAGTCGAGCTGGGCCCCCATCAGCTGCTCGGGGGACATATAGCCGAGCTTGCCCTTGGTGATGCCCACCTGCGTCTTGACGTTTGATTCCTGTACTTTTGCGACGCCGAAGTCAGTGAGTTTCACCTGACCATCGAAACACACGAAAATATTGTGGGGGCTGATGTCTCGGTGGATGAGGCCCAGCGTTCGGCCGTTGCGGTCGACCGCCTCGGTGGTCACGTAGTGCAGCGCCCGCAGCACCTCTTTGGCGACCTGCAGGGCAAACCAGATCGGCAGAGAGCGTTTGCGGTTGCCGGCTTCTTCGATGGCCTCGGACAGGTCTTTGCCCTCGAGGAATTCCATCACGATGAAGAGGTCTTCATTTTCGGAGGTGGCGAGATCGTAAACGCGGACGACGTTGGAGTGAACGAGGCAAGCCGCGACCCGCGCCTCCTCGATGAACATCTTTTTGATCTCGGGGTCGCGCGTGTACTCCGGCAGGATCCTCTTCACCGCATAGAGGTAGTCGGTGCCGTCGGCGCCTTTGCCCCGGGCCCGGTAGACCTCGGCCATCCCGCCCTGGGCGTGCAGATTCAGGATCTCGAGACCAGCGATCACGGCGACCTCAGGCTAACAGCAGCACCGCGGCGTCCACAAAATCCTGCCGGATCCCCGTTCGGAGTGGGGAGAGGTCTCACCTTTCAGGCGGCACCGGGAAACCCGGAGGCACACCTGGGGCAGCCATCGCAGACGACGAGCCCGCGCAGTTCGGCGGCGGGCTATGGTCCGGCGCGTTTGCGTGGAGGGCCAGCGGAACTCGCCATGAACGACGACCACTCCGACCTGGATCTCCCGCGCGAGTTTGGTGACTACCAGCTGCTGCGGACCGTGGGCCGCGGCGGCATGGGCCAGGTCTACTTGGCCAAGGTCAAAGCCAAGGGGCTGGTCGGCGTCGACAAGCTCTGCGTGGTGAAGACCCTGCAGCTCAGCCACGACCCCGAGTACCAACGCCGCTTCGTCGACGAAGCCCGGCTGATTGTGTTGCTGACCCACCGAAACATCTGCCACGTCTTCGACGCCGGGTGCTTCGAGGACCAGTACTACCTGGCGATGGAGCACATCGATGGCCACGAGCTCCGCCAGGTGGAGCAATGGACAGAGGGGGCGCGCCAAGGCCTGCCCGTCGACGTCGCGCTCTTCATCGTCAAAGAGGTGCTCGAGGCCCTCGACGCCGCCCACCGCATGAAGCACCCGCTCAGCGGCCAACCCCTGAAGGTCGTGCACCGGGACGTGTCGCCGCAAAACGTGATGCTCTCGGCCGAGGGGGAGGTGAAGCTCATCGACTTCGGGTTGGCGGAGTCGTCGCAGAAGCTGGAGCGGACCGCACCTCGCATCGTGATGGGCAAAATCGCCTACATGTCGCCTGAGCAGGCCCGCGGGGAGGCCGTCGATGGGCGGGCGGATCAGTTTGCGGCGGCGGTGATGCTCTACGAGCTGCTGACCAACGAGCGCTACTACGGTGCCCTCGCCATCGACGACGTGTGGCGGATGTCGGGGCGGGGCGGCTTCACCCCCTCGCGTCTGTCGTCGGTGGGCCCCGGCCTCGCTGCGGTGATCACCAAGGCGACCGCCCCACAACGTGAGGACCGCTACGAGAGCTGCGGCGACCTGCGCGCGGCGTTGCAGCAGGTGGAGCTGCAACGCGGCACTGTGGCTGGCTCTCGAGAGCTGCGCGCCGCTTTGCGCCGACTGCAAGACGCGCCAGCGTCGACGACATCAAAACTGCAAGCGTCCACGCTCGAGGTGCTGGTAGTCCAGCCGCCGACGTCGACGACTCCTTCCGCAGAACCAGCGACGACGCAGCCCACGCCGGCGGCGCCGCGGGAAAAAACGCGCACTTTCCACATCCGGGCGACGACACAGCCGGGGCTGCAAGTGGAGGACGCAAAGACCGAGATCGGCTTCGTCATCGAGGGACTGCGCGCCAGCGAGCTGCCGCCAGCGCTGCAGACCGGCGACGTCTTTCATCCCGTCTCTTTGATGGCCTCGGCGCCGGCGACCGCGGCGCCGTCGTCGTCGAACCCCTTGCCGACGGCCGGCAAGACTCCGTCTCGTCCCGAAGCCACCGTCGTGGTGCGCGAGCGCCCCAGCCAGGTGACCGATGTGTTGCCCGTCGTCGTCGTCCCTGCTGCCCGCGCGCACCACAGGCCTGCGGTGGCCGTGTTGGTGGGCGCCGCCGCGGCCGTGGCCGTCGTCGCCGTCGTCATCGCCATCGTTGTATGGGTGCTGGTCGGCACGCCTTCAGCGGGCGCTGGGGAGGCTTCGTCCGCTGTGCACCCGACCAACAGCCTACCCTGATCACTCTGAATATCCACCAATCCCGGCACTATTATGCAACAATACTTGTCGCTTCTCAAGACCATCCGCACCGAGGGGCAGCTTCGCAGCTCGCGCTCGAAACTGCGCGATGGGAGTCAGCCGCGCACTCAGGGTATTTTTGGTGCGCAAATTCGTTTCGACCTGCGCGCTGGTTTTCCGCTGGTCACCACCAAGAAAGTGACGACGCACGGCTTCGTCACCGAGCTGCTGTGGTTTCTGCGCGGTGACACCAACCTGCGCTTCCTGCACGAGCACAAGGTCTCGATCTGGGACGAGTGGGCCGACGGCGAAGGCAACTTGGGGCCCATCTACGGCGCCCAATGGCGACGTTGGGGGACGGCTGACGGCGGCAGCGTCGATCAGATCGCTTGCCTCATCGAGGGGCTGCAGCAAGACCCCTTCGGACGACGACACGTGGTGTCGGCTTGGAACGTCGGCGCGCTGCCGCAGATGAAGCTGCCGCCCTGTCATCTCTTGAGTCAGTTCTACGTCGACGAAGAACGGCGCTTGTCTTGTCAGCTCTACCAGCGCAGTGCAGATATGTTTTTGGGGGTACCCTGGAACATTGCTAGCTATGCGCTACTGACGCATATGATCGCTCAAGTTGTTGGCCTCAATGTGGGTGATTTTGTACATACTTTTGGCGACGCTCACATCTACGAAAACCACTTCGGCGCCGTCGACGAACAGCTGGGTCGTTCTCCCCACCCCCTTCCCGCCTTGAAGATGGATCCCACGGTGAAGAGCATCGACGAGTTCGCGCACCGTCACATCGCCTTCGAGAACTACCGGCACCACCCGGCACTGAAGGGAGAGGTCGCCGTCTAATCCCAGAGATCAGTTGAGTCTGCATCTTCGGGAGCGGAGCGACCACGGATGGGGAGGGCCCCGTCGGCGACTTGCTCGACGACGGGAGGGGGCGCAGCCCCCTTGAAACAGAATCCCTGGGCTCAGTTGAGTGCAAACTCAACTGAACCCAGGGATTAACAACCCGATCTTCTGGGAGGTCTGATGCCGCTGATGCAGCCCCCCGCCGGGCGAGCCGGCGCGGGGGGAGAGCTGCACCAGCTGCACCAGACCTCCCAGAGGAGCATCCCCGAAGAGATAAACGAGACCGCTCCGCGGTCGAAGTTCAGCGAGATCGGGGATAAGAGGATGTCGTGTCCATCACTCTCGTCGCCGCCGCCGACCTTGGTCGGGTCATTGGCAAGGACAACCGTCTCCCCTGGCGCCTGTCCGCCGACCTCAAGCGCTTTCGTTTGTTGACGACCGGCAAGGGCGTCATCATGGGCCGCTTGACCTTCGAATCCATCGGGCGTGCGCTACCAAAACGCACCAATGTTGTGCTCTCCCACGATCCCAATTTTCGTCCTGATGGGTGCGCGCTGGCGTCATCGCTCGAACAGGCGCTTTCGCTTGCGTCTGCAGTTCATCCCGAGGTGATGGTCATCGGCGGAGCCCAGATCTACCAAGCGACGATCGCGCTGGCCGATCGCATCGTGTTGACAATTATTCACGGTAATTTTGATGGCGATGCTCATTTTCCAGTGGTGGGAAATAACTCGTGGGTCGTCGTCGAACAAACGCAATTCTCTGACGGCGGGCACACTGCCACCCTCTTCGACCTCCGGCGCAGCCCGGATGCCGCCCATGACCAGCGCGGCCCGGCCTTCGTCTGGCCGACGTCATGACGATCACCAAGGTCGACGTCGTCGCTGCCCTGCGCTCTTCCCTGGCCCGGGATCTGGGGGCCGTTGACGCTGCTGCCCACGCCGCCCGCGAGGCCTCGACCCACGAGGAGGCCAAGCCGGAAAACGACAAGGACACCCGCGCCATCGAAGCCGGCTACCTGGCGGGCGCTCAAGCTGCACGCGCTGCGGAGCTCAAGCGTCAGCTGCAAGAGGTGGAGCGCGTCGACGTGCGCGCCTTTCTCCTGCTCTCGCTCACCGAAGTGGTGCAGGGCAAAGACAGCAGGTTGCTCGTGCTGCTCTCACCGTGGGGCGGGGGCCAGAAGGTCAGCGTCGACGGCGTCAACGTGCAGATCGTGACCCCGCAGTCCCCCCTGGGGGCAGCCCTGAAGGGCAAGAGCGCCGGCGACGACGTCGAAGTCCCGGTGGCGGGCCGGGTGCGCTGCTTGTCCATTGTGTCTGTGGAGTAGAGCCCCCGTCAGCGGTTGAGCTGGGCGCTGACACCTTCGACCACTTGTTGGGCGCAAGCGACGACGGCGTCGCTGACCAGCTCGTCGCTGGGGACCTCACCACGTGCCTCGGCCTCCCCGCGCGTAGAGCCGCGCAGCTGATGGCCCGGAAGCTGGATGACGGCGGCGTCGCAGCGAACGTCGGCGCTGCTCTCGGCTCCCTCCGTGACCACGATCTTGCTGATGCGCAGCTTGAGGCCCCAACCCGAAGCCGCCGCGTCGCCGATGGAGAAACCTGCTTGCTGCAAGGCGGTGCGGAGGCTGCTTCCGATCAGGCGCTGCGCACCAGCAGTGTCGTCGCCACTGACATCGAGGATGGCCACCGCCCTGCCCGCCGACGTCAACGGGGCCGGCGCCGGCGCTGCGATCGTCGTCGTCGCGACGGGCTGCTTCATGGTTGGCGGCGGCACGGGTTTGCTCTCGATCGGCAGGGCTGCGGTCAGCGAAGGGATCGCTTTGGGGGGCGCCGTGGCCATGGCTTCGGCAACACCCTTGGCTGTGGTCTTGCGCCCAACCATCGGCACATCTGCTGTGGGCGGCCCCAGGGAGCGCGCAGGCGGCGCTGCTTGCACGAGGACCGCAACGGGCGGGGGGGCGAGCCGCTGAGCGACTTCCTGTGCGACAAGTGCAGGCGTGGGCTCCACGCGCTGCTGCAGGCCCATGGCCAGAGCCCCGAGCCCAGCGACGACGAAGAGGCCGAGGGCCGCCGCCCGCAGAGGCCGACGCTCGCGCGCGTGCAGGTGGGCAACCAGGGCGGCATCGCTGGTGATGCCAGGGCGGGTGGGGGCGGTGACCTCCCCCGTGTCGAAGTCGTCGTCGTCGGCGAGGGCGAAGGGAAGCTCGTCGTCGACGTCGTCGTTCGCTGCAGCTCCGGCCACGCGGGCTGGCGGCGTGACGTCGACCCCGGCTTTGGTGTGCGCCGTCGGCGGCTCGTCGAGCAGGCTCCAGGCTCCGACGGCGGCGGCATCCCCGCGCCACAGCGGTCCTTCGTCCCAATGGTCCTGCCAGAGAGTCACCGTGCAGAGGCTACGCCCCCGCCGCCGCGGCACCGAACGCCGACGAAGAGCGCTCAGCGCGAGACATGTGGGTCCGTCAGCGCTGAAGGACCACCACGCGCGGATGTCCTCCCAAATCGGCAACGACATCGACGGCGACGAAGGGGGGCTTCAGCAGCCCGCGCGCCTGCTCTTGTTGGTCAGCGCCGATCTCCAGCAACACCGCTCCGCGCTCGTGCAACACGGCCGGAGCCGCAGCGAGGATGCGGCGGTGGTGACCGAGGCCGTCGTCGTCTTCGCCATAGAGCGCCAGCGCAGGCTCGAAGGCGGCGACATCTTTGTGCAGCAGCGGCGAACCCCGCAGCACATAGGGAGGATTGCTGACCACCAGCAGAGCGCCGACGACGTCGCGGCAGGGGGAGAGCAGATCTCCTTCGCGGAGCTCGAGACGGTCGAAGAGTCCGTGGCGTTCGGCGTTTTTTCGCGCCACCGCCAGCGCGGCGGTCGAGACGTCGACGGCCACGGCCCGCAATCCCTCGCGCTGCTGCAACAAAGCCAGGGCAATGCAGCCCGATCCCGTGCCGACGTCGACGACGACGCCTTCGACGTCTTCGGGCAGGCGGGCCAGCGCCGCATCGACCAGGGTCTCGGTGTCGGGGCGGGGGATGAGCACGTCGGGGCTCACGTGTAGGGCCAGACCGTAGAACTCGCGCTCTTGGGTGATGTAGGCCAGGGGCTCGCCCTGGCCGCGCCTCTTCACCAGCGCCCGACAGCGAGCGATTTCGTCGTCGGAGAGGGGTCGATCGAGATCGAGGTAGAGATCGAGGCGGCGCATCGACAGAGCGTGGCCCACCAGCAGCTCGGCCTCGGTGCGCCCGTTGTCGGCGCCGCGCTGGGTCAACCACGGCGCCGTCGCCTGGAGGAGCGCGCGGATGGTGCGGGGGTCAGCCATGGCCGTGGCACGTCGTCCACGCGCTGGGGCATGTCAATCAGCGCGCGGGCGAGGCACAAGAGGGCATGCGCGCGCTCCCCCTCCTTCTCTGGCTGGTGTGGATCGGGGGCCCTTCCTGCCTGCCGACTTTTCCCCAAGGCGAGCAGAGCGCCCACCCCGTCACGGACACCTTCGACGACGCCGACTTGCGCTCGCGCTACCACCACCAGGGCGGCAGCTGGCGCGTCGTCGACGGCAAGCTCACCACCCTGGGCGATCGCAACCTGCCCCTCTGGCTTCAGGCTCCCCTGTCGAAAAACGTGCGCATCGAGTTCACGTCGACGTCGACGTCGCCGGCCCTGGACATGAAGGTCGAGGTCTTTGGCGACGGGATCCGCCATGAATCCGGATACATTGTAATTGTCGGAGGCTGGAACAACACCACTACAGTGATTGCCCGTCTTGATGAGCATGAAAAAGGAAGGGCCTCGCGTCGTTCACACTGGGACGAGGGCAAGACCTACCGCTGGATCATCCAACGCACCGATGGCCGCACTCTCGAGCTCTTCGTCGACGGCGAACGGCTGCTCCGCTACGAGGATCCCGATCCCCTGTGGGGTGAGCGCAACAACCGCTTCGCCTTCTCGGGCTGGGAGAGCGTTGTCACCTTCGATAATTTGGTGATTACACCCTTGCCTGGATGATGGGGCTCACCCGCCGCCAAGAGCGCGCACAACGGGCACCACGACGGAGGCAGCGACGACGACGGCGGCGATGAGCGCGCCGATCTTGCGTCCCCGGGCCCGCAACACAGGGGGCTTGCCCGGTCGCGGGGCAAGCACGGCACCGCAGCCGATGCCGGCGACGAAGCCGGTGGCGTGAGCGACGACGTCGACGAAGGGCAAGAGGGCGAGGGCGCCGTTGACGACGAGCAGGAAGATCCACGACGACAATGGCACCTTCACGCCGCCCACCGCATGGCCCCGAAAGCGCAGGGTCGACGCCAGCAACACGCCGAGAAAGCCAAAGAGCGCCCCCGAGAGTCCCACCGACATTTCGGCCCGCGCAGCCACCGCCGACCCGAGATGACCGCACACACCGGTGACGACGACGACGATGGCGAAGCTCGCGCGTCCGAGCCAGCGTTCGAGCAAGGCCCCCGTGGGCACCAACCCCGAAAGGTTCATCAAGAGGTGGACCACCGAGCCGTGCAGCAGACAAGCCGTCACCAGGCGCCACACTTCTCCCTGGCGCACCAGCGCGGGCGCGTTGGCCCCGAAGTTCGCCAACACGTGGGGATCGCCCGGCGCGCCGACGACGACTTCGACGACGAAGATGAGCAAACAGGCGGCGGCGATGCCCCAGGTGACGACGGGCCGGCGCTTGCCGAACTCCCGTTGGCGGGCTTCGTTTTCGTCGAGACGCTTCAACAGACCGGGTCCTTCCACACGCACAGCGAGCCGGGCACGGATGGCGTTGACGACGTCGCCGGCGTCTCTTCTTTCTTTGAAGCAGCGCCCCGACACGACGAAGGCGCCGCTGTCTCCGACAGATGATTGCCCTGGCGGCGCCACCGCGAGCAACACGAGGTCTTGGCCATCGAGGCGGCACATGAGCAGCTCGTCGAGCATCAAGCGCACGCTCTTGCGGCCGTAGGGCAGCACCAGGGCGACGTCGTCGATGACGAGGGGCGCAGGGGCCGGCAAGACAAAGAGGCGGGCGAGCCCGGCCAGCGCGCCAATGACGGCGGCGACGAAGGTCACGATCGAGAGCTCGGGCGGCAGCGATCCGCTCATGGTGAACCACAACAGAGGCAGACCGAGGCCAGGGAGTCCTCCCAGAAACAGCATCAAGAGCAGTTGCCCCAGACGCTGGGTGGGCGGAGTGCGCCGCAGGGGGATCTCCACCGCCGGCGACATCAGGATCGGGCCTTGCCCAGGGCCGCCTCGGCCACTTTGCGCAGGGTCTCTCGGCACAAGGCGATGGGGTCTTCGCCGAGGGTGCGCCACTCTTTGTCTGACGGCGTCAGCACCAGCTTCATCTGCGGCGTGAGCTTGACGCTGGCGCTGTTGGCGTTCACCCAGGTGAGCAAGCGCGCGGGGTCGAGGCGAGCCCTGTCGCCGAGGGTGATCACCACCTTGGGAACGCCGCCGTCGACGATCTTGAGCTTGCGATCGAGCTCAGGCGCTGCGCTCACTTTCATGCCCGCGCGGCGCGCGTTCACGATGGCCGCCTTTTGCTGCGACACCGTCAGTGTCGACGCTCCATGCTGCGCGGCTTTTTCGGCGCCCTTGGGGGGCAGCGAGAGCTCGAGGCCGCGGGCCGCCATGTCTTTGAGCTTGAGCTTGAGCACCATCACGTCGGCGAGAGTGGAGACCTCGGGAGGGACGTCGCCGTAGAGATCGTTGAGACTGCCGACGACGTCGTAGATCTCGGCGCCGTCTTTGGCCGAGGCCATGCGCTGATAGGTCTGCAGGCGCTCGTGCATGTCGGGGATGTATTTGTCGGGGATGAAGGCAGCGACCGGCAGCGTGATCTCGGGATCGGGAACGTCGAGGTCGGCGGCGTTGCCGTGGCGCAGCTGTTCGACGGCGTCGCGCAGCAGCTCGGCATAGAGGTCGTAGCCGACGGCGGCGACGTGGCCGTGCTGGTTTTTGCCGAGCAGATCGCCGGCACCGCGCAATTCGAGATCGTGTTGGGCCACCTGAAAGCCAGCACCGAGGTCGGAGAAACGCTGCAATATCTCGAGTCGGGCGCGAGCGTCGGGATGAAGATGTTCAGTGCCACCGGGGATCAACAGGTAAGCAAATGCGCGTTCTTTGGAGCGACCGACGCGACCGCGCAGCTGGTAGAGCTGGGCCAAACCGAAGTCCTCGGCGTGGTCGATGAACATGGTGTTGGCCGATGAGACATCGATGCCGGTCTCGATGATGGCCGTGCACACGAGGACGTTCAGCTCGTGCTTCATGAAGCGCAGCATCACGTCTTCGAGGCCTTCTTCGGTCATCTGACCGTGGCCGATGCCGACCCGCGCCTCGGGCACCAATTTCTTGAGATAATCCGCTGTTGCCTGAATCGATCTCACTCGATTGTGTACAAAATACACCTGACCACCACGCGAGAGCTCGCGCAGCATGGCTTCGCGGATGACGTCGTCGTCGAACATGCAGATGCTGGTGCGGATGGCGCGCCTATCGACAGGCGGGGTCTCGATCACGCTCATGTCGCGAATGCCGAAAAAGCCCATCTGCAGTGTGCGCGGGATGGGGGTGGCGGTGAGGGTGAGGACGTCGACGTTGGCCTTCCAGCGCTTGATGGCCTCCTTGTTCTTCACGCCGAAGCGTTGCTCTTCGTCGACGAGAATCAGCCCGAGATCGGACCAGGCGACGTCGGCGGAGAGCAGGCGGTGGGTGCCGATGAGGATGTCGACCTTGCCCTCTTTGGCGCGCTTCAAGATGTCTTTGACCTCGGCGGCGGTCTTGAAACGCGAGACCACTTCGACAATGGCGCCGGTTGCTTTGAAGCGCTCGCTGAAGGTCTGGAAGTGCTGCTGGGCCAACACCGTCGTCGGCGCGAGTACGGCCACCTGCCGCCGGCCGCACACGGTCAACATCGCCGCGCGCATGCCCACTTCGGTTTTGCCGTAGCCGACGTCGCCGCAGATGAGGCGGTCCATCGGGCGTTCGCGGCGCATGTCGGACAGGACGTCGTCGATGGCCTTTTGCTGATCGGGCGTGGCCTCGAATTGGAACGCGGCCTCGAACTCCCAATAGCTCTCGTCGGGGGCGGGATGGGCGATGCGTTTGGTGAGCTCGCGCTTGGCGTAGAGAGCCAAGAGATCCTGGGCCATGGCGACGACGGCGGCTTTGACTTTGCGACGGGTGGACTCCCAACCTGCACCGCCGAGGCGATCGACGCGCGGAGGTTGGCCGCCCGGACCCACGTACTTCTGCACCAGGTTGATGCGGTGCACCGGCAGGTAGAGCTTGTCGCCGCCGTCGTAGATGAGCAGCAGATAGTCCTGCTCGACGCCGCGCAGGGTGAGGCGCGTGAGGCCGCTGAAGTTGGCGACGCCGTGCTCGACGTGCACGACGAAGTCTCCCTCTTTGAGATCGCCCAGCGTGGTCTTGAAGCCTCCCTTGCGCGCAGCGACCTGACGCCGGGCCCGTCGACCAAAGACTTCTTCTTCGGCGACGACGACGACGCCCTGTGGTCCGATGTGGGGCAGCTCGGCACCGCGGGCGGGATCGTTGGGACGCGCGATCCAGGTCCAGGCGTGCACGCTGGGATCGCGCAGGCGTCCGAGGGCTTCGTCGTCGAGAAGATCGAGTCCGTCGGGGAGATGGCGGATCTCGAGACGGTGGGCGCGCAGCAACTCGCGCAAACGCTCGACGCCGCCCAGGGAGTGCACCGGCAACAACACGGTGCGCTTCTGTGAGCGCCAATCCTGCACGCGTTTCACCAAAGGAGAGAGCAAGCTGTGAGCGTCGCCGTCAGCCCGGGCGCTCTCCTTCAAGATGTCGCCGCGCACGTCGGCAGTGCCCTTGGTGAAAATCGACAGCGCGCCTTCGCCTTTGCCTTCGACGACGAGGGACAGCAGCTCGACATGACGGCAAGCCCGCGCCCGCGCCAGAGCCGCGGGACCGGATTCCAAGAAGGCGTCGACGGGGAAGCAGAGATCGCCGCGCACCAGGGCCTGACGACGGTGCTCCTCGAAGTCGGCATCGACGACGCTGACGGCGCCGATGATGGCGTCGGGCTCATCGAGCACCACGGTGAATTTGTCTTTGCCCAAGGCGCGCTCGACCAGGGCCAAGGGACTCTCGAGAGCCTCGTAAAATGCCGGCAGCAGGCCTTCGATGCCGAAGAAGCTGATGCGGTTGTCGAGGTCGGCGAGCAGCTCGCGCACTTTCTTGGTGGGATACTCGACCTCGTCGGCGAGCTCGCGCAAACGCCGAGAGGCCCGCGGCACCGTGGTGTCGTCGAGGTGCACCTCGCGGGAGGGCCCCACCGAGATGGACTCGAAAAAACCCAGGGTGCGCTGGGTCTGGGGATCGAAGCTCTTGATGCTCTCGACGACGTCGCCGAAGAGATCGATGCGCACCGGTTTGTCGGCACCCGCGAAGTAGATGTCGAGGATCGATCCACGCAGCGCAAAGGTGCCGGCGTCTTCGACGGTGCTGACCTGACTGTAGCCGCCGACGACGAGTTTTTTGACCGTGGCCGCGCGATCGAGCTCCTGACCCTTCTCGATGAGCTCGGCCATGCGCTGTACTTCGGCGAAGGGCAGACCCTTGCGGCACAAAGACTCGGGCGGGACGACGACGACGTCGAAGCCGCTGCCGGTGCAGAGCTTGTGCAGGGTGGCCACCCGCTCCATGACGACGACGGGGTCGGGAGAGCTCGCGTGGTAGGGCGTTCTTTCGTCGGCGGGCAAGGCGAGCACGCGAGGAGCGCGGGGACCGGCCAAGAAGCGCAGATCGCGCAACACGTCGTCGAGCTGGCCAGAGCGGCAGACAAAGACCACGGGGCGCAGCTGGGCCAGCTTCCACACCGCGTGGGCGCTGGCGAGGCCGAAGAGTCCCAGCACCTCGGTGTGGGCCCGACCCTGCTTCACCCTTTCGAGCAGGGTCTGAAACGCGCTTTCCGCCGACATGCTCCTGCACTGTGTCGATTTGCCGAGATTGGCAACGCCACCGACGTCGACAAGGGCCCACGCTGTGTCAGCCTGTCCGTGTGCGTGCCTTCGTCGTTGCTCTGGCCTCGTGCTGCGTGCTCTTGCTCGCCTGCGAGGACCGCAACCGCCACGCCGCGCTGCAACGCATGGAGGTCGTGATCGAAGAACAGCGCGCCGCCGACCGCGCCTGCGTCGCTGCGCTGACGGCGTCGGACAAGCCCGATCTCGTGGTGCGCGGCTGCCTCGATGAGCGCGCCCTGCGTCGGGAACGCTTCGACGGTTTGCTGACGATGGTACTGAGCCCGCGACCGGGTGAGGTGCCGCCCTTTCCGCCCATCCCCGACGCGATCGATGGCACCTCCATCTACAAAGACGGCTTCGAGCTCTTCAAGGACAAGGGTTGCGCCAAATGCCACACCGTCGACGGCACGCGTTTGGTGGGTGGCAGCCTGCGCGGCCTGCTGGGATCGACCCTCACCCACACCGATGACAGCAGCGCCCTCGTCGACGACGCCTACGTGCGCGAAGCGATCCTGTTCCCGCAGCGCCGCGTGACCAAGGGCTACCTGCCGGTGATGCCCTCCTACCAAGGCCGCATCAAAGACGCCGACATTGCTCTGCTCTTGGGCTGGATGCGGCAGCTCGACCGTGGCTCAGCCCCTCCCGCTCCCTGACGTTCAGCGACTCTTGACGGGAGCCGCGCTCTTGGTGGCGGCGAGGGCGGCGTCGATCTTCTTTGCATCGCGTTCGCCGTTGAGGTCGACGACGACGATGCGTCCACGTCCGCGGCCCAAGGCATTGGTGAAATCGTAGACGGCGCCGACGACGACCAGGGCTCCGCTTTTGACTTCTTCTTTGTATTCGTGACGTGCCAGCGCGACTTGCAGGTGCACATTTTCGACGACGCCGTCGAGCCAGGGATCGGCGTGGGCCGCTGCTTTGCCGCGCGCGATGGCGAGGTGCAGGCTGTCGAGCTCACGGCGCAGCGGTGCCGACTCGTCGCTGTAGTCCGAGAGCGCCGCTTTCACTGCGCCGCAGCCGACGTGTCCGAGGATCAAGAGCAGCGGCGTCTTGAGGTGGCTGACGCCGTATTCGACGGAGCCGGCCGCAGTGTCGATTTGGTTGCCGATGTTGCGCACCACGAAGATGTCGCCGTCGGGGTTGGCTTCGAAGTCGGAGGTCTGCACGCGCGAGTCGGCGCAAGAGACCAGCGTCGTGCGCGGGTGCTGGCCCGTTTGAAAGGCGTCGAAGAAGTGGTCGCCGCGGCTCTTGGCCAGCGCTTCATTGGCACCGAGCATCTCGCGCAGGGTCGCCATCGCATCGGCGGGTGGGGGCGCGGCGGGTTCGGCAGCCTTGGAAGACAGCGCAGCAACAACGACGACAAGAGCAAGCGGTGAGCGCACAAGGACCTCGTGGGGCGCGAGCATGCTCAAGGTCGCAGGCGAAGCGCAACGTCGACGACGAAGGGATCCTGCTGTCCTCTTTCGCGGGGGCTGAGGACAGGGATCAACGACGAGATGGCTGCGGCCGGGTCAGGGAAGCTGTTTGACCATGTCTTCATAGGTGTCGGGGCGGCGATCCCGATAGAACTGCCACACACGTCGAACCTCTTCGATGAGATCGAGGTCCATCTCGGCGACGACGAGCTCGTCCTTCTCCCGACTGCCCACCGCCAACATCTGCCCGCGGGGATCGCAGAAGTAGGACTGGCCGTAGAAGTGGCCGATGTTCCAAGGCGCTTCGGTGCCAACGCGGTTGCTGGCCGCGATGAAGTAGCCGTTGGCGACGGCGTGGGCGGGCTGCTCGAGCTTCCAGAGGTACTCGCTCAAACCAGCGACCGTGGCCGAGGGATTGAAGACGATTTCGGCGCCGTGCAGGCCGAGCAGGCGCGCGCCTTCGGGGAAGTGGCGGTCGTAGCAAATGTAGACGCCGATCTTGGCGTAGCGGGTCTGGAAGGTCGGGTAGCCGAGGTTGCCGGGCTTGAAGAACATCTTCTCAAAGAAGCCAGGATTCACATCCGGGATGTGGTTCTTCCTGTATTTGCCCAGGTAGGTGCCGTCGGCGTCGATGACGGCGGCGGAGTTGTAGTAGACGCCGGCCATTTCCCGCTCATAGATCGGGACGATGATCGCCATTTGATATTGCTTGGCGATGTCCTGGAATTCCTTGACCGTGGGCCCGGGAATGCTCTCGGCGGTGTCACACCACTTGGGGTCCTTCGACGGGCAGAAGTAGGGACCGTTGTAGATCTCCTGCAGGCAGAGGATCTGCACGCCCTTCTTGCCGGCCTCGTGGACCATGGGCAGGTGCTTCTCGTGCATGGCCTTCTTGATGGCCTGCACCGACGCCGAGGGATCGTTGAGTGGATTGCTGCACTGGATGAGCCCAGCGGTGACCTTGCGAGCCATGTGTCTTCTCCTGAGATGTGAATTCCGATGTGTCTGGCGTTCACGACGCTGCTGCGTCGTCGAGCGTTCTGGGCGCGAGTTCGGACGAGCTTGTGGCTGCCCTGGGCGGCCTCGTGTGCAGTCAGAAGTAGCGGCTGATGACCACCTTGCGGTCCGTGTAGAACTGCACGGCGTCGCCACCGTGGGCCTTCACGTCGCCGAAGAAGCTCTGCTTGCTGCCGCCGAAGGGGAACATGGCCATGGGTGCAGCGACGCCGATGTTGATGCCGAGCATGGCCGGGTGTGCCGTTGCCTTGAACTTCTGCACGCTCTTGCCCGACGACGTGTACAGCGAGCCCGCGTTGGCGTAGGGCACGGAATTCATCAGCGCGATGCCGTCTTCGAGTGTATCGGCGCGCATGATGTTCACCACCGGTCCAAAGATCTCTTCTTTGGCGATGGTCATCTCGGGCTTGACCTTGTCGAACACCGAGGGCCCAAGCCAGAAGCCGTTTTGGTATTTGCCGTCCATCTTGAGGCCGCGGCCGTCGACGAGGAGCTCGGCGCCCTCGGCCACACCCTTGCCAATCATGCCGATGATGCGCTCGCGGGCGGCGGCGGTGATGACCGGTCCGAGGTTGGTTTTTGCATCGAGTCCATCCCCGACCACAATGTTTTTGGCATTGCGGACAATGAGCTCTTTCATCTTCTCGTAGACGCTGCCGATGGCGACCACCGTCGATCCCGCGAGGCAGCGTTGGCCGGCGCAGCCGTAGGCGGAGTCGCAGGCGTTTTGCACGGCTTGCTCGAGGGCAGCGGTTTCGTCGACGAGCAGGAAGTTCTTGGCGCCGCCGAGGGATTGGACGCGCTTGCCGTGTTTGCCGGCCGTCTCGTAGACCAAGCGCGCAATCTTGGTGCTGCCGACGAAGGAGACGCCCTGCACCCGCTCGTGGCTGCAGAGGGCTTCGACGACGTCGCGGCCGCCGTTGACCAGGTTGAGCACGCCTTTGGGGAAGCCCGCCTTTTCCATCAGCTCAAAGATGCGGCGCTGGCTGAGGGGCACCTGCTCCGAGGGCTTGAGCACGAAGGTGTTCCCCGTGGCCACCGCGTAGGGGAGGAACCACAAGGGCACCATCGGCGGGAAATTGAAGGGCGTGATGGCGGCGAACACGCCCATGGGCTGACGAAAGGTCGAGCAGTCGATGCCGGTGGCGATGTCTTCGAGGGACTGCCCCATCATCATGGTCGGCATGCCGCAGGCGTGCTCGACGTTCTCGATGCCCCGACCAATGTCGCTTTGGGACTCGGCCAAGGTCTTGCCGTGCTCGGTGGTGCAGATGCGCGCGATCTCGTCCTTGTGCTCGTCGAGCAGGGCCTTGAGGCGAAAGAGGTGCCGGGCCCGCACAGCAACGGGCGTGTTGCGCCAGGCCGGGAACGCAGCCTGAGCAGCCTGCACCGCCGCGTCGACGTCTTTGGCCGTGGACAGCGGGGTCTTTGCCAGGAGCTCACCGGTCGCGGGGTTTCTAACGTCGACGGCCTCTTTGCCGCTCGAGTCGACCCAGGCGCCGTTGATCAGGTTCTTCAAGACCTCGCCGTTCATCGCTGCCTCCAAGGAAGGCCCGACGCTCGCGCACGGTTGGCCGAAGTCAACGCGGCTCGCCTGCCCCCGCGCGGTGTCAGCTTCGACGTCGTCGTTGACGCTTGCTGGTCCAAACCGCTGCGCGGCGAGAGCGCGTCTGCGCTCTAGCAGGCTGCTGAAAAACGAAGTTTTGAGGCAGACGCGTCCTTGGGAGGGAGGCGGCTCGTCGAGGCTTCGCCTCGACGAGGGAGGGTCTGGGACAGACCCTCCGGAAGTACAGCAGGGTGCGAAAAACGGAGTTTTTCCGCACCCTGCTAGAGAGCCGATCCGCATAGGCAACG
>JAHFED010000094.1 GCA_023248635.1 Myxococcales bacterium
AGACGCGTCCTTGGGAGGGAGGCTCGTCGAGGCTTCGCCTCGACGAGGGAGGGTCTGGGACAGACCCTCCGGAAGTACAGCAGGGTGCGAAAAACGGAGTTTTTCCGCACCCTGCTAGCGGATGGCTCCGCGGTAGCTCTGCACGAGCTCTCGGGGCGTGATGCAGGGGACCTTCTCGTTGCTGCCGAGGAAGAAGACCGCGCAGGCGCCGTCGCTGGAACCACGCCGCTGTCCCACGATGCGATCGAGGCCGGCCACCGCCGAAAAGGCCAGCCGCCCCACACCCTTGGCCAGCGCGGCTCCCCGTGGCGACGTCGTGGCCCCCACGAGCACATAGATGAGCGACCACGCCAGACCGCTGGCGGGTCCGACGGCGGTCCCGCGGGCGAGCTCGCGGTAGCAGCGAAACAACCAGCGGTGCCCCAACTCTGTGAAGCGCGTGAAGTCGTGGGCCCCCATGTGCACCTGCTGCATGAAGGGCGTTTCAGCGGCGACGACCCCACCCTTGCGCAACACCCGCGTCACCTCAGCCACCGCCAGGTTTGGATCGAGCACGTGCTCCAGCACCGCAGCAATGAAGACGACGTCGAAGCTGTCGTTGGCAAAGGGCAGCTGGTGCACGTCGCAAACGTAGTCAACCCCAGGAGCTGGGACGACGTCGACGGCGACGACTTCGGCGAAGGCCTCTCGCACCGCCACCAGACCCGGGCCGCCATCTCCCAGACCAACCACGAGCAAGCGGGAGGCGGCGACGTCGACGTGCTGGGGCAGCAGGTCCCAAAGCTGGGGGCCGCTGCGGTAGGCCGGCTGCGGCAACCACGACGACACCTGCTGCAACCACGCCGGACGCGCGCTGCTCGCGGTCGACGTCACCTGGTCGCGATCAAAGAGCGGGTTGTCCCGGGCCAGCAGGCGGGGAACGCCGGCGACGACGGGGAAGCGATCGCCGCACCTTGGGCACACCAAGGTCGCCCGGGGGAGCGATGCCTGGCACGAAGGACACTGAAGATCGACCAAGATCAGGGATTTACAGTTGCGACGTAGACCGACTTGCCGTCTTTGACCTGCAAGATAACCGCGGGCTTCACCGCGTTACGCTTGTCGTCAAGAGTGATGGTGCCGGCGATGCCCGGGTGATCTTTGGTCTTGGCGAGCTCGTCGCGAATCTTTGGGCCATTGGTCGAGCCGGCGCGGCGAATGGCTTCCATGGCCACCATGGCGGCGTCGTAGCCCAAGGCGCCCAGGGAATCGGGCTTGCTACCGTACTTGGCCTCGTAGGACTTGATGAAATTCTGCACGCGGGGCGTGGGGTCGTCGGTGGAATAGTGGTTCGAGAAGTAGGAGCCGTCGATGGCCGAGCCGCCGAGCTCGAAGAGCTTCTCGGATTCCCAGCCGTCGCCGCCCAGCAGGGGCACAGCCAGGCCGAGCTCTTTGGCCTGGCGGGCGACGACACCGACGTCGGTGTAGTAGCCGGGGACGTAGATCGCTTGGGGTTTCTTGCCTTTGATCGCCGTCAGCTGTCCGCGAAAATCTGTATCTCCTTTGGAATATGCTTCTTCGGCAACGATGGTGCCGCCATTCTTCGTGAAGTGGTCGACGAAGTATTGTGACAATCCCAGAGAATAATCCGATTTGTTATCCTTCAAGATCGCGACCTTCTTGACCTTCACGGTATCGAGGGCGAACTTGGACATCACGGTGCCCTGGAAGGGATCGATGAAGCAGACCCGGAAGATGTAGTCGCCGACTTCGGTGACCTTGGGATTCGTCGACGACGGCGTCACCATCGGCACCTGCGCGGCCTGGGCCTTGGGCGCCATCGCCAGCGAATTCGACGACGCCACCTCGCCGAGGATGACGACGACCTTGTCTTGGTTGATCAAGCGCGAGACCGCGTTGGCGGCTTCTTCGGACTTGCCTTGGTCGTCGTAGACGCGCACCGCGACCTTCTTCGCCTTGCCGTCGACGACGATGCCGCCAGCCGCGTTCACCTCGTCGAGAGCGAACTGCACGCCGTTTTTGGTCGACAAGCCAAAGGTGGCCTCGGAGCCCGTCAGCGATCCCACTTCACCAAGCAAGATGGTGTCGGCGTCGACAGCGGCAGGTGCATTCGTCGTCGTCTTCGGCGGCGTCTTCGGCTCCACCTTGGGCTCAAGCGGCTGTTTGGGCTCGCACCCCAAAAGAGCGACGAGAGAACAGAGAGCGGCGACACCAACCGGGCGCGAGACGAACATGCGAGGGCTCCTCGAAAACGGGCAGAGACCGCCCGGCCTTAGGCTGACCTCAGGCCTTCGGCAAGCCAGCCGCCCGCAGCAGGGCTTTTTGCGCCTGGTCGCGGTGGTCGACGCTGGCCTGGAGCTTCAAGACCGCCAGCAGGTCTTTGACGGCGTCGACCCGCTGTCCGCCCGCAAGATGCAACAGCCCCCGACGCAGGTGCCACGTCGACATCGCGATGGGGCGTTTGGCCAACACCAGCCCCGCCGTGCACACCGCCAGAAGCTCGGGCGAAACCGTGAAGGCTTCGTCGGAAGGTCCGACGTCGTACAGGAGCTTGAAGAGCAGCGAGAGCGCGCTTTCGTCGAGCGGTGCGTTTTCCTGTGCGGCCCTCAACAAAGCCAAAGCGCCAGCGACGTCGCCGCCCAGACTCAGCTGCAGGGCTTCGAAGGCGATGCTGGCCGGCATCCCGCTCCTCCCGCTCCCGCTCATTCGCCCCTCAGGCCATGCCCTCTTCATCCATCAGACGCATGGCCTCGAGCAGCAGGAAGGTCGTCGGCGCATCGATGTTCGTCGTCGGCGGCGCGTCACCGTAGTGAATGCGAAAGAAGCCCTCTTTGTGGCGCATGAGCGCGAAGAAGGCTGGTTCGCCGACCAAGGCGCCGCAGGCCGCGTAGCGCACCGCCCCACCCTGAAAACCGATCATGCCCTTCTCGCCATCCTGCGGAACGATGTCGACGCTGGCGGTCTTGCGCCCCATCTCGAGGGACTGAACGATTTCGGCCAGGGCCATCTGTCGCAGGGTGCCCATGACACCCGTCGGCAAGGGGCCGGCGTCGGCGGGCGGCTCGTTGTTGAATTCCGGCGGCAGGTCGGGGAGCTCGCCGAAATCGAAATCACCTCCCGAGGGCGGGGGTGCGGAGCGCGGAGGTGCTGGCGGCGCCGTCGGGCGGGTGGGAACGCTGCTCTCGTGCCTCTTGCCTTTGTCGATGGCCCGGCGGAGCTTGGCCAGCACGACGTCGAGGCGCAGCGGCTCGGCGAAGAAGTCGTCGGCGCCCAGGTCCAGCACGCGCGCAATGAGGTCGTCGTCGGAGCGGGGGCCAAGCACGAAGAAGGGCAGCTCCGCCGTCGTCTCGTGGTTGCGCACGTGCAAAAGCAGGGCGCGGCCGTCGAGGCCTGGGAGATCGTGGGAGCAAATCACGGCCTGCGGCAGACCTTGCGCGCGCCCCAGCAGCTGTTTGGCGGTGTGGCCGTCCACGACGTGCTCGACCTGCATGCCCTCTTGGGCCAGGCGATCGCCGAGCTTGCCGGCCTTGTTCTGATCGTGCACGCACAAGAGCACCCGAGGCCCGCTGGCGGCGACGGTGCCGTTGAGCTTGGCAAAGACGGCGACGGTGGCCTCGGTCAGCGCTCGGCGACCCGCCACCCTGACGTCGACGCTGGTCGCGTGCAGCAGGCCTTTGACCTCGTCGATGATCTTGTGCTCGAAGGGGTCGGCCACCGCGAGCAAGAGCACGCCGTTGTCGAGGGCCAGGGGCAGCAGCCGGCGCGCGAGCGCGTAGGTCTGGGGTATGCGTCGCAACAGGGCCAAATCGGTGACGACGACGTCGGCGCCGGCGATCAGCGGTCGTCCACCAGCTTGGGAGAGCGCTCGCGCCACATCGTCATCGTGGGCGACGCCGTGGGCCACCAGGATTTCCAGGGTGCGTCCACCGCGCTGGGTCTGCTCGATGGCGGCGCGCTCGAGCTGGGCGCCGGTGATGACCCCTGCCGACAGCAGCGCCTGCACCCCCGGCAGGGCCTTTTGGGCCTCGATCTTGGCCGGCCGCACGGCGTCGGGATCGGTGTCGTTGCTCAAAAAACGGGGAGCATCCGGCGGCAACGTCGCGGGCGGCGCGGGGGCCAGCGGCGGCAGCGGCGGCAGAGCCTGCGGGCGTCCGGCGGCGGGCCCTTCATCGGCGTCGGAGAAGAGCGAGCGCGTGCCCCGCTGGTCGTGACTGACCTTCAGCGCCTGATCGAGACCGCGGAGATCCGGGACGGCCTCCAGGCGACCAAAGGGTCTGCTGGGGCTGCGCAGGCTCGCGTTGGGCTCGAGGGGCAGCACAGGCGGCAACGGCGGCAGCGGCCGGGGCAGAGGGGGCAGCGGAGGGCTGGCCGGCGCGGCCGGGGGCGGGCTCGTCGTCGTCGTCGTCTCCAGCGCGGCAGCGACCGCCGACAAGGGGAGCATCGCCATCGTGGCGGGTCGCGGCGCGCTCAGCGGTGTGGCCGGTGGGAAGGGGCGGGGCAGCGAGGGCGGCGTCGGCGGGATGGCGAGGAGGGGTCGCGCGGGCGCGGCCAAGGGCGCCGGCAGGGACGCCAGGACGGGAGGCGTGACCACAACAGGCGGCAACGGCGGCAACACCGGCGGCGGCGACAGCGATACGACGTCGGGCAACGGCTTGTAGGGCTTGAGCGGCTCAAGGGTGGGCACTGCGGCGGGGGTCGGCGGCTGCGACGCGGCCCGCGGTCCCAAGGTCACGGGCACGAGCTCCGGGATGGCGTCGGCGGGCTTGGCTCCGATCTGTGCCCGACCGCCGCTTTCGAGGAGCTTCTTTTCCACCGCGCGAATGGTGCGCCGGACGACGTCGACGAAGGCCTGGCGATCGAGGTTGAGCTTGAGGGCTGCTCCCACTTCGTTCAGCCGATCGGCAAACTCCGCCGGCCCCAAATGCTCAGCGACCGGACCGATGCCGAGCCCCCGGCGGATCACGCGATCCAGCGGCGTCGGCAGAGGCGGACGGGCGGCACCTCCACGCAGCAACGGCACCAAATCGTAGAGGAGGGCGGCGACGCCAGCGAGGTCGAAGCGGGCTTCGGGCAGGCGCTTGGGGTCGAGGCCCCGCGGGGTGCACAAGCCTGTGAGCCAGATCTGCCCATCGGGACCCAGGCGCACATGACCAATGGAGACGTCGCCGTGGGCCCCCTCAGTGCCCGTGGACTTCAGCAGCTGGTGCAGCGCGCCCACCGAGCGCGAGAGCTCGACCAGGATGATCAGGCAATGATCAAGGGTGAGGTTGACCCGACGATCGCGCAGCGAGGCCGAGAGCTCGACGAGGTCGATGCCCTCCAACCAGGGAGAGACCGTGAACGGGACGTCGCCGACGGTTCCGTGGCCGAGGTGGGGGGCCAGGTTGCCGTGGTGACCGATGAGGCGATCGCCGCGCTCGTTCAACTCGGCGTGAAGGCTGGCGTCGAGGCGGGTGAAGGCCTTGAGAAAAAAGGGACCACCTTGGACTGCGTGCATGGCCTTGTAGCGATCGGCGACGGCGGATCGGCCGAGGTCTTCCAAGAGGGTGAAGTCGCCGAATTCTCTGCCGGACATCGGATGCGGTCATAGCAGGGCCGTCGGCGTCGACACAAAGTGCCGATGGTTTTTGAGCTGCCCTTGAAGTTCTGATGGTTCAAGACGCTGGCGCGTCTTGAAGCTCCGACGGTTGGCGTCGCTTCTTACCCGAGGCGACCAAGATTCAGCGGTCGGCGCAACAGCGGAAGCCCGTCGAGTAGTCCCAGTGACCCATGTCGTGGGCCGTCGTGCGGTAGAGGCACCCCTCGCCGTTGACGCGGGTGTCGGCGTAGAAGCCGCCGCGGAAGGTGCCGGCGGGATCGCTGGTCCACTCGTGCAAGTTGCCCATCAAATCGCTGTGGCCCTCAGACGTGGTGCAACCGGTCTTTGACCCCGTGAGGGCCACGCTGTTGTCGAGCTGGTTGATGCAAGGATGCCCGAGCTCGCTCCAGATCCAATCTGCGCTGGTGCCAAAGTACTCGACGGCGGGGTGCTGGGCGCGGGCGTCGTTGCAGACCCCCGGCTGGCGCGTGTTGCCGTAGGGATAGATGGTGTTCGCCTCGCCGCGGCAGGCACGCAGCCACTCGCTGTCCGAGCACAAGCGCTTGCCCGCCGCCCCACAGGCCGCGGCGGCCTCCCGTCCCGAGATGTAGCCCTGGGGCACCGCACCCGGCGCGCTGCGGGCAATCACCACCCGGGGTGAAGCGGGGTGGGCAAAGGGCGAGAAGGGAACGACGGCGCCGTCGACGTCTTCTTCGAGGAAGGCCTCCCAGCGGTCCATGCACACATCGCCGGTGGGAGCCATGCCGGGCAAGCAGCCGCCGAGGCCGTCGGGTTCGGAAAGTCCGGCGTTGGGCGTGGGCAGATCGTCCTCGGTGCACACGCCGTCGTCGGGGGGTTCCACCGGGCCTTGGTCATCGAAGGGCAAGCCCATGGGCCAACAGGCCGCGCGCACCGTGGCTTCACCGTGGCGGGCGCGCTCGACGCACTCGTAGCCCACGCGGCAGCCGCTGCCGGGAAACGCGCTCTGATCGCAGCGGGAGACACAGACGCCGGCGTCGTCGCCAGCAGGATCGTCGACACAGAAGGTCGTGGGAAAGCCCGGGGCGTCGTCGCAGTAGCGGTCGCACACCACCGAGCAGCTGCCCCCGGGAAACCCCTCCCCAGCGCTCAGGCAGAAGGCGCCTGGAGCGCAGCTGTCATCGCCCTCGCAGCCACCGCCGGTGAAGGCGCGGAAGCCGACGTCGCCTTCGCCTTCGCCGCCCTCGCCTTCGCCTTCGCCTTCGCCTTCGCCTTCACCTTCGGCGGTGGGGTTGCCTTCGCCTTCGCCTTCGGCAGTTTCGCCTTCGTCGCCGGAATCGCCTTCGCCTTCAGCAGTTTCGCCTTCGCCTTCGCCGGAGTCGCCTTCGCCCTCGCCGGAGTCGCCTTCGCCTTCGCCGGACTCGCCTTCGCCGGTCTCGCCTTCGCCGTCGCCTGAGTCGCCTTCGCCTTCGCTGTGATCTGAGGGCTCGCC
This sequence comes from Myxococcales bacterium, assembly GCA_023248635.1. GTDB lineage: Bacteria > Myxococcota > UBA727 > UBA727 > VGSZ01 > VGSZ01. Next base: position 7,050 of record JAHFED010000094.1, read on the forward strand.
GGCCTGGCGACGGATCTCGACGACGCTGTTGCCGCCGCAGCCCACCAGCACCGCGAGCAGGAGCACAAAGGTGGAGCCGGCGAAAACTCTCATCAGGCGGTCACCGTATCGCTCACCCTGGCCGCAGCATCGGTCAAGCGACGGACCCCGGGTGCCGTGGACACACCTGCCGCGGTCGCCTACATCGAACCACCTCTCCAGGAGTCCACAATGCTTCGTCCTCTTCTCGTTTCCTTTGCCGTCGTCACCCCCCTCTTTCTGTCCGTCCCCGTGCTGGCTGGAGGCGAAGGTGAAGGCGAAGGCGAAGGTGAAGGCGAAGGTGAAGGCGAAGGTGAAGGCGAAGGTGAAGGCGAAGGCGAAGAGGAGTGCGGCGACCTGACCATCCAAGGGGAGTGCGTCGGCACCGTCGCCCGCTTCTGTGCCCAAGAGCAGGTCGTCGAGAAGGAGTGCACCGAGCTTCGCGCCGACAGCACCTGCGCCATCTTCAGCGCCGGCTATGGCGCCGACTGCGGCGTTCCCGTCGCCACCGAGTGCTTTGGCGAAGAGTTCCAGGCCCTGTGCATTGGCTCTGCGCCCGGCTGCCAGGTGGATCCCACCATCACCTCCGGCACCTGCGTCGAAAACGCCCCCGTTTGCAGCCCGGCCGACGAGGGCACCTGCGACGGCTCGAAGTTCATCCTGCTGTGCGGCGCCGTGCTCGCTGAGACCGACACCGATGGACAGACCATTTTCCTCGACTGCGCCGACGTCGCTGGCTCCACCTGCACCGCGGCCCTGGGTTGTGTGACGGATGCCGGCGCCGCCTGCGTCGAAGGATCGATCTGCGCCGATACCGAAAATGTCTGTCCTGCCAGCGGTACCTGCGACGGCAGCAACCCCCTGCCCACCGAAGGCGAAGGCGAAGAAGGCGAAGAAGGCGAAGGCGAAGGCGCTGCTGAAGGCGAAGGCGAAGGCGACGGCGCTGAAGGCGAAGGCGAAGGCGACGGCGGCGGATCGATCAGCCTCTGCTCGTCGACGACGGCGACCCTGAGCCCGGCGTTTGCCCTGCTCGGCGTGGCTTTGGTCGTGGTGCGCCGCCGCCGCTCGCTCTTCTGAGTCGGCGCGACGGGCCTGGTCCATTTTCGTACAGAAGCCCGCTGCAGAGCGGGCTTCTGGCTTTGGGGATGCGGTCGTTTCAGAGTCTTGCGCGGCTTGGCCCTGGCAGTTGGCCAAGCGCCGTTCCCAGGAGTCAGCATGTTGCGCCCCGTCTTTGTGTGCTTCGCCGTCGTCACCCCGCTCTTTCTGTCCCTTCCCACCCTTGCGGGTGGCGAGGGTGAAGGAGAGGGTGAAGGTGAAGGTGAAGGTGAAGGTGAAGGTGAAGGTGAAGGTGAAGGTGAAGTTCCTGCCGACCTTCAGGCCTTTTGCGACCGAGGCGAGGTGTGTGGGTCTTTTGACTCGGAGACCTGCCTCGCGTTCAACGGGAGACGGCTTGCGAACGCCGACAGCGTCGACGACCCCCTCTGTGACGCGATCGGGGCGGCCCTCCTCGAGGTGTTGGGCTGTGAGTCCACGCTCAACTGCGCAGATTTTGAAGTGGATCTCACCGACTGCCAAGCCGAGGACGATGCGTTCAACAACCTGGGGGGCATCGACGGGGCTGCCGCCTGCTTCGCCGCTGAGCTTCCGGCACCGGCCCCCGCAGAAGTGCAGGCCTTTTGCGACAAAGCTCTTCAGTGCGATCCAGTCAACGTGGTCAACAGCTGCCTCCGCTTCAACGTTGAACGGCTCGCGAACGCCGACCACATCGACAATCCCCTCTGCGATGCCATCGGTCCCGCCCTGGTCGATGCCTTGGATTGCCTCGCCGGCTTGGAGGATTGCGTCGACTTCAATGGCGCCGAGGACGCGGACCAAAGCGCTTGCCAAGTGGAGCTGGACCTGTTCGCCGACTTGTCCAACGACGACGCCCAGGCCTGCTTCTTCGGTGACCCTCCGGCTGAGAGGCCGGAGGGTTGGAACTGCAACCCCGGCTTCTTCGGCTCCGACGACGGCTGCGACTGCGGCTGTGGCATCGCCGACCCGGACTGCGGCGGCGCTGGCACTGCGACCCCAGGTGAAGGTGCGGGCGTCGACGGTTGCGAGTTTTGCAACGACGTCGCTGGAGACGAGATTGTCACCGGTTGCGAGGTCGTTGACGAACCGGCTGAAGGTGAAGGCGAAGGCGAGCCCGCCGAAGGCGAAGGCGAGCCCGCTGAAGGCGAAGGTGACGACGTCGAGGACGAAGAACCCGCGCCGATCAGCTTGTGCTCGTCAACGACAGCAACCTTGAGCCCTCCGTTCGCGGTTCTTGGTGTGGCCCTGGTGATCGTGCGCCGGCGTCGATCGTTGTTCTGATCTCGAGAGGCCCAAAGCCGCGAGAGAGCCCGCTGCGGAGCGGGCTTTCTGTTTTCTGGTCAGCCCGACTGCCACAAGGGCTCCTCATGGCCGTCGAAGAAGTAGATGGACTTCACCCGGCGCTCCGGGGCTGGGGTCGGCGGGGCGGCAGCTTTGCTCTTGTCGTCGACGACGACGGGCAGCGCGCGACTCGGCAACACGCCCCCCTGCTCGAGCAACACCTCGGCCTTCCCGGCGCTCAAATCGGCTTTGCTCGCCAAGACGAGGGCCTTGGTGCGGGCGCCGCCGTCGCCGAGCAGCTCCACCGAGGCCGCCAACCACTCCCCGCCGCGTGCCAGGCGGGGCACAAAGACCGAAGCGATGCCGCCGGCGCGGCTGCCATCCCTGGCACGCAGCGCCTCGCCCTTGAGCACCGCTTTGGCCTCTTGCAAGCGGGTCACGGAGCCCAGCATGAGGGCTCCATCGCGGTTGACGAAGACGACGCTGCCTTCGGGTTCGACGTTCAGGTGGCGCGTGCGCGGCCCGCGTTCGGAAAACGGTGCCTCCGGTTTGCCCACGAGCTCTGGCGCCACTGCGAACGCGCCGCCGCCGCTGCGGGCGCTGAAGAGCCAGCCCCGCGCTCCTTCTTCGAGGTAGTTCGCGTCGAAGAAGCAGCGGCCGTCGGGCAGGACGACGGCGTCGCCGAAGCCCTGCAAGCTCACATTCTCCACGCCAGAGGGAGCAACTCCACTGCGCACCAGCTCGGCCAACGCCCGGGGGTTGTCGATCTGGCCCACCAGCAAACGGCGCGCGTTCATGGTCCAGGTTAGGCCCGAGAGCTTGGTGCCGAGGTCGACTTCGCCTTCGAGGAACTCCTCTTCGACGACGACGGCGCCGCTGCCGTCGCTTTGCTTGATCGAATAGCCATGGGCGAGGTTTTGCAGATCTCCCTTCTTTTCGACCTCGTCGATGGCGTCGCCGGCCTTGCGCACGACATAAGGCGCGCCCCCCGCTGGACGCGCGATCAAAGCCTGGCGCACCGCTGCTTTCTTGGTGTCGAAGGCGTCGACGCTGAGGAGCAAGGCGCCGCCGGGTGCGATGGCGATGTCTTTGACCTGCTGGATGTCGAGGTCGCCCACCCGTCCACCGCGGGACAGGGCCTTGTCGTGATCGGCTGCGAGGGACCCGGCTTTGGCGGTGATCACCTGCGCGCCGCCCAGCACCACCGCCACGCCGCCGTCGTCGGCGACCTCGACCCGGGTGGGCGTGCCCAACGCGCTGAAGGCGGCCAGATCAATGACCCGCGCGGTGGTCTCGCCCCCAAAAGCCAAAGACCAAGCAACGACGACGACGTCGCCTTCGTTGGTCTGCACCCCGGCTGCCAGGGCGTGAATGGGGCGCCCACCGCTGCGAGGAGCGAGGGCCGAAGTCGGCGTGGTCGGCGTCGGCGTCGACTCCACCGGTCCGGGACCCTTCTTGGGATCCACCGCCTTCTTCTTGACGTCGTAGGCGCCGCCGTCGTGGGCGCTCTTTTCCAGCACTCCTCCCAAGACCGGGATGGGACCAAGCACAGGCAACGCCGCTGCCGCGAGCTCCGCCGTGGTGGTCGCTGTGCCTTCGCCGAGATGAACGAGGCCGGCCAAAAAGACCGTGATCTGCACCAGACCGACCAAGAAAAGGCCGACCGCACGCCGCAGCAGCACCGAACGGTTCTTGCGCTTGAGCGCCCGGTTCGCCCGCAGCGCGAGCAGCAGCGGCAGGCCCCAGGCCAGCAAGAAGCCCAAGATCAGGCCGACGACGTCGCCGACGACGCCGCGGGTCCAGGCGGCGAAGGCCACCGCCGCGAGGATGCCAAAGAAGAAGCCGCCGGCGATGGTGATGCCCAGCGAAAGCAGGCGCCGCGGGCCGGCTGCTTTGGGGGGGGCCGAAGGAGCACCAGCGTCGACCATTGCCAACCTCGCTTGGGATCGCGGCGGCGATCCGGTCCGCAAAGATAGAGACAAACCGCACGCTGCACACGTTCCAGCCCAGCTCCATTTGCTAGGACCAAGGGTGACGTCGTCGACGGCGGAGGCCTGCATGGGCAAGCGCATCGATCCCCACCCTTTGGCGTCGGCGCCTTGCGTTGACCCAGACGAAGCTCTGCTTCCGGCGCGCCTTGAAAACAGCCGGAAGCGCCGACGCCGCTCCCTTGCCTTGCCTCCTGCGCTTCAGGCGCCAGCGGCCCCTGAAGAGTTGCCACCAGCCGGGCTGGATCGCCGCCTCAGCGAGGAGCGCGCGGGCGTCGATGCCGAGCTCGACGGCGGCCCGCGGCCCCGATCGGCACCCGACCCCGACGTTCACTGAGCGGACTGCAATCGAGGGGTGCACGGCGCACCGTGCTTCCTGCTTGGCAGAGTGCTTCCTGATTGGCGCCGTTGGCAGGGCGCAGCGTGCTTCCTGCTTTAAGCCGTTGGCTCGGCTCAAAGTGCTTCCTGCTTGAAGCCGTTGGCTCGGCTCAAAGTGCTTCCTGCTTTGTGCCGTTGGCTCGGCACAAATGGTATCGGCGGCCCATGCTTTCGACTCTTCCCGCCGACCCCGTCATCGCCCCGCCCATCCCCGCGCGCCTCGAGGGGCTCAAACGCCTCGCCTACAACCTCTATTGGACCTGGCACCCCCGCGTCATCTCGCTGTTCAAGCGCATTGACGCCCACACCTGGAGCCAGGCGCGAAATCCGGTGCCGGTGCTGCGGGCCAAGACCGATTGGAGCGATCTCCTCGACAACCCCGAATTCCTCACGGAGTACGGCCTCGTTTTGAAGGCCTTCGACGACTACATGGCCGCCGCCTGGGACGTCGCTGCCCCCGGCAACGCCGACAACTGGTTCGGACGTCTGCAACGCGAGGCTCCGGCGAAGTCCGAGGCCTTTGCCAAACCCGTCGCGTACTTCTGCGCCGAATTCGGGCTGCACGAGCACCTGCAGATCTACTCCGGCGGCCTCGGCGTCCTCGCGGGGGACCACCTCAAGACCGCCAGCGACATGAACCTGCCCCTGGTGGCCATCGGCCTGCTCTACCGCCAAGGTTACTTCCGCCAGGCCATCGATGCCGAAGGACTGCAGGAGCACGGGTATCCCCACATCGAGCCCGAGCACATGCCCCTGCTGCGGGTGCAAGACCCCAAGACCGGACGACCCCTGCAGGTCTACGTCGAGCTGCCCAGTCGCAAAGTCCAGGTCGCCGTCTGGGTCGCCCGCGTCGGCAGGGTGCCCTTGCTGCTCTTAGACACGGACATCGCCGACAACGCTGCTGCCGACCGTCCCATCACCAGCCAGCTCTATGTGCGCGGTCGCGAGATGCGCCTGCACCAGGAGCTTGTGCTCGGCGTCGGCGGCGGCCGCGCACTGAAAGCCATCGGCGTCGAGCCTTCGGCGTGGCACCTCAACGAAGGCCATTCGGCCTTCATGATCGTCGAACGCCTGCGCGACCAGATGAAGGCCGGCACCCCTTTCACCCAGGGCCTCGACGCCATCCGCAAAAACGCGGTGTTCACCATCCACACGCCGGTATCGGCGGGCAACGAGAAGTTCGACGCCAACCTCGTGCGCCGCCTGACCGCGCCCTTGATGGCCGACACCGGCATGGACGTCGAGCGCGTCCTGGAGCTGGGCCGCGGCGAGCATGCCGATCCCAACGTCTTCGACATGACGGCCTTTTCGCTGCGCATGTCGGCGGTCAGCAACGCCGTCAGCCAGCTGCACGCCGCCACCGCCAACGGCACCTGGAAGCACATCATGGCAGGCAGGGAGATCCTCGGCGTCACCAACGGCGTGCACATGGGCAGCTGGCTCGGACCGCGACTGCGCTGGTTGGCCGAAGACGTCGACGTCAACCTCGAGGATCTGGGCAAGGAGCACGCCTCGGGTGCCCTGGCCCAAATGGTCGCCGACCTCGACGACACCAAGCTTTTCGACGGCCACCAGCGCCAAAAAACCGAGCTCATGTATTTCATGCGCAACCGCCTGCGAAAGCAGCTGGCCCGACACGGCGAAGGTCCCGACACCTTGGCCGACGTCGACAAATTCTTCGATTCGACGACGTTGACCCTGGGTTTTGCCCGGCGTTTCGCCACCTACAAGCGCGCGCACTTGTTGTTCACCGACGAAGAAAGACTGGCCCGCATCCTCTGGAACAAGGAGCGCCCGGTGAACATCGTCTTCGCCGGCAAGGCCCACCCCGCGGACCGACCGGGGCAGAAGGTAATCGCCGATCTCTGGCAGAAGTCACGCTCCGATCGCTTCCGCGGCCGCGTCTTCGTCATCGAGGACTACGACATGCGCGTGGGCCGCTTCTTGGTCGACGGCGTCGACGTCTGGCTCAACAACCCCCGTCGACCACTCGAGGCCTCGGGCACCAGCGGCATGAAGGCTGCGGCCAACGGCATCCCCAACCTCTCGATCCTCGATGGCTGGTGGGACGAGGGCTTCGACGGTGACAACGGCTGGGCCATCGGCAACCGCGACAAGAACGTCGACGACAACGTGCAAGACACCGCCGATGCCCTGAGCTTGTACGAGACTCTCGAGCGCGACGTGGTGCCGACCTACTACGACCGCGATCACCGCGGTCTGCCCTCGCGCTGGATCGCAAAGATGAGGTCGGCGATGTCGTCGGCCATCTGGAATTTCTCCACCCACCGCATGCTCGAGGAGTACGTCGAGCGCGTCTACCTTCCAGCAGCACGAGGGCGCGCTGTCTGATCCCCGATCTCGGGGAACTTCGTGCACCGAGGTCGGGGATGTTCTTCCTGGAGGTGAGATCACGCCGCGATCGCTGCTTCACCGACGGCCTGGGATTAAACGGCGACCCAGGAGAGGTCGCCGGCGCCTTCACGCACCACCACCGGATAGGGCCCGGTGAGATCCACCACCGACGAAGGCGGTTGATCGACATGATCGGCGTCGAGGATGAGATCGATGCCATGGCCCAGGTGCAGGCTGATGTCGTCGGCGTCGTGGAGCGTCTTGTCCTGCACCGTCGCCGACGTCGACAAGATGGGCTTGGCCAGGGCGCGGGCCAGCGCCAGGGTGACGGGATGGTTGGGCACGCGGATGCCGACCGTCTTGCGCTTGCTCTGGAGCATGCGCGGGACCTCCGGCGTCGCCTTCAAGATGAAGGTGTAGGGGCCCGGCAACAGCCTTTTCATGATCCGGTAGCTGTCGTTTTCGACGACGGCGTAGCGGGCGATGTCAGAGAGATCGGGGCAGACGAAGGAGAAGAGGTGGTCCTTCTTCAAACCTTTGACGAGCTGGATGCGCTCGATAGCCTTCTTTTCAAAGATGCTGCAGCCGATGCCGTAGGTCGTGTCGGTGGGGTAGGCGATCACGCCGCCGCGCTCGAGGATCTCGACGGCGCGGGCGATCTTTCTCGGCTCGGGAAACTCTTTGTTGATCTGGAGCCGCAGACACGTCGAGTGGGCCATTCTTCATCTCTCGGGCTGGCTGAATGCGACGACGTCTGCCGCGCAACGGCGAAGCACGCAACGTGCTCGTGTTTGAGCCGTGCCAACGGCTCAAACCATCGGCACTTTGAGCCGTGGCAACGGCTCAAACCATCGGCCCTTTGCGCCGTGCCAACGGCGAAAAGCAGGAAGCCCTTTCCGCCGTGCCACGGCACAAACGAGGCGCGTGCACACCCAAGTCGCGCACCTCGCCCGAGCGGCCTCGCCGACACGGCCCCTTGCTCCCTCAGCCCACCAGGAACCAGATCAATCGGGGCAGCGGATGACCGCCGGCGACGTCGACGGCTTGGCCGTGAGCACCGCGTTGCGTCCACCTGGATAAGCGCCGGTCAACGCCTGGGGCCAACCTCGCTCGCCGCCGCCCAGCTCGAAATCGGGGAGACCGGCCTTCCAGCCATCGATCTCCCCGTTGGGACCTGGATGCCAGCGCAAGTAGGCCATCTGCACTTTTTCGCCGGCCTTCGCCTGCACATCAAATGACTGGAAATACTGTGAACCGCCGCCCTTTTCAAAGGTGCGCTGATGATCGCCTTCGCGACCGGCGTAGACGATCTGGTATCCCGGCGGCAACTTTTGCACCGCCCCGCCGGTCATCGGGATCTCGATGGGCTTCAACGAAGCATCGCCGGTTTTGGCGAGCACGAAGACAATCTCGTTGCGGCGATCCTTGTCGGGCACCACGGAGTGGCCCCAGCCCTCCCAGGCCACGGGGACCAGCTGCTTGCCGGCGTCGGGTTGACCGTTGAAAACCGCGTGCGCATTGCGATCCAAAAGATTCTTGAGACCGGGATATCGACCCAGCAAATCGCTGAACGACGTCGACTCTTCCATCGGCTTCGTCGTGTATTCCTTCGCGACTTTGGGGTTGGCCTGCGCGAGCTGGGCGAAGCGCTGGTGGCGCTGGTCGTAGACGTCGGCCAGAGACTTCAGGGCACCGGTGAGCGGGGCTGCGGCGACGCCGGCGGTTTGTTGGGGGCGACCAGCGGCGTGGGTGTGGTTGACCGGCATGCGTGCTCCTGGGGGAGATGGTTCTTAGCACGCTCTTGCCCTCACCTCATGATGCGGGGACGATGGAGATCACGATGGACAGGTACACCCGGCGCCAGGTCTTGCTGACCAGTGCAGGCGCGCTGGCGGCGACGTCGGCGCGGGCCATCGGGCCCTTGAGCGAGACCTCGGTGGGGGTCATCCGCCATGCCGGCACCTGGGACCATCGGCCCGAGGCGGTGCGCAGGCTTCTGTGGGAGACGGGCAAGCGCACCAGCATCAACGTTGCCCGCGACCGCACCGTGGTCTCCCTCGACGACGATGACAGCGCTGAAGCGCGCCAGCTGTATTGGCAGCCCCTCCTGCTGTTGAGCGGTGAGGGCTCCTTCCCCGCGTTTTCCAGCGACGCGCGGGCCCGACTGGAGCGCCATCTCCGCTACGGGGGCCTGCTGATCGTGGATGCGCCGTCGACGACGGATCCCTTCCTCGCCGATGCCAAGCGCGAGATCGCCGCCGTGCTGCCAGGGGTGCCCCTTCGACGACTGGGCAGCGATCACGTCGTCATGAAGAGCTTTTTCCTGCTCCAACGCGCCGAAGGACGCCTGCGCATGGACGAGCAGCTCGAAGGCATCGATCTGGGCAATCGCACCGCCGTCGTCGTCAGCGCCAACGATCTCCTCGGCGCCTTCGAGCGAGATCGCTTCGGCACCTGGCGCTTCGAATGCGAGCCTGACGGCGACGCCCAGCGCGAGCGCGCCTTCCGCCTTGGGGTCAACCTCCTGATGATGGCGACCTGCCTCGACTACAAAGAAGACCAGGTCCACATCCCGTTCATCATGAAGAAGAAGCGCCGGTAGCGCGGTCCGGCGAGATCCGGCAGAGACGTCAAACACGCCTGGAACAGGAAGTGTCGTCGACGGGTCTCATCCCGCGTCCGCTTGATGTTCGACCGCGTTCCGAGATGGGAAAGACGCGGGATGATGCGCGTGGAGCGCGACCGCGGAACGCGGAGTTGGTGATCGGGATAGAGGCCGGCGGTGCTGCCGCCGGTCCCCTCCCACACCACCGGACGTGCGGGTCCGCATCCGGCGGTTCGATGTGTTGAGGTCACGCTTCGACCAATCGGGGAAGCCCTGCG
>JAHFED010000027.1:0-3308 GCA_023248635.1 Myxococcales bacterium
ACGGTGCCAGGCCCCGGTATAGGTCGCGCTGTTGAGGCCGATGACGTCGTTCAGACATGCGCGCAACCGCAGCTCACCCACACCACAACGAAGGGCCACGGTGAACTTGTTGCTGGCCAGCGTGTAGGTGATGCAGCCGGAGCCATCAGCCTCACCGGCGACGAGCGGGGCGGCGGTGCCGACAGTGACGTAGGTGCCAGCGGCAGCGACGGTCGTCACCACCCCGGTGCCATCGGCGACGCCGACGCTGGCATAGACGTGGTCGCCCGCGCTGTTGAGCGCGACGGCGGGGATGCCGAGCAGCGCGAAGAACGCCACGAGGCACGCGAGGATGTTCGGCGAGAGGCGAGACTTGAGGGCGTTCAGCATGGCGATCTCCTGGGGGTGAGGGTCAGCGACGACGCCGGTTCTCGAGGTCGCGGGCGGCGTTGGCGGAAAGCTTGGCTGCGGTCTCGCTGCTCACGCGGCCCGACTCGAGTTCGCGGCGCTCCTTGGAGGACAGTCCAGCGGAGGCCGCGACATCCTTCGAGAGGGCACGCAGAACATGGGGCTCCGCCTTCTCGGCGATTTCCCGCGTCATGAAGGCAGTGGCATCTGCCTCGGCGTCATCACGCCCCGACACTGGCCGCCTCCGTCTTTTTCTTCGCAATCGCTTTGACGTCGCCGACGATGGCCGCGACGAAGTTGTTCAGCTTCTTCGCGCGCAGTGCGAGATTCGCGTCGAGGACCTTCTGCCATTCCGCGTTCATGACCGGCGCCGCAGCGACAGGGTCGCCGGGATAAAGCGAAGGGACCTTCTCGGCGAGGATGTAGACCTGCTGCTTCGGCAGCAGCTTGTCGTTGTGGTAGCCGCGCGACTGCTTCGCGAGTTTCCCCAGCAACGCCTGTCGCCGCCCACTCGGGAATACGCCGTCGGATGTGACGGCGGCGCCGTCGTCCTTCTCCTCGGTGATGTTTCCGTCGAGCAAGTTGATCAGCTTCACCCGGCGAGGGTTCTTGACGAGCTTTTGCAGGGCGTTCAGTTCAGCCACGTTGGTGCTCCTGGATGTCTGGGGATCAGTCGTTGTCGGCGAGGATCTTCACGGCATCGAGGTCGTTGATCTCGCCCCAGATGTAGCGGGCGTTCATGATGACCTCGAGCGAACGCAAGCTCTCGTCGGCCTGGAATGCAAAGGCGAGGAAATGGCGCTCAAGGTAGACGCCGTGTGGAACCTCGCCGCCATAGCTCTCGGTCGAACGCGCAGGGTTGCCGATCGAGAAGAACATCCCAAGCACGTCGACGGCCGCGTTGGCGGTGACCTTGAGCTCGTCGTCGTACTCGAAGACGGGATAGTTCAGGATCGAGCCGACTCGGCCATTCGCCATGAACTCGTCGCCGGGCTTGTTGACGATCGAGAAGTCGATCGCGCTGCCCCAGAGCGCGCCGCCGAGACCACCACTGGTGACAGCCGCTTCGACGACGAGATGCTGGACGGCGGCACCGGGGAGCAGGAAGCCCCACTCGCTCGGCGGCCGCAGCGGCTGGTTGACCTTGTGCTGCCGGATGGCCTGCAGCGCTGCGAGGATGGTCAGGTCGGTGTTGGTGGTGCCCACCGAGGTGGACGGCGCGGCGAGCAAGGTATCGAGACCGTCGGCCTCGATCTTCTGCAGGCCGCGTTTGGTCATGCGGCGCACGTCAGGCGCGAGGAGTGCGATACGCTGCTCAGGGGAGCCGCTCTCGAAGACGCTGCGGACTGTGCGGTGCGGGGTGCCACCGAGCCGGCGCATGACGGTGTCGTCGGTGATGAGCGCCATGTCAGCCACGCCCTCGGTCGGGGCGAGCGTGATCGAGGTGCCCATTGCGAGCTCGATGGTCGGAGTCAGGTCGACGGCTTCGGCGCCGGCACTCGCCGCACCGAGGTCGCTGTAGACCGGGTACCGCTTCGAGTTGGAGGCCTCGCCGTCCATCGTGTCATGGCAGACGAGGCCGAGCATCACCATGCGCGGCCCGTGTGCGGCGATCGTCTCGCGCGAGATGACCTCGGTGGCGATCAGGGCGGCTTGCGAAGTGCTCGTGGTTTCGTTGGCCATGGCGCGGCTCCTTCAGCTCAGGCTGGTTTCTTGACGACGTGGAGGAAGCGAGACGCACCCGAGCGGGCACGTGAGGACGAGAACGAGTCGAGGTAGGCCTCGTACTCGGCGAGGTGGTTCTTCTTCAGCGTCTCGACGGTGGTGCCGGCGGCGACCAGCTTGGCGATGTCGACGACGGCACCGGCGGGTGCTGGTGCCCCAGGCGACCCAAGGGGGGGGTTGACGGGCTTCGCATCGGTCGCCGCTTTGTCTGCGGCGATCATCGCGAGCACGGTTCGCTTACCGTCGAGGGTCGGGGCGGCGTCGAGGGCGGCCTGCTGGTGCGGAAGCAGCGCGGCCTTGAGGCCATCGATGCGCGCAGTCTCAGCGGCCTGGTGCGCGCTCCACGCTGCGGCGCCTGCGCGGAGGTCGTTGATCTCCGCAGCAGTCAGCTGCGCGGGCATGGGGGCAGCGACGACGGGGGGCGGAGCCGGGGCGGGCGGCGCAAGGATGGGCGCGGCAACGGGAAAGGGAATCGGCGCAGGGGCCGCAACGGGGGCAATCACTGGTGCGACCGGGGCCGGTGCAATGATTGGCGCTGGTGTTGGCGTGTCCGACATGCCGCAAAGCGTGTGGTGCGCGTGGCGTGACTACGGTCTGAGGAGTCGTCGCAACGCCAACAGATCCTTGCCCGACAGACCCAGCCACGGGCGCGGGGGCATATGCGGCGTGCCCTTGTGCAGGTAGGTCCCGACGTCGGCATGGGCCGTGTCGGGCTTGATGATGATCGTGACCGTGTCGCCGCTGGCGGTCACCGTCGTCACCAGCCTCGCCATCAACGCGTTCGCCTTGCCAGGGCGCTTGCCCGCCCGGGGTTGGGCCACGGCGCCCCGGTTCAGGTCGACGGGCCCGGGGTTGTCCTCGGCGTAGGACGGGGCGTAGGGGGCGAAGGGGCGGTCGTGGATGTCGAGGCCGGCGGCGACGCGAGCGACGACGAGCTTTCGAATTTCGCCGGCGATCTTGTAGCCAAGTGCCCGCGCCTTCTTGGTGAGGTCGGGCGGCGTTCCGGTGCGTTTGACGGTGAGGGTCACGGCGTCGCCGGCAGGTCAGAGGCCTTGATGTCGCCGTCATATTTGACACCCAGCTTCTCAGCGAGAGCGCGACGCAGGATGTTTACCGTGTCGACGTCACCAAGGCGCCCCAGGCGCTCGATGCCAAGGGTCATCTCGTTGATGGTCACGGCTGCCCCCCCCCCCTCT
>JAHFED010000027.1:3318-74772 GCA_023248635.1 Myxococcales bacterium
CAGCTTCTGGGTCTGGCTGCTCGACGGCTGGTGCTGCGGCAGGGAAACCCGGCGAAGGAGGCAACCCAAACGCCGACGGCGGTGCCGCCTTCTTCAGGAACGTCGACAGCCCGTCACTCGCCGCATCGCGCTCGTTGTCGTAGTGCCCCATCAGCACGGCGTAGCGGGCCAGCGAGATGGCGCCGAGTTTCAGATCGAGCTCAAGGCGGCGCTGCTTGGAGTCCATCTCCTCGTAGTCGGGGGGCACGCCGAAGATCACGCGCGGAACCACGTCGCCGAACTTAGGAGCGTAGGACGGCGGGGCGAACTGGTCCAAGACCTCGAGCAGGATTGGCAGTAGGCGCTGCTCCTCGAAGCGTCGGAAGATGGGGCGGAGCTCACGCACCCGCTTGTCGTGCGGCAGGTTGGCGATAGCCCGCGAGACACCGCTGACGGCGACGGTCGGCGTCGTCGCGTAGGCATCCGGGTTGGCGGCGCGCGACACGGCAATCTCACGCGTCGACTGCGACCGCGAGGCGCGCATGTCCTCGAGCATGGGATTGAACCCGACGGACGTGATCGTCTCGCCGGGCGCAACCTTGATCCAGCGGTCGGGCCCCATCGGCAGATGGTCCGCCTCGTTCATGGTGCCGCTGTAGACGCCCTGCCCGTGGCCCTGCAGATTGACGACGTGGTGCTCGTTGCTGCGGCTGACGTTGAGCTCGTCGACCTGTGCGATGACGTCGCGCTCAGGCGCTGGCCAGAAACCGCCGTCGGCTTGCTCGACGCGCAGGAAGCAGATCGGCAGGAGTTCGCCCGGATACTCGACAGGAAGCGAGGGGTGTTTGCCGTCTGTCGAGATGCGAACATGGCGCCACTTGCCCCACGCCTTGACGCTGCCGTCAGGGTTGGCGTCGTGCGGCCGCGACCAGATCCACCAGGTCTCGACGCCCTGTGCGGCGCCGGCGGGAGTCTGCCGCAGACCACAGACCATGATCGCGCGGTCATCGTTGGGTGCGCTTGGGTGGCAGAGCACGATGACGTCGCTGGGCCAGTACATGTGCGCGACGGGCTTGCCTTCGTCAGTGTCGTCGACCTTGCGCCAACACACCTCGACAGCGGCGGCCTTCACGCCGGTCAGCGCGCGTCGCTCGAGCTCCGGCATGAGAGCCGCAAGCCCGATGTCCTCGATGGCGCGCGCGAAAGCCATGGCGCGGGTGTCCTCATCTGGGATGTCTGATTTGTCGCGCATCTCGAGGAAGCGCTCCGCGTCGACGACGTAGACGCCAGCATCGGTGCGCGCGAAAAACGCGAGCCAGTTGATGGGGCTGATGGGCATGGGCCCGGCGTTCGGAAACCGCTGGGCCAGCGCCGCAGCCACGATGGCCCGCTGATCGCCGCGGTAGCGCTGGGCCATCCCGGCGACGTCGACGTCGTAGTCGACTGGCTTGGCGCGTTTGCCTGCGTCGAGGACGGTGCGCAGTTCGAGCGCGGTGCTGGCCTGCGCCCCAAGCGCGATGATGGCCGCGTGCAATCGCTGCTGTGATTGGTCGGGGAAGAGCATGCCAAAGCGTCAGCCCGCGATGGCGTGACAACGTGCGGTCAGAGCGCTCGAGCGAACGGGATGATCTGCGCCTGCTGCTGGCGCCATACCGGGAACTGCCAGAAGCAGCCGTAGCCCACGGCGTCCGCGGCGGCATCGAGGCCCCCGGCCTTATCGGGCTGGCCGTTCACGTAGGCCTGCCGCTCGAACATCATGCAGGTCTGCGGAGCCCCCTGGGGGTCGATGGTCAGGCGTCGGTCCCGCAGCATGATCTGCACGGTGTTCACCCGATCGTCGATGAGCGGATTCGCCAGGCCGTGGCGGGGCTCAAAGCCGGCTTGCTGCAGCAGTGCGACGTGCGTCAACGGCGTCACCGACGTGCGCTGTGTGCCGCTGGCGTCGCAGAAGACCTTGATTCGCATCGCGCGGACGTCGTCAGCGGTGATGTGACGGCGACGAGTGCGCGTCAGATAGGCCGCGAGATAGCGCTTGATCTCCTCGGCCTGGCGCGCGGTGTCAGTGTTGGTGCCGACGAATTCGCCGACGATGTGGGCGCTCTGCCGGGCGGGCTCCACCTCGGCCACGACCCAATGCATTTTGCCGACGTTGAAGTCTGCCCACACCTGGAGTTCGGCGACGCCGACGCAAGGGTTGCGACCGTGCACGTCGCGAGAGAAACGGCTGTAGACGCGGCCCCCTTTGGCGCGGCGCTGGCCCTCGAGCTTCTCTCCGGCCTCGTCGGCGTCGAGTCGGCCCTCCATGTCCGCGACATAGTCGGCGCGAAGCATGGTGTTTGCCCGTGTGCGCACAACCCATACGCGCGTGGACGGCTTCGGCGCCGCGAGCACCAGGTCATAGCAAGGGCCGTAGCCCTCGGGCGTCCCCGTCAGGACGATCTGCTGGCAGGGCCCGACGGAGACGCGCGCCATGGCGACCTGCAAGGCCTCACGCTCGCAGAGCTCCCACTCGTCGACGAGGAGGCCGCCAACGGTGAGGCCCTCGAGCGAGCGCGGGTTGTCGGCGGAGCGACAGAGGACGTCGAAGGTTCTGCCGCGCCCGATCGTGAGGACGCGATCACTCTTGTGGTACCGCCAGGGCAGCCCCCACACATCAAGCATGCGCATCGCTGAGGCCACGAAGACGTCGACGACCATGCGGTAGGTCGGCTCGATGGCGAGGATCGGGGCGCCCTCACTGCGAAAGCCCATGTCAATGACAGCGGCGACACCTGTGACGGTTTTGCCCGAGCGGTAGCCGCCCTGCATGACGCGAATCTTGGAGGTACGATCCGCGACGAGCTCAAGCTGATGGGGAAGGAGCTCCGCGTTGCCGCGGCGGACGTCGACCATGCAACACGGTCAGCCGCGCATGGCGTGACGACGGTAAAGCCGCCTGAACTCGCTGAATCAGTGTATTTTTTTGAAAAAAATGCCGCCGTCAATGTGACGAAGAAGTTTTCGGGTTGAAAACTGAGCCCGGCGCGCGAGGTTGGGGGGGCCCGGGGGTTAAAACGTCACACGAAGACCCCCTATCCACAGTCACGACACAACAATAGGCACAAAAAAGGCCAACGTGTCGACGCTCCCGTCGTCGGGCGCCGCGGGCTTGTCACCCCACCGCGCAGGGTCCAGCACGGCCAGCACCTTGGCGCACGCGGTCACCGTGGCGAGGTCGCCCTCTTGAGCGGCCTGCACCGCACACTGCTCGAGGTCGACGACCCTCTCGGCATCGCTCTTCACTGGGGCCTCGACGCGGGCCTTGCCGGGTGCCCCATACACGAGGTCGCACATCCGCTCGGCCGCTCGCAGCTGCAGCGTGTCGCCGTCCTGTTCCCCGCTCGACACGTCGGCGATGTACTGGGCCGCATCCGGAGCCCCATCGACGATGCAGGCAGGCAGAGGGGGTCTCCCTCGGCCTCCCGTGTTGGCCTTGTTCCCCTTGCCGAAGCGACCGTTGTTACCGCGACCATTTGCTGCTGGCTTCATCACGCCACCTTCCTTCGACGCCTACGTTGGCGCCCTCTCGACGTGAGCACACTTGCCGCTCGAGACACCTCAGCCCCCACGATCTCGTGGTAGCCCTCGCGCCACTCCTTGGGCACGAGGCGGGGCACCTCGCTGAGCAGGTGGGCGACGACGCCGACAAGGGGGCCGTCACCTGGGGCTGGGTACAGAGGCTGACTGCAGGCAGCAGCGATTGCCGGTGGGCTCCTGCCGGCAACCAGCATCGCGATGGCGAGCATGCGCCACTCGCGGTCCTTCCGAAATGCAGGCTGACACTGGGTGCACCACCTCCCCGAGGCCGGTCGCCCACAGTTTTCGCACGCCCCTGGAGCGGGCAGAAAGCCCCCTGGTGCGGACATATTTGCCCGCACCTCGACGACAAAAAGGCGCCTCCCAACGTGCCGCTCGGGCCCTTCGCGACGAAACAGGCCCCAACGCTCTCCGTCCGCGATCACCCTGCGCGTCGAGCGATCGTCGTCATGCCCCAGCGCAGCTTGCAACGCGCGCATGCCGCCGATGACTTCGCCACTCTCGTCAGCCAGCTCGAAAGCAACGCGCACAGCCATCTGCACGGCATGCGGGACATCGCGGGCAAATCGGCGCGCGCTCATCCTTGGGCTCGTCCTTGTCCGCTGGTTCTCGTGGATGACGGGCTTCGCCACGACCGACCTCGCAGGGATCGACCTGTTTGACGACGAAGAGGCTTGGCGTGACGCGGCCAACGCGACCCAAGGTTCCAGCCATTCCCGAGGTCGCCCTCGATATAGCCCTGACGCAGCCCTGTGCCGAAGCCAGGCACGATCCCAACAAGCCAAAGCCCCTCAAGGGAGCGCCGACGATCTGCACACCAAACCTCTTCACTCACACTGCACCTCCCACGACATCGACAATGATCCTCGTTGATGGCACCGAGCCGTAGCGCTTGGTCGCCATCACCTGCACCAGCTGCGCGTCGTCGACCCACACCACGCCATTGAGGGCGTCGCTTGTGAGCTTGACGAGGTTGTCGACGTCAGGCTTCTTCGTCGGGTGGCACGTCCCCGTGAGCGCCGCTGCGCGGTCCTTCTTCGACCACGACGCGGCGACAGGCAGGGTGAAGGTCACGTCCATGCGGAGCGGCCCAGTGAGCGGCAGCAGGTCGCGCACGCTGGCCAGCTCGACCAAGGCGCGGCCGGCGAGGGTGCTCTCTGCGTCGCGGGTCTTCGACGGTGTGAACATGCGCCCGGTGCGGGTCGCTCGAGCACGGCCCTTGGCGGTTGGGGCTCCGGGGATGGTGATGTCGACGAGGGTCATCGCGCCCACCGGACGAGGCACATGACCTCGCGGATCGACAAGCCAAACGCCCTGGCTAAAGCAGCGACCTTCTTGCCTGTGCCCATGTGTGGGTGCTGCATGAAGGCGGAGTGCACGAGGTTCACTGCATCACCCCCGGATTCCCCTGCGTGAGGTGGACGTGGATGACCCTGGTCGGCGTGATGACCACGTCGACGTGCACCCGCCCCTCGTTGAGGTCGTCGAGCAACACGCCGTCGATCACGATCAACGCGGGCTCGTCGTAGGAGATGCCCCACCGCTTCAGCTGCGCCTGCACTCGGGCGAGCAGCTTCATGGCGTCACCGCTAACTCCGCGTGTTCACGGCGATGACAGCGGCAGCACAGCCACTCGACCTCCAGCGGCTTCGCATAGTCACGGTGATGACCTTCGATCCGGACGTCATCACGAAGACATCGTCCGCACGCGTCAGGCTTAGAGACTCGGCGGTCGCGCACCGCGTTGCCAAGAGCGACGTGCGCTGCCCGCTTGTCGGGGTGAGCCAGCGCCCGTCGCTTCGCTCCCTCGGCGATCTGTTGCTTCCTGGCGCCGACATACCGAGCCCTTTCATAGGCGGCGTGCACGTCTGGCTGCGCGCGCCGTCGCTCCTTCGCGGCAAGGCAGCAGCACGACTTACAGGCGCTGTCATGCCCGCCCGCGCAGTGGGGATTCTTGTAGAAGTCGTCGAGAGGGGCCATCACCCCGCAAGTCCTGCAAGTCTTCATGGGCGCCTCCTCAGAATGGCAATTCGTCATCGATGAACCCGCTCGCCCCAGCAGCAGGCGCCGGGGTCGCAGCAGGTGCGCCTTCGCCCTTGCCGCCGCCGAGGAACACGACGTCGTTGGCTATGAGCCCCACTGAAGTGCGCTCCTTGCCCTCTTTGTCCTTCCACACGTCGACCTCGAGCTTGCCCGTCACCAGCACCGGGCGGCCCTTGTCGAGGTACTGGCCGCACGCTTCGGCCGTTTTCCCGAAGCACGTCACGCGGATCCAAGTCGCGACATCGGCGTAGGTGCCGTCTTTGTCCTTCTTGCGGTCGTTGACGGCGACGGAGAACTTGCACACCGCGCTTCCGCTCGGGGTGTAGGTGACCTCGGGCGCCTTCCCAAGGTTGCCGCTGAACGTTGCCACGTTGACGCTCTTGCCCATGTGTCAGCCCTCTTTCGCCGCAGCCGCGGCCTGTCGTTTGGTGTTGTCCTCGAGAATCTTCTGCACGCGCCGCACTGCCGCCTCGTGCTTGTCGCCGACGATCGACAGGACGATCCGCGCCCGGTGAGACCCAAGAGGGAGCCGTCCCCCGCTGGGAGTCGTGCAGGCTTCGTCGACCTTCGCCCCGCAGAACGGACATGCGACGGGCGAGCTGTTGACGACCTTCAACCCTTGCGCAGCGCGCGCCGCGTCGTCGTCGGCCTGGCAAATCACGCAGCGGTGGTGCCCCCGCTGAGAACCACAACGCGGGCACGTGTTCCACTTCGCCTTGGCGTCCGCGGGCGCGTTCATTTGCCACCGGTGGTCGGACGATCGTCCTCGCCGAAGCCGCTCAGCTCCGACTCAAGCAGGAACAGCAGCGAGCACGCGGCGTGAGCCAGATGCGGGAGGCCGCTCTCGGGGTCGAGCGTCTCGCCGCGGTGCCATGCGAACAGGTGTCGCAACGTCGCGCCGTAGTAGCGGGTGCGCTTGTCGACCTTGCGCCATCCGTTCGGCGCGTACTTGCGGGCCCCGAACGCCAGCACCTGGGCGATGGCCTCGAGCGCAACGGTCGGCAGCAGGTGAGCGGCCGGCTTGTCCTGATCGTTCTTCACGAACTCGCGGGCGGTCATCGGCCACCCCAGCGCTTGCCTGGCTGCTTCTGCCGTCGCGTGTTCTTCGGCAGCCTCGACCGCTCCAGTGCCTCGAGGGTCGCCACACGCAGCTTGTCCGCTGTCGTGACCGTCTCCATCACCGCTTCGACAGCTGGCGTGTTCTCAGGAAGGAGGAGACCTCCTTCTTTCTTCTCTTCTTCCCTCATCGATCCCCCGAGAAATCATCAGGATCAGGAGTGCCCAGCTCGAAGCGGGCAAAAGAGGGAGGCAGGGATACAGAGGGAGACCCCGTAAAGTTGCTTCCACAATTTCCCTCTAAGAGAGGAAACTTTGCAGGGACTCCCTGAGCCTCCCTGCCTCCCTGTCTCTCTGTTTCATGCAGCAGCCCGAGACCCCGAAACAGCATGCGGCCGTCGCTCTTCTTGGAGGACCAGCCCTTTTGCTCGAGCGACTCAGCCCACCCGTTGATCGATTGTGGTCGTCCGCCGCGGGCCTCGGTCCAGATGCGGTAGGCGTCGTAGAGGACCTTCGACTGGACCCGTGCGCTCTCGGCGACGACGCAGCACTCCTCGAGGAACGCGGCGATGTTGTCGCTCTTGCTGCGGTACTCCGCTGTTGCCTCTTCGATCTTGCCGGCGGTCCCAAGGCCTTCGCGCTGCCAGGCCAAACACCCGTCAACGAGCCACCGCAGGATGCCAGGGAGCTCGAGCTTGAGCTTCTCTCGGAGGGTGACGTCCTCGCGGCCCAGGAAGGACACCTCGAAGGGCACCAGGCGCAAGCGGGCCCACACTGCGGGGTCGCCGCCGCGGATGACCGGCTTGTAGTTGGTCTGCAGCGCGAGTTTGTGGGTGGGCTCGAAGCTGAAGAAGTCCTTGTGCA
The DNA here is from genome assembly GCA_023248635.1 of Myxococcales bacterium. Classification (GTDB taxonomy): domain Bacteria; phylum Myxococcota; class UBA727; order UBA727; family VGSZ01; genus VGSZ01. Next base: position 10,837 of record JAHFED010000027.1, read on the forward strand.
TGAAGCGGGCGCGGATCGAGTCCTGGCCTGTCAGGTTCTTGATCACGTCCTCGTCGAGCCGCTTCTGCTGCTTGGACTCGCTGGCGACAGCGAAGCGGAGCTGGTGCAGCTGCGCCTTCTCGGTCGGGTGTGCCTCGCCGTTCTTCTCCATGAGGAGGTCGGCCGGGATGGGGCAGGCATAGGGACCAAGGATGGCCAGCAGCGTTTCGACGAGGGTGCCTTTGCCGTTGCGCGACGTGGCGCCCCAGAAGATCGGGAGGACGTGCTCGCGGATGACACCGGTGAGGCAGTAGCCGAAGAAGCGCTGCAGGAAGGTGCGGACCTCAACGTCCGGCATGATCTCCGCAAGGAACTTCTCGAAGCGCGGGGCCACGGCGTCGTCGATGAATGGGACCGGTGCGATCTTGGTCAGCAGGTCGCTGCGGCGGTGTGACTGGAGCAGGCCTGTGCGCAGGTCGAGGGTGCCGTTGGAGCAGCAGAACAGCCACGGATCCTTGTCGAGGTCGGCGGCGACGACGGTGATCGTGGGCTCGGCTGCCGCGAGCTTCAGCATTGCCGCCCGAGAGCTCGCGCTCTCACTTTTGTCCGCATGGCGCGCCAGCAGGTCCCGCTCGTGCTTGGATGCGGCGCCGACGGCGTCGACGAGGTAGCTGCGAGCGACGTCCTTGGTGGACAGCAAAGCTTGACCGTCGTCGTCGGCCCAGCGCCGGTCATCCCAGCGCAACCAGGCGCTGCGCTCCTTGTGGAAACGGAAGCCGCTGCCGCCGTGGTGGTTGACCCAACGCTCTGCATTGCCGCTGTCGGTGAGGCGGGGGCCATCACCGAAAACGTCACGGCCGCCGCGGCGCATGCTGTCGATGTTGTCGAAGGCTGCGCCCAAGGGGATCAGTGTTTCCTCTGGCTCCATGTCGACGACGTCACTCATCGACGACCCCCACCGCGCATAAGGACCAGCAGGTCGTCACGCCGCTTTTGCCAGCAGTCGCAAGCGCTCTCCTCGTCGAGGCGGGAGGCGCACGTCTTCTCATGAGAGCGCGGAGCAGCGGCGAGGAGGTCGAACGCATCGTGTGCGAGCGAGACCGCGGGCGCGTCATCAGCGACCATGAGGCAGCCCATGACGGGAAGGCCTTGGCGATCGACGACGAAGGCGTTGCCGACGGGGCTCGTCGTGATGCGCCACGGGAGCGCGCGGTTGCGCTGGTTGACGACGTTGCTCACTTTGGCCCCCGAACAACGACGACGACGGAAGGGAACGGGGCGTCCGCGGTGGCATCACCAAAGCGGAGGCGCCCGAGGGCGAAGTGAATCTCGGTGGTCACACCTGCTTCGAATGCGGCACGGACGATGTCGTCGCCACGAAGGGTGGCGAACGCCTTGTCGTTGAGCGCCAAGCAGCGGTGGAACCAGGTCCGGCAGGTGCGCGCCGGTAGAAGCATCACGGTCGTGAGCCCCTTGGCGGCCTCGGCGATCGCCTTGTCGACGAACGGCCCGACGTCCGAATAGGGCGGATTCATCCAGGCGCAGCCGCCGTCGGCATCCTCCGCCCAGGGCTGCACCAGGGCGTCTTGCTCGATCGTGTAGCAGCGGGGTGCCTTCTTGCTCGCATGCGTCGCCGCCACGTCGAGGGCGAAGCGGAAGCCGCGCGCAGTCCAAGCGTCGACGACGGCCTGTTCAGTCGGCCATTCGTCGCTGCTCGAGGAGAAGAGCGCCGACCATTTCGTGGTCGGCGCTTCCTCGGCCCTGGCAAGGCTCTTCAGCTTCACGCCTCGGCGCCCGTCGCGGTCTTCGACTTCTCGGTGGCGAGCTTGTCGATGAGGTCCATCTGCCGGAACTCGTCGATCTCGTCCTTGGTCATCGCGACGTCGTCGACGCACTCGTTGGTGTCACAGCGGAACACGCGCCATGCGCGAGCGCCCAGGTCGGGTTCGCGGTAGCAGTCGACGACGCGCTCTTCGGTGCCCGTCTGGACCTCGCGCCGAAGCTTCGCCAGCGCCGGCATCTTCGCGTCCATCACGGCCTTGGCGTTCTTCGTGGCGTTCTTGATCGCCTCCTCTTCGTCCTCGAGCTCCTTCCACCCCTTCGCGAGGGTTTGGCCCTTGGTCGCGATCTCGTCGGGGGTCAGCTTGAACGGCACACGCCGCGTCAGCACCGGGGTCTTGTCTTTCGTCGTCGTCAACATCGTCATCTCCTTGTTGTTGCGTGGGGTCATCGATCGCTCCCGTGAACCGCAGCCCACACGGCAGCGGCGGCTTCACCGGCGTCCTTCGACGAGGGCGAAATGCGCACTTTCCCGTCGATCATCGCGGTGACGACGACGGCACCAGTCGCCGACACATGGACGCCCGTGACGTGGATGCGTTGGCCGGGCGCCTTCTCGCGACGGGCGAGCTCCAGCCACACGTCAACGAAGCGCGCGGCAGCTTTGGCGTTGGCGTTCGCGACGGGGTCGCCGAAAAGCGAGGCTTGGTGGGTGGTCATGGCGTCACCGCGTCGGCAGCGCGAAGCGCGGCGAGGTCGTCGGCCTCCTTCGTCATCAGGTTGCCGGCCTGCTCCAGGCCCTCGAGGAACTGTCGGCGGGAGAACACGGGGAGATCGGCGGCCAGGGCGGGGGCCTGCTTCATCGCCGCCTTGAGCGCGTCAGCAGCCAACAGAGCAGGTACGTCGTCGAGCGCCACCAGCTTGCTGCCGCGGGGCTTCAACTTGGACAGCGTCTCAACGTCGAGACGGGCACTGTCGAAGGCAGAGACGTGGTCGGTGATCCACGAGGCGCCGTCCCAGAACCGACGTCCATTGGCGTCGTTCCGCATGGCCACATGGTTGCGGGTGTCGGTCGGCGGCTTCACCTTCGCGCGCGCCGTGGCAGCAGGGCGGGGCTCGGCAGCCCGACGCGCCGCGTCCTCCTGCATCTCGGCCACGAGGACGGTGAGGTCACGGACCTTGCCGCACAGCTCGACGATGCTGTCGGGGACGTTGAGGTCGAGGGAGATCTCGTCGTTGAAGTCGAGGCACGCCCGGACGGCACCGCTGTCTTCGTTCGCCTCAGCGAGCAGTAGAGCGCTCAGGTCGTCGAGGGCGACACCGGGCGGCAGTGGAGGGTTCGCCTCGAGCTCGGCCACCCGCGCCTGCAGGCGAACGATGGCCCGCGCGGCCTTCCGTGGCCATGCCGGGTGCGGGAGGTCGAGGTCGTACTCTGGCGACATCTCAGGCCCAAGCAGCGCCGCCGCAAGGACGTCGACCGCCACTCGGTATGCGTGGGTGGTCTCCGCATGTTCGGCGATCTCACGTCGCAGATCTTCCCGCAGCCCGTCCACCGCAAAACGCTGCTCGTCGCGCACCCGAAGCGCCTCGATCACGAGGTCCTCGAGGGCGGCCATGGTCGTGGCACGGAAGGCCTCGAGGCGGAGGCGGTCGGTGTCGAGAGGTGCCATCATCGGACACCGCCCCGAGCTCGGGCGACGGCTGCGACGATCAGGGTGCTCGAAAAACAGGCGCGCTGTTTGGGTCTCCAGTGGGTCCGCGCAGGCGCCGCAACCACCGCTGGGGCCGCTGTTTCGACTGACCCGATGCCGCTATTTCCGCATCCGGCCGCCGTCGTCGAAAGTCGCCGATTGCCTCGGGAGGACTCAAAATCCGGTATCCGCGAGGGTGTGAGGGTTCGATTCCCTCCTTCGGCACCACGACGACAAAGGGCTCCGCAAGGGGCCCTTGTCATTTGGCCGCCGGGCCTGAGAGCGAGACCGTCAAAAGCCGCGGAGCACCAGCAGCCCCAACAGGGTCCCCACGCACAAGGCGACGGCGCCGCCGATGAAGCGCCCGTGGATGACCGGCAACAGGGTGACCCACGCGGGCTGCGCGAGGCTGCCGATCATGCTTGCCGCGGCGGGCGACGTCGGCACCAGGCTCACGAGGGAGGGCCCGCTGGGGGCGCCGGGCTCGGACGATTCGCGTTGCAGGACCTCGGGGCGCGCGGCGCGGCCGGGCAGGGTGTCGGAGCCGCCCAGGACGTGGTCTCCGCCGAAGCGGGCATCGACGGGCACGATGTCTGGTTCGATGGCAGCGATGGCGGCGTCGAAGTCGCGGGCGTTCTGAAAGCGTTCTTCGGCGTTGCGGGCGAGAGCCTTGATGATCAGGCGGTCGATCGAGGCTGGAACCGCAAGGCCCTTCTCCGTCGGCAGATTGAAGCGCCCCAGGGGCAGGTCGCCGGTGAGCAACTCGTAGAGGATCACGCCAGCGGCGTAGAGATCGGCCCGCTGATCGACGCGCTTGGCGTCGGTGCGTTGTTCGGGGGCCATATAGTTGACCGTGCCCATGGTCATGCGGCTTTTCGTCAAATTGGGATGGGGATCGTTCTCCTCTTCCATGATCCCTGCGAGGCCAAAGTCGACCAGCACCGGCCGTTCGTCGCCGGCTGGGCCGTTCATCAGGATGTTCTCGGGCTTGAGATCGCGGTGGATAACGCCAGGCTTGTGGGCGGCGTACAGGGCCTGCAGGATCAGCCGCGTGAAGCGCAGAGCCAGCGCCGGTTCCAACGGACCCCGCTCAAGGAACTTGCGCAGGGGGTGTCCCTCGATGAACTCCATCGCAATGTAATAAATATCGGTGCCGGCTCGACCTTGATCCCACACTGAGACCACGCCCGGGTGCGAAATGGCCCGCATGGCCGCACCCTCGCGTTCGAAGCGGGCGACGAAGTCGGGGCGCACCGCGAGCTCGGGGGCGAGGGTCTTGATGGCGGCGCAGCGACCTGTTGAGAGCTGGCGCGCCCGATACACGCGGCCCATGGCGCCCTTGCCGATCATCTCGATGACGTCGAAGCCGGGGATCACGGGCAACGGCTCGGTCGCAGGCTTGTTCGCCGTCGCCGCTGTCGTCGGCGTTGCTTTGGGGCTCGGAGCGGGCGCCGCACCTTCGAGTGAGCGCCGAGCAGGACGTCCGGGAGCGGTGCCGGGCTCCTCGGTCGAGGGCAAGGACTGCATGCCGCCGTCGAGGACGCGGGTATCGATCTGCGGCCTGGCCGCCCGCAGGGCTGAGGGCAGTGGTGCTTGGGGCAGGGCGTGGGTGTAGCGCTTCGCCAAAGCCGGGTGGATGCCGAGGCCGCCTTCGTCCGTCGCCACCGCTCGTTCCGCCGCCGCCGCTGCGCGCTTGGGCTTGGGGAAGCGCGTGGCGCAGCGATCGCAACGCAAGGACCCGCCAGGGGCGACGCCGGCGTCGGCGACGTCGGCGTTGCAGGCAGGACAGCGCTCGGACATGGGATCCTCCTGCGGCAGCCTGGATCCAGTGGGAGCCAGGAGGAGACAACGAGAGGCCCATGGCTACCACCCCGAAGATCACGCCTCCAACTTTCTGACTCGAGGTGATCGCGGGAGATCACCGTTCCCGCTTTGGGCACTCAGGGCTCTTGAGCGATTGGCACTGTTTGCGCCGTTGGAACGGCGCAAAGCAGGAAGCACTTTGCGCCGTGCCAACGGCGCAAACCATCGGCACTTGAGCCGTGACAACGGCGCAAAGCAGGAAGCACTTTGCGCCGTGCCAACGGCGCAAAGCAGGAAGCACTCTGCGCCGTGCCAACGGCGCAAACCATCGGCACTTGAGCCGTGACAACGGCGCGAAGCCGGAAGCCGCTGACGGCATCGGCCGAAAGGTGGATTGACCTTGGAAACAGTGCCAGAGAGCAGGCAGATCCATGCGCATCGTGTCTTGGAACGTGAATGGCCTCCGCGCCGTGATGGCCAAGCAGCCCTCGGAGGCGCGCCAGCGTCTTGGTCATCAACCCTTCACCCATTGGCTCGACAGCTGCGGCGCCGACGTGATTGGCCTGCAGGAAGTGCGCGCGTCGCCCGAGCAGCTCGAGGCGGAGCTCGCCTCGCTCAAGAAGCGGGGTTGGCATGTGCACATCAGCGGCGCCGAAAAGAAGGGCTACTCAGGCGTGGGCCTGCTCTCACGGCAGGTGCCCGACGAGATCGAGACCACGGTGGGCGTCGCCGAATTCGACGTCGAAGGCCGGGTGCAGCGCGCGCGTTTTGGCTCCCTCGTCGTCGTCAACGGCTACTTTCCCAATGGCAACGGCAAAGAGCGCGATAACTCCCGCATCCCTTTCAAGCTGGCGTTTTACCGGCGCGTTTTCGAGCTGCTCGAGGGCGAACGACGTCGGGGGGCCAAGCTGCTGGTGATGGGCGATTTCAATACGGCGCACAAAGAGATCGACCTCGCGCGGCCCAAGACGAACCAGAAGACGTCGGGCTTTACGCCCATCGAACGCGCGGAGCTCGACCGCTGGCTGCAGGCTGGTTGGATCGACACCTTCCGCGAGATGGAGCCAGGAGAAGGGCATTACTCCTGGTGGTCCCAGCGCGGAAATCTGCGGGAGCGCAACGTCGGCTGGCGCATTGACCTTGTGCTGGCGAGCCACGGGGCGCGCCCCTACTTGCGTCGGGCGTTCATCGAAAAGCACGTGTTCGGCAGCGATCACTGCCCGGTCGGCGTCGACCTCGACGACGACGTTCACGCCTGAGCGCGCAGACGCTCGATTTGTCCTCGCTGTGCGCCGCCCCAACGGCGTGTGGTCCCCCAGGGCGCCCGGCTGCTGGGAAACCTTGACGCGGGCCGGTCCTGCCTCGACAACCCGACGGATGCGCCTTCGTTCAGCCATTCTCGCTCTCGCGTTCCTCGCGCTTTCCACGACGGCCCGCTCCCAGGGCCTGCCGGATCCGCGCGGGGCGCTGGTGAGCAACGCCCAGGCCGCCGCCGTCGACGACGCCACCGCCCTCACGGTCAACCCCGCGGGTCTGGTGCACATCGAAGGCGTCGAGCTCCAATCGGGATGGATGACCCGCGTGGCTCCGGGTTCGACCTTCGATCACCACGGGGACGTGGTCGCCGTCGTCGCCGGCCCCCTTGGGGTGTTGGCCGGTGGCCTCGGTCTCGAGTTGCCGTCGTCGTCGACGCCTCGCCTGCGCGCCTCGGTGGGCACTGCGACCGCGCTCGACCCCGCCTTCTCGCTGGGTGCGGTGATGCACGGGGTGCAGCGTTTGGGAACGGGCACCAGCGACGTCTTCGTCGACGTCGGGGCGCAGTTGCGGCCCGCTCGTTTCTTCGGCTTGGGCATCGTCGCCGAAAACCTCGGCAGCAAGGATGGGGGCTCGCTGCGGGCCGGTGTGTCAGTGCGACCCATCGACGAAATCCTCACCGTCGGCGTCGACGCCCGCTTCATTCCATCGACGGGAGACTTGGCCGCAGCGGTCGGCAACGGCAGCGTGATTCCCGCGTTGTCTGCGCGGCTTCAGCTGGGCGGCGTCATCGTCGGCGCCGGCGCACAGGTGCAGAATCTGGGCGCCCAAGCTCCCCGGCCCATCGCCGTCGAGGCCACGGCCTCACTGGAGCTCGATCTCGAGAACATGGGGGCGACGGTGTTGGGCGGCGTCGACGGTCTCGGCGGCAGCGCGCAGCGCGGTGTTTTTGGGGCCCGCTCGCGGGCGTCGACGTCGGCTTGGCCTTCGCTCCTGTCTCCGAGCGGCCGCTGGTTGGCCCTGTCGCTCACCGGCGACGGCGTGCCCGTGCGCAAGAAAGGCAACATCCTCGAGGAGATCTTCAACGAGTCGCCATCGCCGACCTGGATCCTCGCTGCCCTCGACAATGCGGCCGACGACCCCTCGATCGAGGGCGTGGTGCTGCGCTTCGAGGGCCTGAAATTGGGCTGGGGTCGGGCCACGGAGCTGCGCGCGGCCATCCACCGTCTGCGCGCTGCCGGAAAAAAAGTCGCCGTGCACCTCGACGGCGGCGACGACGTCGACGTCTTCATGGCTTCGGCTGCCGATCAGGTCTGGCTCACGCCCTCGGGGGCTCTGGCGCTCGATGGGCTGCGGGCTCAGATGGTCTACGTCGGCTCGACTTTGAAGAAGTTCGGCGTGTCCGCCGAAGCCGTCGCCGCCGGCCGCTACAAGAGCGCTCCACGCATGTTCACCCACGATGCGCCCTCGCCCGAGGAGCTCGAGGTCGAAAACGCGTTGCTCGACGGTGCGTTCACGACGCTGACGACGGCAGTGGCCGAAGGCCGTGGGCTCACGCCGGCCGCGGTGCGCGACATCATCGATCTCGGTGGGCTCAGCGCGCAGGAAGCGGTGGACAAGAAGATCGTCGATGCGTTGGCCTACAGCGACGAGGTTCCGCAATTGGTGGCGACCCTCGCGGGGCGGCCGGGGGAGCATGTCTTCCTCGAGGGCGCCTGGCTCTCGGCGGTGGAGAAGAACGTTCGCTGGGGTGCTCCGGCGCGGGTCGCGCTCATTCCGATCGTCGGCACCATCCAGATGGGCAGCAGCGCGGGTGGCCTGTTCAGCAGCGCGGGCGCAGGGGCCGTCGACGTCGTCGCAGCCGTCAACCAGGCCGCCGAAGACGCCTCGATCAAGGCCATCGTGTTGCGCATCGATTCCCCTGGCGGCGACGCCCTCGCCTCCGATCTGATGTGGCGCGCGGTGATGCTCGCGCGGGAGAAGAAGCCGGTCATCGCGACCATGGGCGACGTCGCAGCCTCGGGTGGCTACTACGTGGCCTCCGCCGCTCACGACATCTTCGCCGAAGACGACACCATCACCGGCTCCATCGGCGTCTTCGCCTTGTTGTTCTCCGCCGGGCGGCTCGCCGACGACCTCGGCATCAAGAGCTACGAGAGCTCGCGCGGATCGCGGCCAGGGCCAGATCTCTTCCGCGGTCCCACCGACGACGAGCGAGCGCGCATGCAGGTCAACGTCGACAAGACCTACGAGCAATTCCTCGACGCCGTCATTCGCGGCCGCGGCGAGGGTCGCATCACCAAAGACGAGCTGCGCGCCATCGCCGAAGGACGCGTCTGGACAGGTGCGGACGCCCAACAACGCAAGTTGGTGGACCACAAGGGCTCCGTCGTCGACGCTCTCCGATTGGCCCGGGAGCGTGCGGGTATCGGCGCCGACGAGCCCATCGACCTCTGCGTGATGACGGGTCGCGAGGGCGAGCTCCCCTCGCTCGGCGCGTTGGGCGGCATGATGTCTCAGCTGCTGGGCGTGTCCTCGAACGAGGGCCTGTCGGCGGCGGCGCGGCTGCTGCTGGGCGACCCGGAAATGGCAGCCTTCGTCGTCGACAAACAGGGTGAGCCCCTGGTGCTCGCTCCCAACATTCAGTTGCGCTGACCTCACCGCCCGCCGGGACGTTCTCAGCGCCCCTTGAGGGCGCTGTTTTTTTCACGGTGCGAAAATTTGGATGAGGCGCCACCTGCCTCCATAGTGCTCCACGGAGCAACCAACGGCTGACGTCGACGACGAAGGCCTCATTCACGGCGACGAAGGTGCGACGGGCACCGCACGAGCTTCGTGCGGCTCGCCGCTGCTTTGTCGCGCGGATCACGCGGAAGGACAGAAAGAATGGTGGCCATGGTCGCAACCAAGCACAAGGATTGGCAACCCGGCGAAGTCGATCCACTCGACCTTGATTTGCCATATGAACCCGTCTCCCAGCCCCTGCGACAGCCCCGATTGATGAAGACGCCAGGCGTCGACAAGGTCGCTCCGCTACCAAACCAACTTTACGAAGGTGATACCGTTGAACTTCTTAATCAATGGGAAGATAAATATTTCCATTCGACCATCACGGATCCTCCTTATAATATTGCTCGAGATCGCAAGGGCTTGACCTGGGCATTTTCGTCCCACGTGACCATCGAGAACGAGTGGGATCGCTACTCGTCCGATGACTACGAGGCGTTCACGACGTCGTGGCTGAAAGAGGTTTGCCGGGTCACCAAGGAAAATGGCAACATCTTCATCTTTGGTAGCTACCACAATATCTATACGATCGGTGCCATTGCTGCGCGATTGGATTTACGCATCATTAATAGTATTATCTGGGCCAAGCCAAATGCTCAGCCGAACATCACCTGTCGCATGCTAACCGAGAGTACGGAACAAATCCTATGGCTGTGCAACAATACGAACAAGAAGGCGAAAAACTGGACCTACAATTACGCCGACATGAAAGGTCTCAATGGTGGGAAACAGATGCGCAATTTCTGGGAAATCCCGGTGACACCCCAGCGGGAACGGGTGCACGGCAAACACCCGTCGCAGAAGCCCCTCAAGTTGATGGAGCGCCTCGTGCTGGCGGGGACGAACCGGGGCGACCGCGTGCTGGACTGCTTCGGCGGATCCGGATCGACCCTGCTCGCGTGCGACCGCCTCGACCGGAAATGGGTCGGGATTGAACGCGACGGCGAGTACTGCGCCATCGCTCACAAGCGCATCGACGACGAGCGCCGCCAGCGTCGTCTCGCACTCTGAGGGGGCCCTTCGTTACCTGTTGTCGGCGTCGGCTGAGGTCCCCGCACGAGCCTCCCCGGTCTGGCACCGGTGAGGCGATCGGCCTCGACGGTGATGGCGCCACGGCACAGAGGCAGCCGTAGCCGACGTCGTCGCCGACGATGCCAACGTCGACGCTGCGGTCACGGTGCTGGTTGACGTCGATGACGTCGCCGCCTCGCACCACCAAGTCGACCTCCACATTTCATCGCCGCAGGCGATGAACCTGAGGGCAATTCATCGCCGCAGGCGATGAACCTGTAGACAATTCACCGACACGCGAAGCGCCGTCGGTGCATTCTGCTTCAGGGGATCCAGGAGGTAGACCGGCCGCCGGAGCAACCACCGTCACATGAAGAAGAAGCCGAGAACACCGTCGACGCGGATCCCGGGCACGCGCCGGGCCGAGCACCGCGCCATGCGCCACGAGGAGATCCTGGCCATTGCCCTGGAGCTGGTGGCGGAGCGTGGCTTGGCCGGTCTGACCACGACGGAGCTCGCGCGACGCAACGGTGCAGCGCTCGGCGCCCTCTACCGTTTCTTCCCCAGCAAACAGGCCGTCGTCGCGGCGCTGCAGGCCCAGGCTCTGTCCGAGCTGCTGGCCACCCTCGTCGACGCTGTCGCTCGGGCACGCGCCCTGCCGCTGCCACCGCGTGCTTTGCTCTGGGCACCCTTTTGGGCTTTGGCCGATGCTTGGCTCGCCGAGCGGGAGCGGCACCCCGCCCGCTTTCGCTTGATCGACGAGGTGCTCTCGTCCCCCGACCCGGTGTACGCCGACGCCGACGCGCGGGCCTTGGAGCAAGGAGTGCAAGACCTGCTCGCCGTCGTAGGCGCTTGCGTCGACGATGTCGTGGCGGTGTTGGAGCCCGCCGCCGACCCAGCCACGATCCGCCTCTTCCCTTTCGCGCTCTGGGCCGCCCTGCACGGCGTCTCGCACTTTCAAAAGCGCGATCGCATCCTCGATCCAGCCCTGCACAGTGCCCGGGTGGCGTCGTCGACGATGCTGCTGCTGCTGCGCGGGCTCGGTGCCAAAGACGCCGACCTCGATGCGGCCTGGACCGCCCTCGCGCCGACGACGCTGGCGCGCTGAGCACAGCTGGAGAGCCGAACCGCCTAAGCCACCGACGGCAGCTGCCGGACGGCCTCGACGACGGAGGAGTCCTCGTCTGCTCCTGCCCTTCGGGAAGTACGGCTCGTCGCTCCGCCTGGGTGCGGTGTCGTATGCGGATCGGCTCTCTCGGTCGTCGTCATCCCTTGACGCTTTGTGACCCCCGGGTGACTTGGAGTGATGCTCGACGTCATCCCCATCCGCCGCGCCTTGATCAGCGTCTCCGACAAGACCGGGCTCCCAGAGCTTGGCAAGGCTTTGGCGCGTGCGAAGGTGGAGGTGTTGTCGACGGGCGGCACGGCGAAGGCACTGCGCGATGCCGGCGTCGAGGTGAAAGACGTGTCGACGCACACGGGCTTCCCCGAGATGCTCGATGGGCGCGTGAAGACGCTGCACCCCAAGATTCACGGTGGCCTGCTCGGTCGGCGCGACTTCCCCAAGCACATGGAGCAGATGCAGGCCCACGGCATCACGCCCATCGACCTCGTCGTCGTCAACCTCTACCCCTTCGAGAAGATCGCGGGGCAGACCGATGCCAGTTGGGAAGAGCTCATCGAGAACATCGACATCGGCGGCCCGGCCATGTTGCGCTCGGCGGCCAAGAACCACGATTCCGTCGTCGTCGTCTGTGATCCGGCCGACTATGAGGATCTCATCGTCGCTCTCGACGTCGGCGGCAGCACGGCCCACCAATTGCGACGTCGGCTCGCGCTGAAGGTCTTCGCGCGCACCGCGGCCTACGACGCTGCCATCGCTGCGCGGCTGGCGCTCAAGCACGAGATCGAGCTCCCCGAAGAGCACCGCGAGGCTTGTGCCGCCGCCGGTCTCGGCGAGGTGCTGCCCCTGGTGGGACAGCGAACGTCGACGCTGCGTTACGGCGAAAACCCGCACCAGTTGGCCGCCGTCTACTCGGTGCCCACGCCCCGCAAAGAGCTCGACCTGGCCACCGCCCTGCCGCTGCAAGGCAAAGAGCTCAGCTACAACAACCTCCTCGACGCCGACGCCGCCATCTTTGCTTTGCGCTGTTTGGTCGACGCCCAACCCGCCCAAGCCAGAAAGACCGGCGCCGTCGTCATCAAGCACAACACGCCGTGCGGTGCTGCTCTGTCGTCATCGTGCAAAGCCGCGTGGCAGCAGGCGCTCAAGGGCGATCCGCTGAGCACCTTCGGCGGCATCGTCGCCGTCGGCGGCGTCGTCGACGATCACACCGCCCACGCCATGAGCGATGTGTTTCTCGAGGTCATCGTCGCCGCCGGCTTCACCGAGGCCGCCCTCGAGATCTTTGCGAAGAAGACGCAGCTGCGACTGCTGGCTGTGCCGGAGCTGCTCACCGCTCCCCTGCCTCGGCTGTCCGCGCGCGGCATTCCCGGTGGACTCCTGGTGCAACAACACGACGTCGTGCCGCGCACGGTGCGGGAGGGCAGAGTCGCGACCAAGCGCGCCCCCACCGACGACGAATGGCGCGCGCTCGATCTCGCCTGGCGGCTGTGCGCCCCGGTGAAATCCAACGCAATCACGCTGGCCCAGACCGATCACGACGACGTCATCCTCATCGCCTCGGGCGGCGGACAGACCAGCCGCGTCGACAGCGCGCGCATCGCGGTGTCCAAAGCCCGCGAGCACAAACACGATCCGCAGGGATCGGCCTGCGGCTCCGATGCCTTCTTTCCTTTCGCTGACGGTTTGCTCGTCTTGGCCGACGCCGGCGTCAGCGCCGTGGCCCAGCCGGGCGGCAGCAAGCGTGACGATGAGGTGATCGCCGCAGCCGACGCCCGCAACATGGCGATGGTCCTCACGGGTGAGCGCCACTTCCGGCACTGATCATGCGGAAGCAAGATCGGGAGCGCATCCTCACCGACGTCATCGGCCGCGTCGTGGAAGAGAAAGTGACGACGTCGGGGCTGCGTCTGGACGAGGTCGTCGCCGACAGCGTTTACCATGAGCTGCGCCGCTTGAAGGGCGAGCGCGGTGACGAAGCCACCTTCTGGCACGAGCTCAGCGAAGGTGTGGGCAGCGCCTCCGAACGCGAGCTCTCGTCGCTGGTGCGCCGCATCGTCCGCCGCTACGCCGAGGAGATCTGCGGCCGCTTCGACGAGCGCGTCTACGACGCCGTCACCCGTGCTGGGGAGCCCGTCATTGGCCTGTTGCTCAACGCCGTCTCTCCCAAGCGCCTGATCGAGGGCTTGCCGTCGATCCTTGGCGACGGGCCCCAGGCCTGGCTGGGCGTCGACAAGAGCATCGTTGTGCAAGGCCAGGTCGCCCAGCTGCATGAGCTGCGCAAGCGCGGGACCTTGCTGCTCGTGCCCACGCACGTGAGCCACATGGACTCCATCGCCGTCGGCTGGGCGCTGTGGAAGATGGGCATGCCGCCATTCCTGTACGGCGCCGGGCTCAACTTGTTTTCGAACCCGATGCTCGGTTTTTTTCTGCGCAATCTCGGCGCATATACCGTTGATCGCCGCAAGCAGGATCCACTCTACAAAGATGTTCTCAAGGAATATGCCCAGCTCACCCTCGAAAACGACTACGACAACATCTTCTTTCCCGGCGGTACCCGCAGTCGAACCGGAGCGTTGGAGAAAAAGCTCAAGCTCGGGCTGCTCGGCACCGGCGTCAGCGCCTACGTGCAGAACCTGAAGAACCAGAAAAAAAAGGACCGCTTCTACGTCGTGCCGGCCACGCTCTCGTTCCAGCTGGTGCTCGAAGCCGAGACGTTGATCGACGATTTTTTGCAAGAAGTCGGAAAATCACGATATATTATTACCGACGACGAAGCCACCAAGCCCAGGCGCATCCTCGACTTCTTGACGCAGCTCTTCTCGCTCGATTCCAAGATCTACTTCACCGTCGGACGGGCCATCGATCCCTTCGGCAACGACGTCGACGACGAGGGCAACAGTCTCGATCCACGGGGGCGCGTCATCGATCCCCGCGACTACGTGTTGCGCGATGGCGAGGTCACAGTCGATCCTCAGCGCGATGCGGAGTTCACGCGCGAAGTGGGCGAGCGCATCGTCGACGCCTACGCCAAAGACACTGTCATCCAGGCCACGCACCTCTGCGCTCACGCAACCTTGCTCTTGTTGCGCAAAAAGAACCCCGGCACCGACCTGGTGCGACTGCTGCGTGCAGGGGGAAGGGTCGAGGACCTGGCGCTGCGCGAGGTCTACGTCGAGGTGGATCGCGAGCTGGGCGAGATGCGTACTCTGTGTGCCCGCGGCGGTGTGCGGCTGGTGCCGACCGTGGAGAAGGGCAGCGCCGACGACGTCGTCGCCGAAGCCTTGCGCCATTTCTCGACCTATCACACCCGCGCCGCCCTCACCCGCCGCGGTGATCGAGTCGTTGCCACCGATCGGGCCTTGCTCTTTTATTATTCGAACCGCCTCGAGGGCTTCGGGCTCGAGCGCGGCCTGGGCCTCAAGCCCGCCCTGGCCGCCGATCACCGCAGCCTGGCGTCGTCGTCGTCGAGGTCGTCATGATGGTGGCCTTGATCGGCGGCGGAAAGCTCGCCCGCGCGGCCTTGTTCTTGTTGACGCGCGCCGGCGTCGACGTTGTCGTCGCGGCACGCGATCCAAAGCAGCGGGCAGAGCTTGAGAGCCTCGGGGCGCGCTTCGCCTCCCCGGTCGAAGCCGTCGCCCAAGCTGCGCTGATCTTTTTGGCGATCCCGGCCCCTGCCATCGTCGACGTCGTCGATGGGGTCGCGGCGGTGGCCCGCGGATCGCAGATCGTCTTGCACGCCGCGCGCGGTGCTGGCGTCGGTTTTGCGCTGCCGCACCAGATGATCCGCGCGCGTTCGTGCTGGAAGAAGATCGCCGTGCTCGGCGGTCCCCTCTACGTCGACGACGCTGCTGCGGGTCGGCCCCTCTCGGCAGCGGTCGCTTCGCGCTACGACGAAGCCGTGCAGGCCGTGCGGGCGCTCACCGAGGGCACCACCGTGCGCATCTCGGCCACACACGACGTCGTCGGCGTCGAAGTCGCCGGCGCGCTCTCGAACGTCGGCCACCTCGCTGCGGGCCTCGCGCGGGGCAGCGGTTTTGGCGAGACCGATGAGGGGCTCTTGTCGGTGCGGGCGCTGATCGAGGCCCAACGGCTCGGCGTGTTTCTGGGCGCCGACCGCGCCACCTTCACCGGCCTGGCCGGCGTCGGCGATCTGATTCCGCGCAATTTGACGTCGACGCGCCTGCACCGTGCCTTCGGCGAGCAGTGGGCCGCGGGCGAGGTCGACGGCGCCGTCGTCGAGCTTGAGGGCGTCGTCACCGCGCGGCAGGGGGCGCGGCTGGCGCGCCAACACGGACTGCAGCTGCCGCTCTTGTGCGGCGTCGACGACGTGCTCGCCTCCCGGGCCAGCGCCAAGACCGTGCTCGATCAGGTGCTCGCCCTCGATCTGGGACTGCAGGCGGCGTGACGTCGCGCTTCATCAAGGCCAGCAACGATCGCAAGGTCGAGCAGGGCGACGGCGTCGTCGACGTCTTCGTCTGGGACATCGACAAGACCTATCTCGACACCCGCTTCTCGTCGCTGCGCGGCTTGTTGGCCATCCCCTTCGAGCTCGCTGTCGACAAGCACGCCGTCGCGGGCACCGTGCCCCTGTTGCGGGCGCTGCGCACCGGACCCGAGCCGAGCGCGCCGCGCTTTTCGCCGCTCTATTTCGTGTCGGGTTCGCCGGCCCACCTGCGCGGCGTCGTCGAAAAAAAGATGACCCTCGACGGCGTGCAATTCGACGGCATCACTTTCAAGGATCAGCTCGGGCTGCTGCTGGCGGGCAGGCCGCAGGCCATCGCCGAACAGGTCGGTTACAAGCTCGGCGCCCTGCTGCTGCTGCGTTCCCAGCTGCCGGCGCGGGTGCGCTTCTGCTTGTTCGGTGACGACGTCGAAAAAGACATGCAGGCCTTCTTGCTCTTTGGGGCCGTGTGCGCCGGGCTCAGGGGTGCTGCCTTGCGCCAGGAGTTGCGGCGTGCGGGAGCCCACTGGCCCGAAGTGGACGCCGTCGTCGAAGCCGCCGCCGCTCTGGTGCCGGAATCAGATCCGGTCGAGCGTGTGTTCATCCACAGCGTGAAGGGCCGGCTCCTCGGGCGGGCGGACCTCGATGAGCGCGTCTGCGTCTGCCGCTCGTTCCTGCAGAGCGCTCTGGTGCTGCGCCAGCTGGGCAAGATCGACGTCGGCGCACCCTCAAGGGTGAAGGATGATCTGCTGCGCCGGCGCTTCGCCCGAGAGGAGATCGCGGGGCTGATTGACGACGCCCGTGTGCGATTGGGTGTCGTCGACACCACCCTCTGACTCCACCTGCCTACACGCCGCGTCGGCACACAGAAAAAAAAGTCCCTCGACGCGCGACCAACGGTGGGAATGGTTAGTGTTGATGCGGACGTCCCGAGCTCGGGAGCGTTGGTCGTGTGTGGAGGCTTCCGATGATGCGTTTGTTGCCCGTCTCTCTGGTCGCCCTGGTTCCGGCCCTGGCCCACGCCGGGGACATGCCCCTCGTCGAACAGGAGGCCAGCGTCGCCTCCTTCGATGATGGCGGCGATGTTGTGGACCATGAAGCGGATGGCTTCGTGGTCGATTTTGGAGACGACCTGGACAACGACGACATTGCCACCCTGTTGGGTCTTGAGCCCCAGCCTGTCGGCGTCGGCGACGAACGCCGCGTTTTTTGGATCAATCACAACGAGGGCATCTTCCTGCAGGACACCACCGACGCCGCCGAGGGCAACCTTTTCGTGCTCCAAGGGGCGCCCGCTGAAATCGCCGAGATCGTTGATTTGATGAAAAAGGATGGCCGCATCGAGAGCGTCGAACCCAACGTGCGCTACCGCTTGTTCGATCAGGACCTCGAGGCGGGGGCTGCCACTGCCGACGCGCTCAAACCCAATCCGGGCAAGCCCAACGACCCGATGTACAAAAGCCAGTGGCACATGGACATGGTCAACGCCGAAGGCGCCTGGGAGACCTGCCAAGGTGGCGGCGTCATCGTCGCCGTCATCGACACCGGCGTTTCGCCCGGCCTTTTGCCCAACGGCAAGAAGTCGAAGCTGAAGCGCGTGCCGGATTTGAAAGAGACGGAGATCGTCGCTGGCTTCAACTTCGTCGACAACAACGCCGATCCCTCCGACGGCAACGGCCACGGCACCCACGTGGCCGGCACCATCGCCCAGAGCACGAACAACGCGTTCGGCGTCGTCGGCCTCGCGCCCAAGGCCAAGATCATGCCGATCAAGGTGCTGAGCGATCGCGGCTCTGGCACCGTCGCCGACATCGCCAACGGCATCCGCTTCGCCGCCGACAACGGCGCCAAGGTCATCAACATGTCGCTGGGTGGCGGCATGTACAGCTCGACCTTGGCCCGGGCCGTCAAGTACGCCCACGACAAGGGCGTCACCGTGGCCTGCGCCGCCGGCAATGGCGCGCGCCAAAAGGTCGAATACCCCGCGGCCTACGACGGCTGCGTCGCAGTCTCTGCTCTGGGTCCTGACGGCAAGCTCGCGTTTTATTCGAGCTACGGCAAAGAGACCGACATCGCTGCACCCGGTGGCGACACCCGCGTCGACCTCAACAAAGACGGCCTCCCCGACGGCGTGTTGCAAAACACCATCGGCCGCGGCGACGCCAACACCCACGGCTTCTTTCCCTTCCAGGGCACGTCGATGGCGACTCCCCACGTCGCTGCCGCCGCCGCCCTCGTGATCTCGTCGGGCGTCACCGATCCCGATCGCGTCGAGAAAATCCTCAAGCAGAGCAGCAAGAAGCTCAACGATCCCATTCGCTACGGCGCCGGGGGCTTGGACGCTGCTGCAGCTGTGAAGAAAGCGACGCGCGATCACGCCGGCGGCGGCTTGGCCATTGCCTTGGTGCTGACCGGCCTCGGGCTCTCGCGCGCTCGTCGTCGCGATGGCTTTCTGTCGACGGCGAAGGCCACGCCCGGCATGGCGCTGGGGGCTCTGCTCGGCTCGGGTGCGCTCTTGGGCTTTGCTCCCGAAGGTGTGGGCGCGTGGGCGGGTTGGCTGTCACTGGGGGCCGCCGCCGTCGTCGTTGTGCCCTTTGTCTTCCTCTTTGGGGTCAAGAGCGCGCGCAGCACCCTGGCCGGCCTTGGCTTCGGCGTCGCCGGCTTCGCTCTCGTGCGGGCGCTGCTGGGCTCCGTCGACGTCGCCCTGGTGCCGGGCCACGGCATGCTCGACATGGCCTTCTTGGTGGGCACCGCGGGCCTGGCCGCCCTCATCGGCGCGCTCTCTCTCCGTCGCTGACCCTGGTTTCACCCTACAAAAGAGAAGCGGCGCCTGAGGGCGCCGTTTCCTTTCACTCTACTTTTGGCGGACCGAGAGGGATTCGAACCCTCGATAGAGTTTCCCCTATACAGGTTTAGCAAACCTGCGCCTTCAGCCACTCGGCCATCGATCCACGACCTGAGTAGAGCTGTCGATTCGGTACCGCGGTCGTGGTGGAGCGTCAACATTGAAGAAGCTCGTCCAGCTCCCCGTGTGGAGCGACAACTACGTCTACGTGCTCGAAAACGACGACGTCACGGGGGGCGCGGTCGTTGTCGTCGATCCCTGCGAAGCTGCCCCCGTGCTCGCGTGGCTCGAACACGCAGGCCGCGCCCTCGACGCCGTCTTGTGCACGCACCACCACCCCGATCACGTCGGCGGCAACCTCGAGCTGCACGAGCGCACGGGCTGCACGGTGGTGGGTCCCGAGCGCGACCGCGATCGCATCCCCGGCCTGACCCGCGGCGTCGACGTCGGCGCCGTCTTCGACGTCGGCGGCTTGGGCTTTCGCGTGCTTGATGTGGCAGCCCACACCCGCGGTCACATCGCCTTCGCCTTCGACGAGCGCATCGACGTCGTCGTGCGCCATGGACACGCCGGGCTTGCCAGCGTCGTTGCGCACCTGGCCCAGCGCCCGGCCCTCTTCGTGGGCGACAGCCTTTTTGGTGCCGGGTGTGGGCGGTTGTTCGAAGGGAGCGCCGAGGACCTGCACCGATCTCTCTCGACGCTGGCTGCCGAAGACGACGACGCCTTGGTCTGCTGTGCTCACGAGTACACCGCGGCCAACCTCGCCTTTGCCGTCAGCGTGGCACCCCACATTGCTGCGGTGGTCGCGCGGCGTGATGGCCTGCAGCAAGAGATGGGAAAGGCACGATCGTCGGTCCCTTCGATCCTCGGCGTCGAGAAGCAGACGAACCCCTTTTTGCTCGCCCTGCACCAACAGATCGGCCCGCAAACAGGCGACGTCGTGGCCCGTATTTTCGACCTGCGGCGCCAGAAGGATAGCTTTAGAGCATGAGCAAGAAGCGCATCCCCACCTTCGCCGCCTTCTGGCCTTTTTACCTCTCGCAGCACGCCGTGCCTCTCTGCCGCCACCTCCACTTTGCGGGCACCGTCGCCATTCTCGCAAACGCCGTGTACGCCTTCGCAACGCTGCAGCCGCTGCTGCTTTTGCTCACCCCCGTCTTGGGCTATGGCCCGGCCTGGATCGCGCATTTCATCGTTGAGAAGAACCGCCCAGCAACATTTACCTATCCTGTATGGTCACTGCTGGGGGACTTTAAGATGTTTGGGGGGATGTTGACCGGCAAGTATTGGAGGGGGACGCCGGTGCCGCCGATGACGGAGCAGGCTGCCGCCGACGCGCCGGTGTCAGCAGCGTAGGTGCGAGGAGGCCGATCCTGCCCCCGAAAATCGAAAGAGAAAAGCCGGCTTGCAGCCGGCTTTTTCCATCAGCTGAAAGGCGATGCTCAGGGACAGTTGGCCGCCGGCGAGCCCTCTTCGACCAGGCCCGGGGTGACCTCGAAGTCGGCGCTGCCTCGTGGGTTCACGCGCGTCACGTTGAAGGAGACGCTGACGATGCCGACGAGCTTGGTGAAGGTCTGACCGAGGGCGCGGCTGTCCTGACACTTGTTCGCCAGGTTGGTGCACACCTTGTCGGCGTTGTTGGGCACATGATCGGCAAACCAGAAGCCGCTGAATTCTTGATCGAGGTTGAAGCTGTCGCTGATCTCGACGTCGCCGGTGACCAGGAAGTTGCCGAAGTCCGCCGCCGTCCCCGTCGAGCCGTTCACCTGGCTGTAGCAGGCGGTGGTGGTGACGACGTCGCGGAGCTCGACGAGCACGCCGTGCCAGTCCTCGATGGTGGCCGAAGGCGCGATGCCCTCGAGACCGGGGAAGTCACCATTGGCGATCTCGGGACGCCCACCCTTGAGCTCGGAGGGATCGAGCCCACCCGTTCCGAACAGAGCGGGCAGCGGCGGCGTCGTCGTGCTGATCTTCTTGAGACGCGAGGTGAAGCGCAGGGCCCGTTCACCAAAGCGTCCGGCGTTGTCTCCCGTGACCTCGACCACGTCACCGACCTCTGGCGCCGCCCCCGCCAAGAAGGCGTGGTTGTCGTCTTGGTCAAAGGTGTAGCCATCGAGGGAGACGACGCTGATGGGATCTTCGGGGCTGATGGTGACCAGGATGCCGGAGTTGCGGTTGAGGCGGCCCGCGCCGTCGACGTTGGCGGGATCGGCGATGTAGAAACCAAAGAGCGCCCCGCGTTCGTCGTCGTCGAAGAGGAAATCGGGAGCCGCGGTGACGACGCCGCTGACGGCGACGACGCACTGGTTGAAGTCGGCGTTGTCGGCGCAGCGGGTCACGGTGCCGTCGTTGAGCTGGGTGACCGTCGAGGTCGGGCTGCCTTCGCTGACGACGTCGCTGGCCTGGCGCGGCTGCACTTCGAAGCCCTCGCCGTCGAAGATGTCGAAGCGCACCACGCCCGTGATCGAGGTGAAGGTCTCGCCGGCGATCGCCGGGTAATCGAAGATCGCCGTAGCGACGTTGATGCCGCCGGTGAGCGTAAAGGCGAACTGGCCCGTGCTCGCGGCCTCGACGTCGTTGAGGGTGACGAGCACGCCTTCATAATCCTCGGCGCTGCTGCTCGAGAGATCAGCCTCCGTGACGACGAGGGGCAGCAGGGGCGTGTTGCCGCCGTCTTTGGTCAGGGTCTGGGCGTCGATGCGCGTCTCGGTGCCGCCGCTGTCGGCGAGGCTGAACTCCGAGACCTGGCCGGTCACGGTGACGACGTCGCCGATGGCGATGTCGGTGGGCAGGCCAGCGTCGGCGAACCAGGTGACGAGCACGCCCCCGCGCTTGTCGTTGGGGTTGTCGGCGACGTAGAGGTTGAAGCGGCTCGGCACGCCGGCTTCGAAGGACGAACCAAAGGCCGGGCTGGTGGCGATGACGCCGGGGAGAGTCACCAGGGCGCCTTCGGCGACGGCGTTGGCGCTGGCGCTGTCTTGCACGTCGCACACCGAGTTGGCGCCAGCGACGACGGGGCAGTCGCCGTCGCCCGGGGGCTCGACTTCGCCCTCGCCTTCGCCCTCACCTTCGCCGAGCAGTCCTCCGTCTTCGGGGACAGGGCAGGCGGCCACGAAGCACAGTCCCAACCAGGCGAGAGAACCGAGCGCCAGCGTCGACGAACGCAACATGAAGTGCTCCTGCTTTGAGCCGTTGGCACGGCGCAAAGGCCTCGAGATTTGCTTCGGTGTCGCACACCGATGAGCGATTGCAAGGCACCCGCTCGCGGATCACACCTCGCCCGTGACCTGGCCCGCGGACCTCGTCGATGCCCTCTTGCCCGCGCGCTGCCTGGCGTGCGGTGAATCATCGTCGACGTCGACGAACCCGCGTCGCTCCTTTTGCGCGACCTGCGACGAACAACTGGAGCCGTCGTCGACGTCGCCGTCTGCCTTTCTCTATGTCGGACCTCTCGCCACGGTCATCCGCCGCGCGAAGTACGGGCGCGACGTCGCCGTGGCCCGCGGCTTGGCGCGCTGGTGGCATCAGCGGATCGTCGTCGACGCGACGGCCTCTCCTGCTGCGGTCGTCGCTGACGCTGTGACCTTCGTGCCCGCGCATTGGACCCGCCGCTTGCGACGTGGCTTCGATCTGCCGGCCCTGCTGGCGTCGTCGTTGGCCTTGCCGTCTGTGCCGCTGGTCGATCTCCTGGTCGCCCGCCGCCGCGATCCTCGTTTGGCCGAAGCCGCGAGCAAAGAAGAGCGTGCGTCGATCGTCGCTGGACGCTTCGAGCTGCGCGCGCCCGAGACCATCGCGGCCTTGGCGGAGAAGCGCGTCTTCGTCGTCGACGACGTCCGTACCACCGGCGCGACGCTCAACGAGGCCTGTCGCGTGCTCGAACGAGGCGGCGTGATCCCCGTTCCCATGCCCCTGGCGATCACGCCCCTCGTCAACGCGCCCCTCAAGGAATGAAGAAGCCCGCGTTGGGTCCGGGTTGGATGCGACCCTGGCTGGCGCGGATGGCCGACTTGCTGACCATGGCAAAGGCAGCCCGCAACGCCGTCGTCGTCGTGTCCTTTTGCACCAAGATGGAGCCGTCGTTGAAGCCCATGGCCTTGGCTACCTTGGTGAAGTCCACGTCTTTGCCGACGCCGACGAAGCCCAGGTGGAACTGCTCGCTCTTGAGCAGATCTTCCGAGAGCTTCTTGCAGACCCGCGCCGGACGCTTGCTGCCGCAGTCTTCGCCATCGGTGATGACGACGATGATCGAGCGCACCGGTGTGCCGGCGTCGCGCAAGGTCTGGGCGTAGGCGACGTTGGCGCCGGCGGCGTCGCAGTAGGTGTCGTAGAGGTGGGTGCTGCCAGCGGGTCGGTAGTTTTTGTCGTCGAGCCGCAGCGCATCGTCGACGGGGATGTAGCTGTGCAGCACCGTGGCGTCGCCGGCGAAGGTCCACAGTGCCGAGAGCACGGCGTCTTTCTCTTTGCTGCCAGCGAAGGCATCGAGCAGCAGGTTCTGGCCGAGGATCACCGATTTCGTGAGCCGGGCCTCGGAGATCGAGCTGCTGCGATCGATGAGCACGGTGACCAGGGTGACCTCGCTGGCCTGGATGTCGTCGACGTGGCGGCCATTGGCCCCGGCAATCAGCATGGGTCCCAGATCGCCGGCGAGCAGGGTCTGCGACTGGGCGCTGAGGGTGCCGCTAAGGGCCGCGCGCGCGAAGAGATTCTGCACGGTGGGAGCGGTGAGCGTGGGCATGGGCGTGTCCTTTGTTCGTGGTGGCGATGGTTCGAGGCGAGCTCAGATGGCGTCGTTGGTGGTGACGACGTGCATGCCGATCTTCTTGAAGTGGGCGATGCCCTCGTCGGCGAGGCGGGGAAAGTCGAGGGTCGGCGGCAGCGGTGAGATGGGCGGCGCCGGCACCGGGCTCATGCAGTCCTCGAGGATGTAGATCTTGTCGACCAACGAGGGGTCGGTCTTCATGATGTGCTCTTCGATGTCCTTCAACGTTGACAGCACGCAGTGCGACTTCGCCTGACCAAAGACGTAGACGCGATCGTAGGAGGCCAGCATGTGGAAGAACGCAGCGTTGAAGGTGCCGACGGCAGCGCCTCCGAGCTCCTTCACCTCGGGTGAGAGCACCGAGTAGTTCTCGGTCATGGCGTGGGTGCCCTTGGTCTCGAAGTGGGTCTGGCTCTTGCGCACCAAGGCGTGAAAGAGCGCGCATTCCATCAACGCCGGCACCAGCGCGTGGCTCAGGCCGCCCAGCAAGGTGTGGTAGGGCCAGATCGTCAACACATATTTGCCAGACGATTCGAGTTTTCTGGTGTATTCGAGACATTCGCGAGGATGGGCGATGGGAGTCCACTTTCCGCTGCGAACGTCTTCGTAAAAGACCGGCGTCAACGGAGCGGGGTGATTGCCTTTCTCATCGACCCAGAACGCGGGGTGAAAGATCTGGAACGTGCGGTGTGTATCCAATGAAAAGCACATGCCCGTGATGCGGTCCATGTGGCGGTAGAGCCAGTCGATGGTGCGGCGGGTGTCGTCGATGGCGCCGGGAACGAAGAGCGAAGCCCCCGGCGTGCAAAAGCCGACCTGGCAATCGATGCCGAAGGCCGCGATGCGCAGGGTGTCCTTCGACGACGGCGCGATGCCGAACTTCTCCCGATAGGCGCGCGCCTCATCGGCGACGACGGCGGCACGTTCGATCCACAGTTGGTCGATGGTGGTCGGGTCGTAAAACGCGGGGCGGGGCAGAGTCATGGCGTGCTCCTGTTCGGTGTGGTGGGCGCGCTCGTCGCGGCTCGACGACGGAGCAGGTGGATGGCCGCGTCGGAGACGACGAAGATGTCGCCGCCGGAGCCGCGGAGAAGATCGACGCTGTCGTCGACGCCGTGGGGAATGACGCTGGCTGCCGTGTCTGGAAAACGCGCGCGCTCGCTGAAGTCTTTGGCGTCGACCAGGAGCAGCCCCGTCGCCGACGTCGACAACAGGTGCGCGCCGCTCAAGATCTTGCCGCGGATGTTGCCGAGGACGGGCTGGTCGTCGGGCCGGCCCTCGAGATGGGCGAGCACTCCCTTGGCGCGTGAGAGCAGCGTCAGCCGATGCAGACGCACGCCTTGGTGATCGAGGGCGATGCCGACCAGCACGCGGTCGCCGTCGTTGACGACGTGGAGATCGACGATGCGACCGGGCATCGCCGGCAGGGCGTGATCGACGGGCGCGTGCCCTGGACGACACCACAGCAGGCGCGCGACGTTGCCCGCGCGCCACAAGGCCACACAGCCGTCGTCGACGGGAAAGAGCCAGGTGCGACCCGTCAGCGCCTTGCCGACGACGACGCCACTTTCGTGGTGGAGGATGGTGTCGCCGTGCAAGCGGAAGAGGCCAGCAGCAGACGCGGCCCAAGCAACCGCGCCCAACACGGTCCCGGTCGAGGTGCGTTCGACGACGCTGCCGTTGGCGTCGAGGCAGACCAGCTCGCAGTGGTTGTCGTTGGGCGGGGCGGCGATCCAGGTCAACCGGCCGGCAAAACCGAAGGACAACCCAAAGTGGTGGCCCTGCAGGACGACGTCGCCGTTTTCCCTCACCACTTTTGCAGCGTCACCGGCCCCGATCTCGACGAGGAAACGCAAGACGCCGCCTTCGCTCACTGCGGCGTTTACGGTGCCAGCGCGGGTCATTTGCTCGAAGGAAACGCTGCCGTGCACACAGACTGCGGGCACGGCGATCTTCACCCGGCAGGCCGGACAGGATCGTTGGGCGTGCTCGATTCCGCAGGCGCAGCGCACGAATTTGACGTCAAGGAGCTGGGGATCGAGCGCTCCGCGCGTGCCGTCGTCGAAGCAGCTGGCGAGATCAGCGCGCAGCGCGTCGGGCAGTGCGTCGGTGCGCAGGGCCATGCGAGGCAGAACGACGTCGGCGCGCAGGGCGCTGTGTCGCGCTTCGGCGCGCCTCAAGAGCGTAGGCAATTTCGAATGGGTGCCGCCGTAGGGGTGCACGCAGCACAGCGACTGAAAGAGCAACACCCGCAGCGCGTAGTGGTCGCTGCCCACCGAGAAGCAAGGGGCGTTGGTGAGGTTCACGCCGTACAAGAGGGGATCGAGGAAACGCTCGTGAGCGACGGGGCAGGGCAAGGCACCGATCTGCATCGAGTCGGCGTCGATGAAGAAGGGCAGGCCAGCACCGCCGTCGGCGAGGATGATGTTGCCGTCGTTGAGATCGCCCACGACGACCGAGCGCGCGTGCAAGGCAGCCAGGGACTCGAGCAACTGCCGGAAGATCGCGAGCACGCGATTGGCGTTCACCGCCTGGGCGCGCAGCTGGGGACGCTGAAGGCGCGCGATGTCGATGGCGCCAACAATGCGGCGCATGCGGTAGCCGACGACGTTGCCCTTGTCGTCAAGCGCGAGAGCTTGCGGGGTGATGAAGGCCGCCGGCAACCCCGTTGGAAACGCGCAGAGCTTTCGTCGGCGCAGGGCCACCAGCGGGGCAGGAGCACCGTCGTGAAAGACTTTGACGACGTCGTTTTGGCCGCAGGCGTAGACCCGCGCTTCGCCGCCTTCGCCGACGAGATCCCTGTCGTGGAGCACAAAGGCTTGGCCGTCGAGATTCACGTGCACGACATCCCTCCGCCATCGAGCTCGCCCAGCACGGTCCCACTGTGCTGATCGGGTTGGGCTGGACCGCGCCGACGCAAGACGACGACGGTGCAGTCGTCTTCGGGGGCCTGGGGCCCGAGTGCTGCGATGTGTTTGGTCGCGAGGCTCGGGTTCAGCACGAAGCGCTCGTCTTGCTCGAAGAGCGCCAGGGCGCCGCAGTGATCCTCCGGCAGCGTCGTCAAAGCTGCGAGCTCCAGGGCGCCGTCGGTGGCGATGGTGATGGAGCGCAGCGACGATGCCGCTCCGCTCGCGTGCACGCGCAAGCTGGCGTGGTGATCGAGCCCATTGACCAGGCGATAGGCCGGACAATCCGGCGCGCCGTCGGTGGGTGCAGGCACGGGGATGAAGCGCCCGTTCACCCGCACCAGACCGTCGCCGACGCCGAAGACGCAGTAGCGCTCGGGCGCGATCACAGCGACCTGCACCGTGAAGAGCAAACACGAGGCGATGACAGCCGTGACGTCGTCGTCGTTGACGCTGCAGCGCTGGGCGGTCTCTTTGAGCATGTCGACCAGGGCAGCGATCGAGGCGGCACCGATGTCTTCGACGGCGGAGCCATTTCTCAAGCGGCGAGCGAGGTCGGCGGCGAGGAAGCGAGCGCCCAGGCCCGCGCCCACCTCCGAGGACTCGCCACCAGAGCAGCCGTCACAGACGACGGCCACCGCGTAGCCCCCACCCAGCCGCAGCGCGCAGGCGTCTTGGCTCCCCCGGCGCGCGCGGTGGTGGGAGCGGCCGACCGTCGAAGCGATCACGGAGTCCCAAGATGAAGCGATAAGAGTCATATAGAGAAGATACGCATCGAATCGGGAGTAGTCAAGATCGATGCTGGATCAGTTGTGATCTCAAACTGTTGTGGTGGATCCGTCGGGATCAATCGATGCCGCCCGCCCTGAGCGCCAGGGCCCCCGCGCGTGGGGTGCTTGCCGCGCACCGCTGGGAGAGTTCGGCGATGGTCGGTGCGCTTTTCAGGGGGAGCGAGACATGGCGGCAACGACGGGCTTTCGACCGCCAACCTGGTTGCTCCTGCAGGCGCTTTGGGCCGTGGCCTGCCCCTCGGTCGTCGACGACGCCGACGACGACGATTCGAGCGCCTCCTTTCGCCGCCTGTGGGTCCCGCACTTCGACAAGGGCGAGCTGCAAGGCTGGGCTGCCGACCGCCTGAGCGCCGATCCGACGGGCGGACCCGACATCGTGCTGCGCCTCCCCGACGGCACCCACGCCAACGCCGCCGCCTTCGACGCCGACGGCGACCTTTGGGTCACAGACAACGCCGGCCATCGCTTGCTCGAGCTTGCTGCGCGCGATCTCTCGACCTCGGGCTCGCCCACCCCAGCGACGATCATCGAGACCGACGGCGCGAGCCTCCGCTCCCCCATCGGCTTGGTGAGCGACGGAGAAGGCGGACTGTGGGTCGCCGTCGAGGGACGGGTCGAGCTCTTCGTTGCCTCCGACCTCGATGGACCTGGACCGACGACGCCGACGCGCACCCTCACCCATGTGGGCTTCGACCAGCCCGCCGGTCTGACCTTCGACGACGAGGGCGACCTGTGGCTCAGCGACGCAGCCCCCGATGACGGCGGCGCCAACGACAACGCCGTCATGGCCTTCGCGCCCGCGCAGCTGGCCGCGGGTGGGGAGCAGACGCCTTTGTTGACGCTGACGTACACGAGCTTCGCGTTGGTCGAAGGTCTGCAGTTCGACGACGACGGCGACCTCTGGGTGGCCAGCAACGACGGTTTGGCGGTGAGCCGCTTCGACGCAGACGACGTCGCCCTGCCCGGGGCCTCCGAAGTGCGTGCGGTGGAGCCCGTGGGTTCCCTGGAATCCGACGACGACGACAGCGCGACCGGCCGCAGCGTGCGCAAGCCGGGCGGGATCCTCTTTGACCCCGACGGCAACCTCTGGGTGAACTCCGAGCGCGGCGACCCCGGCGACGACCTCTCGGCCGTGCTGCGTTTTGACCGCGCCCAGCTCGACGACGTCATCGGATCCCAGGGGCTGAGCGCCGCTGTGCTGCTCGAGCGGGCAACCTCCAATCCCGGCTTCGGCGGTTTGGCGTTGGAGCGCTGAGAAGCGCCGACGTTTGAGCTCAGCGGTCGAGCAGCAGCTGCGACACGGAGTCGCTGGCGGCCGAGCGCAACACCAGGGCGGGCCCGCTCGCGCTGACGGAGGACGAGCCGGGTTGGTTGGCGTCGACGATGCGCACCATGTCGCTGGCGAGATCGCACATCGCGGTCTTTTGCAGCCCGCCCTGTTGGATCGTGAAGACAGCGCTGCCCTCGAAGAAGGCCAAGCCGTCGCCTGAAATGGGCACGCTCCAGCCGGTGGGGAGGCGACAGCTGCGGCGACGATGGATGAAGTTCCGGAACTCCGAGGGGGTGTCGAAGAGCAGCAAGCCCAGGGGTGTGCCGGCGAAGGCGTCGGTGGCGAAGGCGACGACGCGTTTTCCCTCGCTCATGGGCATGGTGACGTTGGGGAAGGTTGCGTTGGTCAAAGGGGTGATGCTGCCGCCGCCGCAGGGCAGGTTGGCGACGGTTGGCTCGAAGATCATGGCCTGTCCCGCGGAGCTGGCCACAGTGCGGTCGAGCCAGGTGACCCTCGTGCCGTCGACGGAGACGAAGCCGCGGCTGAGGTTCCCGCCGCTGATGTTGACCTGGCAATCGTCTTCGCCGCCGGTGCCGTCGTCGCGCTGGAAGGTCTGGTCGGCGCCCGCGAACTGGATGCGCACGTCGGCGTTGGGAAAGCCGAAGCCGGGATCCTCCGTGCCGCTCAGCCAAGCGATCACCGACGTCGACATCCCGAAGTTGCGCTGGCTGCCCTGGAGGTCATCAATCACCGCGCCGCCAACGGCATCGCTCGAGATCAGCACGGTGACGTCGTCGTTGCTGAGCAGGTCGCCGTCGATGCCGGGTGCGACGATGTTGATGGCGTCGACGTCGTCGTCGTTCGAGGCGATGAGCGGGCCGCTGCTGATGAACGAGCGCTTGAAGATCGAGGCATCGTTCTTTGATCGCAGCAACAGGTCGTCGAAGTCGATGAGCTTGATGTCGCCGGTGCCGCTGGCAAAGAGAGCAAAGTCAGCGCCCATGATGTCGTCGTCGACGGGGGTCTGCTGCACCGCCAGCAGCGGGCGCCGCGTCAAGAGATCGTGAAACAGCAGCTGGTTCAAGAAGATCCCGGGCGTCGAGAACTCGAACCAGCCCCCGTTGGCGACGGCGACGCCGGCGGCTGCGAGGGTGCCGAGCTCGGTGCGCTCGTCGTCGGATCCGACTGCCCCTTCGGCTTCGTAGCAGCGGTTGGGCCCCGGGGAGATCACCACGGGGCCGTTTGCGGAGCCAGTCTGGTAGCTGATGACGCCCGGCCCGATGTGCAGGGCACCGATGGGCCCAGCAGCGCTCGACTCGATGACGGTGCGAACGTCGTCGCCGCCGCTTTCGGCGAAGAGGCCGTCGGCGCCAGGGTTGTGGTGGAGGATGGTCAGCGCCGCCGTGGCGTAGACGAGCCCGCGCTGACAAGCGGGGACGCTGGGGTCCTCGGGGAAGTACAAGCCCGGCTGCGTGACCTGGGCGGCGGGGATGTCGGTGGCGACGTTGCTGGTGTCGTCGTCGAGGGCGCCAGCTGCTCCCAAGAGCCCATCCGCACCTGGCCTGCGCACCTGCAGCGTGAAGGACTCAGCCGAGACCTCAAGCATCCACGCCGCCGTCTCGTCGGACAGGACCGGCAGATGCTCCCGCAACACCGGGTCCCCCGCGATGGCAGTAAAGGTGTCGTCGCGGCCGGGGTCGCCGCTGAACTCGAAGACGCCGTTTGGTCCCGGCGACAACAAGAACACGTCGTGGTTGGTGTCGCTGGCGAAGCAGGTCACCAGGATTCGGCCCTGGGACATGCTCGGATTGCGAAAGCCCTTCTGTTCGCCGCAGCCGACGGGTGCTCCGAAGGAGGGAAAGGGTGTCAGGGGGAAGGGAAAGTCGCCGACGAAGACGGAGTCGTTGCCGAACGGGAGCAAATCCAGGGTTCCCGCGTGGGTGGCGTCGATGAAGAAGCCCTCGATGAAGGCGATGCCGGCCGAGCCGCCACTCAGGGCTGCCACCTGCCGGGCGTCGTCGTCGAAGGTGGCGGCGGTGTTGGGGGTGGCCAGCACGAAGCTCGAAAACACCAGGTTCTCGTCGTCAGCGGTGCCAAAGCGGAGGTCGAGCCCGGGACCGATGACCCGAGCGCTGTCGGTGACGTCGCCCGAGACGCCGTCGTCGATCAGGAAGGCCACGCGGTCGCCGAAGCCCACCATGGTGTCGCGGTTGGGTCTCTCGCTCGTCGCTTGGGCGATGGTCAAAGATCCCTCGAACACTTCGACGACGGTGGTCGCACTGGCGTTGCCGGCGCGGTCCACCGCCTGCACTTCGAAGGTGTTGGTGGTTTCGGGCTCGAGGTCGACCAGCAGTGAGACGGG
The DNA here is from genome assembly GCA_023248635.1 of Myxococcales bacterium. Taxonomy (GTDB): domain Bacteria; phylum Myxococcota; class UBA727; order UBA727; family VGSZ01; genus VGSZ01. The sequence goes on from JAHFED010000027.1 coordinate 41,641, forward strand.
CGCCGCAGGTGTTCCTGGCGCGGGCACGTCGAGGAAGAAGCGCGAACGAGTGGCGCTGTTGCACAGGGGAGCGACGGCAGAGGGGCAGAGCTTGATCGTGTCGGTGTGGCCGCCGCCCCTCACCTCGAAATGCGAGAAGTTCGGATCGGTGTGGGAGGTCGAGGCTGACGAGAACAAGAGCAAGGTGCTCGAGCCTGTGACCTCGTCCAGGGGAAGGGCAAAGACAGGTGCGCTGGGTGCGACGTCGTCATGAACCACGATCTGCGTGTCGGTCAGGCTGACATTGTTGGCGGCGTCGCGGGCTCGCACGCACACGCGGCTGGTCGCATTCGGTGCGACGACGACGCTGAAGGACGCTCCCGGCACGTCGGCGGGCGTGCAGTTGCAGCTCGCGCCCGTGGTCGAGCACGCCTGGTAGGAGCCAAAGTGAAGATCGGTGGAAGCAAGGTCGAGATCGAGGCTCACGCTGGTCGACGAGGTGAACAGCGTTGCCGGGGTCGCGCAGTTGCTCTCGAAACAGGGCTTGGTGGGGCTGACGCTGTCCACAGTCAGGGTGAGCACGTCCGGCGCGCTCGCGTTGCCGGCGACGTCGACGGCATCGACGAAGAAGTGCTTGTCGCCGTCGACGCCCAAGGCGGCGACGGCGACGGTGAACGCGAGGCCGGACCATTGGCACCTGCTGCCGACCAGTGCGGTCTCGTCGGCGCCGCCGTCGAGTGAAGTGCAGCTGAGCCCATTGGGGAGCACGAGATCGTAGCTGCGCGGGCTGCGAAGGCCCGACCCGCCAGCGTCTGCAGACAGGGCCTGCAGCGCCATCGAAACCGGCGCGGACAGCGGGCCGACGATGAGAGATGGGGTCGCAAACGCCGGCGAGGTCGGCGCGGTCGCGTCGAGGGTGATGGTGTTGGACGTCCCGTTGGCGCCGTTGGTGCGGCCGGCGGCGTCTTGCACGCAGACACTGACGGTCTTTGCTCCGTCGCTGACGTCGCCGAGATCGAAGGGCAGCGACGTCGGCAGCGCGGGCAGGGGCAGGGGCAGCAGGGCGAACGACGCCGTCGCGCAAGGCAGGACGCCCTCGGCGATGGCAACGGCCCGCGCGTCGGCGGCCAGGGCGCTGATGCGAATGCCGATCGCACGGTCACGGGCGAAGCCTGCTCCGGGCGGCTCAGGGCCGCTCCCCTCGAGCGTGAATGCGACGTCGGGATCGGTCTGATCCAAGACGATGCTGTCGGCCAAGGCCGTGGTGTTGCCGGCTGGGTCCTTGAGGCAGGCGAGGACGGTTTTGGTGCCATCGCCGGGGTCCAGGGTGACAGCGGAGCTGCTGCTGAAGGCGAGGTAGCCGGCGGGGTCTCCGCAATCGAGCGCCGACGTCGACGTCTTGAATTTCAAAGGAGCGTTGGTCTCGACCACGCGGCTGAAGTCAGCGGCAGCGGAGGTTGAGGTGGCGAAGGCAGCGCCGGCGGAGACGCTGAAGTCGGCGGCGGGTGCGGTTTGATCGAGGACGAAGCTGCGGGAGAACTGGCTGGTGCTGCCGTCGAGGAGATCGCGGTGCACCGTCAGGATGACGTTGCCTTCGGCGGCGCCCAGCAAGTCGACGACCGTGAGGTTGTCGTCGTCGAGAGCGATCGCTCGTGTGCCGCCGCCGTTGATCGCAACCCGCAGGCGCACGACGCCGGTGAGATCGACCAGTTGCACGCGGACGGCGTCGGTGTTGATGAAGGGGCTCTGCACGCACTCGGCGCCGGTGAGCGCGCAGATCTCGAAGTCGCCGATGTTCAGGGGCAGCAAGGTGGCGGGAGCGACGCTGAGGCTGGCATCGCTGACGACGAGGCCGACGACGGATCCGGTGCCGTAGCCATCGTGCTTCGCCACCAATTCGTAGCTCTCGCCAACGCGGGTGGCAGGGAGGTCGGCAAAGACCACGTCGCCGGCGTCGTTGGTGGCCAGCAGCTGCGCAAACACACGATCCGGGCTCTGCAGGGTCAGGGTGACGTCGATGTCGGCGTGGGCGTCGTCGACGTCAGCCTGATCGTCGAGCCGGAAGCGTGCGCTCAGGTCGCCCCTGGCGAGCGCGAGGTCCAAGTCCTCGAGGTCGACGACTGCTGCGCTCCCGTCCGCTGCGGGAGTGGGCATCACCAGCGCCGGTCGCCGGGCGGTGCGGTAGCCATCGAGCGACACCTCGAGCGCATAGCCCGCTCCCTCGGGAACGCCGGGCAAGGCAAAGAGTGAGTCGGCGTCGACGTCGTCAAGGGCCACCACCACATCGTCGCGGCTCAAGGTGACCGTGGCACCGGTCGCGCTGGCGCCGACGCCGGCCGTCGTGACTCGTCCGACAAAAGTGCCCTGCAGCGCGAGCGTGACATCGCCGCTGACCACCGCCTCGTTGCCCACGCGATCAACGAGCAGGGCCTCGAAGACGACGACGTCGCCGTCTCCCAGGCTGCTGTCGATGAAGACGGTGGTGGGACCAAAGGGCAGGTCGTCGGAGAAGGCCTGTCCCAACGCGCGCACCTGCATGACGACAGGCGGATCGACCAAGGCACCGCTCACATCGAAGTCGATGACGGCGCTGCGCGTGCGCAGGACCCCCCCGACCGCGTTGTCGACGACGAGAGACACATCGGGCGCGCTGGCATCGACGAGGGCGCGCAGCTGCACGTCGGGGGCGCGGTTGCCAGCACGGTCCTCGATGCCGACGAAGACGACGACGGCGCCATCGGCAGCCGCGCTGACGGTCCTTTCGAGCCGCACCTGTCCTGGCGGACCCGAGGTGGCGGCGAGCACGGGGGGGGCAGCGCCGACCGAGGCATCGAAGCCGGCCACCGCGGAGTCGTCGTCGGTGGCGTCGACACGCACGGTCAGGGTGGGCGTGCGCGACAAGAAGGTGCCGCCCACATCTCGTTGCAGCCCGAGCAGGGTGGCCTCGACGATGCGGGGAGGAACGCTGTCTCTGACCAAAGAGACACTGAAGACCTGGGACACGAAGCGGAAGCGCTGGCTGCGGGCCTCGAGCTGCAGAAAGACCTGCACGACGCCGTCGACGTCGGGAAGCGACAGGGTTGCGCTTGCAGCCACGGGGAGAAACGCCGCCGACCCGCCATCCTCGTCGAGGAAACCGGGATCGATCGACAAGCGCATGCCAGTGACACCGGCGGCGGCCGCAGCGTCCAGGGGGAGCACGTCGACGTCGACGCTGTCGCCACGGGTATAGATGATCCCGCCTTGGAGCCGCGTGGTGTCCCCCGTGGCGACGGCGAGGGCCGTGCGCGCGGGAGACAGCAGCAGGGCATCGACGCCGTCGAACTGGTGCGCAGGCGTGGCGGTGCTCACATCGAGGCCCAAGCGATGGACCGGCACGAAGCCCGGGCTCTCGGCCACCAGGGCGTAGCTGCCGATCGACAGACCGGAAAACGAGAAGGCCGCCGACTCGGTGGCCCCCGCCGCGCTGGTCGCCTCGCGCACCAGCACGACGTCGTCGCCGCGGCGCTGGTAGAGGCGCACGGTGACTTGCCCCAAGGCTTGTTCATCGGCGCGCAGCTCGCCCGCGATGAGGCCGGGCCCCTGGTTGGCGTCGCCGTCGAAGGTGAAGGTGAGCGCGCCGACATCCACGCTCGCGCCAGCGACGACGTCGACGCCGGGGGGCTGCGGCCCTCGGTAGAAGGCCGACACGCCTTCGACGACGAGGGTGTAGCCGCCGGGCTCCAGGTCCTTGATGGCGAAGAGGCCCGAGGCGCTCCCGACCCCGGCGCCGCCGTCGAGGTCGGTGAGGGCGCGGCTGAGGGGAACGCCGTCGGCTTCGACCCGCTGTCCGTCCTTGTCGACGAGGCCGACCCGCACGGCGGCCAATTGCCGGAGCCGCGCCTCGGAATCGAAGTCATCGAACATCTCCACGCTGCCCGAAACGACACCCGTTTCTTCATCGTCGGGGTCGTCGGTGTTCGAGGGCACGGCGACGTCGCACGCCACGAACCAGCACAAGACAGCGGGCGCAACAGCGAGCAAGCGCACGATGGCCTCCAGGCACGAAGGCAAGCTACCCCGACGTCGACGGCTGCACCGCCTTGGGGGTTCGCTCTGCCCCGTTCTGGCTCAGCGTCCTGCTTCGAAGGTGAACAACACATCGAGCGCGCGCATCAGCTGCGGCACGGCGTCAGGGCCGATGGAATTGGTCTCTTCGTAGTGGTCGCCCTCGGCTTGTTCGACGTAGGCGTCGGAGCCGTCGGCCAGCTTGAAGTCGTAAGGCTCAACGAGGTAGCCCATCTCGTCTTGGCACAAGCCTAACGGCAGCGCGTACACCGAACCGAGCCGCTCGCGCAGATAGGGAGCCTGGGGCACCGAGGTGAGATCGGGCGGGTTGGGATTGCCTTCGCCGATCATCGGCCGGCCGAAGGATTGGTCGGCAGCGTAGCCGACGAAGGTCTCGGGGAAGAGCTCACCGGGTGCAGTCACGAGGCCAATGTCGCCGAGCTTGACGACGGCGACCCCAGTTTGCAGGTGGGGAACATTGCCAGGTCCAAGCTGGGCCGCGGCGTCGTAATCAAAGACCGCGCGATCGAACCAGCCTTGATCGAGGCCCACATGAAAGACGGCGTTTTCGACGGGAGCCCGGTAGGTCAGCGCCGAGAAACGCAGCTGTGGCGCGGCCAGAACGCGGGCATTTTCCAGTGCCTGGTAGCCCAGCTCGGCGACGTTTTGTCCGAAGGCGTCGGTGCGGGCCCAGCTCTTGGTGTCGCTCTCGTAGACGGTGCCATCACGGCCCGTGATCGGAAAACCATTGGGCCCCAAAATGCCGCCGACGGCCCCCTGCAGATAGAGGGTCACGCCGCTGCGCGCCGCCCGAGCCGGCTTCGTCGACGTCGCTGGCAAACCGGTTTCGAAGCTCTTGCGCAGGGCGTGCACGTAGTCCGACGAAATGAAGTTGTTGTCGGAGTCGAGGCTCTCGGGATGGTTCCCCCAATTCAGCAAGGTGGCTTTGACCTCGCCGCTGACGGTGTCTTCGAGGGAAATCACCGTGACGGTGTCGTTGACGATAACGGGATCGCGGCCATCGCGCACCAGCCCTTCGACGCCAGGATTCACGGCGCCGACCCGCACCTCCACGACCGAGAGCGCACCCAGCGCTTCGACAACGGCGTCCTTGCAGCCGTTGCGGATGAGCTCCATGTGCGTCTCATCGCGACCGGGCCCGGTGGGAATGCCGCCGAAGGGATCGGAGAAGCCCCACTGCCCCATGGTGTCGGGTGCTTCGTGGGTGTGGGTGGCCTGCAACAAAAAAAGATCCACCTCGTTTGGTATGGCGGCTTCGATGCGGTCGCGGATGCGCTCCTGCTCGTCGAAGAAGAGGCCGACGGCGTCGACGGTGCACAACGCGATGGTGGTGTCTCCTTGTCGCAACACCACCGCCCGCGCGCTGAGCGGATCCTTCACGCCCATGGCAGGACGGTTGTTGTCGTAGCCAGCGAGCCACAGCGCCTGGAACACGCCGTCGCCTTCGCCTTCGTCTGGACCGGGGTAGGGGCCATCATCGATGGCGCCGTCGCCGTCGTCGTCAAGGCCGTTGAGCTCGAGGCCGCCGGTCTCAGGGACGTTGTCGGGGCAGAGCCTGTCGACGCCGCAGTCCAGCCAATAGTCGAACAGATCGCCATCGGATTGGCTGTCGTCGGCGTCGGGAGCGCCCGGATAGTCGGCATCGGTGAAGCAGGCGCCGTCGGTGCCACAGTCGCCGAGCATGTTGTCTTTCAAGGTGCCGCAGCGGTGCTGACCCGCATACAGCGGCGCCTCGGCAGCGCAGCCGCTGTCGTCGGTGCGGTTCAGATAGGAAAAGCGCGCGATCTCGAAGCGGGTCGGCGTCACATCGCGCTGGGCAGCGCCGGCCTGCAGCGGCTGATCGTCGAGCAAGGAGCTGCACGTGGGACCGCCCGGGCACGCGATCTCCGGTGCGGCCACGACGTCATCGGCCACGGGGCCCACCGGCTCGCGACCCTGACAAGACACCAGCAAGAGGAGGAAAACGACGACGACGCGCATGGGAGCGCCTCCTGACAACACAAGGCCGCGCGGCACGACTACTGGATGACGGGGAAGTCGCCCCGCAGGGTCACGATGGACACCGAGTCGGGGAAGGTCTGCACGGTGCGCTCTCCCAACGAGGTGCAGGTGCAAGCGTCGCCGTCGCAGGCGCTGCGAAAGCCACCGACGATGCGGTGGGTGCTGACGGCGGCGTCGGTGGGGACGTTGAGGATCGCATACAGACCGTCGCTGGCGCTGGTCTGGCGCGTAAGGTCGGGCTTGGGATCCGCTTTGCCGTCGAAGTAGGCCAGGGTCATGGTGGCGGCGTCGAAGTCCTCCATCGCAACCACACCGCCGCCGACGATGACGTCGCTGCAGTCGTGGATCTCACCCGCGATCACCGCGCGCCCCTCGCCGTCGCCGATGGTCTGACCGCCGGTGATCTGGCGACCCGAGAGCGTGGGGATGGAGGCGTAGGTCGACGCGAAGATCAGCGCAGCCGCGTAGTTGATGGTGCCGGCCTCCGCTTCGTCGTCGAAGAAGACCAGGTCCCACAGGTAGGTGTCGATGACGTTGGTGCTGTTCTCCGCCGCGATCTTCATGATCAGCGGCGTGTGGGTCGGAATGGTCCCGTCGAGGCGGTAATAGCCCTCGGAGTCGCAGTCGGCCGCGAGGCAGGCGGGCGCAGTGGGATTGGCGTCGCAGCCGCCTTCCAGGGTCTCGGCGTCGTCGCTGATGAAGACCGAGCCCGTCGCCAGCGGAGTCCCCGTCTTGGGGTTGTCGGCGGCGTCGAAGACCGAGACGGTGATGCCGCGCTGGGCCTGGTTGCCGACGCCGAAGATGTCGAGGCAGCCCTCGAGGTTCACTGCAGTGCTGGCCGTGACGATGCGGGGCGTGCCGATGCAGGACACATCGGGCAGACCTGCCGCAGTGACCGCCGCCGACGCAGCGGTGTCGATGCCGACGTCGAAGCCGCCGAGCTCGCAGCTCGCGCCCGCCAGGGTTTCGCCTTCCCCCTCGCCTCCGCCGGCACCCGCGCCGCGACCCGGCGAACACGCGCCCAACACGCCAAGCACGAGCAACGACGACACCACCAGCGCACGCATCGCAAACACCCCCGACGCCGTGGGTAGGGGTGGGGTTTGGAGGGGTCAATGCACTCCCGGGCGAAGTTCCCTCCCCCCAAAAACACCGGTAGCGCGTCGCGTCGTCGATCTCGCGTTGAGGTGTCCCGGCACTGCGGGTACAAAGCCCCCCGACTGCGCTCCGGCGCCTGCGACTTTTCTTGCTCATGCTCTCACCAGGAGACTCCATGTTTTTCTCTCGCCTGAAAGGCGCCCTCCCCCTCGGGGCGGCCCTCGTGTTGTCGCTCTTGAGCGCCTGCCCGGCTCCTCCCGTCGTCGCCGAAGGCGAAGGCGAGCCCGAAGGCTGCGCCACCGATCGCGACTGCGCAGGCGGATCCATCTGCGACAAGACCGACGACGGCGACGACATCGCCGCGGTCGACGATGCCGCTGGCGTCTGCGTCAAGGTCATCTGCACCGCCGACACCGACTGCTCGAACCCCACCGACGAGAAATGCGATCTGCGCCGCGGCATCTGCGTCCCACGCAACCTCTGCGATCCAGGCGATCCCGCGGCCTGCCCCAACGCCGGCGACAAGTGCATCTACGAAGGCGGGCTCCCCGTCTGCAAGGCTCCCCCTGACGCTGACGCATGCAGCCTCTTCCCGAACCCCGCCTACGTCAGCGCCGGAGAGACCATCCAGATCGAGGGCATCGGCCAGAGCGCCGCTTCCAATCTCATCCCCCAGACGACCTTCGCGTGGACCACGAGCGCCGGTACCATTGACGCTGTCACGGGCGTGCTCACCGCGCCGGCCAGCGGCGAAGTGACGGTCACTGGCACCACGGCCAACGGCGGAGCGACCTGCACCAGCACCGTCAACGTCTATCCGGCTCTCGGCGCCCTCGACCTGCGTGTCGTCGTCATCGACCAGGTGAGCCGCCAGCCCCTCGGCGACGTGAAGGTCGCCGCCCGCATCGCCGGCGTGACCCAGAACCAGACCACGGATGACGACGGATCTGCCGTCTTCGTCGGAGGCGCCGCCGCCACCGCCGTCTCGGTGTTCCCCGACAACAACCAGTGGCACACGGTGCTCGAGCCGCCCGACGACGTCATCATCTACACGGCGCCCACGCTCACCGGTGCGGCCGACGTCGACGGCATCAAGGGCACGTTCGACTTCTCCAAGGTGCACACCAAGGGCGACATTCGGCTCGGCCTCGCTGGCACCGCGATCAACCCCAACATCACCGACCTCAACTTCGCCACCATCATTGGTCAGTCGGTTCCGACCATCATCAACATCGAAGGCTTGGCGGAGAACCAAGAGGTCCCACTTCCCGAGGGTCTGGTCATCGGTCTGGGCGACGCCAACTTCAAGGGCACTTATTCCTCGATCAACGACAGGCCCGGCGCCAGCGTCGGCTGGGCGCTCGCAGGTCAAGTGCAGCTCTCGCAGATCGGCGGCATCATCGGCCAAGTCGCCGGCGACACCGAGAACATCAACGCCGGCGCCATTCTCGCGGCCGTGCTGCCCTTCTTTGCCAAGTTCGATCACGCGCTCGCCACCGGACTGGACTTCGACCCCGCCCCGCGCGCGGAATGCGCTACGCCCGGCGATCTCAGCTGCGACGCGAACTTCGACACCGTCACGCTGGAGCCCGACACCCTGCTCGCTCTCTCCGCCGAATTCGATGCTCCCCCACTGCCCTGCGCGCCGGGCGGCTTCTCAGACCGTGGCACCTGCGACATCGCGCTCAAGCAGATCACGACGGGCGACGACAAGGTGGTCTCGGCCGGTGCCTGCGCTGGTGAAGCTGACTGCAAGGACATCAGCTCCTTCACCTCTGGCGCCGTCGTCATCTCTGGCGTCGTCGTTCCCGGCATCGGCCTCGTGCCCCTGGGCCTCTCCGCTGGCCTCGATGATTCGAGCGAAGCGGGCGACACCTTCGACGGCATCGTCGAGCAGGCCGGCGAAGGCGCTCCCGACCCGGGCAAGCTGTTGCTCGACTACGCCCCGCCCCACGATGGCATCGAGGGCAACATCTACATGACCGTGGGCATCGCGTTGGACATCAATTCCATCACCGACACCACCGACATCGGCGTCAGCATCATCGCCCAGGCTGCGCGGCAGCTCGATGCGTCCGGCAACAACTTCGCCGGCAACGTATTTCTCGAGAGCCAGGGCGGCACGTTCACCGCCGGTGAGACGGGTGGCTTCACGCTGACCAAGAAGGGCTCCGCCGTCGCCGCCAACGATCCGGACTTCTACCGCGTCAACCTTGACGACGACGGCGACGCGGAGTGGAACGTGTGGTTCCCCTCCGACGTGACCAGCTTCGAGATCGAGGACCTGCCCGTCGCCAATGGCGTCGACATCGAGCCCCGCACCGCGCACGCCGACATCCAGGCCTTCGGTTTGGGCAACGGCTACGACGGCGTGGTGCCCGATGACTTCGACGGCCTCTTCGGCTTCGACGGCAAGGACATCGACAACCTGCAGTATTATCTCGGCGCGATGTCGAGCCAGTCGTGCCGCGCAGGCAGCGTCTGCGACGCGAACTGAGCGTCCCGGCCGGAGAGAATCTCTTCGCCAATTTGGGAAGAAAGAGAGCGCTTCAAGCGCTCTCTTTCTTTTCGGGTCTGCGCGAGGCAAGGCGGTGGTGTCGAGGTCAACGCGCCCGGCCGAGGGCAGAGGATTTCGTGTTGCGCTTCGCGTCTCCCTGGTTGCTCACGCTCTTGGTCTTCGTGCCCGTGTTGAGCGCGCTGGCGGTGTTCGATGCCAGACGTCGCGCCCTGCGCCTTGCGAAGTTGGTGGACCTCGGCCTGCTACCGACCGTCGTCGTCGGCGCTTCTTCGGCGCGACGCACGCTGCGGTCTGCCATCGCGGTGCTCGCGGTGCTGCTGCTGGGACTCGCCGTGGCCACCCCGCTGACCGAAGGAGAGCCGCGCCTGCTGCCGCGACAGGGGCTCGATGTGCTCTTCGTCGTCGACGTCTCACGCTCCATGCGCGCCCGCGACGTGCGACCCGATCGCCTCGAGCGCGCCAAGGCCGAGATCGGCGACGCCCTGAACCGCCTCGTGGACCACCGGGTCGGCATCGTCGCCTTCGCCGGCACCGCGTTCCTGCAGTGCCCCCTCACCACCGACGTCGAAGCGGTGCGGCTCTTTCTGCGCGCGCTCACGCCCGAGGCCCTTCCCCAGGGCGGCAGCGATCTCGGCGCGGGACTCGAGGTCGCTCGCAACGCATTGCAGGTCGAAGACGAGCAGTCCGGCGGCCACCAGAAAGTCGGCCGCGTCGTCGTCGTAGTCAGCGACGGCGAAGACCATGAGATGTTGGAGGGCGCCAACCTCGAGGAGCTCGGCGGGCAACTGCAAAAGCTCGGCGCCACCGTCGTCGTCATCGGCGTCGGCTCCACCTTGGGGGAGCCCATCCCCGTCGTCGACGCGCAGGGCGACATCACTGGCTATCTCAAAGATCGCGGTGGCCAGACCGTGGTCACGCGCATGAGCCCCGAGATCCTGCAGGCGGTGGCCCAGGCCGTCGGTGGCGTCTTCGTCGACGGCACTCCCCTCCCCGATTTCGGGCTGGCTGAGGTCTTTGCCAAGATCAACGGTCTCGAAAAGCGCGAGCTCGAAGCAAGGACGCAGAAGGACGACGTCGATCGCTCCTGGCCCTTCGCTGCGGCAGCGCTCGCGCTCATGCTGCTCTGGTTGGCCGTACCCGAAAGGAGAGGGTCATGATCGGGCTTCTTTGGGTGGCGCTGGTCGCCGCCGCCGTCGACGAGGGTGGCGACCTGCCCCTCTTCACGCGTGACGAACCGCACCTGCAAGACGCTGTTGACGCTGTCAAAGGTGGAGACACCGACCTTGCCCTTGCCCACGCGCGTGCCGCTGTCGCCGAGGACGACGACCAAAGGGCCATCGTCGAGTACGACGTCGGCCAAGTGCTCGTGGCGCGTGCTCGAGCCGAAGCCGCGGCTGCAACCACCACGACGCCGAACCCTTCGTCGCCGCCCGACGCCAGGGGCGCTGCTGCCCCACCCCAGCTCGATGACGCTCGCACGGGATTCGAACGCGCCGCCGGTCTGGCTCACAAGCCGCGCCTCATCGCCGAAGCGCAGCTGGCCGCCGGCAACGCCGCCCTCGAGATGGGCAAACTCGACGACGCCATCAGCAGTTTTCGCCGAGCGCTCATCGCCGATCGCACCAACGGGCGCGCCCGTCGCAACCTCCAGCGGGCGCTCGAGCTGAAACGGCAACAGCCCCCGCCCAAGGACGACGAAAAAGACGGCGACCAGAAAGACAGCGACAAGAAAGACGGCGAGAAAAAAGACGGCGAGAAAAAAGACGGCGACAAGAAAGACGGCGACAAGAAAGACGGCGCCCAGAAAGATGGCGCCCAGAAAGACGACGACAAGAAAGACCACGACAAGAAAGACGGCGACAAGAAAGACGGCGACCAGCAGAAGCAGCCGGAGGGCGACCAGAAGACGTCGTCCGATCAGGGGGACCAGGACAAGGGTGGGCCCGCGCCAGCGAAGAAGAAGCCGACGTCGAAGGAGGAGGCGAAGCGCGTGCTGCAGGGGATCCGATCGCGCGAGCGGCCGTTGACCCCGCTCGAGATGCGCGGTGTCGAGCGCCAGCGGGCCAAAGAGGGCAAGGATTGGTGATGGCCTGCGGCATCCGGTCTCCGTTTTCTGTTGCGCACCCATTCGGCGCAGCGCGCATGGTCGTCGTCGTCGGCCTGCTCTCCTTGGCGGCCATGGCCGGTCCGGCGCGGGGCGAGGGTGCGGGCCTCGGCTTGCGCATGCAGCTCAGCGGTGACGTGCAGAAAAACGGCGTCAGGCAGGGTGAGACTTTTCAGCTCGATGTGATCCTGACGGTGCGCGGCCAGGATTCCGTCGACGAGCTCGACATGCCCGACGTCACCGACTTCAGCCTGGTGAGCGAGCAGGAGTCCAGCAACGCCAGCTTCTTCGTCAAGAACGGGCGCCGCTCCGTCGTCGTCGAGCACCGGCGCACTCTGCTCCTGCGTGCCGAGGAGGCTGGCGAGATGGAGATCGGCGAAGCAACGGCAGCGCTCGGTGACAACAACGCGCGGGCCGCTCCCATCCGCGTGCGGGTCACCGCCGATCCCCGCAAAGGCAAGAGCGACGGCGATGACGACGAAAGCGGCGATCCGGCCGGCGCCGAGACGGTTCCCGACCGCGGCAACGCCGATGCCCGGGTACCAGGAGCGCGCTTCGGCAACGCTTTGCCGGCGGTGTTCCTCGAGGTCGTGCCCGACAAGGAGAGCGCGGTGGTCGGCGAACAGGTCACTGTCGTCGTCGAAGTGTGGAGCCAGGGCCCCCTCGGGAGTTACCCCCGCGTCGCCGGGCTGAAGCCGCCTGGCTTTCTTTGCCTGACTCTCGACGACGGCGCGCGCTTGCAGGCCAGTCAACGACAGCTGCAGGGACGCTCTTGGTACGTCTATCCCGTGACGCGCGATGCGCTCTTTGCGCTCACCCCCGGCAAGAAGGCGCTGCCCGCGCTCGAGATCCAGGTATCGCCCGCGGGCTCATTCTTTTCGCGCGGTCAAGACGTGCGCGTGCGTTCGGCGTCCGTTTCCGTCGACGTCAAAGCCCTGCCCGAGGGGGCACCGGCGGGCTTCGTCGATGGTTCCGTCGGTCAATTTCAATTGAGCGTGAGCGCCCGACCGCGACAGGTGAAGGTTGGCGAGCCCTTCACCCTCGTCGTCGAGGCCACGGGCTTCGGCAACGTCGACCATCTGACCCTGCCCAGCTGGGGAGGCGATGAGCGCGTGCGCCTCTTTGCCCCAGCCCAGCGACGCGAACGCCACGATCGCGATGGGGTCGTCGCCGGCCGCGTGGTGCAAGAGACCCTGGTGCAGCCCCAGGACGTCGGCGACGTCGTCATCCCCGCGCTCACGCTGGTGACCTTCTCCCCCGCCGATGGACGCTACCTGACGTCGTCGTCGCTGCCTGTGACGGTGCGGGTGCAGGCAGGTTCGGGCGCTGCCGCAGCCAAGACCAAGACGCGCGCGCTCTTGAGCGCCGGACCGCGCTCGCTCGTGCTCGACGCCCCCCTGAGCGACGATGTCGTCAATGACCGGCTCGTGTTCGGCGGCGCGGGCATCGGGGCGCTACTGTCTTTGTGCGGGGCCGTGCTCGGCCTGCGACGTCGTCGGGGACACACGGCCCTTGCCCGTCGGCGTCAAGCCCGTGCGTTGCGCGCCCGTGATCTCCAGGCGTCGCGCGATCTCGCCGCCAGCGCGCGCTTGTTGCTCGACGCTGCCAGCGATCGCGCCGGCGACGACGTCCGATCCCTTCCCCTGGCGAACCTGCCCGCGCGCCTTGAATCACGCGGCGTCCCCGCAGGCCTCGCCCAGCGCACCGCCGACGCGCTCTTGGGTGCCGAGTCCGCCCGCTATGGACCCGGTGGGCAGCAGCAGCAAGCCCGTGACGACATCGTCGCCGCCGCCATGGCCCTCGATCTCCTCAACGCGCAGGAGGGTTTGTGATGCTGGCGCTCGTCTTGTGCCTTGGCGCTGCCGGCGTCGATCCTCGGGTGATCGAGGCCCAACAACTCGCTGCTCACGGCGAAGAGAGCGCGGCGTTGGCGCAGCTGCAGGTCGTGCTGCACGACGTCGAAGACAGCGGCGACAGCGGCAGCGCTGCGCTGCACCGAAACGTCGGCACTCTCGCGCTGCGGGTGGGGGACCTCGGCACCGCGATGCGCCATCTGCTCGCAGCCCAGCGGCGCGCCCCCCTCGACGACGACGTCACTCACAACCTGCGGCTCGTGCGCGAGGCGCGGGCCGATCGCATCGATGGGGGATCGACGTCGTCGTTGGGGCAGCAGTTGCCCCCCACTCCCGTGCGCGTCGCCACGGGCCTGACCCTGGTCCTGTTGGGCGCGGCTCTGCTGCTGCGCGGCCTGATGGGATCGCGTCTTCCCGCGGCGATGATCGCGCTGCTCTTTCTCATGGCAGCGACGGCGGCGTCGTTGTGGGTGGCGCGCCTGCGTTTCGAACGCCAAGTCGTCTGCGTGGTGGTGCGCGACACGCGCGCCAGCGAGTCCCCCGATGCGCGTTCGGTCGATGCCAAGGCCGGCTTCGATGTGCACCCAGGGCTTACGGGTGTGCTGCTCCAGCGCCAAGGCGAGTACGAGCAGCTGCGCCTCGAAAACGGCGTCGAGGCCTGGATCGGCGCCGCCGCCCTTGCCCCGGTCCTTTGAGCCTTTGTCCTCGAGGTCGTCATGTTCCTGGTCGAACGAAAGTTGCAGCTGCCCACCCGCGACCAAGCCCTGCCGGGCAGAGCGACACCCTTGCCCGTCGCTGCCTCCCACACCGTGCTCGGCGCGCCTCTGTCACCACCGTGGCCGCCGCAGATGCAGGAGATCGTCGTCGGACTGGGTTGCTTCTGGGGGGCCGAGCGCAAGTTCTGGCAAGCGCCTGGTGTCTTCACCACCGCCGTTGGCTACGCGGGCGGTTTCACAGCGAACCCGACCTACCAAGAGGTGTGCTCGGGTAAGACCGGCCACACCGAGGTCGTGCGCGTGGTCTTCGATCCGAAGAAGACGTCGACGGCGGCCTTGGTTCGCCTCTTCTTCGAGCTCCACGATCCCACCCAGGGCATGCGCCAGGGCAACGACAGCGGCACCCAATATCGATCCGCATTATATTGGAATACGGCTGATCAAGAGCGCGAAATTCTATCGATCAAATCGATGTATGAGCTGGCCCTGCAAGAAAAGGGTTTCGGATCGTTGACGACGGAGCTGCGCTCGATGAGTGATGTCGGCGCCTTCTACTATGCCGAGGACTACCACCAGCAATATTTGGACAAAAATCCAGGCGGATACTGCGGCATCCGCGGCACCGGCGTGAGCTGCCCTATCTGAGAGCAACTCGGCCGAGGGTTCGAGTCATCTGAAGCCTTACCAGCAGACCCGCAGCGCGAAGTCGCCGAAGCCTTCGTCGTCGGAGCGCTCCCGGGCATAGCGCGCGATCAGGCCGTCGAGCGCGAGCAAGACTGCGTCCTCGCTGAGGTTCTCGCGGTAGAGGCGGTTCAAGCGCTGACCTTTGACATCCCCTCCGAGGTGCAGGTTGTAGAGTCCGGGCCCTTTGCCGACGAGCGCCACCTCGGCAAGGTAGGGACGCGCGCAACCGTTGGGGCAGCCCGTGATGCGCAGATGCAGGCGGACGTCGTCGACGCCGTGGCGCCGCAGGACGGTTTCGAAGCGCTCGACGACAGCCGGCAGCGCCCGCTCGGCCTCGGCCATGGCCAACGCGCAGGTAGGCAGTGCGACGCAGGCAAGGGCGTTGCGTTTGAGTGAGGTCGTCGCCGTCGCGTCGGCATCGACGCCGTGCTCGCGCAGCAGAGTCTCGACGACGATGCGGTCCTGCTCCTCGATCCCCGCGACGATCAAGTTCTGGTTGGCCGTCAGGCGAAAGTCACCGCGGTGAACGGCAGCCAGTGCCCGCAGCGCGCCCATGAGCCGCAGTCCCGGACGGTCGACGACGCGACCGCTCTCGATGTGCAGGGTGAGGTGCCAGCGGCCGTCGGCGCTGCGTCCCCAGCCGAAGCGATCGCCGTTGTGCTCGAAGTTGAAAGCACGCGCCGGAGCGAGCGGGAACCCCGTTCGCCGTTCGAGCTCATCGACGAACCAAGCCAAGCCCCGATCTTCGATGGTGTACTTGAGACGCGCGTGTTTGCGGTTGGTGCGATCGCCGTGGTCCCGTTGGATCTTGACGACGTTCTCGGCGACCGAAAGCAAGCGCTCGGCGCCGATGAATCCGATGATGTCGGCGAGGCGGGGAAAGGTCGCGTTGTCGCCGTGCGTGGCCCCCATGCCGCCGCCGACGGTGACGTTGAAGCCCCGCAGCACGCCTTGATCGAAGATGGCGATGAAGCCCAGATCGTGGGCGAAGACGTCGACGTCGTTGTGGGGGGGGACGGCGATGGCGGCCTTGAATTTTCGGGGCAGGTAGGTGTCGCCGTAGATGGGCTCCTCATCGGGTGCGTCGCCGCCGTCGTCGAACCAGATCGACGAATAGGCCTTGGTCTGGGGCAGCAAGTGCTCGGAGAGGCGCACAGCCCAGGACTGCACCTCGGCGTGCACGGCGCTCTCGACTGGATTGGGGTTGCACATGACGTTGCGGTTGACGTCGCCGCAGGCGGCCAGCGTGTCGAGTAACGCACGGTTGAGCTGCTGCATCACCGTCTTCAAGTCCGGCTTGATCACGCCGTGAAGCTGAAAGGCCTGGCGTGTGGTCAAGCGCAGGCTGCCGTTGGCAAAGCGCTGGGCGAGCTCATCAAGCAGCAGCCATTGCTTCGGTGTGCACACACCACCGGGCAAGCGCGTGCGCAGCATGAAGCTGAAGGCGGGCTCCAATTTCGCGCGGCGCCGCTCCTCGCGCAGGTCGCGATCGTCTTGTTGGTAGCTGCCGTGGAACTTCAGCAGGTGCGTGTCGTCGGGGCGCAGGGCCCGAGTCAGTGGATCCTGCAGGCTCTCTCTCAGCGTGCCGCGCAGATGGCGGCTGCGACCCTTGATGTGCTCCACCTCGGTGAGCGGGGCGGTCGCCGCCGTTGTCGTTGTCGTTGTCGTCGTCATGTCTGGCTCTGCCTTCGATCTGCGCTCAGTAGATGTCTCTGCGATAGCGGTGCTGCTGCCGTAGGGTCGACAACCAGTCCGCGACGTCGTCTTCGTCGAGTCGGCCCTGCGTACGCGCGACCTCGAGCAACGCCGTTTCGACGTCGGGGGCCATGTGCTTGGCGTCGCCGCAGACGTAGACGGCAGCCCCCCCCTGCAACCAGGCCCACAGCTCCGCCGCGCGTTCGCGGATGCGCTGCTGCACGTAGATCTTCGAGGCCTGGTCGCGCGAGAACGCGAGGTCGATCTTGTGCAGGGTCCCGCGCTTCACGGCCTCCTGCCACTCCAGCTGATAGAGAAAGGTCGACGAGAAGCTCTGCTCGCCGAAGAAGAGCCAGTTGCGCCCCCGCGCGCCGCGCTCTTGCCGCTCCTGCAAGAAGGCGCGAAATGGGGCCACGCCGGTCCCCGGCCCGATCATCACGATATCGATGTCGTCGTCGGGCAAACGAAAGGCATCGTTTCGTTCGACGAACACGCGCAGCTCGGTGTCTTCTTTTCGCGTGCACAGGAAATGGGACGCGGCGCCGACGCGACGACGGCCGTCAACGACGATGTCGACGTGGGCGACGGTCAGGTGCACTTCGCCGGGGCAGCGGAGTTGGCTCGCCGCCACGGAGTACAGGCGCGGCATGAGCGGGCGCAGTTGGGCGATGAGGTCGGTCGCCGTCCAGAGCGAGGGTCGGCAGCGCACGACGTCGATGACCTGCCAGCTGGGGGTGTCATCGCCGCCGCGCGCGCGGTGGGCCTGCTGCAAAGCGGGGGTGACGCGCGTGATCTCCAGCTCGCGCGAAAACCAGCGCGAAAGAGGGAGCGACTTGCCGCCCCAAGAGACGAGATCCTCGCCAGATGCTCCCAGGGTTCCCAGCAATTCGTCGACGAGGCAGGGCGGGTTCTCTGGCCAGACCCCCAGGGCGTCGCCGGGGACGACGTGAAGGTCGTCGCCCTGCAATTCGATGTGGCGCGTGTCTTTGGCACCGCGCGCGGTGAGGCGCTGGTTCACCAAGACTCTTGCCGTGGACGGCGGGCGCCCACTCGGGATCGGCGCGACGACGTCGACGACGGAGGGCCGCGCCGCCGATGGCCCGCCCGGAGGGCAATGAGCTTGGCGCAGGCTGCGCACCTCGGCCAGAAGCGCGGGTGCGCCCTCCTCGAGCGCCCGGCCCACAGCAGAGCTCCAGCTGGCGGCGACGCCGGCGAAGTCGACGTCGCATTCTCCGCGCGCACACAAGCGCACAGCGCCCAAGGCGGCGAGGCGATCGTCGAGGACGCGAGCGCTGTGGTTGAACTTCGGATAGGTGGAGTCCCCCAGTCCCAGGATCGCGAAGCGCAACGTCGGCAACGATGGCGCTCTCTTGCCGCACACGAAGTCGTAGAAGGCGCGGGCGTCTTCGGGCGGGTCGCCGTCTCCTTGGGTCGAGACGACGACGAGGAGGCGCTGCTCGTCTTTGAGCTCTCGATTGCCGTAGTCGCTTGCGCGCACCAGTCGCGTCACCTGCCCTTGGGCGTGCAAGCGGACCTGCAGCTTTTCGGCGACCGCGCGCGCGTTGCCTCCCTGGGTACCGTAGAGAATGGTGACCCTCGGCGACGCAGCCGTCGTCGGCGCCGCGGCGTCTTGCAGCGGGACCTGCGTCAACGCGACCTGAGGCGACGTCGTTTGGTCCCCGAGGCCCGCCGCATAGCCGCTGAGCCAGCAGAGCTCCGACGGCGACAGACCGTCGACGAGCTGTCGCAGCAGCGCGGCTTTGTCCGCCGGCAGGGGCCACAGGCGCGCCGCAGTCACCGGGGCCTCCATCCCGCGTCTTCGTCGACGACGCTGACGCCGCGCTGCTCGAGGGCCTCTCGACCCGCACATCGCCGCTGGGCTCCGCGGGCCACCAAGACGGCAACGAGGCCCGCCCCAGCAAGGACGGCGGCGTCGTCGACGTCGTCGCAAAGCGCGGTGTGCGCGCCCTCGTCGAAGAGCCGTCGCTCCAGTGCCCGTCCGGCGCCCTCGTCGTCGACGAGGAAGACCAAGCCCCGGTGGCCGAGTCGCGCCGATCGCTCGTGAGCTTCGACGTCGGAGCGCCAGCTGCTGTCTCGCTCCTCGTCATCAAGTGCGGCGATCATGCCGGCCGCTACCGTGTCGTTGCTGTGCCGATCGATGAGGATGAAGGCCCCCGTCGACCGATCCACCGTATAGGGGTCCACGACGAGGGGTCGGCTGCAGACCAGCCGCACCCGGCCGATGTCGTTTTGGGCCAACGACGACGCGGGCTCAGTTCCCAGAGTCTCGAGGTCGTAGCGGTGGCGGAGCACTTCGACATGAGCGCTCACGCGTCGGGTCGTGTGCTTCAGCAGATAACGGTGGCCGGTGAGCAGCGGCGCATCGCCGAACCACACGAGATCGGCATCGAAGCTGCTGCGTCGCTGCGGCGGCCGCTCGATGCTGGCGATCATGTCCCCGCGGGCGACGTCGACGTCATCGCGCAGGCGCAGTACGACCGCAGCCGGCGCCCGCACCGCGTCCTTGGGCCCATCGAAGGTGTCGATGGCGGCGACCTCGGTGCGCAGGCCGCTGGGCATGACGAGGACGTCGTCGCCGGGGCGCACCGTTCCCGCGCTCACGGTGCCGGCGTAGCCGCGGTAGTCGAGCGTGGGGCGCAGCACGGCCTGCACGGCAAAGCGCAGGGGTGCGTCGTCGACGCCGGCGCGCAGGGGCAGGGCATTCAGCCACGAGAGGATGGTGGCGCCGTCGTGCCAGGGCGTCTGTGGGCTCGGATGAACGATGTTGTCGCCCCGCAGCGCGCTCACCGGGAAGGCCTGTGCGGATCGAAAACCCAAAGCCGAGGTGAAGGCCCTCACCTCGGCGCTCAAACGCGCAAAGACCGCATGAGCGTCGTCGACGAGGTCGATCTTGTTGATGGCGACGGCGACGTGGGGGATGCCGAGCAGGGCGGCGATGAAGGCGTGGCGCCTCGTTTGCGCCAGCACTCCGAGCCGCGCATCGACGAGGATGACGACCGCATCAGCCGTCGACGCACCTGTCGCCATGTTGCGCGTGTACTGCACGTGTCCGGGCGTGTCGGCGACGATCACCTTGCGCTCTCGGGTTGAGAAGTAGCGGTAGGCGACGTCGATGGTGATGCCCTGTTCGCGCTCGGCCAAGAGCCCGTCGGTGAAGAGAGAGAAGTCGAGGACGCCGTCGACGCTGCGCTTGCGGATGCAGGCGATCTGATCGTCGTAAAGCCCATCGCACTCGTAGAGCAGGCGCCCGATCAAGCTCGATTTGCCATCATCGACGGAGCCGACGACGACGACGCGCACCAGCTCCGTCGTCTTTGCGCTCAGGGGCTGGACGCAGAGGGCGTCGCTGTGGGCCCCGAGGGGGAAGGGAGCGTTCATCAGAAGTAGCCCTCACGCTTCTTGGACTCCATCGAGCCTTCTTCGTCGTGATCGATGAGGCGGCCCTGTCGCTCGGAGACGCGGCTCGCGCTCATCTCGGCGATGACGTCATCGACGGTGGCAGCGTCGGAGAGCAGGGCTCCCGAGAGCGGGTAACAGCCGAGTGTGCGAAAGCGGACCCGGCGCGCTTCGATCCTCTCCCCGAGGCGCAGCCGCAAGCGTTCGTCGTCGACCATGATCAGCGTGCCGTTGCGAGCGACCACCGGACGCACCTTGGCGAAATACAGCGGCACCACAGGAATGCTCTCGCGCCGCACGTAGTGCCACACGTCGAGCTCGGTCCAGTTCGACAGGGGAAAGACCCTCATGCTCTCTCCCTCGTCGACGCGGCCATTCCAGAGGTTCCACAGCTCGGGACGTTGGCGTCGGGGCTCCCATTGACCCAATCGATCCCGAAAAGAGAACACGCGCTCCTTGGCCCGGGATTTCTCTTCGTCTCGTCGCGCGCCACCGAAGGCGGCATCGAAGCCGTGCAGAGCGAGGGCCTGCAACAAGGCCTGCGTCTTCATCGCCGTCGTGTACTTCTGGCTCGAGCTATCGATGGGATTGATGCCCTCGCGCACCGCAGCTTCGTTGGTGTGCACTAGCAGTTGCAGTCCGTGCCGCGCCGCGAAGGCGTCGCGAAACGCGATCATCTCCCGGAATTTCCAAGTCGTGTCGACGTGCAAGAGCGGAAACGGTAGGGCAGCGGGGTGAAAGGCCTTGCGCGCGAGGTGCAGCAGCACCTGCGAATCCTTGCCGATGGAATACAGCAGCACTGGCTTGGCCATCTCTGCGGTGGTCTCTCGCAAGATGCCGATGGCCTCGGCCTCCAGCACATCGAGATGGTCTTTGGTCGACACTCAGCCTCCCTGCGCGCGCGTGCCGGTGACGTCGACGAAAGCTGCCCGGCGCGACCATGCGGGAGCCAGACGGGCCCGCAGGCTGACGACGTCTCCGACGATCAAGAGCGCGGGGGAGCCGAGGTCGACGGCGTCGGTGGCGATGGACGCCAGCGAGCTTTCCACCACCCGCTCGTGCTCCCAGGTCCCGCCTTCGATCACCGCCGCCGGCGTCGATCCACAACGACCCGCAGCCATCAACGACGACGTCGTCGACCCCAGGCGCTGACCGCTCATGAACACCACCAGGGTCTCGCAGCGCGCGAGGTGCACCCAGTCCGGCGGCCCGTCGTTTCTCATGGCGGTGGCGAAGGTGACCGATCCGCTCAGGCCGCGGTGCGTGACCGGAATGCCCACCGAGGCTGGCACCGCGAAGCCCGCGCTGAGGCCCGAAACCACCTCGAAGGCAACGCCAGCGTCGTTCAGGGCCAAGGCTTCTTCGCCGCCGCGACCAAAGACGAAGGGGTCGCCGCCTTTCAGACGGACGACCTTTCGACCAAGGCGCGCCTGGGCCACCAACAAAGTGTGGATGTCCGCCTGCGACGTCGATGCCTGCTCGTTGTGCCCCTCTTTGCCCACGTAGAGGAGCCGCGCATGGGGTCGCGCATGGGCGAGCACATCGGGATGAACGAGGCGGTCGTAGACGACGACGTCGGCCTCGCGGATGATCCGCGCCGCGCGGAGCGTCAGCAGCTCCGGATCGCCGGGGCCAGCACCGACCAGGAAGACGCGTCCCGTCATGCTTGCTCCTGCGTCGAGGATCTGTTGCGCATGCGTGTTTCTCTGCGACTGCCCGCCTGCGTGTCAGCGAGGAGAGACTCGAAGCGACCCACCTTTCGGCGCAAGGCGGCGAACGCCTCGCGTCGACGTCCAGCCAACAACGCCGCCCCGATGTCGCCGTCGACCACTTCTCCCAACAGCTGCATGCGCCTGGGTCCGGCGGGCAGGCGCTGGCGCAAGAAGCCCACGACCCGCGCGAGCTCGGCATGGCGGGCGCCGATGCTCTCGATGAGCTGAAGGCGCAGCCGACGCGCCAACGCCGGAGCCGTGCCGCTCGTCGACACGGCCACGCTGATGGGTCCGCGGCGGCCCACCGATGGCAAGGTAAAATCGCACAGGTCTGGGACGTCGGCGGTGTTGACCCACACGCGCGCCCGGCGGGCTGCCGCGGCGATGCTCTCGCTCACCGAGCGATCGGCGGTGGCCACGAAGATGAGATCGAAGCCGCCAACGTCGTCGTCGATGGCGACCCGTTCGTGCAAGCGCAGCGCCCCCGCGCGGGCCAGGGTACGCAGGCCCGCTGATGCAGCGGGGGCGATGACGGTGAGCTGGGCCCCGGCAGCGACGAGGTCGAGTGCGCGCGCCTCAGCGATCGAGCCGGCACCGACCAGGAGCACCGGGCGGCCTCTCAGGCGCATCGACACCGGATAGTCGACATTCATGAGGAAGGACCCGCTGACGACGACGACGGCGGCGCGTGCAACCCGCACTCTTTGTGCTCCGGCTCCTCCCACCACCAACGGCCGGCGCGTTCGTCTTGCCCAGCAGCCACCGCGCGCGTGCAAGGCGCACAACCGATCGAGGAGAAGCCTTCGGCATGCAGCCGGTTCACCGGCAGCGCGTTTTTCCGCACGAAGTCCCAGGTCTGCGCCGTCGTCCACGACGCCAGCGGGTTGACCTTCCACAGACCGTAGGCCCCATCCCAAGCGACGACGTCGACCTGAGCTCGGGTCACGGATTGGCTGCGGCGCAGACCGGTCAACCACGCCTGTCGCCCGGCGAGAGCGCGGGCCAGCGGCTCCACCTTGCGGATGCGGCAGCACTCCTGGCGGTCTTGCACGCTGCGCCGAAAAGACGCGAAGCCCTTGGCGCTCGTCAGCGCTTGGACTTGGGCAGCATCGGGAGAGAAGGATTCGACGACGATGCCGAAGTGATCGCGCACCCTGTCGATGAGCTCGTAGGTGGCCTCGGGCAGTCGACCAGTGTCGATGGTGAAAAACCGCGCCGAAGGCGCATGGCGGCGGCAGAGCTCGATGAGGGCGATGTCTTCGACACCAAAGGAGCAGGCCAGCGCAACCTCGGCGCCAAAGCAGGATTCGACGGCCAGCAGGACGACGTCGGCGCTGGCGTGATCCAGATCGGCGAGCGCTGCGGGGCATTGGGACAGGGGTGGGGGCACGAAGCCGTTTTAGCGGACGACAAGCGGATCTTCAAGATCTGCATCTGCTATTACGGATACGCGTCATTTTTCGCAGGTTTTTCAGGGAACTAGCGATCGGGACAAGTTGCTCCTCATCCGTTCCGACGGATTTCCGGCCGAGGCGCCTATTCGACCGTCACGCTCTTGGCCAGGTTTCGCGGTTGGTCGACGTCGAGGCCGCGCAGATCGGCCACGTGGTAGCTGAAGAGCTGCAGGGGCAGCACCGCGAGCACGGGCATCGTGCGCTGGTGCGACGTCGGCACGCGCAGCACCCCCTCGATCTGATCGTCCAGGCTGTGGTCGTCGTCTGACACCAGCGCGAGCACCCGGCCACCGCGAGCGCGCGTCTCTTCGAGATTCGAGATCACTTTCTCGTAGCCGGGACCCGGGAGGGCCAACACGAGCACCGGCATGGCGTCGTCGATGAGCGCGATGGGCCCGTGCTTCATCTCGCCAGCGGCGTAGCCCTCAGCGTGGATGTAGCTGATCTCCTTCAGCTTCAACGCGCCTTCGAGCGCGATGGGAAAGAGCAGCCCCCGCCCGAGAAAGAGCATGTCGCGCGCGTTGACATGGTGTTGCGCGAGAGCGCGGACGTCGTCTTCACGGGCCAGCACCTTCTCCATGTGAATGGGCAGGTGGGCGAGGGCGGTCATGTCCTCGAGCAAGGCCTCCTTGGTCATGGTGTTTCGCAGCTGGGCGAGTTGCAGGGCGAGCAGGTGCAAGGCCACCAGTTGGGTCACGAAGGCCTTCGTCGACGCCACGCCGATCTCTGGACCCGCGCGCGTGTAGAGAGTGCCTGCACCCAACCCGTCGCCGATCGCGCACACGCGAGGAATGGCAGCGTCGACGACGTTGCAGACGCTCAGCACCCGGCAGCCCCGCCTCTTGGCCTCCTTGAGCGCAGCCAGGGTGTCGGCGGTCTCGCCGGACTGAGAGATGGCAATGACGAGGGTGTCGGCGTCGAGCACGGGATCGCGGTAGCGAAACTCAGACGCGAGCTCCACCGAGCAAGCGACGCGGGCGAGGGACTCGATGAGCGACGCTCCAACGAGGCCGCTGTGCCAGCTCGTGCCGCAAGCGATGATCACCACGCGTCGGGTCGAGAGCAGCGCCCCATTGTCGACGCCGTCGAGGAGGATGGCCGCGTCGTCGAAGGAGAGCCGTCCGCGCAGCGTGTCAGTGATCGCCCGCGGCTGCTCGACGATCTCCTTGTGCATGAAGTGCTTGTGGCCGCCCTTCTCGGCCATGACCGCCGACCAGGTGATGGTCTTCACGGGGCGTTGAACGGCAACGCCGGCGGCGTCGACGACGACGTAACGCTCTGCCTCGATCATGCCGCAGTCGCCGTCCTCGAGAAAGACGAAGTTGCGTGTGTGGGCGAGCACGGCGGGGACGTCGGACGCGAGGAACATTTCACCCTCGCCCACGCCGACCACCAGGGGACTGGCCAAGCGAGCGAAGGCCAGCGCCCCCGGCGTCTTTTCGTCGACGACGGCGAGGGCGTAGGCGCCCTGCACGCGCCCGACCGCCCTGCGCACGGCCTCGAGCAAAGGCAGACCCTGCTGCCGGGCGAGGGCGATCAGGTGGGCGAAGATCTCGGTGTCGGTTTCTGAGGTGAACACGCGCCCGCGCGCCTGCAGCTCGAGGCGCAACTCACGGTGGTTTTCGATGATGCCGTTGTGCACCACGGTGACGCCGTCGCTCTCGTGGGGGTGGGCGTTCTTCTCGCTCGGGCGACCGTGGGTCGCCCAGCGGGTGTGGCCGATGCCGGTGGTGCCGGGGCAGGGCTCCGACGACAAACGGGCCTTGAGGGCCGCCAGCTTGCCCAGCGCGCGTCGAGTGGTTCGCACGCCCCTGTCATCGAGCGTGCACACACCCGCGGAGTCGTACCCACGGTATTCAAGCTTTTGCAGGCCTTCGATGAGGACGGGCTCCGCGGGACGCGTGCCGGTGTAACCAACGATGCCGCACATGAATGGACTCCCTCTGCTGTGACCTGGTCCAGCAACACCTAACGTCGACGGCGGATTTCGCTGCTGCGGAACGACCGGTGGGTCAAATGCCCGGCCCGGGCGGGTTGCACTGTCATCGTCGACTGCTAACACGGCGGCATTTGTCGGTCGCCGCTCGGCGACAACTTTAGGGGAGCTTTCATGTTGCGCGCATTGCCTCTTCTCTCGGCCTTTTCCTTCGCGGCTCTGACCCTGCTCAGCGCTTGCCCCACACCCCCGATAGAAGGGGAGGGCGAGGGCGACGGCGGCGAAGGCGAGGGCGAAGAAGGAGAAGGCGAAGGCGAGGGTGACGGCGGCGAAGGCGAGGGCGAAGAAGGAGAAGGCGAAGGCGAGGGTGACGGCGGCGAAGGCGAAGGCGAAGGCGAGGGTGAGGGTGACGGCGGCGAAGGCGAAGGCGAAGGCGAGGGTGACGGCGGCGAAGGAGAAGGAGAAGGAGAAGGAGAAGGAGAAGGAGAAGGAGAAGGAGAAGGAGAAGGAGAAGGAGAAGGAGAAGGAGAAGGAGAAGGAGAAGGGGAACCGGTGGCCGGCGATGGAATCGACGACGTCCGCGCCGCCGCGGTGGGTGGCATCAACATCGTCGTCTCCAACGTCGGCGTCACCTATGTGCGCGCCGCCTTTGACGCCGCCGAGAACCAGGCTGGCTTCTACGCGCAGCAGTCGCCGACCGGCCCGGCGATCTTCGTGCGGGATGCCGCCAACTCCGTCGATGTCGGCGACGTTGTGAGCTTCACCGCCACCTCCACGGTCGCATCCGAGGGGCGCCTCGAGGTTGCTACCTTCAGCGCCCTCACCGTCGACGGTATCGGCGACATCGACGGTCTCGTCCAGGACTTCTCCGCCGACGCAGCACTCGTCACCGGCATCGCCGACCGCGAGAGCGAGCTGCAGCGCACCACTGTCACCCTGGCCGAGGACGTCACGCGCAACGCAGGCTCCGGTTTCCGGAAGGCGAACGTGACGACGACGGCCCTGACTCCAGCGCCGGCTGGCGTCACCTTGCGCCTCGCTCCCGACGTCCTCGCCGCCGCGGGACTTTCTACCGGCTGCGTCGTCACCGTCGAGAGCCCCCTCGGTGCCACGAATTTCGGGGCTGCCGAGGCGCAAATCACGGCCTGGGAGATCGGCCAGATCACTGATGTCAGCGAGTGCCTGGCCTCTGTCATCAACGCCACCGCCATCGACGCCACCCATATCCAGGTGCAGTTCAGCCGCAACATCGACGCGGCCAGCCTGCTGCCGGACGGATCGCAATTCACCATCACCGACGGCGTCAACGCGCTCCTCGTCACCGCTGCAACCCCCAACGCGGGCGGCGGCGGTGGCGGTGGTAGCGGAGGCGGTGGCGGAGGAGGAGCGGGAGGCGGAGGAGGAGGGGCCGGCGCATCCGTCACCCTCACGACGGCGGCGCAGGTCGCCGAGACGACCTACACCGTCGAGGTCGACACCACGCTGCTGGACATCTTCGGCTCCCTCTACGACGAAGCCGCCAGCACCGCCGATTTCGACGGCTTCACCAGCCTCGGCCTGGTCATCAACGAGGTCGACTACGACAACGCCGGCGCCGACACCGATGAGTGGGTCGAGGTGCTGAATCTTGGCGCTACCGCCTCTCTCGCCACGGTCGACGTCATCTTCATCGACGGCGCCGACGGCACCGTCGGTCGTCGCGTCACCGGCGCTGGCTCGCTGGCCCAAAACGGCGTCGCCCTGTTTCAGTTCACCGCGGGCGACCTGCAAAACGGCCCCGACGCCGTGGTCTTGTGGGACAACCTGGAGAAGAAAGTTCTCGACGTCGTCGTCTACGAGACGCCCAACATCAACGATGTGACCATTGATGGCGAGATCGTCGACCTGGCCGGCCCCGGCATCTCCGATCCAGGCGACGGCTCCATTTGCCGCGATCCAGACACGCGCTTTTTCACCTTCTGCGCGGTGGCTTCGAAAAACCTCGTCAACCCCTGAGCGCTGGCGACCCGAGGTAGAACGAATTCAACGGCCCCCGAATTTCGGGGGCCGTTTTTCTCTGTGGGCCGCAACCCCTTCGAGGAGATCGGCGCTCTCCAGCGTGTTGCGCCGGATGCCTTCGATGACGTCGTCGCTGCCGCCTTTATCGATGACTGCGAGGGCCGCGATCGTCCCGCTCACCGCCAACGGGGCGTTCCTCGCCAGCACCCGGGCGATGGATCGCGCCTGGCCCCGGGCATCGTCAACGACGTCGTGCACCAGCCCCCAACTCTGGGCCTGCACGGCAGAAAAGGGGCGCCCCACCAAGAGCACGCGCTCGACGTTGCGACCCAAAGTGCGGCGCAGGCGGCGCAAACCCGTGGCTGGATAGACAAGCCCCAGGCGCACGGCCGGAATGCAAAAGGTCGCCGTCGTCGACGCCACCCGCAGCGCACAGGCCGCCGCAAGCTCTACCGCCCCGCCGAAACAGCTACCGTCGATGGCGCACACCACGGGCACGGGGCAGCGCTCGAGCGCGTCGGCAGCGGGGGTGATGGGATCGACCACGCGCAGCCCATCGTCCTCGTCGAAGGGGCTCAGCGCGGAGAGATCGAAGCCCGAAGAAAACGTGCCCTCGGCGCCTTCGAGCACCACGGCTCGCACCGGCTGCGACGACGACGACGGCGCCTTCGGCAGTGCTTCGATCAGCTGCAGCAGCATCGTCGGCGTCAGCGCATTTCGTCGCGCGGGTTGGCACAGTGTCACGGCGCGAACGACGGCGCCGTCGCCGACGACGTCGTCTTGCACGAGGATGGTGGAGCTCATGGCTCTTCTTAGCCCGTGGCGCCTCACGCGGGGGGAGTGCGCTCAACGCCGTGCAGGCCGAGCCGGACGGGGGTGGCTGGGCTAGCATCGGGCATGGTGTTTTTGACGATGCAGCTGCTGATCGCGACGGTCACGCTGACGGTCAACGACGACGGCTTCGAAGACGACGGGGTCTGCATCGCCAGCGACTGCTCGCTGGTCGAGGCGGTGCGGCTGGCTGGGATCGCTGCCGCCAGCGACGACGTGACCATCCTCTTCGATGTTCCCCTCGGAACCACCTTCTTTGTGCCGGGCTTGGCGCTCCCCGACGGCGCGCTGGCTGCGTTTCCGATCACCTTGGACGCCAGCGGCATCGCCGGGTCGGTGCCGGGCCGCGCCTCGGTGAACGTGCGCGGCGCAGCCAACGGCCAAAACGCGCTCATCATCAGCACGACGTCGGACGTGACCGTGCGAGGGGTGGCCTTCGTCAACGGAGAAAACGGCCTGCAGGTCTCGTCGACGGCGCACAACCTCATCACCATCGAAGACTGTTTCTTTGGGATCACCACCACGGGCGTCGTCGATCAGAACGACAACAGCGGCTTTGCGAGCTTCACCGAACCCCTGGGGACCGTGTCGGACATCGTCATCCGCCGCAGCAACGCCAGCGGCAACATCGGCGGCGGCCTGTTTTTCCAGCAGGTCGACACGCTGACCATGGAAGACGTCGTGGTGGGCGTGCTGCCCAACGGCGCCACCGTTGGCAACAACCTCGCGTCGGGGATCCTCATCAAGAATGACGGCGTCGGCGGTGCTGCGCCGCGCTTCCACATCACCAACACCGTTGCCGCTGGGGGGCACGCAGGGATCACGGTGATCGGCACGGGGGTCGAGGAGCTGACGCTCGTCGATGTCGACGTCAGAGAGTGCTTCGACGCCGGATTGTTCGCGAACAACGTCAGCACCACCGTGCAGAACAGCGAGTTCGCGAACAACCCAGGCGTCGGCATCAACGCCTCCGGAGCCTCGTTCGTCGCTTCGAACGTGAAGGTGCTCAACAATGGGTCCACAGGCCTGAGGGTCGAGTCGACGTCACCCGGCGGTGCGATTTCTCTCGCCGGGCTGACCGCCACCGGCAATGGAGAAAACGGCCTGACAGTGACGACGCTGACACCCGTGGATCTCAGAGACTCCCGTCTGGGCGTCGACGAAGACGGCGTCGCCGATGGCAACGGGGGGAATGGAGCGTTCTTTTCGTCCCCAGATGGCGCCGCGGTGTCCCTCGCGATCACTCTGACCGACGTCGTGGTGGGCGCCAATGTGGGCAACGGTCTGGAATTCGCGTCACCGGCTCTTGGCGCGGGTCCACAGCTGGCGCTCTCCCTGTTGCGCGTGAACACCGGCGAGGCGGGCGATCCCGTCAGCGCGGTCGGCAACGACGGAAGCGGCTGCGTGATCACCGGTGGCAGCGTCGTCTGGACCGACGGCGTCTCTGCAGGCAATGCCTCCGTCAACGGCGTCGGCGGCGTCCTGCTCAACGGCGTGACCAGCGCCGTGCTCCAGGGTGTGCGCATCGGCGCGTTGAGCGACGGCACGCCCGCCGGAAACACCTTCGCCGGCGTCATGACCTTTGGTGCGGGTGGTCCGCTCGACTTGGCCAACGTCGCCATCGTCAACACCGCCGGCACGGGTCTCCTCATGGACGGCTCTTCGCCGGTGACCGCCTTCGGCTTGAGCGTGGGTGTGCTCGATGGTGCAAGCGTCGCCTTCGGCAACAGCGGCGTCGGCGTCAGCGTCGACGACGGTTCGCTGGATTGCACCCAGTGCTTCATCGCCGGCAACGGCGGCGTCGGGCTGCTGGCGCTCAGCGCCGGCGGGGTTCTCCTCGACGATTCTCTGGTGGGACGACAGCCCAACGCCGCTGTCTCCCCGCTTCCCAATGGTGGCGCGGCACTCCAGCTCTCTGGCCCCGGCGCCGTCACGGTCACCGACACCTTCCTCCTGGGTGGCGGGGCGGCTGCGGTCATCGAAGGCGACGACGACGCTGGGCACCTCGATCTCGTCAACGTGAGGATCGAAGGTCCTGGCGTCGGTGTGCGGGCCAACGACTTCTTCTCGAGCGCGGTGCTCTGTCACATCGCCACGGGCTACGTTCCAGGTCCGCTTTCGCTCATCAACGGCTCCATCGGCGGCGCCGATGCCCTCGGCGTGCCTTGCGACGTCGACGTCGGCGTCGCTGTGAACGGCGCGTTCTTTCCTTCGGTCGCTGGTCAGGTGACCCGCATCCACACCGCCAGCATCACCGCCAACGACATCGCCGTGGATCTTCGGGGGCTCGTTGGGGGCAACGTCGAGATCTCCGGCAACCTCGCAGCGCCGACGGCTTTTTCGTCGACGTCATCGACGTTGTCATCGCTGGTCTTCGTTGCGGTCACAGCGACTGGTCAGGTGATCCTGCGGGACACGACCATCGCGGGCCTGGCCGGCGCCTTGTCGGTCGACGGCTCCGACGGCGGGTTCGACGGCGCCGGCGTCGACATCGATCGCACCACCCTCGACGGCGAGCTCACCCTCGTCGTCGACGGCGCGCCGGGAAATGGCGTCGTCGCCACCGTTGCAACCACCGCGCTCTCGCTCAACCTGACCACGACCCACAACGCTTTCATCGGCGCCAACTTGACCTTGAGCGGCGGCGTCGTTCACCTGACCGGCGCCGCGGCGGACAACGGCCAGGCGGGCTGGATCATGGCCAACGACGACGACGACAGCCTCTTGGTGCTCAGCAGCGTCAGCGCCAACAACAACGGCTCGGGCGGCGGCGGCGGCGGCTTGCTCTTCTCGGGCAGCGGTGAGGTGCACGCCCGCGACCTCAGCGCGCACGACAACGTGGGCCCGGGCGTCGAGGCCTTCGGCGCCGTACGCCTCTCCCAGTTCGTGGGAGCAGCCGACGGCGTCATCGATCTCTTGTTCGTGCGCGAGCAGGCGCAGGCACAGCTCGGAGGTGTGTTCGTCGACGGTCTGTTGGTCGACGAAACGCCTCTGGTCTTCGATCACACGCAAGGCGTCATCGTCGATGGCAGCGCTGCTGTGGAGCTGCTGCCCAACATCTCCATGTCGAACGCTCCGCTGGGCCTCGATCACAACGGCGACGGCCGCACGAAGAACGACGTTGGCGACGTCGACGGCGTCCTCAACTCTCCCTTCGTGGCCCGCGTGGATGGCCTCAGCAGTGGCGGATTCCTCGTCAGCGGCTTCGCAGCAGCCGGTGCCACCCTCCGCTTCTTCTTGGC
Organism: Myxococcales bacterium; assembly: GCA_023248635.1. GTDB lineage: Bacteria > Myxococcota > UBA727 > UBA727 > VGSZ01 > VGSZ01. The sequence continues at coordinate 72,947 of JAHFED010000027.1, forward strand.
CGACCGGGACAGCCCCTTGGCCGCGCCCTTTTCCTTCGTCGGCGAGGTCGTCGAGGGCGGACCAGACGATCTCGACGACCTCGTGGGCGACTACGACGACCCCGTCGAAGGCGCCGACACCGGTGCGCAGCGCTTCGCCTTCCGCTTCGACGACGACACCCTGCCGCTCACGGGCATCGATGCCCTGCCCTTGGTGGCGGTCGCGAGCTTGCCGTTGCGGGGCTCGTCGGAGCCGAGCACCGCCTTTAGGCTCGATTTGTGTCTCCGCCTCGTCGCGCCCGGCTGTGTGCAGGTCGACGCCGACTCCGACGGCGACGGGCTGTCGAACGAGCGCGAGGTCGAGCTGGGCACCAACCCCAACAACGGCGACACCGACGGCGACGGCCTGGGCGATCTGGTCGAGTCCGCGCTCGACACCGACGGCGATGGTTTCAACGACGCCATCGAGAGCAACATCAGCGACAGCGACCTCGACGGCATCGCTGATCAGGCCGACGCCGAGGTCTTGCCGGCGGGCTGCGCGGGCGGTCCGGTGCTCCGGGGTCCCCTCGCGATCTCCGACGACGACGACGCGCGGGCCTTCGACGACGCCGGCATCGTCTGCGTCATCGGCGATCTGGTGATCGGTGGCGGGGAGTCCCTGGGAATGGCGCTGACGACGTTGCGCATCGTCACCGGCATCCTCGAAGTTGCTTCGAGCGCGGGCACCCTGTCCTTCGACGCCCTGGTTGAGACCGGGGGTCTATCGGTGCACGACACCCGCCTGGGCAGCATCGATTTTCCAGCGCTGGCCAACGTGCGCGTCGACGTCAGCTTCGAGCAAAATGCGCTCTCGACCATCGCTTTGCCGGACTCCGTTCACATCGGCGGCGACCTCAGCATCACGAACAACCCCAGCCTCACGACGCTTTCCCTGCCCTCCCTCTCCGACGTCGGCGGAGATGTGATCATCAGCGGCAATCCCCTGCTGAACCAGCTCGACCTCTCCTCGGAAACGAGCATCGGCGGTGACTTCGTGCTCTCGGACGCCGACGCGCTCGAAGAGCTCTTGCTGCCGCAGCTGACCAGCGTCGGCGGAGACTTGATCATCGTCGACAACGACGCCCTCCTTGCGATCGGGCTGCCCCTGTTGGACTCCGTGGGCGGCGATTTGCTCATCCAAGACAACGCGGGCGCCGACGTGGATCTGGGCTCGCTCACCGTCGTGGGCGGTGACCTGACCATCACGGACGACGGCGGCGTGGTCAGCGCACCCGTCCTCACGCAGGTGGGCGGCGAGCTCGTCATCGACACGGGCGTGCCGGCGGTGCTGTCGGGCTGGGTCTGCGGCGTCGACGGCTCCTGCACCGCTGTGTGCGGCGACGGCGTCCTCATCGATGGCGAAGACTGCGACGACGGCGGCAACGACGACGGCGACGGCTGCTCCTCTTTGTGTGGGAGCGAAGAGCCCATCGACGATGGCGGCGCGTCGGTTCCGCAGGGGTGCAACTGCCGCGAAGGTTCGGCGGCGCTGCCCGGCCTTTTGGCTGTGGTGCTCCTGGCGCTCCCCCGCCGACGCCGCACCGATTCCGGATCCGGATGATTCTTCGGCTGCGCCGACTGCCTACCCGGCTCGGAATACACCGACGGCGGCCACAAGGCGGGCTTAGCAGGCTGCTGAAAAACGAAGTTTTAGAGGCAGACGCGTCCTTGGGAGGGAGGCTCGTCGAGGCTTCGCCTCGACGAGGGAGGGTCTGGGACAGACCCTCCGGAAGTACAGCAGGGTGCGAAAAACGGAGTTTTTCCGCACCCTGCTAGAGAGCCGAACCGCTAACGGGAAGCCGCCA
>JAHFED010000131.1 GCA_023248635.1 Myxococcales bacterium
ACCCCCTCGCGGTGCGGATCCGTTGTCTCGTTCGTGTGGGGTTCCCGTCGTCAGGGTCCCCAGAGGATTCTCACCTCCTGTTCTGCGCCCATGCCGGGCGCTCTGAACTTCGACCGCGGAGCGGTCTCGTTCAGCTCCGTCGGGGATGCTCTTCTGGGAGGTCTGATGCAGACCTCCCCCCGCGCCCCCGCGCCGGCGGAGCCGGCCTCTATCCCGATCCCACCAACTCCGCGTTCCGCGGGCGCGCTTCACGCGCATCATCCCGCGTCTTTCCCAGCTCGGAACGCGGTCGAACATCAAGGGGATGCGGGATGAATCGTCAACCTCAGCGCACCACGGGCAGCGGCTTGCGCCCCGACGAGCTGTAGAAGCTCGAGGCCCGCACGTTTTCGTCGACGACCAACTGGGCCTTTTGCGCGGGAAAGGCGCGCTCCGAGCAGTCCTCGCGCTCGCACAAGCGGCACGTCACACCGACCGGAATGACGTGGCCAAGATCGACGCCGTCGGCATACACTAATTTTTTGGCGTACTCGAGATCGCAGCCAAGGCCGACGGCGTGGAGGGCATGGCGCTGCGTGTATCCTTGTGCTACTTTTCGGATGGTGCATGAAATACAGAAATAACGTGCGCCATCTGGAAATTCACTCACCTGGGTCTTGATCATGCCGGGGGTGAGAAAAGCCGAGAAGACGTTCCAGCGCGGGCAGGCGCCGGCAAAGCGCGCGAAGCGAATGCCCGAGCCGCTGAAGCGCTTGGAAATGTTGCCGGCGATGTCGACGCGCAAGAAGTGAAAGGGCACGCCGACGGCGCCGGGTCGACGCAGGGTGCACAGGCGGTGACAGACCTGCTCGAAGCTGGTGCGGAAGCGATGGCCCAGCAGCTCGATGTCGTAGCGCGACTGCTCTGCGGCCTCGAGGAAGGGCATGTAGGGAAACAAGACGGCGCCGGCGAAGTCGTTGGCGAGGGCGACGCGGGCCAGCGCGCGGGCGTCGGCGCTCTGCAGCAGGGGATCTTTCACCAGCTGATCGAAGAGCTCGCTGCCGGTGAGCAGTCCGATCTGATGCGCGAGTTGGAAGTTGCGACTGCGCGGCGGCAGCAGCTCGCTGACGGTGAGCCGCTTTTGCAGGGGATCGTAGCGGCGCAAGGTCGCGGGATCGGCAGAAGCCCGAGCGATTTCGACGACGACGCCGAGACGATCCTCGAGGTAGTTGTTGAGGCCCCGGCCCAAGTCTTCGTCGGCGCGGGCGTCGCGCCTCACCCTCTCGGCCAGCTCTTCGATCTCGGGAAAATAATTCATATGGCGCTGCAGGAAGTCAGAGACGTCCTCCGACGGCACCGAGGTCTGCTCGGGTCGGTTCTCAGCGTCGTTGCCCCCGCTCTTGCGCGCGGTGAAGGCCCGGTAGAGCGAGATCACCGCGCGGGCGACGGCGGGCTGGGTGGTCGCCAGCTCTTTGATGTCCTGGCTCACGAGCTCGGTGGCGTCGAAGAGGGGATCTCCAAAGACTTCCAGCAGATCTGACCCAAGTTGGGCGTCGTCGTCTTCGGCAAAAGCAGAGAGATCGAGCTGAAAAAGCTGCGCCAAGGCGATCAACACCTGCGCCGGCAGAGGGCGTTTGCCGTTTTCGATCAGGTTCAAATACGCCGGCGAAATCTTCAGCCGCTCCGCCAGCTGCTGCTGGGTCAGGCCCTCCCGGCGCCGCAGGACGCGAAGTTTCTGTCCCAAGCGCGGTGACGCCGCCGGTACTTTGCTCGCCTTCGTCATGACATCCGCCCGGTTTCGGAGAGTGGGTTCACCCACTATTTACAACACAACACAACAGACATCAAACTCCGTAAACCAGTGAAACAGCGGGTAAATGGTCTCGGTCACAACATGGGCTGCGTAGAACCACGACACTGGCTTCGTTCAGCTCGGCCCAAATCAGCACTGCAGGGAGTTTGTAATGGCGCAGCGCATCATCTCCAGCATCGAAGGGGGACAGCCGCAGCAAGCGGAGGCCTTTCCGTCGACGGCGCTGGAGGTGATCGGGCGTTTGGAGGATGCGCTGGGCGCACGACGCCTGGCCTTGCTGCAGGCGCGGGCAGATCGCCAGGCGCGCCTCGATGCCGGCCTCGAGGTGCTCAGCTTCCGCGCCGACACCGAGCACCTGCGCAGCAGCGCCTGGCGCGTCGCTCCCATTCCCGCCGATCTCCTGCAGCGGCGCGTGGAGATCACAGGCCCCGTCGATCCCAAGATGGTGATCAACGCGCTCAACTCCGGCGCCGACGTCTTCATGGCCGACTTCGAAGATGCGACCTCGCCGACGTGGGCGAATCTCGTGCAAGGCCAGCTCTCGTTGCGCGACGCCGCCCACAAGACCCTGCGTTTCACCGATCCGACGACGTCGAAGGAATACGCGCTGAATGCGACGACGGCGACCTTGCTCTTTCGTCCCCGCGGCTTGCACCTGCCCGAGCGCCACATCGTCATCAACGGACGCGCGTCGTCGGCCTTCTTCACAGACACCGCCACCTGCCTCTTGCACACCGCCCGCGTGTTGCTCGATCAAGGCAAGACTCCCGCTCTGTATGTGCCCAAGCTCGAGCGCGCCGAAGAAGCCGCCTTCGTCGACGACGCCCTCGCGCTGATCGAAGAAGCCCTCGGACTGCCCCAGGCCGGCGTGAAGGTCACGGTCTTGCTCGAGACCCTGCCGGCCGCGTTCGAGATGCACGAGATTCTCCATGCATTAAAGAATCGAATCGTCGGGCTCAACTGTGGACGCTGGGACTACATCTTCTCCTGTATCAAACGTCGACGAGCCGACAAGGACTTCATTTCGCCCGATCGATCTGAGATGACAATGGATAAGGGCTTTTTGCGCGCTTATTCACAGTTGCTCATCCAGACCTGTCACCGGCGCGGTGCCTTCGCCATGGGCGGCATGAGCGCCTTCATCCCGGTCAAGGGCGACGCCGAAAAGAACGCGGCGGCCATGGCCAAGGTCACCGCCGACAAAGAGCGCGAAGCCAACGACGGCCACGACGGCACCTGGGTCGCTCATCCCGGTCTGGTGGAGATCGCGCGCTCGATCTTCGACAAGAAGCTGCAAGGCAAAAAGAACCAGCTCGACGTCAGGCGCGACGACGTCGTCGCCGACGCTGCTGCTCTCTTGGCTGCTCCCGCGGGCGAGCGCACCGAAGCTGGCTTGCGCGCCAACCTGCGCGTGGGCGTGACCTATCTGGCGGCTTGGCTCGACGGCAACGGCTGCGTGCCCATCGACAACCTCATGGAAGACGCGGCCACCGCCGAGATCGCGCGCGCGCAGATCTGGCAGTGGCTGTCACACCAGGCCCTCGTCGGCGGTAAGCCGCTCGATGCTGCGCGCCTGAAAAACACCCTCGAAGAAGAGACGGCGGCCCTGGGTGGTCGACGTCTGCAGGAGGCGAAGGAATTGTTCCTGCGCCTCTCGACCGACGAGACCCTGGCGGAGTTCTTGACTCTGCCGGCCTACGAGCAGCTGAGGATCTGACACTTGTGTACGACGTGCAGGTGACGTTGAAAATGGCCCTTCGACAGACTTTCCTGTCAGGGAACGCTGTTTCCGGTCGCCTGCCCCAAAGGAGATACCATGGCTGACGGACCCAACCGACCCATCCGCGAGCGCTTCGCTGGCATCACCCGGCCCTACTCCACCGCCGACGTCGACCGGCTGCGGGGGAGCTTCAAGATCGAGCACAGCGTCGCCGCCCTGGGCGCCCGCCGCCTGTGGGAGCTGCTGCACACCGAGGATCATGTCCATGCACTGGGTGCCATGACGGGCAACCAGGCAATGCAGCAAGTAAAAGCGGGATTGAAAGCGATCTACATCTCCGGCTGGCAGGTCGCCGCCGACGCCAACGACGCCGGCGCGATGTATCCCGATCAGAGCCTCTATCCCGTGAACTCGGTGCCCTTGCTGGTAAAGAAGATCAACAACGCGCTTTTGCGCGCGGACCAGATCGACAGCGCCGAAGGCAAGAGGTCTGTTGAGAGCTGGCTGGTTCCGTTGATGGCGGACGCCGAAGCCGGCTTTGGTGGACCGCTCAACGCCTACGAGCTCATGGGCGCGCTCATCGAAGCCGGTGCCGCCGGAGTGCACTTCGAGGATCAGCTGGCCAGCGAGAAGAAGTGCGGTCACATGGGCGGCAAG
>JAHFED010000028.1 GCA_023248635.1 Myxococcales bacterium
TTTGCGCCGTGCCAACGGCGCAAAGCAGGAAGCCCTTTGCGCCGTGCCAACGGCGCAAAGCAGGAAGCCCTTTGCGCCGTGCCAACGGCGCAAAGCAGGAAGCCCTTTGCGCCGTGCCAACGGCGCAAAGCAGGAAGCACTTTGCGCCGCGCCAACGGCTCGACCCATCGGGTTCATCGGCGGCGATGAATTCACCGACAGCGCTTTGCGTGTCGGTGAATTGTCTACGGGTTCATCGCCTGGCGGCGATGAATTCACCGACAGCGCTTCGCGTGTCGGTGAATTGTCTACGGGTTCATCGCCTGGCGGCGATGAATTCACCGACACGCTTCGCGTGTCGGTGAATAGCCGCCCCGCGTGAGGCAACGAACTCCTGACCTCCGGCGCGGCCCGCGCCTCGACCGTCGGTCGGTTGTCCGGCGCAGGCGCCGCGGGTCGCATCGTCGAGGCGGACGAGAGGCGCAGGCCAAATCACGCCGACAATCGAGTCACACCAGCGAGGTACGTATGTGCAGCAGCAACGGGCTGTCTTCGAGCGCAGCAACGGTCCAGGCCTTCGAGGCCCAACGGCGGGCGGCGCAGGCCCAGACCCCGTCCCCCACGGCCCCTCCCTGCGGCACCGAGAGCGCGGAGGCAAAGCCCGTCGACGTCGCCGCCGCCTGTGAGCGCAACGACGCTACCGCCCTGCAGTGGACGGGGTTTCGGGGCACCGCCGCCCCGCCCGACGCCGCCCTGCCCACCGGCTGCCCCGCTGCCGCCGGTGATCTCTACCGTTCCGGCGCCGCACCGGAGCAGCAGGCCCCCGCGCCGCCGCCGACGGGCCTGCAAAAGACCCTCGCTGACAACCCACACATCAAGACCAACCAGCAGCTCATCAACCACTATTACAAAAAGGGGGGAGGCACCTGGGAGGGAGCCTCCCGCCTCGCCCAGGCCGACGGCAAGTCGATGACGCAGCTGGTGCGCGATCGTCAGGGACCAGCTGCTGCGCCGACGTCGCCCCCTTCCGCGCCCCCTTCCGCGCCCCCTTCCGCGCCCCCGACCGCGCGCTCGGCGCCGACCGCTCCGCCGGTGGATGCCCGGCGCGCGCCGACCACAGCCCCGACGACGACGGCCCCCGGTTCAGCTGGCACCCTGAACGAGCGGGTCGCCGACGCCACGCGCCGCTACCGTGGCACCGACACGAGCCGAGGCCCGGACCGCGGCAACAAGGCGTGCGCCTGGGCCGTGAACAACATCCTCAAGAACGCTGGCGTCAAGACGCTCGGCCGCAATCCCAACTGGGTGCCCGACGTCGAAGCCGACCTCAAGAACGGGCGCGGCACCCGCGTGAGCTTGAGCGAGGCCCGTCCCGGCGACATCGTCATCTGGCCAGGCCAACAGCACATTGGCATCATGAGCGATGGGGGACGGGTCGCCAGCAACGCCTCGTCGAACGCGACCTTCACCCAGATGACCCGTGTGCCGGCGGGCGCCCGGATCTACCGCTTGCAGTCCTGACCCTTCGGCGCGAGGGTCAAGAGCTTCACCGACAAGAGCTTTTTGTGTGTCGGTGCATTCACCGACCGCGCTTCGCGTGTCGGTGAATTGTCTACAGGGCCGGGGTTGTGGACCGGGCTTCTCGACGAGCGGCGGCGCCGAAGGGGCCCGGTGTTGATGGTTCCGGCGCTGGCACGCCAGAAGTGTTTGACAGCAAAGCGAAGCAGGTGGCAGAAGCCGGCCGACCCAAGGTCCGAGGCTGTCATGAGCAAGTTCGGGAAAAAGTTCGTCTGCTGGTCGTGTGCAACGAAGTTCTACGACTTGAACAAGCCGAATCCGAAGTGCCCCAAGTGCGGGTCCAACCCTGAGGATGACCCCAAGAAGGATCACCCGGCAGCGGCCCCCGCCAACTACGGCGAAGACTACGGCGACGAGATCGACGAAGAGCTCGAAGCCCCTCCCGCCGCCGCCGCCGACGACGAAGACGCCGAAGACGAACCCGCCGACGACGTGGGCGCCCCAGCCGACGACGAGTACTGAACCAGCAAGTTCTTTGCCCCGAACTCCTGCTTTGGGCCGTCGCCAGATCAACGCGGGCGAATGCCGTCGAGCAGCAGCCGTACGATCTGCTCGTGTTCGTCGGCGTCGTTCCAGTGATCGCCTGGGTCGACGACGTAGCGCACCAAGAACCAGGCTGCGAAGGCACCGATGATGTTGCGGGCGATGACGTGGGGAGCGGCGTCGGCGCGCACCTTTCCTTCGGCTTGGAGGCGCTCCCAGGTGGCGCGCAGATCGGGCCACAACCGGGTCTTGATGGCGTCGGTGGCGAGCGTGCGCACCTCGGGGTGGAAGGGGAGCTCCTGCAGCACCACCTTGAGCACGCGCTGGTGCTCGCGAATGAACTCCGTTCGGTTCAGCAACACCGCGCGCAGCAGGCTCTCGGCGTCGGGCCAGGGCCGCAGAAAGAGGGCGCGCACCTCCTCGAGCAAGCGGGGCGCGAGCAAGCGAAAAAAGAGGGGGGCGACGACGGCGACGAGGAGGTCCTTCTTCGTTTTCCACGTCTTGAAGATGGTGCCTTCGGCGACGCCGGCTCTCTTGGCGATCTCGTTGGTGGCGACACCGGAGTAGCCGCGCTCGGCGAACATCTCCAGGGCGGCGTCGAGCACGCGCTGCTGCTTGTCGGTCAGGGGCTTGGCCTCCCCCGCCCCCGCCGGCTCAGGCTGCTTCACGGAACGGCCGCAGCCGTCGTCGTCGGCGCAGCTGCGGCGCTCGCTTTGCCCGCAAAGACGCGGCCGTCGTCGATGTGCAGCACGCGCCGGGCCCTGCGCTCGACGCGGGGATCGTGGGTGGAGAACAAGAAGGTGGTGCCACGCTCGCGGTTGAGCCGCAGCATGAGCTCGAGGATCTGCTCGCTGGTGGCGCCATCGAGATTCGCGGTGGGTTCATCGGCGAGCACCAGCGCGGGCTCGGTGACCAGAGCACGCGCGATGGCCACGCGCTGTCGCTGTCCTCCCGAGAGTTGGTCGGGACGGTGGTGCAGCACCGATCCGAGGCCGACGTCTTCGGCGAGCTTTTGCACCCGAGCACGATCGACCCCGACGCCGCCGATCAAGAGCGGCAGCTCGATGTTCTCGAGGACGTCGAGCACCGGCACCAGGTTGAAGGACTGAAAGATGAACCCCACGCGACGGTTGCGCACCTCGGCCAGCTGATCGAAGTCGACGTCGCCGACCTCGCGCTCCTCCAGTTGGTAGCTGCCGGTGGTGGGCCGATCGAGCAGGCCCAAAATGTTGAGCAGCGTGCTCTTGCCCGAGCCCGAGGGACCCATGAGCACGGTGAACTCGCCTCGGTCGATGGCCAGGTCGACCCCCTTGAGGGCCGGAACGACGACGCTGCCAAGCACGTAGTCCTTGGTGATGCCGCTGAGGGTGATGAGGCGGGCGCTGGAAGACATGGGGACCTCGGTTGCAGCAGGACTCAGAAGAAAACGCGGGCTTCGATCAGGGCGCGCACAGAAAAGGGCGAGCCGTCGAAGGCGCCGGTGACGTCGTCGTTGACGACGGGAGCGCTGGGCCAGCTCGCACCACGCACGTCTAAGAGGCGGGCCCCCGAGGGCACGGGCACAAAGACGAAGGCTTGCAACTGCAGCCACTCCTGCGCCGACCACAGGACGTTTCCGGTGAGCAGACCCGAGAGATCTTCGGGCGCGGCCACGGCGCCGGCGGTGAGCGTGAAGTCCTCGAAGATGCGGGGCTTGCTGAAGCTGAGAAAGAGCGTGTGTCTGCGCAGCGCATCGACGCCGACGCGGCTGGGCAGGCCGTCGGATGACGTCGACGGCGGCGTAGGCGTGGGTTGCCCCGCGCGCACTCGATCGCGCACGAGGGCTTGCAGGGCAAAAAGGTCGCCGAGCTCGTCGACGTCGTAGCCGTCGGCGGCGTAGAGGTATTCGACGGTCAAGATGGCATCGGTCAGGGGCGCACCACTGGGCATCCAGCGCACCCCGAGCAGCGCCCGGGGCAATACCTCGTCATCGTCGATCTTGGCCAGGGTGACGGGCTGCCGGCCGGCGATCACGCAGCCCACCAGGCTGGCGTCGTCGGCGACGCAGCCCGGGTCGGCGTAGGGCCGTGTGGTGCCCGTTTGCAGCAACACCTCGCCATGCACCTCGAGTTGATCGCCCACCAGGCGAGAGACGCTGCCCATCATGCGGACCTTGTCTTTGAAGGCGTCGGTGGCGAGGTTACTCCAGACCATCCAGAGGTTGACGTCGGTGTCGAGGACGAGGGCGTACAGGCGCGCGCCGGCGGCCCAGTGCAGCTCGTTGTCCCGAGGAGCAGCGCCACCGATGGCGAAGGAGGGCCAGGCCAAAGCGGCCACCGGCAGACCGGCTTCGGTGTGCAAGATGGTCGGCGCGAAGAAGGCGCTCCAGGTCACGTTGTCGACGGGGACGTCGAGCTTGAGCTGCCAGATGCCGGTGCGCTGAAAGCTGGGATCGGTGGGATCGCGGAGCGGGTTCAACACATCGGTGGGGTTGGTGGCGATGCCCGATCCCCACACCACCCGGGTCTTGCCGACGGTGAGGTCGAGGTGCTCGAGCAGCTCGGCGCGCAGCGAGAGCTCCGAGACCACCAGGAGCGGATGATCCTCGGCGATGTCGTGATCGAAGATGACCTGAACGTCATCGACGAAGCCGAAGCCACGCTGGGCAAAGAGCGAGGCATCGACCAACAGCGAGAGGTGTCGTTCAAACCAGCGCCCGCGCGCTTGCAGGTTGGCTTCGGCGAGCCCATGCACGATGGGCAGGTCGCGGGTCGACGACAACGACGACGACGACGGCAGCGTCAGCTGGCCCCGACCGGCCACCGAGCCGTTCCACAGCAGCTCGTCTTCGGCCTGGGCCGCGGGGGCTCCGGCGAGGACGGCGATGGTGAGGACGGCCGCCCGCACGGCTCAGCGCCCCAGATCGTCGAGGGTAAAGCGCTTGTCGGCGATGGCGCCGGCATCGATGGACTGCCAGCTCATCTCGCTTTTGCGGGTGGGCACCAGAGCGTTCTGCATCAACAAACGCGAAGGGCGGGCGCTGCTGGGGTCTTTGCCGAAGGCCTTGACGTCTTTGAACTCGAGAGTGCGCAGCAGCTTGCCACTGGCGGCGTAGAACTCGGCTTTGACCGGCATCGACGACGACGCGGACTCATTTGTCATCCACAATCGGATTGTATCCCACGATGCATCCGGCACCTTGGCTTTGAGCTCGAGCTCGACTGTTGCCTCAGGCGCGCCAGGGCTTGAAGCAGTCGACACGGTGGCGTTGTAGTCGGTCTGCCAATGCACCCGCAGCACGTCGGCGTTGTTGAAGTCGCCGCCCATGAAGCTCTCGCGCGAAGCCAGGCGCACGGCCCTCTTCAAGCTCGGCATGTAGACCCAGAGGTTCTCGCCCTGCCGCAGCATCTCTTGACCCACCGCACTTTTGGGGGCGGAGAAAGAGACCCGGACTTTGTCGTCGCCGCTCTTTTGCACCGTCATCGCGTAGGTGCGCGAGCTGCCGTCTTCGCGCCACGCCGTCATCGTCACCTTGGCCTCGTAGCCCAGGGGGGCCATCACGGCGTCGTAGCGACGGACCAAAGCGGCAGCGTCGGCGACAGGGGGCGCCTGCGCCAGGAACGGGGCCAACGACGACAACACCAACGCAGGGATCAACACGAGAACCTCCTTAAGACGCGCGCAGGGCTTCCACGGGATCCAAAGCTGCAGCCCGGCGCGCGGGCCAGGCCGAAGCAGCGAGAGCCCCCAAGGCCGCGACGACGACGGCGACGACGGCCACGAGCAACGAGGGTTGGGGGTGCAGGATCAGGGGCACGCCCGCTCCCGGCGGCGAAAAAGCCAAGCCCCGCATGCCAGCGAGAGTGACGATGACCAGGCCGACGACGGCGCCGACGACGCCTCCGCTCAGGCCCAACAGCCCGCCCTCGATCAAGAAGAGACCCACGATCTGTCGTCGGCGAAAGCCCAGCGCGAGCAAGGTGCCGATCTCTCGCACGCGCTCCCACACGCTCATCAACATGGTGTTGACCACGCCAAAGATGGCGATGGTGAAGAGCACCGCCCCAGCACCACTCAGGATGATGCGCATGCGCACCTGCACATCGCTCAAGAACGGCATGATCTCGGCCCAGCCCACGACCTCGAGAGACGGGGGCACGCGTCTCTTCAGCTCCGCTGCGACCTCGGCGACGCTGTGGGCGGCGTCGACAGCGACGGCGATTTCGGTCGCCTGGCCTTGGCTGTGCGTGAGCTCCTGGGCCAAGCGCAGCGGCATTGTCATCGTGCCTTTGCTCTCGAGAAAACCGGCAGCCCGGGCGACGCCGACGACGTCGACGTCGACCGCGTTCTGGGCTCCACCGGCGCTGGCGGCTTGCACGGTCAAAGAGGATCCGGGCGCGGCCTTGAGCCCCCGCGCCAGTTCCTTGCCGACGACGGCCCCCGCTGTGTCGGTCGCGCCCAAGAAGCGACCGACGCCGCCCACCACATCGTCAGGACGCAAGGGACACACTCCGACCTCGGCAGCGACGTCGATGGCGGTGATCAAGACCATGGTCTGGGTGCGTCCATTGCTGAGCAGACCGGCAAAGCGCAGGCGCGGGGCCGCAGCGCTCACGCCGGCGGTGCTCTGCAGGATCGGCAGCACCGCGGCGATGTCGACGGAGGGCGACAGCGGCAGCAGCTCGGCATTGCCGCGCGGAAGCAGAGGGCGCACGACCAGCGCTCCCAGGCGCCGCTGCACGACGTCGTCGACGAGGGAGCGGAGGAAGGACGACGTCAAACCGTGGCCCACCAAGATCATGGTGACGCCCACGCCGGTGGCCGCCAGGGTGAGCAGGCTGCGCCGACGTTGGCGAAAGAGGTTGCGCAGGGCGAGTCGCAGCAGAGCTTGAACAGACACCGTTGCTCCTAGATCGACGACAACGCTTCGACGGGGCGCATCCGGCTGGCGCGCCACGCGGGCAAGAAGGAGGCGACGACGGCGCCGGCGATCCCCAGGGCCGTCATGCGCACCAGGAAAAGCAGCGAGGTCACTGGGTGTATGGTGGCGGGCAGGCTGGCCCCCGGGGGCTGCAACACGATGCCCTTGTGGGCCAGCAGGGTGACGATGACGACGCCGACGGCGCAGCCGGTGATGGCGCCCAACGCACCCAGCAGTCCCCCCTCGATCACGAACAGAGCGAGCACTTTTCGTCGCCGCATTCCCAGGGCCACCAGGGTGCCGATCTCGCGCACACGCTCCATCACGCTCATGAGCAAGGTGTTGGCGACGCCGAGCAAGATGACGACGAGGAACACGCCGGTGAGCACCGAGAGCACCGCGTTTTGCGTGGCCCGCGCGTCAGAAACGAAGGGCACCAGCTGCATCCAGGTGTGCACCTCGAAGCCCGGACCCAAGGCCGTGCGCAGGCGCGCAGCGACGGCGTCGACGTCGTCGCGGTCCCGCACCGCCACGGCGATCTCGCTGGCCGCACCGGGCGTGCGCAACAACGCGCGGGCGCTCTCGAGGTGCAAGATGACCGCGCGCTTTTCTCCCTGGGCGATGGCCGCGCTGCGCCCGCTCACTTTACCGTCGACGCCGTTGAGTACGCCGTCGACGTCGCCCGCCAGCACCGCTGCCACCGTCCCCTCGCTCGCCCCCGCCACCGAGGCCAGCTCCGCGCCGATGACGACGTCACCGGGCTGGGCGACGCCGCCGCCGCTGACCAATTGCTGGGCTCGTTGGGGTGAGACCTTGACCTCGCGCACCGGATCGACCGCGGTGACCCGGGCGATCAGGGACTGCTCGCCGACCGAGAGCAAACCCGGAAAGACCAGGCGCGGGGCCACAGCAACGACGTCGTCGACGGCAGCGGCTTTGGCTGCCACGGCGTCGACGTCTTCGATGAGCAATGCAAAGGGCGAAGCATCGAGGCTCTCGGCCCAACCCGCGCGGTGGATCTGCAGCGCGCCCGTGCCCCCCTCGACGACGCCGTCGATGAGCACCCCCTGCAAGCCATCCAACACGCCGCGCACACCCACCACGGCGGTGATGCCCACAGCGACCGCCGCCAGCGTGACCAGCGTGCGGCGGCGGTGACGGACCAGGTTTCGCAGCGCCAGCCGAAAGAGCACGATGCCCCCCAAGAAAGCCTCGCCAACCACTGTGCCAGAGATGGTGAGTGATTACTCACCATCTCTGCGCGATCGGGCAAAGGCCTTCAAGACGCGCCAGCGTCTTGAACATCCAAACTTCAAGACGCGCCAGCGTCTTGAACATCCAAACTTCAAGACGCGCCAGCGTCTTGAACATCAAGACTTCAAGACGCGCCAGCGTCTTGAACATCAAGACTTCAAATTAGGGTGTTGGGTCGATCGGCCGCAGAAGAACGGCCGCAGCCCAGCCTCTGGCGAGATCGCCGGTCCGTTTCAGGCAGCCAGAGGCAGCTTGTCGTTGGCGTCGGCAAAGCTGGGGAAGGTCTCGACGACGGCCTCGCGTCCCTTGCTTTGTTCTTGTTGCTCGCGCCAGGCGGTCTTGCGCAGGGCGGTGAGGGCCACCTCGAGCTCGGCGTCGCCCGGCTCGGCGGTCGTCAAGCGCTGCATCAGCATGCCCGGGGCGATCAACGCGCGCACAATGGGGTTTTGGGGATGGCGCGCGGCCAAGCGCTGCACTTCGTAGGCGAAGCCGGCGATGGGCAACAAGAGCGGCATCTTGATGAAGAGCAGCAACAGCGCCTGCGCAAAGCTGTTCTCAAATACAACAGGAACAAAGGGCAGTACGGCGACAAAAACCAGAAATGAAGTCACGATGGAGAGCAAGAGCAGGCTGGTGCCGCAGCGCGGGTGCGCCGTCGTCTTCGGTCGCGCGTGGTCGACGTCGAGGGGCTCGTTGGCTTCCCAGACGTGCACGCTCTTGTGCTCGGCGCCGTGGTACATGAACAGGCGCTTCACTTCTTTCATTCTAGAGATGAGCAGAATGTAACCAATGAAGAGTATTAATTTGATGCCACCGTCGACGGCGTGAAAGAGGGGACCCGTCATCGGCAGCGCGGATTCGCCATCGTGTCCAAGGGCTTGGCCCAGACCCCACGCCGAGAGGTGGGGCACCCCCTTGAAGAGGGCGAAGGCGAACATCATCGACGCCGCCACCGTGAGGAAGAGGCCGGCGCCGCCCTCCTTCTTTTGCCGGGAGACTTTCTCTTGTTGCTGCTGGGCCTCTTTGTCGTCGGGGAAGGCCGTCGCCGCCGAGAAGGTCAGGGCCTGCATGCCGTTGTACATGCTCTCCACCAGCATGGTGGCGCCGCGGAGGATCGGCAGCTTCAAGAAAGGAAAGCGCTCGGCGAAGGAGAGCCAGGCTTCTTCGCGCACCGTGATCCCGCCGTCGGGCGTTCGCACAGCGACTGCGAAGCTCTTGGGGGAGCGCATCATCACGCCCTCGACCACCGCTTGACCGCCGATGACCGGCTTGGTGGTGCTGACGAGGGCAGCGGCAAAGAGAAGGCGGTTCTTGCGAGACAGCAACATGGGTGGAGTGTGCGAACTCCAACCCCGCTCGTCGAGTACCTTGTGTGGGCACCCGACCCGAGCAAGCGCCTACCCAAACAAGCGCCGCAGCAGACGGGGGAGCCCGATCCGGCCGGGGTCTGGCTCTGGAGCGCGCACCACGGCGCCGGTCACGGTGTCGTCCCACGTCTGCGGCAGGGTCTCGGCCCGCAGCACGCCGGCAAAATGGGCCAGGTAGCGGTCGTCGCCGGTCACGAGCTCAGCCACCGCCGCCGCGGCCTCCAGCACCTCCAAGCGCGGCATGGGGTCAAGGTTGATCACGTCAGCGCGGGGGCCGGCGCCACGGTCGTCGTCGTCTTGGGCCACGCGCCCGGTGCGGATGGCTTGCTGTCGTCGCCACTGGATGACGTTGCCCTGGAGCACGAACTCGTGTTCCACCGCCTGCCCGGCCAGATCGACGTGCGTGAGGAGGTTGAACCCCTCGATGCCCTGGTGCCACACGGCCTTCAGATCTTTGGCGCCAAAACCCAACTCGGCGAAGCGGATGCGACGGACGCTCTTGGCAATCTCGGCTGGAGAAGCGGGCATGCTGGAGTCTATCGATGCACTGCCAGGCCGAAAGAAAACGGCCACCGCTGGGTGGCCGTCGTCGACGTCGCAGCTGGTACGCTTCAGGCTTTGTCGGCGGGCTTGGCTGCTGGCGCAGCGCTCTTCGCGCCGTAGCGGGCCTTGAACTTCTCGACGCGGCCTTCTTTGTCGAGGATGCGGCTCTTGCCGGTGAAGAAGGGGTGGCACGCCGAGCAGATGTCGATGGCGTAGGAGCTGCGGGTGCTGCGGGTGTCGTAGCTGGCACCGCAAGCGCAGGTGATGGTGGTGTTTCGGTAGATCGGGTGGATGTCGGGTCGCATGGTCGTTCCTTCGTCTGCCGGCTCGACGCCGCACCATGCGGGCGAGGTTGGGGAGACCAGGGGGCGTCTAGGGACCCAGGCCGTCGACGTCAACGCTCTTGCTGCGGTGGATCCCTGCTCGACGCCGCCGGCTCGACCCAGGCGGCGAAGGCGAGCAGGTCGCGGATGCGCTGATCGGCTTCGACCTGCTCTTTGTGGCTCACCAGCGAGGTCACGATGTGCAAGAGGCGGCGGTCCGGCGCAGGCAGCACATAGCTGATGTTGACGAGGTCGACGTTGTCTTCGGCGCGCACCACCGGCTGCAGCATGCGCACCGCTTTGCCCCCTTGGTACGGCAGCTCGCCGACGACGCCGCCTTGTTCTTCGACCCGCTGCTTGAGCTTCTGGGTCATCAGCGTGAGGCGCTCGGGGTCGACCACTGGCACCAGGAGCACGCGCACTTTCTGCCCGCTCTGAAAGGTCCACTCGCCCGCGCAGGCATCGGTGGCGTCGACGTCGTGGCAGGCAGATTCCTCGTGCCACCCCGTGGCCCCGGGAAAGCCCAGCATCAGCTGCGGATCGAGCACCGTGACGACGGGTGCAGGGGCACGGAGCAGCAGGAAGGCGGCGACACCCGCAAGGACAAGGCCGACGACGACGACGACGACGCGCATGACTGACTGTGTCACGAGCTGGTGTCTTGAGCGCAAAGCAGTTGCTGTGCCCGCCGCAGGGCGCTCTGCAGCGCCTGCGTGCTTCATCGACTTCCTCGCTCGTGCCTTGATGGCCTTCAAGACGCGCCGGCGTCTGGAACATCAAAACTTCATTTTTTTCTGTTCCTGTTAGACAGAGGGCATGACGCGCGCGCTCCTCGTCGACGACGACCCCCACCTGCGCCTGGCCCTGAGCAAGGCCCTCATCCGCAAGGGCGTCGACGTCCTCGATGTCTCCTCCGGCGAAGCGGCGCTGGAGCCCCTCAAAACCGGCATCTCCAGCGCCGGGCCCGTCGACGTCTGCCTGCTCGACTTGCGCATGCCGGGCATGAGCGGGCTCGAGGTGCTGCGCCGGACCTTGGGGCGCAAGGTACCCGTCGTCGTGCTCACCGGACACGGGACCGTCCCCGATGCCGTCGAGGCCATGCGTTTGGGGGCGGTGAATTTCGTGCAGAAGCCCGTCGACGCCGACGAGCTGGTGCCGATCCTCAAGCAGGCCCAGCGCACCGAGCCCCCCGCCGTCGCCGACGCCATGCTGGGGGCGTCTGGGGTCATGCTCGGGTTCTTCGATAAGCTCGATCGGGCCGCGCGCTCGGACGAGCACGTGTTGCTGGTGGGCGAAACGGGCACCGGCAAAGAGCTGTGCGCGCGGCGCCTCCACGACGTCAGCGCCCACCAGCGCGGGCCCTTCGTCGCCATGAATGCTGCGGCGATTCCGCGCGAGCTCGTCGAGAGTGAGCTCTTTGGCCACCGACGGGGCGCCTTCACCGGCGCCGCCGAAGCGCGCGACGGCATGATGCACAAGGCCGCCGACGGCACCCTCTTTCTCGATGAGATCGGCGAGATGCCTCTCGATGTGCAGCCCAAGCTGCTGCGGGCCATCGACGAGAGGCGCTTTCGCCCCGTCGGCGCCGACGTCGAACGCCCCTTCAAAGGACGCATCGTCGCCGCCACCCACAGGGACCTCAAGCTGCTCGTCGAACAAGGGCGTTTCCGCGCCGATCTCTACTATCGGCTTGGGGTCATTCCCTTGCACCTGCCACCCCTGCGGGACCGCGGCGACGATGTCGTCCTGATTGCTCGTGCTTGGTTGGGCCGGGCCGTCGAAGAACGTCCCGCGCGGCGGGCGAACGTCGAGCTCGCGTTCACTCCCGCCGCCGAAGAAAAGCTGCGGCGCTATGCCTGGCCCGGCAACGTGCGCGAGCTCGTCAACGTCGTGAAGCGCGCGGCCTTGTTTTCCCAGGGCGACGTCGTCGACGAAGAACTGGTGGGCGAGCTCCTCGAGGACTCTCCCTTTGCCCATGGCGCCGATCAGCCAGCGTTGCCGCCGCCCAGCACCGATGACAGCGCGGGCCCCCGTGCGGGGCAGCGGGTCACGATGGAAGAGCTGGAAAAGACCCACATTCGCCGCCTCCTCGACGAGCTGCACAACGTCAGCGAAGTCGCCCGCATCGTCGGCATCGACCGGCGCACGCTGCAGCGCAAGATGATCGCCTGGGGCTTCCGCGACTCGACCTGACTTGCAGTAGGGTGCGCCCCCATGACGCGACTCCTCCTCTGTTTCTTCCTGGCGGCGGCGGCGGCCTCGGCGGCCCCCGAACCCTTGCACCTCGAGTCCACGCGCTTTGCGCTGAAGAACGGTCTCACCGTCGTGCTCGTCGAGGATCACAGCGTGCCGCGGGTGCACATGAGCCTGCGCGTCCGCACCGGCTCGGCCTGGGAGAAGCCCGGTCGCACCGGCTTTGCCCACCTCTTCGAGCACCTGATGTTCGAGGGATCAAAGAACGTTCCCGAAGGGAAATTCGATCAATGGCTCGAGGCTGCCGGCGGCGAGAACAATGCTTGGACCAGTGAGGACTTCACCTACTACTATGAAGAGGGACCTACGAACGCGTTAGATCTCATGATGTTTTTAGAGAGCGACCGTCTGGGCTATTTCCTCGACAAGCTCGACAAGGGTCTCGTTGACGGACAGCGCGACGTCGTCAAGAATGAGCGTCGCCAATCCTATGAGAACAGGCCCTACGGCATGGCCGACCTCGCAGTGCCGTCGTTGTTGTTTCCGAGGAATCACCCCTATTCGTGGCCGGTCATCGGTTCGATGGACGATCTCAGCGCTGCCGCCATCGACGACGTCCGCGACTTCTTCACGAAGCACTATGCGCCCGAGAACATGATTCTGGTGCTGGTCGGCGACTTCAAGACCGCCAACGCCCGCGCCGCCGTCGACCGGTGGTTCTCCGACGTGCCCTCACGGGGCGGTCGGCCGGCACCAGCGCTGGCCCCCGTCACGCTCAAGGGCGAAAAGCGCGCCGTCTTCGAAGATGACGTCGAGCTGCCGCGCCTCACCCTGGTGTGGCCGTCGTCGGCGCTCTTTGGACCCGACGACGCCGCCCTGGATCTGCTCTCGACGACGTTGACGGGTGGGGAGTCCTCGCGCCTGGTCAAGCGTCTGGTGCACGAGCTGCGCGTCGCCCAATCCGTCAGCGCCACCCAGGAGTCGCGCGAGCGCGGTGGGCAGTTCAACATCGAGGTCCTCGCCTTCCCCGGCCAACAGCTCAAAGACATCGCCCGCGTCGTCGACGAAGAAGTCGCCCGGCTGCTGCGGGAGGGCCCCACCGAGGCCGAGCTCGCGCGCGCCAAAACCATCAACGAAGCCCACCTCTTCGACGAGCTCGACTCGCTGTCGTCCAAGGCCGAGCGCACCTCGGCCTACGCCATGCTGCTCGGGGATCCCGACTCCTTTGGCAAAGACCTCGCGCGCTACACCAAGCTCAGTCGTGACGACGTCGCCGCCGCCGGCCGCCGCACCCTCACCCACGGGCGTCTGGTGCTTTCGGTGGTGCCGCGCGGGCATCTGGAGCAAGCCGTCATCAATCCTGTGCTGCCGGCTGTTGGAGGTGCCCGATGAGCGTCCTGGTTTGTCGCAAGCTCGTGCTCCTGGGGCTGATGCTCTTGGCCTCGTCGACGTCGCTGGCTGAGGGTGTCGATCGCTCTGCTCCGCCGGTGCCCGGACCAGTGCCGGCATTCACCATGCCCGTGCCCGTCGAGCTGACGCTGAAGAACGGACTCAAGGTCTATTTCCTCGAGCGTCACCGCGCGCCCCTGGTCGACCTCATCGCCGTCGTCGGTGGCGGTGCCTTGGCCGACCTGCCCGAACACGAAGGCAGCGCCGTGGCCACCGCCGATCTGCTCACCCAGGGGGCGGGGGATCGTGACGCCTTCGCTTTCGACGACGCCGTCAAAGCCCTGGGCGCCCACGTCGACGCCGGCGCCTCCTGGACCTCGATCACCGTGAGCCTGCACGCCACGAGCTCTCGCTTCGCCGAGGCCGTGCCGCTGTGGGCCGACGCGCTGCTGCATCCCCGCCTCACCGCTGACGATTGGGAGCGCAAGCGCGGCGAGAAGCTCGCTGAGCTCGCCTACTACAAAGACGAGCCGCGCATGCTCGGCGGCCTGGCAGCAGCGCGCACCCTCTTTGGCACCCAGCGCCCGGGCGCCGCCATCATGGGGACGCCACGGGCGCTCCTGTCGACGACGGTGGAAGATCTGCGCGCCTTTCACTCCACCCATTTTCGACCCGACAACGCTTTCCTGGTGGTGGCCGGCGAGGTCGACAAGAAGGCGCTGGCGACGGCCCTCGAGTCGGCGTTGGCCTCGTGGACGGCGCCGGCCAGCCCCCTGCCCAAGATGAGCTCCCCCGAGCCCGCCCCTATCGTCGGCGTTGGCGTCGTCGTCGTCGACCGACCGGGAGCACCCCAGAGTGCCGTGTCGTTGGTGGCGCCCTTGCCGACCTCGCTGCGGCCCTTCGATGCGCCGGCGGCGGTGATGCGGACGCTCTTGGGGGGATCGTTCACGTCGAGGCTCAACACCAACCTCCGCGAGGTGCACGGCTACTCCTACGGCGCCGGCTACTCGATCCAGACCTGGCCCTGGCACCGGGCCGTGGTGTCGACGAGCGTGGCGACGCCGGTCACTCTGCCGGCCCTCAACGAGATCTTTGGCGAGCTGGCCCGCATTCGCGAACCCGCCTCCCTCGAAGAAGTCGAAAGGGCCCGCGCCTATGAGGCCCTGTCCTTCCCCGCCATCCTCGACGGCGGCCATTCCCTGGCTTCGGCCTGGGCTGGTTGGCACGAGCAAGGCGTCTCCAACGACGTCGTCACCAACTACATGGGCCAGGTCACCAAGGTCGACGTCGCCGCCACGGCGGCCAGTGCTTTTGCGCTGGTGGATCCAAAGGCCGTCCGCGTCGTCGTCGTCGGCGACAAGGCGCTGCTCGAGCCCGGCCTGCAGAAGCTCGGTCTTGTGAGCACGCTGAGCGCCGACGAGCTGCTGCCGAGCCCCTGATGCGCTGCGCAGTCGTTTTCGGCTGCACGCTCCTGCTGGCCGGCTGCATCACCGATCGCGTACTCGTGCAGGAGGATCAGGGCCGCGTCGTCGTCGACGGCGACGTCGTCGTCCGCACCAAGCGCGAGATCGAGGCGCTGCGGGGTTTGCCCTTCACGCGCGACGTGCCGCTCGAGGTCATGACCGTCAAAGAGCTCGAGCAGTGGCTGAACCGTTATTATGATCACTATAAAATCGCCCTGAAGAAGCAGGATTATTTCTACCATAAAATGGGAATCTTGCCCGCCAGCCGGGATTCGGCCTCGACGTGGAAGGGCTTTCTCGGCGGGTTCGCTGGTGGGGTGTACGACGACGATCGTACGGCTTCAGATGGCACCAAAGGCTCCATGATCCTCGTGCAAGATTATGCATGGTGGTCGAAGGTGCAGCTCGACATGATCGGCGCGCTGACCGGCATGGACCTCGCGTACGAGGTCTTCCTGGCCCACGAGCTCACCCACGCATTGCAAGACCAGCACTTCGAGCTCGATCGCCTGCTCGACCAGAGTGGATCCGGGCAGGGCTCCGACGACGACGTACGCATGGTGCACAAGACCCTGCTCGAGAGCGAGGGCAACGTGATCGGCATGGCCTACTTCGCGGGCATGCACCTCGACGACGTCGCTCAACGCAAGGCCTTCTTCGCCTTCCTTCGCTACAACAACCTCTTCAACGCGCCGCTGCTGACCCTGATCGCTGGCAAGACCCCGTCGTTTTTTTCCCGCCAGACTTTTGCCCAATACGAGCTCGGCCTCGATTGGGTCGAACAGCGCCTCGACGACGGGGAATGGCAGCAGAGGGTGGACGGCGTCGGCGGCGGGGCCATGGCCGAGCTGGGCCGCTCCTACGCGCGCCTGCCAGGAACGCCCGGCGCGTTGCCCGCCAGCACCGAGCAGCTGCTCTTTGCCGACAAGAGGCTCGATCCCCCTTTGCACCTGCCCGACCTCGACGTCGACGCCGACCTGCACTTGCCGCTGCTGCCCCACGCGCTGCACAACGGGGGCGACGTCTTTGGCGCTTTGGCTTTGAAGCAATGGATCGAAAAGCCCTTCGTGAGCGCCGACGCGGTGGCCCGGGGCTGGGGCGGCGACCGCTACGACGTCTTCGTCGACGACGACGACAGCCCGGTGCTGCTCTGGCGTTTGCTCGGCGACAGTGACGACGACGCCGAGGAGATCCTGGTGGCCTTGCGCGAGCGTTTCCTGCGATCCCTGGCCGAAGAAGAGCCCGGTCAGCGCAGCGTCGTCGTCGTCGATGTCCCGGATCGCGTGCTGCTCTCTTTGCTGCCGAGCGCGCCGGGGGCCAAAGGCGTGCGCGTGACCCGCCCCGAGCGGTTGCTCTTGGAGCGCCGCGGATCCCGCGTCGTCGTCGTCAACGGCGCCTCCGCCGCCGTCGACCTCGAGGCTCTGGTCGATCACCTCTTCGAGCAGACCCGAGCGATCGGCGCCGATGACGGCGACGTCAAGCGCCGAACCGCGGTGGCCGCCGGGTTGGAGCGCACCCTCGACCACGCCTTGGCGACGGCGCCGAAGGAAGAAGGCCTACAGCTCGGCGATCGCCTGGTGTTGCCTCGCCGCACCATGGCCCTGCGCATCGGCGTGGGCCAAGCCTCCTTCGACGATCCCGCCCTTGACGACGACGAATTCGCCTTTGCTGCGCCCGACATCGAGGCGCGTTGGGGGCTGCGCGAAAACATCGAGATCGCCTTGCCCGGCGCCCTGACCCTGCGCACCCAGCTCGGGCCGCTCCTGCTCTCGGCGGGCATTGCCCCCCGAGGGCTGCCGATCTTCGATCCCTTCGCGGGCGTCTGGAGCGGACGCTTGCTGACGACGGCGACGCTGCAAGCGCCCACCATCGCCCTCTCGCTGCAGGCCGAAGCTGCTCCGCAGTTTTCGCTGGCTCACCTCGACGGCGCCACCAATGATCTCGCGGTGCGCGCGGGTCTGGCGATGCGCCCTGTGCCCTGGCTGGTCTTGCAACCGGGCCTCAGCGTCGAAGACCACGACGTCGACGATCAGGGCGTCGACGTTGTGCGCTTTGGGGGCGTGCTGCAACGGGGCTTCGTCGACGCACCCCTGATCGAGCTCGAGTTCCTCCCCGGCTTGATGGCTTATCTGGCGTCGTCGGTGTCTTGTCGCAGGGACGACGGAAAATTCGGCGGCCTCGTGGTCGTCGAGCAACGCCACGCGCTCGGGCTGCTCCTCTATTTCTAGCCTCGCGCTCCTCCCCCCCTCCGCAGCGGCCAAGCTGTGGGGACGACGATGTCAAAGCCGCGCCCGTGAAGCTGGGCTCGGGGAGATGGCCAAAGCAGGAAGCACTCCGAGGGCGCAAAGCAGGAAGCACCCCGCGGCGGGCCGACTCATCCCCGATCTCGCTGAACTTCGTTCACCGAGGTCGGAGATGTTCTTCCTGGAGGGTCTGATGCAGACCCTCCCCACGCCGGCGAAGCCGGACGGTGGGGCCCCACCCAACTCCGCTTCGCGCGCGCTCCCCGCGCTTGAGCGAACTTCAACTGGACTTGGGATCATCCCGCGTCCGCTTGATGTTCGACCGGAAAGACGCGGGATGATGCGCGTGAAGCGCGCCCGCGGAACGCGGAGTTGGTGGGGGGCCCCGCGTCCGGCTCCGCCGGCGCGGGGGAGGTCTGCACCAGACCTCCCAGAGGAGCATCCCCGACGGAGGATGAACGAGACCGCTCCGCGGTCGAAGTTCAGCGAGATCGGGGATCAGAGAGACACGCCCGCAAGCGTGAGGTCGCCGTCGGCTTCGATCACCAGCGAGAAGGTGCCCAACGCCGGCCGCGCCGACGTCGGCCACACCGTGGGGCCGTCGCAGTCGCCGACGTCGTCGACCATGCCGGCCCCGGTGGCAAAAGCCGGGATGTCGAGCTCCTGCAAACGTTCGAGCACGGAGTCGTCGGGGTGACAAAAGGAGTTATCGGTGCCGACCGAGACGATGACGGCCCGTGGTTGCAAGGCCTGCAAGAAGCCCGGCGACGACGACGTTCGGGATCCGTGGTGGTTCAGGTGCACCACATCGACCGGCCCCGTGACCAAAGCGATGGCGGCTTCGATGTCGACGGTGTCAATGCCGCCGCCGGTGACGTCGCCACCGAGGAAGAGCTTGCGGCCGCCGAATTCCACGAGCAACGCCAGCGACATTTCATTGGGATCGTCGACGTCGGCAAAGAGACCGTTGCCGGCATCGCCGTCGCGCGCCAGCACCGTGATGGTCGCTCCACCAAAGGGCAGCACGGTGCCCACGGCCGGCTTGTCGAAGGGAGCCCCGCGCAACGCACGATAGGAGTCGCAGAGCTGGGAGTCGCAGACGTCGTCGTCGTGGCCAATCCAGCGCAGCGCGGGAACGATGTCGTCGTCGCTGCCCGCGCGGCCATCGGGACCGCGCAGCAAACCCACGATGCCCCCCAGGTGGTCGGCGTGGGTATGGCTCACCGCCACCATGTCGAGGCGCCCACCCACCGCATCGTCGACGAGCTGGCGCACCGCATCGGTTGCCTCGGGCGGTCCGCCGTCGAGCAGCAGGGTCGTGCCATCGGGGGCCACCAACAGGGTCGCGTCTCCCTGGCCGACGTCGACGAAGAAGGCCTCGAGCTGTCCGGCCAGCACCGTGAGCCCTCCGACCAGCCGGGCTTCACCAGCGGCGGTGACGGCGACGACGTCGTAGACGCCGCCTGGGGTGTTGTTGGGCAGCGCCGCCCGGGCGCTGGTCGGCGTGACGTCAGTCAGGGTGAGGCTGATGGAGCCAGCTCCTTCGAGGTGGAGCGCCAGAGTGTCGTCGAAGCCTTGGCCCTCGACATTGACGACGCCACCGGCTGCGACTTGGGCTGGGTCCACCGCCAGAAGTGCCGGGCCGCTGCAGGCCGCCCCGCAGGCGAGGAGCAAGGGGATGAGCAGACGCATGAAGGGAGCATGACAGGTCGCCGCCGTCGCCGGCGCAGCCTGGATCTGCTACCCCGCAGGCTGTGACGAGCGGACCTGAGGCAAGCAGACGAGGCCCGAGCACACGCTGGCTCCTGGTCCTCGCCATGGTGGGGTCGTCGCCGGCGCTGGCAGCTCCTGCTCGAGGTCCGGCCCACTGGGTCGAGAAGAACGACGGCCTGCCCGAGGAAGCCATGACCGCCGTCGCCGTCGATCCCTTCGACGATCAGGTCGTATACGTCGGCCTCGATGGCTTCTTGTTCCGCTCCGACGACGGCGGCGAGAGCTGGACCGCGGTGCTCTCTTTTCCGCGCGGTCTCATCGACGACGGCCTCTCCGAGAGCGTGGCCTCGACCTTGGACAGCAGCGATGCAAGCCCGGGCGCGCGCGTCGGCGCCAGCCTCGACGAAAGCGGCGACGACGGCGCCGACGACATCGACAACCCCGATGCCGATCCCGATGCCGACGACGTCAACGCCGACGAGCTCAACACCGACGACGTCGACACCGCCGAAGACGACGGCGACCCCACCGCTGACGATCTGCCGCAGGGGTCGCGGCGCGGGGAGAACGCCGACGACGACACACCCGACGCCGCCGACGCCTCGGTGCCCAACCGCGTGTATGCCGGGGTGCGCTCCATCGTGTTCGTGCCGGGGCAGAAGGGCTCCTTCTACGTCGCCACGCCGCGCGGTTTGTTTCGGACTCTCGACAGCGGCAAGACCTTCGCTGAGCTGCCGGTGCCGGGGGGAGCCGCTGAAAACGACGTGCGTGACGTCGTCATCGATCCCATGGCGCCCAGTCGCCTCTTCATCGCCACCGCGGCCGGACTGTGGATCACGCCCGACGGCGGCGCGACCTTCGAGCAGGCCGCCGGACCAGGAGCCGCGGTGCCGACGGTGTGTCTGGCCATCCACCGCGTCGAGGACCAGACGTGGATCGTGCTCGGCACCGAAGCCGGCCTCTTTCGCTCCCGGGGCAACGGCGCGCCCGGCCGCCTGCAAGGCACAGAATTTACGGAATTGCTCTTGCACGGCACGAGCACCGCCCCGGTCATCCACGCCGTCGCCTGGGCCCGCGATGGCTCCATCCTCTACGCCGGCACCGGACGCGGCCTCTTCGCCGCCGAACGCAACGCGCCCATCCTCGAGCGCTACGACGGCATCCCTCCCGATGCGCCGACGTCGATCAGCATCGATCCCAGCGAGCAGGGCGGGATCGCTGTGGCCCTGGCCCGCCGCAGCAACAGCGTGGTCTTCTCCGACGACACCGGCCTCACCCTCGTCGAAGTCGACCGCCTGCCGGCTCCCGCGGCCAACGCCCTCGCCCGGGAAAACAAAGATCCCCAGCGTCTGTGGGCCGCCACCGACCGAGGCCTCTTTCACCTCGAGAAGGGCACGGGCATCTCGGTCTCTGGCGACGGGCTCGCGGGTCTGCGCGATCGTTTTCGCAAAGAACCGCCCCTGCAAGACGTCGTCGCCACGGCTCTGCGGCGCCGCGGCCTAGGCCACGACGACGCGATGTGGACCCGGGTGCGGTGGGCCGCGATCCTCCCGCGCCTGCAGGTGCGCTTCGACGGCCAGCAGAGCGACGGCGAGATCAGCAAGGACACTTTCTTCTTCGACGACGGCACCCTCGTCGACGACGGCACCCTGCTGGAAAACGGCTTGGTGATTCTGACGCCGTCAGCCGCCGATCTGTGGCGCGTGACCGCGCTGCTGAGCTGGGATCTCGATCGTTTGATCTTGAACCCCGACGAAGCCTCGGTGTTTCGCTCCTATCCGGCCGCCATCGGCGCGGAGGACGCCCTCACCGATCGGGTGCGCGAGCTCTACGTCACGCGCCGGCGCCTGGTGGCCGACACCCAATTCGGCACCGACAAGGCGAAGGGCAAGAAGGCCCTGGTCGACGACGTGCGCCAAGAGCTGAAGCTGCAAGAGATCGAGGCGACCCTGGCCTCCCTCGTGGGCAGCGACGTCTTCCAAACACCTCACATCCCTCAGCAGGAGCAGCCATGAGAGCCTTCTTCGTCGTCGCCTTCGTCGTCGCCTTGGCAAGCAGCAGCCGGGCCCAAGACGTCGTCGACGTGAACACCGCCACCCGCGAGCAGCTCGAAGCCCTCCCCGGTATCGGCGCAAAGACTGCCAGCGACATCATCCGCGAGCGCGAAGAAAACGGACCCTACGGCAGCGTCGACGACCTCAACCGGGTGCCCTCGATGACGGCGGGCTTGCTGGCCAAGATGCGGCCGTTGGTGCGCGCGGGCACCAGCGATCAGGTCGTCATCACCGAGGGCAAAGTCGTCGGCAACGAGAGCGTGCGCAAAGTGTTGCAGCGCTACGCCGGCGAGCCCACGGTGCGCGAGGTCCAGGCCGCCGCCGTCGAGTACTACCGCGTCGACCCCAGCCTCATCGATTCGTGGGCGACGCGGGCCCGCACCAATGCTCTGGCACCACAGTTTCAGGCGCGGGGTTGGGGCGAGGAGCGCAACGACATCCGCACCGTGAGCCAGACCGGCGAAAACGACATCATCTCCGACACCGACCGCAGCGCCGGGCGACTGCAGCTGCAGGCCACCTGGGATCTCGATCGCCTGATCTTCGAGCCCCAAGAGATGAGCGTCGCCCGCGAAGGGGTGCGCATCGCCAACCTGCGCGACCGCGTCACCGACGAAGTCACCCGCCGCTATTTCGAGCGCCGCCGCTTGCAAATCGACGTCGAGCTCTCACCGCCCAACGACCTTGCTGACCGCGTGAAAAAAGAGCTGCGCTTGCAAGAGCTCACCGCCGACATCGACGCCGCCACCGGTGGTTGGTTCGGCGAGAAGCTCAAACACGGGGGCCGCTCGCCTTATTGAGGCAAGCGGTACCAAACGCGAATGACAGGGGTGACCTGTGAGAGCGGCGTGGCGTCATAGCGCCAGCGAACACCGTCGACGGAATGCCCGCCGTTCATCGCCAGCGTTTCGACGTTCACCACCTCGACCAGGGTCTCGTTCAACCAGGCGTTGGCGCGTCGGACCACGTCGATCGGCGACTCATCCCGCATCTGCTTGATGTTCGACCGGAAAGACGCGGAGAATGATGCGCGTGAAGCGCGCCCGCGGAACGCGGAGGGGAGGTCTGCACCAGACCTCCCAGAGGAGCATCCCCGAAGGAGATGAACGAGACCGCTCCGCGGTCGAAGTTCAGCGAGATCGGGGATCATGGGCGAGCAGCCCGTGGATTCCGGCACGAAGTCCTCGAAGCCGATGTTCATGGTTCCTCCTCGTCAAGGGGCCGGCAGCTTCGCCATGCGATCGCTGCGCCCCAAGGCTTCCCACACCTGACGGGCCCAACCGACGGCGACGGCGGCGCGCTGCTGTTCTCCGGCGGCCAGGGCCACGCGGGCCACCCGCTCGGCGAGCAAGCCGATCTCGCCGTCGATGAGACCCTCTTGGTGGGGTCGAGAGAAGGCCGCGAGGTGAGCGTCGGCGGCGGACCAGTCGCCTTCGAGGGCCCGACCGACGGCCAAGATGCCGTGACACAGGGCCGAGAGCACGCGTTCGCCGGCGTGGTCGACCTCGGGCAGCAGGCGCTCGGCGCGGGCGACGGCGTCGGCGACGTCGTGGTGCAAGGCGCAGAGCGCGGCGTTGAGCTCCACCACCCGCAGCTTCCCCGATCCCGCCTGGCGCAACTGGCGAGCGGCTTCGTCGTAGTGGGCGGCGGCGTCGACGGAGCGATCGCTCACACGCTCTATGTCGCCCAGCGCGTTTCGGCCGAGAGCCGCCAACACCTTGAGCCCCGCTTTCTTGGCGACCCGCTGCTGCTCGACCAGTTGCTCGCGGGCCAAGCTCAGGTCGCCGCTCCACAATGAAACGTAGGCCGAAGACCACAAGCACAAGGCGACGGCGTCGTCGTCGTTGCGCTTCTGGGCCCGCTCCAGAGCCTGCGCGAGCGTGCTGCCGGCTTGTTGCAGGTGTCCGCGGTAGTAGTGGCTGTCGGCCATGCCCAGCAGGGCGTCGTCGACGGCGCCGCCTTTGTCGTTGTTGACGTCGTCGTCGGGCAGGGCTTGAGCCACGGCGAGCAAGCGCTCGTAGCGGGCCATGGTGTCAGCGAGCTTGCCTTGGCGCAGGGCAGCCAGCGCGAGTGCGCGGAGGGCTTCGACGCGCACTTGCACCGGTGCGTCGTCCTTGATGAGTCGGGCCCACATGCCGCTTTCGGCGTAGCGGCCGGCGTCGGCCAAAGCGCGGGCGCGCAAGGCAATGGCCCACAGGCGCCGTGGATCTTCTTCGCCGATCTCATGCCTATCGAGAGCGCCAAAGGCCTCGTCGATCAAAGAGACCGAGCGCGACGAACCCGCCGTCGACAACGCGCTGGCTGCCGATGCCAGCAGGAGTGGCAAGGCGGTGTCGAGGTCGCCGGCCTGCAAGAGATGGCGCGCCCGGCGCTCTTGGTGGGCCGCGGTCGTGATCCCCGACGTCGTCGAAGCGGTTTCTGCTGGGCTCTCGATCGTCACGTTGGGCGAGCCCAGCACCGCGGCGATGAGCTGGTGGTGGGCGGCGAGGCGGCCGCCTTCTTGGGCGAGCCGGGTCATGCTCTCGCGCAACATCGCGTGAGCGAAGCGCCAGGTGCCGTGATCGAGCACGACATAGCGCGCGCGCTCGAGAGCATCGGTGACGGCGTCGACGACGGCGCGGGGCTCGGCGATGCCGGCGGCCGTGCACAGGGCCAACCACTCCGCTTCGTCGCCGTCTTTGCCCAAGACCGCACCGAGCTCGAGGCAGAGGCCCGCCGCCGGCGGCAGCGACGACAAGAGGTGGTGCAGGCGCTTGGACCACACCGCGTGCACGTCGTCGGGCAAGACCGCCGCCTCACCTCGCCGCAGCGCGAAGCCGGCGGGGACGAGCTCGAGGGCACCGCGTTGCACGAAGTCACCGACCAATTCGACGGCGAAGCGGGGGTTGCCAGCGGATCGCGTGGCCACCAGGTCGGCGAGGCGGGGCTCGAGCCCGAGCAATTCCTCGACGAGTCGTCGCTGCTCGACCGCGGGCAGGGGCGGCACCACCAAGGAGACGACCCCCGCACACCCGCACAAGGCATCGACCGCCGCTGCCGTGGTAGGGCGCTCGGCCAGGGCTTCGTCGCCGACGGCGCACACCACGACCAGACCGTGCCGACCTGGGCCGGCGTCTGCCGGCGGACGAAAGTAGCCCGCGAAGCGCTCATCAACGATGGAACGCGCAAAGGAGACGACGTCGTCGCCCCACTGAGCGTCGTCGAAGATCAGCACCACGGGGCGTTCGCGGGACAGGCTGGCCAGAGCCCGTCGCAGCACCGCGTGTCGTTCGCGCGACGGCAGCGGGCTGTTGGGAGCGATGGCGGCGGCGAGGGCCGCGCGATCGTCGGCTTCGAAGTCGGTGAAGGCCAGGCGCAGCTGCTCGTGTAGGGCGCCGTCGTCGTGGGGGGCGCTGAGATCTGCCAGGCCCACCGCGCGGGCGTGACGGAGCACGGCGCCGCTCAGTCCGTCGTAGGGGCCGCCTTCGGGGCTGTGTCCGGCGGCCAAGGTCGTGCAGGCCCCGACTTCGGCGCCGCGCTCGCCAAACCAGGAGCACAAGCGCGAACGACCGATGCCCGCAGGTCCGCGGACGACGACGACGACGTCTTTGCCTCCGGCTGCATTGGTGGGTGCTTGGCTGTCAGCGCGTTCGCAGCTCGAGGCGGCGCCGTGGGCCTGGATCAGCGCGTGCCACAGTCGATCACGCTCATCGGCGCGGTCGACGACAGGGGGCTGGCGCAAGCCGTAGAGCCCGAGCCCCGCTCCGAGCAGGCGCGCGGGCGCCAGGTGCAGCAAGGCTTCTTCTGGACGACGCCAGCTTCGCGGCAGCGGCGGGGGCACGGCGGGAGCGCGCAGGCGCCGGGCGGAGCCGCTCTCGGCTGAGCGAGGGTCCTCCTGGAAGGGGCCACCGATGCCCGGGTGGGGGTCCTTGACCTGTTGTTGGCGTTCGACGGCGATGGCGAGCAGCTCGGTCCACGGCGTCTGCGGCGCCCAGGTCCGGGGATCGGTCGCTGGGTCATCGCCGCCGCCGTGGTTGCTGTCGTCGACGGCAAGGAAGGCGGCGAAGGGGTCGTCGTCGGGGATCACGAGACCGCTTGGGGCTTCTTTGGCCGCTGGGCGTTGTTTCAGCGCGGGACGACCGGTGGGCCCAGTCTCGGGGCCCCGATTGGCCAGCGAGCGCGTCATGCGGGCGACGGCGGTGGGGGCTTCGTCGTCGCGGGGCTTCGCCGAGCGCGGCGGTGCGGTGGGGGTGATCGTCCCCTGCACGCGCCCTCCGCCAGCGGTCACCTCTTCGACGCCCGGGGGTGGCGCCGGCGTGAAGTCGAGGGAGGGGTGCTCAGCGCCGGCGCCTTCGATGGCACGAGGAGGTCCGACGGTGTGCGCGGCGGTGTCATCGCCGATGTCGGCGCGGTCGTCGTCGGGGAACATCGGGCGCGGCTTGAGCGATCGCAGCGCGCCCTCCCAATCCTCTGAGAGCGTGGGATCGTCGCTGTCGCTGGTGAGCTGCATCAGGGCCCAGGCGGCGTCGGCGGCGACGCGGAAGCGATCGACGGGATCTTTCTCGAGCAGTCGCAGCACCCAGGCCTCGAAGCCCACGGGGAAGCCCTCGTTCTTCGGCGTCAGCGCCGGCACCGGATCGTGGCAGTGGGCGACGGCGAGGCGCAGGGGATCACCGGAGAAGGGCGCGTGACCGCAGGCGAGTTGGAAGGCGATGCAGCCGAGGGCGTAGAGGTCGGTCCACGGACCCAACTCGCGCGCCTTGCCGTTGAACTGCTCGGGCGCCATGTAGCGGGGCGTGCCGGAGTGGGCGTCAGATCCGGCGACGTCGTCGAAGCCGGAGAGGGGTTGGGCGATGCCGAAGTCCGAGAGCTTGAGACCGGGGCGTGGATCTTCGGGCGCGCACAGCAGCACGTTGCCGGGCTTGAGATCGCGGTGCACGACGCCACGGGCGTGGGCATGGGCCAGCGCGTCGAGCAGCGAGAGCAGCAACATCCTCGTCGTCTGCCACGGCAGCGGAAAGCGCCGCGGCGACAAGGCCCCGTGGCTGCACATCTCCATGGCGAACCAGGGACTGCCGGGCACCAAGCGCCCGCCGCTTTTATTGCTGGCCTCTTCAGTGACCTCGCCGCGGTCGTACAAGACGATGATGCCGGGATGATCGAGGCGGGCGACGGCGTGGATCTCGTTTTTCAGCGCGCGAACGAAGGCCTCTTCTCGCGCTCTCACACCGGTGAGCACTTTGACGGCGACGGCGACTTGCTCGGAGGCGTGAACGCCGCGCCACACTTCGGCCATGCCCCCACGCGCGATGGGGCGCTCCAGCGCAAAGGGGCCCAGACGAATGACCTCGCGCACGACGAGCAAGCTACATTTTTTTCGCTTTCTGTGCCCTGCCGGCGCCTGTCCTGATGTCTTGAGATCGCGCTTCGCGCGGAGAACGCGCTTCGCGCGGAGAACGCGCTTCGCGCGGAGAAGGCCTCCGGCCGGGCCATGGGGGTTCCAGGGCACCCCCCCCTGGAACCCCTGCCCTTTGTGTGGACGCGTTCCCTCGAGCTGTTGCCGGCGATACGGCAGCGTCGTTGGCGCACGGGAACGAGTGAGTGGGCACCTCGGCGCCGGCAGAGCTCGAGGGCAACGAGCGCTTCGATGGCCGCGGCGCGCGTTGCGGCTCAAGAGGAGGCGCGTTCAGGAGCGGGGCCTTCCTTAACAGCGGCCTTGCCGAGGCTGAGTGATGACGTCAAAGCCGTCCGCTGAGGGCAAAAATCAACCCGTGTTGAGCACGCGCATGACGAGGATCGACGGCGGCATCGGCGTGCCCGCCAAGGTGGGATGATCGGGACCAGGCCCGAGGCGGGCCAGAATCTGCAGTCGTCGACGGAGCTGGGTGCCGGCGTCTTGCAGGGCGGCGGCGAAGCGTTCGTCGTCGAGGGAGGCCGAGGCCGAGCGGGCGCAGAAGATGGCGCCTTCGTTGACGAGCTTGAGCGCGCTGGTGGCGATGTCGACGGCGCGCTTTTCGGCTTTCTCGCGGGCCAAGGCCTCATGAGGCGGATGACAGATGACGACGTCGAAGCTGCTTTGTACTTGCTTGAGCCAGGCGGCGGGCTCCGCGCTGACGACGTCGATCTTGGTGGCCAGTCCGTTTTGGGCGGCGGCAGCGCGGGCACGCTCGGGCAGAGCGGGTGATTCGTCGACGAGCACCGCTTGTTGGGCGCCGGCGTCGGCCATGTGCAGGCCGAAGCCTCCCGTGTTGGCGTAGACGTCGAGGACGCGCCCGCGGGCGAAGGGTCGCAGGCGGGTCATGGCGTCGAGCTCGGCAGACAAGCGGCGCACGTCATTGCTGCTGAGATCGACTTCGAGCTGCAAGCGATCGTGCTGGTAGGGCTGCGTCGACGTCGTCCCCCGCAGGAGGGTCGCTGTGCCACCACGTCGCAAGATCACGCGTTCGCTGTGTTGGCGCGCGATGGTGCCCGCCAGCAGCTCATCGAGCCAGGGCAGGAGGCCCGGGGTGTCGACGTCGACGTGCAGTCCGGTGCCGAAGCGATCGACGAAGAGACCGGGTACGGCGTCGGCCTCGCCGTGGCACAGCCGCACCGCGGGTTGCCCGACGTTGCCGGCCAACAGGGCGCTGCGGCGGTGTTCGGCGCGCTCGAGACGGGTGATGAGCAAGCCCAGGGGATCGCTGGTGCGTGTCGTCGACCGGAGGCGCGCGCGGATGCCGCTGTCTTGGTCCCACAGCGCGGTGCCCACCGAGAGTCCGGCGTCGTCTTTGAGATCGCAAAAGGGGCCGCCGTCGCCTTCGTAAGCGACGATGTCGTCGGGGCGCAGCCAGGGCATGCCGCTGCGGGCTCGTTTGAGCGCGCCACGGGAGGCGACGGCAGCACCGGTGACGGCGGGGCGGGGCAGGCCGCTGACTGCGGGGCTGGGCGGGCGGGTCATCGTCAGACGCTACGGCAAGTCCCGGTGTTTGTGCCGTTGGCGCGTCTCAACTGCTTCCTGCTTGGCAGGCTCGCCGAGCACGCGCGGCGCCGTGCTATTGGCTCGCGCGTGTGGATGCGTGGCCCCCCCGAGGTCTTTGCCCGCGAGGTGTTGCCTCGGCTGTTGGCGGCTCCGGCGGAGCTGATCCTCGACGCCTTGCCGCCGCTGCAGCCGCAGACGCGTTTCCTCGAGGTGGGGGCTGGTGGCGCCGTCGTCGCCCGTGCCCTGGTCGAGCGCATCGCGGGCCTCGGACGTCTGGTGGCCATCGACCACGACAGCGGCCTTGCGCTGGGACTGCCGGCAGGTCCCAAGCGCGGCGCGCGGGCGGTGGCGCAGTTGCGGGCCCTGCCCTTCACCGACGCCGTCTTTGACACCGCAATCGCCAACTTGGTGCTCGGCAACGCTCACGATGGTCCCCACCTCGCAGAGCTCCGGCGCGTGCTGCGTCCGGGCGGATGGTTGCTGGCCACCGTCCTGCTCGAGGGGAGCTTCGACGAGCTCTTCGACCTGATCTTCGACGTCTTTGACGCGCGGTTGAGGGCCGTGGCCACAGCCAGCAAGGCTGCGTTTCCCGACGACGACGCTCTCGGGTTGCGCTTTGCTGGGGCGGGCTTGGCGGTGGCCCAAAGTGGGATCGAAGATCGGCTCCTGTGCCTCGTCGACGGCGACGCCCTCTTGCA
This sequence comes from Myxococcales bacterium, assembly GCA_023248635.1. GTDB lineage: Bacteria > Myxococcota > UBA727 > UBA727 > VGSZ01 > VGSZ01. The sequence continues at coordinate 29,118 of JAHFED010000028.1, forward strand.
GGACGCACTCATCGCCGAGGTCTTGTTGCCGGCCTTCTTGGGCCAGCCGGTGCCGGACGAGATGCGCCGGGGCTTGGTGCAGGCCGCTCGCGCGCGCTTTCCCGGCGGCATGCCCCTGCAGGCGCGCACCGCCATCGTGGCCGCGCGCCGCCCGACGGCCGACGACGCCCAGGCACCCTGATCCCAGAGATCAGTTGGATTCGCCGCGTCCTTGCCACGATGCCTGCTCGGTCCAGCCTGACGGGGCTGGGCCTCCGCTGCGCCTTGGGCTCGTGACCTCACCGGGAGGAACTTGCTCAGTCGTCGTCGTCGTCTTTGGTCTTCTTGCGGCGGCCGCGGCGGGGGCGCTCTTCGGTCGCGGGTGCTTGCTCGCCGTCGGCCTCGGTTTTCACCAACGCAGACTCGTTCTTTTCGACGGCGAGGCCCAAGCCTCCTCCTTCTTTGGGGAGGATCTTGATGCGGGTGTTGATCTCGATGGTGGTGCCCGTGAGCATGCGGCCGATCATGGCCTCGACCTCGAGGCGCGAGAGAAAAGCGCGGGTCTCTCGGGCGATGACCTCGACGAGCTCTTTCTTGGTCTTGTCGGCCTGTGAGACGACGTAGCCCATGGCCTCTTTGGGAAGCTTCATCTCAGAGAGCTGGGAGCGCAGGGTCTCTTCGCTCATGAACACCGCGCCAATGCCGGTGGTGAGGGCGCGTTTGGCGAGATCACCCAGGAGCTTGGCGGTGAAGCCGGGGTGCTTGGCATGCTCGTCGTCGGGGTCGCCTGCTTCGTCGTCGGCGCCGTAGCCGGTCTTCTTCTCGTCGGTCATGGGAATAACCTACCATCGAGCCATGGCTCTTCGCGCTGTCTACTTCGACCTCGATGGCACTCTGCTCGACGATGACCAGCGCGTGCCGGCCGCGCTCTTTCCGGCCATCGCGCGGGCGCAGGCGCGGGGCTTGAAGATCGGCATCGCTACCGGGCGGCGGGCGACCACGACCTTGCCTTATGCCGAGGCCATCTGTGTCGACGCCCCTTGCGTCCTCTTCAACGGCGCGCGGGTGACGACGGCGGACCTGGTTACGCCCCTCTTCCACACCACGCTCCCGCGGGTGTCCTCGCTGCGGGTGATCAAGCGCGTGCTGCAGATGGAGATGTACGTCGGCGCCTACGTCGACGAACGCCTGCTCATCGATCCCCGCATGCCCGAGCCCCGATCGGCCACTGCGTCGGCGGCGTTGTCGGCGCGCGAGACCGTCGATCTGCTCGGGCTGGAAAAAGCGCCGGTGAAGCTGCTCTTCATCGACGAGCCCGAGCGCCTGCTCGAGCTGCGCACAGCCCTCGTGAGCGAGCGTTTGATCCCGCCTGGCGCCCACCTGGTGCGCAGCAATCCACGCTTTCTCGAGCTGCTCCCCGATGGCGTCAACAAGGCCACCGGGCTGTGGCGCTGCGCGGCCCACCTGGGCATCGACGCCAGCGAGATCCTCTGCTTCGGCGACGACGAAAACGATCGCGAGATGCTCGAGGTCTGCGGGCTCGGCATCGCCATGTCCCACGCACCCCCCAGCGTGAAAGAGGCCGCTGACCGCGTCATCGCCCGTGAAGACATCGCCGCCGTGCTCGACGACCTCACGCAGGCGATTTAGCAGGGTGCGGAAAAACTCCGTTTTTCGCACCCTGCTGTACTTCCGGAGGGTCTGTCCCAGACCCTCCCTCGTCGAGGCGAAGCCTCGACGAGCCTCCCTCCCAAGGACGCGTCTGCCTGAAAACTTCGTTTTTCAGCAGCCTGCCTAGATCTCTTGGTGCTGCAACTGGGCACGCAGTTGTCCGATGCTGAGACAACGTCGCGCACATCAGGCCGATATCCGAAGTTCTGTGCCCTCAGGCCAGCGGCCCGAGATCTTGGGCGAGCCACATTGGGAGGTCTCCGTGGTCAGCAGCGTGAAAAACGATTCCCCGGCCATCCAACGCACCGATGCCCCGGCGGCCGCTGAGCCCGTCGCCCCCGCCCATGCTCCCGAGCAAAAACCCAGTGCGCCCGACGTCGACCCCGCCGCGCCCGCTGTGAACATGGTCGACCCAGAGCTGCAGCGGAACTCCCGCGTCGTCGCCAACGCCGCCGACGAAGCCGCCCGCGCGCGCGTGTTGCAAAATGTGCCGGGTTCCAACCGTGCGGCGGCGCCGGTCGCCCCCACCCAGGCGCTGGCTGCGACGGGTCCCGATACGGCTCCCTCGTTCCAGCGCGCGGCCGCCGGCAGCTACATCCGCGAAGGCCAGCAAGGCGCCAGCGTCGTCGAGTTGAAGAACCTGTTGCGTGGCCAGGGCGTTCAAGTCGACAGCAGCCCCCGCTTCACCGCTGAGACGACGGCGGCCGTGCGGGAATTCCAGCGCACCCACAACTGTAAGGTCGACGGCGTCGTCGGGCCCGAAACGCTGGGGGCGCTCGGCCAGCACTTTGGCGGCGCCGGTCCTGCGCGAACGACGACCGCGCCGCGCTCTCCTGCCCCCAACGGCGCAGCGCCTGCTCCCAACGGCGCAGCGCCTGCTCCCAACGGCGCAGCGCCTGCTCCCAACGGCGCAGCGCCTGCTCCCAACGGCGCAGCGCCTGCTCCCAACGGCGCAGCGCCTGCTCTCAACGGCGCAGCGCCTGCTCCCAACGGCGCAGCGCCTGCTCCCAACGGCGCAGCGCCTGCTCCCAACGGCGCTGCCTCGGCCCCGGCCCCCAATGGGGCAGAGCCCGCCGCACCTGCCGCGCCGACGGGCACCGCACCTCAGACGGCAGCGTCGTCGACGACGTTGAACCTGCCCCCGCGACCCGCCGGCGCTCTGACGGGCAGCCAATTCATCGCGGCGACGCAGCACATGAACCGCGCCCAGCGTGAAGAGTTCATCCAGCAACAGGTGCTGGCCGGCAACGTGCCCGAGAGCTCACGGCAAATGCGCGACGTCCAAGTGACGTCGAGGGACGCCGGCGGTCAGACCCACAACGGCACCCTGCACGTGATGCCCGACTACATCTCGGTGGGCAGCAACGAGGACTCGATCCGCGTGCCCATGAGCCCCATCACTGCCCAACACATCGCCGACGCCACCGGCACCAACCTGCCGACCCGCAAAATCGTCAATGACGTCTACGCCCAGGCCGACATCAGGCTCAGGCCTCAACCGCTCCCGGCGGGCCCCCAAATGATGTCGAGCGACTATTACGCGCGGCACGACGCGATGGTGGACCAGCAGCGCGGCACCGCGAACCCCGGGGTGCTGGTGGCCGGCCAAAAGAAAGACGTCGTCGTCACCAACCGATTGGATGAGCCCGGGCGCGGGGGCCGGGTCGCGATCTACGGATGGCACCAGGAAAATGGCAGGCCCATCCAAGGGCTGTCGACGGTGCACGAGAACACCTACGCCGACTACAGCCACGGCACGCGCTTGATCGGCGCCACCATGACCGTCGACGGTCGCGACGTACCCGTCTCCCAGGTCATGCGGGATCCAAACCTGGCAGGCCTGGTCAGCGACGAAGGGGTCATTCGAGATCACCGCGCCGTGCGCTGAGCAGCTCAGTGCGCGAGCGACGGCGAGGCCAGGCCGCGGCGCGGCTTGCGCCTCAACATCGCGCTCACTTCGGAAACTTCCGAATTCAACGAATCATCGAGCAAGCGCGTGCCTTTGTGATCGAAGACGGCGACCACGACGCCGTCTTCGAAGAGCAAGCGGTGCCCAACGAGCGCGGGGGTGCGGGCGCCGGGCAGGATCACGCCGGTGAGGTTCAGGGGATCGGCCGCCGACAAGACCACCCGCTCATGGGATTTCTCTCGACGGCGCATGGCCCGCAATGCCGACACTGCTTCGGGCAGAGCGAACTGCTCGCCGGAGAAGCCGTTGACGAAGCGGCCGCCGCGCACCTCGCCACGGACCTCCATGCGGCGCAGCGCCAAGAGCAGATCGCGCCAAGGCGGGGCCACGGGATCCCGCTCGACCAGGCGGCGAAAGACCACGCCATTGCGGCGCAAGAAGAGGCGCGCGAGATGCTCGGCCCGCAGCTCGTCGCTCATCGTTGCTAGGGCGGCGACGAGGCTGAAGCGGCCGGCGACGTCGAAGCCGGCGCCGAAGGTGGGGCGGTTCTTTTGGGCGCGGCGCAGCCGCTCTTTTTCTTTGGCCGGACGCACCAGGGCCCGCACCGCGGCGAAGCCGTCGGCGACGACGACGCCGAGGCCGGTCAGCTCTTGCAACGCAGCCTCGAGCTGGGTGGGCAGCAGGCGGGTCTCTCGTTGCAGGTCGCGAAAAAAGCTCGGGCCCCGCGCCGCCAGCACACCGCGCACCGCGGCCGCCATCGACGACAACGACGACGGCGCCTCTCCCCCGCTGCCTGCGGACGGACCGGGCCACCAGGTGGCGGTGTCTGCATCGACGAAGCACAGCGCGGTCTGGCGCACGAGGGTGCCGCTGCTGCTGCTCTTCACCCTTTCGCCGGGGCGACAGCGCCACAGCACTTCGCCCTGCAGGCACAGGGCATCGAGGTCGCCGAAGTCGAAGCCGGCGACGCGGGCGGGCAGGATCTCGCTCTCCCAGGCGGCGGCGGGAGCCCCTTGGCCTTCGAGGGTGGTGAGCACCGCGCGCAGTCCGTCGCGTCCACGGCGTTTGTCGCCGACGACGCCGTGGTGCTGGAAAAGGAAGCGCATGAAATCCTGGGCCGAGATCGCATCGATCTCCTGGCGCAGCCGCTCGAGCATGCGTCGGCGCACCCGCGTGATCAGCCGGCGGGACCAAATGGTTGATTCTTCACTGTCGGAAATGACAAACTTACCTTCGAGGGCGGTGCCGTCGCGGACCAAGCGCTCGAGGGCTGCGCGGATCAACGATTCGTCGATTCCAAGATCTGAGAAGTGATCAACCAGCGCTCGCGGTCCTTTGACCTCGAGCCGGCCGCGCAGCACCTCGAGCAAGAGCTCGTGGGTGGGCTCCTCGAGCAGTGCCTTGCGGTCGGCGGCGACGACGACGGCGCTTTTCTCGTGTGCCCGGCCCTTGTGAATCAGGGCGTCGACGAAGGCGGGCATGGCCAGTCCGCCGACGGACTTGAGCTCGTCCCGCCGGAGGGCACCAAAGACGACGAGGGCGTCCCAGGCTTCGTCTTCGCTTTCGACGGTGGGGTGAACCTCGTCGAGCACGGCCTGGACTGCCAGGGGATCGAGGGCCACGGTTTCATCGTCGAGGGCGGAGCTCGCATGACCGCGGCCCATGATGGCCTGCACCCGACGCTCCTCGAGAGGCACGTCGTCGAGGAAGGCGTAGGGGCGAGCGGCCAACACCTCGTAGGCCAGCGGCGAGGGATCGATGCGCTCGACACAGGTCAACGCGATGGCGCCGGACTCGAGCCCCTTGAGCAGGGCGGTGAGGCCGTCGAGGTCCATGGCCTCGTGCAGGCAGTCGTCGATGGTCTGGCGCACCAAGACGTCGTCGGGCACCTCGCGGTCGCCGACGATGTTCTCGGCGCAGGCCGCCTGCTGGGGAAACAAGGCGACCAAGACGTCTTCGGCGGCGATGCGCAGCAGACCGGGGGGCACCCGTTTGCCGGCGCGGCTGCGCAAGACGGTGAGGGAGCGGGTGACGTTCCAGCGAAAGCGCGTGCCGAACATGGGCGCCTGCAAGATGGCCTGTACCAGCGTATCCCGCACAGTTTTTGAATTCACGAAATGAGGAACGGTCGTCAACTCGACGCCACCGATGGCGCCGACGGACAAGAGGATGCTGTCGTTGGTGGCCGCGGCCTGCAGCTCGAAGTCGAAGCTGCGGCAGAATTTCTTGCGCAGCGAGAGCCCCCAGGCGCGGTTGATGCGGCTGCCGAAGGGCGAGTGAAAGACGATGTGGGTGCCGCCGAGGCCGTCCTCGAAGCGCTCGACGACGACGCGGGCTTGGGTGGGGAGTGTTCCCAAAGCGGCGTGGGCAGCGCACAAATACTGGGCGAGCTGTTGGGCTGCGGCCCAAGGGACCTGGAAGCGCTCGACGAAGGCGGCGGCGACGTCGTTTTCGCTGGCTCCCACTTGCAACAGGGCGCAGGCCAGATCTTTGACGACGTCGGCGTGAGCCGAGAGCTCGATGCTGCGTCCGGGGGCTTCGCCCAACCAGAAGGGCAGGGTGGGCGGCTGGCCGCGGGCGTCGCTGACCCGCAAGACCCCACGTTCGACCCGTTGGATGCGCCAGGAGGTGGTGCCGAGCTGGAAGATGTCCCCGGGCACGCTTTCGATGGCGAAGTCCTCGTTCACGGTGCCGACGGCGAGGCCGCCGGGCTCTTCGATGACGGCGTAGTCCCCCATGTCGGGGATGGCCCCGCCCGAGGTCAACGCCGCCAGCCCCGCGCCTTTGCGCGGACGCAGCATGCCAGCCCCGCCGCGTTCGACGCTGGTGTCTTGGTAGAGCCAGGCGCCCCGGCGGCCACGGGAGGTTTGCACACCACCCGCTGCGAGCTTCACTACTTCTTCAATCTTTTGATCATCGAAGTCACGGTAAGGCCAGGCGCGGCGCAGCACGGCTCCCAGCTCGCTCTGCCAGAGCCCATCATCTCCGGCGACAGCGACGGCGGCGATGACGTGCTGGCCGAGGACGTCGGTGGCGCCCAGTGGGATCAGCAGCTGATCGAGGTCCCCGGTCTGCACGGCGTCGATGAGGGCGGTGGCCTCGACGAGCTCGTCGCGCGACAGGGGAAAAATACGGCCCTTGGGGATCAAGGACTTGTGGTGACCAGCGCGACCCACGCGCTGCAACAGCGCGGCGATGGTGCGGGTGGTGCCCATTTGGCAGACCAGATCGACAGCGCCGACGTCGATGCCGAGCTCCAACGACGACGTCGCCACCAGCGCTCGCAGCTTGCCGCCTTTGAGCCTCTCTTCGGCCTCGAGCCTCTTTTCTCGCGCCATGGAGCCGTGGTGGGCGCAGACCAGACCAGTGCCGACGGGTCCTTCGCCCAGCTGCTCGTCGAGGCGGGCAGCGAGGCGCTCGGCCATGCGCCGGGTGTTGACGAAGATCAGCGTGGTTTGGTGCTGCTCGACCAGGGCGGCCATGCGGCGCACGATCTCGGCGAAGACCTCGCCCGCCATCACGGCCTGCAGGGGGCTCTCGGGCATCTCGATGGCCAGATCGATGGTGCGGGCATGGCCGGCGTCGACGACGACGGCGGGGGCTTTGGCTCCCGTGACGAAGCGCGCCACTTTTTCGATGGGACGCTGGGTGGCCGACAAGCCGATGCGCTGCAGCCGGCGGCCCGTCGTCGCCGCACAGAGGGCATCGAGACGTTCGACGGAGAGAGCGAGGTGGGCCCCGCGGCGCACGCCGACGACGGCATGGATCTCGTCGAGGATCAGGGTGCGCGCGCTGCGCAGTACTTTTTGGCCGCCGGCTGATCCCAGCAAGACAAAGAGCGATTCCGGTGTCGTCACCAACACGTGCGGTGGCTTTTTCAGGGCGGCGGCGCGCTCTTTTGGCGGGGTGTCGCCGGTGCGCACGGCCACGCGGATGGCGCTGCTGCCGGGGTTGCGCTCGGCCACGCCCTGCAGGGGTAGCAGCAGGTTCTTGCCGATGTCGTTGGACAGGGCCTTGAGGGGCGAGACGTAGACGACGCGCACCTCGTCGCTAAGGGTGCCCGCCTCGGCCTCCTTCACCAGCCCATCGAGGGCCGCGAGGAAGGCCGCCAGCGTCTTGCCCGAACCCGTGGGAGCAGCGACGACGACGTCTTTGCCGTCGAGGATCAGGGGCCAGGCCTCCTCTTGGGGCGGCGTCGGCTCACCGAGGGTCTCTCTGAACCAGGAAGACACCGCGGGCTGGAAGCGATCGAGCACGTGCATGGGTGAACCCTAGCGGTTCACTTGGCCCGCCGAGGGCAGAGCAATAGGCTGGTCAACGCGCGTGCGCTCATCATCACTCGTTGCGCAAGCTCAAACGGGTCTCGCCCACCCGCACCAGGTCGCCGTCGACGAGGGTGCTCTCGAGCACGCGATCGCCATTGACCCAGGTGCCGTTTTTGGAAGCGACGTCGACGATGGAGAGGCCGGCGTCGTCGCAAAAGACGATGGCGTGGGTCTGGGAGACGGCGTCGTCGACGAGGTCGATGTCGGCGTCGCGCTCGAAATCGGCCACGGCCCCCCGGGCGCCGTAGAGCCCGGGCGTGGCCCGCCGGGTGAGATGCTGGGCCATCTTGTCGTGGTCTTCGTCCTCGAGCTGCCGCTCGGCGCTGCGGGCCACGGCCAAGGTGCCGGTCACCACGCCCTCCTGCCGACCGATGACGCGAAAGGACCCCGCGCTCAGGGCGGCGCGCCGGCCCTGATCTGCTCCCTCCACCACCACCAGCACCCAACCCATCAGCCGACGACAACACGGGTTGGCAGGCCGCTGCAACTCGCCGATGTTGCCGTGATGAGCGAACACCAAGGCCCCGCACCCGCCTTTCCCGCCGCCACCGTCGTCGTCGCTCGGGTCCTCCCCAAAGATCAGGGTGCCTTCGAGGTGTTCTTGGTCAAGCGCCACGGCAAGAGCGGATTCATGGCTGGGGCCCATGTGTTCCCGGGCGGCCGCGTCGACGACGACGACGCCTCCTTCGACGCCGACCGCTTCGCCTGCGCCGCCATCCGAGAGACCTTCGAAGAAACCGGCGTCCTGCTCGCGCGCCACGAGTCCGGGCTGAGCATGAGCGCCCGGGCTCCCCGCGACGCCGTCACCGCTCGCATCGCTGCCGGCGAGCCCTTCGCCCATGCTCTCAAGGCCAGCGGGCTGGTCCCCGACGTCGAAGCCCTGGTCGCCATCGGCTGGTGGATCACGCCCGAGCTCGAGCCCCGCCGCTTCGACACCCGCTTCTTCTTCGCCCTGGTGCCCCCGCTGCAGCGCCACGATGCTGCGCCCGACATGCAGGAGGTCACCGAGGGCGCCTGGTTCACGCCCCAACGGGCCCTCGACGCCGCCGCCGCCGGCAAGATCGCGCTCGCGCCGCCGACGCTGGTCACCCTCGAAGAGCTGGCCCCGCTCTCGACCGCCGGGGTCGCCCGTCATCCCTGGCCCCGCCGGGCCGTGCGCCCAGTGATCACCCAAAACGAAGAAGGCGCCCTGGTGCTGGCCCTGCCGGGGGATCCCCTCCACGAGGTCAAAGAGGCCTGTTGGCCCCACCGCACCCGCATGGTGGCCATCGACGGCGGCCGCTTCATCTCTGCTCGGGCCTGAGAACCACGGGTGCTGGGGCTGCGGGCCGGCGTGTTGGAGCCAGGTCACATGAGGCTCGACGGCAGCCTTGCGCCAGGGCTGCAGCTGTCGTATCGGCGCGCCGTTTCACTGTGCGGGTGCTGCGCCCGCCTCAGGGAGTGGTTCGATGTCAGAATTCCAGATCCCCAGGCTGGGCGGTCGGTGGTTGATCGCCGTCGCCATGGCCACAGCCGCTCTGCCTGCCGCTGCTGAGCTGGCCCCCGAAGAGCCCTACCAAGACCTGCCCATCCTCACGTGGCAGCAAGAGGCGGAGCTGCATTCGACGGTGCGCCAGGTGTTGATGAACGCCTACCTGCCCTTCTTGGCCCGGCCGACGGACTACCGCGGCGTGCACAACGACTCCATTCCCAACCAGGTCGGGGACTGGGCCTGGCAGCGGGACGACGTCAAAGCCCAGCTGCGTGGGCGCCAAGACGACGTCGACGCCAAACGCCGCGGTCATGGGGCTCTGCCCGATGCCGAGATCAACGCCCTCATTGGCAAAAAGCAGGCTTTTCGCCCCGAGCAGCTGGAGCGCTTGCTGACCGGCAGCCCGCGCTTCAACGACATCATCGTGAAGGTGAACCGCGTGCAGCCCCTGGGTCCCACCGCAGGCGGCGAGGCCTATCGCGTCGACTTCGAGGTCAAGACCCTCGCCGGCAACCTGTCGGAAAACACCACCTTCGAGCGCATCGACGTCGTCAGCGAGGCCGGACGCTGGGTGCTGCCCACCAACATCATCCTCGACGTCGCCCCTCTGGCCCGCGCCACCGCCCAGGCCACCGCGGGGGGCGGCTTCAATCCCATCGCGCTGGCCCAGAGCAGCATCGAAGTGGTCCTCAAGACCGTGCGCGACATCTCCCCAATTGCGATCCCCAAGATCCCGATCCTCGAGCCCTGACGCGCGCGCCGTCGCCGCCATCTCGTCAATTCACTGCTGTAAATTCATTGAATGTAGAAGGAAGATACCATGCAAAAGATCGCCGTCTCCGCGCTCGTTTTGACCCTCGCGCTCACCAGCGGTTGCTCGCTGCTGGGCAGCCTCCCCGTCGTCGGTCCCCTCTTGGGTGGTGGAGGGGAGCCTGGTCTGGCCGGGGAGGAGCAGACCATGCTCTACGCCCGCGGTCTGCGCGAAGTGATGCCCGACCCCCTCAAGGAGCTGAAGATCGCCCAGAACGAGCGCGTCTGGGTGATCAACAAAAACGGTGGCACAAACACCGATCGTCCCATCGACGCCGTCACCTACGACGCCATCGTCGATGTGCTGCGCTCCGCCGGCATCTCTGAGGCCGTGGCCCGTGACGACGACATGCTGCGCTCGCTCTATGTCGAGTACACCGAATCCGGCAAGCTCGCGGCCCGCGCCGACAGCCTCGCCCGCGACGGCAAGATCCAGCCCGCCGACGTCCTCCTCGCCTACCGCGTGGTGCGTTTGAACCAGCGCAACCCTGGCTTCATCATCTTGGGCATCCGCTTCGTCGTCGCCGGCATCCTCGGCCTCTTCACCGACGCCCAGCCCAACATCAGCGACGGCCTGCGCATCGCCGTGCACCTCGACGTCATCGATGTGAAGACCGGCACCGTGCGCACCACCAGCATCGTCGAGCGCGTCGAGCCGCAGCCGAACTGGTTCGTGGCCGACTACCTTTTCGACGGCATCGGCGACGGTCGCGGCAAGAAATCGCGCTGAACCGAGCGAATCACTTCACAAGAAAGCGGCCCAAAGGCCGCTTTTTTTTTTCCTGTGCGCGCGCCACCTCGGGCCTCGTCCCTTCCCTGGCCGCTGCGGTCGTGCTCCAGGTGCCCATGGCCGACGTCGCCGTTCCCGCCCTCGATGCCGTCGTCTTCGACATGGACGGCGTCTTGGTCAACAGCGAGCCCCTCTGGCACGAGGCCGAAATCGAGGCCTTCGCCCGCTTCGGTCTCAGCCTGAGCACTGCTGACTGCCAGCAGACCACCGGCGTGCGCATCGACAACGTGGTCCGCCATTGGCGCAGCCAGCGGCCCGAGGCCTTCGTCGACGTCGACGACGCCGCTGTGGTGGGCCTCATCGTGGCCGGGGTGGTGGAGCGCATCGCCTCGAGAGGCACGCCCATGGAGTTCGCCGTCGAGGCCGTCGACGACGCGGCGGATCGGGGCCTGTGCATCGGGTTGGCGTCGTCGTCGCCGCTGGTGATCATCCACGCCGTCCTCGACCGCTTGTCGCTGCGAAAACGATTCGCCGCGGTGTGTTCGGCGGAGCTCTTGCCGCGCGGCAAACCCGATCCCGCGGTCTACCTCGAGACCTGTGCGGCCTTGGGCGTCGAACCCGCGCGGGCCGTCGCCGTCGAAGATTCCTCGAGCGGCATTCGGGCGGGAAAAAACGCTGGCATGTTCGTCGTCGCGGTTCCCGATCCCTCGGCTGGGCCACCCGCCGCGCTCAACGTCGCCGACGTCGTCATCGCGTCTTTGCGCGAGCTGCCCGCCCTGCTCGCACGCTCCCGACGCTGATCCATTCACGGACGCGGAAGCGGGTCGTGACAGCGCAGCAACCCAGCGCGACTGTTCAGTGCAGCGAGGCCTGCAGCACTTCACTCATCTGGTAGCGGCCCGGGGCTTTGCCGACGAGGAAGCGGGCGGCCTGCAACGCTCCTTTGGCAAAGATGCCGCGGTCGGAGACCTTGTGCACCAGCTCCACGCGTTCGCCGTCGACGAAGAAGCCCACGGTGTGCTCGCCGACGACGTCGCCACCGCGCACGGCCACCACGCCGATGTCGCCGGGCTCGCGCAGCGCCACGCCTTCTCGAGCAGTCACGATGCGCGCCGAACCACGCGCTTGCTCGACTGCCTTCGCCAACATCAAGGCCGTGCCCGAGGGCGCGTCCTTCTTCTTGCGGTGGTGCACCTCGACAATTTCGACATCGGCATCGGGCATCGCCTTGGCCGCCATCGTTGCCAAGAGCGCCACCAGGTGGGCCCCCGGCGACAGATTGGCCGCCACCAGCACCGGGATGGATCGCGCAGCGTCGTCGATGGCGGCTTGGTCGGCGCTGCTCAGCCCGGTGGTGCCGATGACCAAAGGCACACCCTGCACCAAACACGAGGCGACGTGTTGGGCGGTGGATCCCGGGGTGGCGACGTCGACGACGACGCTGTCATCGCTGTGTCTCTTGAGCCGCTGCTCGAGATTGTCGTGCCGACCGACGGCCGTTGCCTCGTGCCCCTCGAGGGCCGCGCGGGCGATGATGAGCTGACCGAGGCGCCCGCCGCCGCCGACGACGACGACCCTCACAGCCAGCCGTCGGCCGTGAGCATCTTCTTCAGCTGCGCGAGCTCGCTCTCGTCGAGGGGACACAGGGGCAGCCGGAAGCGCGCCGCAATCTTGCCGCCGCCGCGCCCCGTCAACGCCAGCGCGGTCTTCACCGGAATGGGGTTGCTGCGAAAGAAGATCGTCGTCGACAAGGGCGAGGTCTTTCTCGACAGGGCCTGGGCCCCTCTGAGGTCGCCATCGTCGAAGGCTCTGACCATTTGCACCAGCTCGCGCCCGCACAGGTGCGAGGTCACGCTGATGACACCGTCACCACCCAGGGCCAGCAAGCTCAAGATGTGGCCGTCGTCGCCGGAGAAGACCGAAAAGTCGGCGCGGATCGATGCCAGCTTGTTGAGGATGTCTTGGCTGCGCTGCACGGAACCGGTGGCCTCCTTGACGGCGACGATCTTCTTTTCGTCCTTCGCCAAGCGCACGATGGTTTCAGGCAGTAGATCGACGCCGGTACGTCCTGGTACATTATACAAAATAATCGGAATATCTGCGGCATCGGCGACGGCGCGGAAGTGGCGATAGAGCCCTTCCTGAGTTGGTTTATTGTACCATGGAGTCACGTGAAGCGCACCGGACACCTGATGGGTTCCGCTGCGCAACGCGGCGACCCTCTTGTGGTTGTCGACGGCCTGCCGGGTGTCATTGGCGCCGGCACCGGCCACCACGGGCACCGCACCCTTCACCACGCCCAAGGTCGTCGTGATCACGAGGTCTTGCTCGGCCACGCTCAAAGTCGCGGTCTCACCGGTCGTCCCGCAGGGCACCAGGCCGTGCAGCCCTTGCTCGAGCTGGTCTCGCACCAAGGCGTCGAGCGCGTCGACGTCGACGCTGCCGTCGGCGGCGAAGGGAGTGACGAGCGCGGTCCAGATGCCGCGCAGCTTCTTTGGGGTCGGGCTCATCGCGCTGTCTCCTGGGGTCGGGGCGCTCGGGCGGGGGCCAAAAGCGCAGGTCGTTCAAGGTGCGGTGATGGTCGGGCGCCGTCGACGCAGGCTCATTCCAATTGCTGAATGGCGTTGCGAGCGATGTTGGCCTCTTTCCCTGAGGGATCGAGCTGCAGGTAGGCCTTGTACGCCGCCAGGGCCTCGTCTTTTTTGCCCCCAAAGCGCAGCGACTCCGCCAGACCGAACTGCGCTTCGGACAAGGCGCCGTCGGTGTCGATGGCTCTCTTGAAGGCGCGCTGGGCTTCGCCGTGGCGGTTGAGGTCGAGGGCCGCCCAACCCAGCTTGAGCCAGGGGCGGGCGACCTCGGGACGCAAGGCCACCGCCTTCTTGAGCAGGTCGTAGGCAGCCTGCGAGCGCTCGCCGACCAGAGCCTTCTCGGCCTTCTGCATCAACACCTCGTAGGTCTCCGGCCCGCTGGGGGCAGGGGGCAGGGCTGGCGTCGGCGTCGTCGGCGTCGTCGGCGTCTCTGGGGTGGGGGGCACCGGAGGCGCGGGGCGCACCGCAGCGACGGCGGCGGCGGCAGCGAGGATTTTCTGGGCGAGCTCTTTGCGGGGTTCGCTGTCGGGCAGCTGGGCCACGAGGGCGGCGGCGGCGTCGACGAGATCTTTGGGGGCCGGGGTGTCTTTGGTGCGTGCGAGTGCCGCCTGGCCGACGGCGACGACGACGGCGGCGGCGCGGGCGCGACCGTCGGTGAAGAGCTGCAGCTTCTGCAAGCTGGCTTTGGCAGCGACGGCGTCGTCGGCGCGGTGGGCCTCGGCCAGGGTGAGCAGCAGCCGGGCCTCCGTGTCGGTGACGGCGGCGGGACCGTCTCCCAGCGCTTTGGCGTGCGCTTGGGCCAGCGCCACGTCGCTCGACAGCTGGGCGCTGTCGCCCTTGGCCAGGGCGATGGCGGCCGCCGCGAGATCGACCTGCGGCGAGAGCGGTTCTTTGGCACGCAGGGCGACGACGTCGGCGGTGGCTTCGGCCAGCAGCTGTTCGGCGTTGGTCGGTGCGGGGGCCACCGCGCTCTGGTCGAGCTTGCTCAGGTGGTCTCGCAAGCGGGCTTCATCGAGCAGAGCCTGGGCCCGCGCCGCCAGCAGCCGCGCCCGCCACGCCTGGGCCCCGGCCTGCTCGGCGTGAGGCTCCAGCAGCTGCAGCGCAGCGTCACGGCGGGCACCGTCGTCGCTCTGCAGGGCTTCTTGGGCAGCGCTTTCCACCGCCACATCGAGCCCGCCCTGACCCGCCCCCAGCACAGCGACGATCACGGCCACCAAGAGGGCGGCGCCGGCGGCGACGACGACGGCCATCATGGTCTTGCGCTTGCGCTGCCAGGCCAGCACCGGATCGTCGTCGTCGAGCCCGTCGAGATCCTCCCGAGCAGCGACGGTCGGAGCAGGGCGGTGGCGCGGGGGCTCCGGCTGGCGCTCGGGTCGAGGCGTCGGGGCCAAGGTGATGGGGGGCGCAGAGGGGACGACGACGTCGGCGGCGGCGGGCGCGGTGGACACCGCCGTGATGGTGCCCGTCGGTGAACCGGCGAGCTGAATGTTGGGCATCTGCGGCGCCGGCGCTGGGCCTTGGAAGCCTGGAGCGCGCTGGGCGGCTTCGGCGGCCTCCACCACCTGGAAGAAGCTCGTGAGCTCGGCGATCTCGCCCAGGCGCTTCCACGACTTGCCGCTGCGCGAGATCTCGTCGTCGCGGCCGACCTTGCGCTCGACGATCCACTTCTGCAGCGTCGTCAATTCGCGAAAACGGAAGGTCTGCCCGTCGGCCTTTTTGACCATCCATTCAGCGGGAGCAGCGGGGGAAGGCGTCTGCGGCGTCGCCGGAAAGCTGCCCAGCGCCGGTGTTTCGGGTGCAGCGCGCGCCACCGCCGCCGAGGGCTCCTTCGAGGCCACCAATTGGATCTGGCCGGACTGCAGGACCTTGAAGATGTGGCCGCAGCTCGAGCACTTCACGGTGGTGCCGCTCTGGGCCACGCGCGCGTCGTCCAGCTCGTACTCGGTGCCGCAGCGGTTGCAGCGAACGTCCATGGCTTTCGATAGCGCACGCCATCGGTGGTGTCAGCGCTCTTGGCGCTGCAGATCGGCCCGGCTGTGGATGAAGGCCACCGCCCGGGCAAAAACGGCTTGTCGTTGCCGATCCACAGAGATGATGTGGCCGGAATCCTCCAACCACACCAGCTCTTTGTCGACGCTGCCGACCTCGTCGAGCAGCCGGGTCGCCGAGTCCAGCGACACCGTCTGATCGTGGCGTCCCTGCAGCACCAAGATGGGCTGCGTGATCCGCGGGAGCAGCCCACGTACGTCGTTTTGCAGGCGCAGCACCTCGCGCACCGCGGCCAGGGGCGTGTGTGTGTAGGACCAGACCTCCCGCAGTTGGCTGGGTTCGCGCAGGTCTGGGTGGCGCTCCTCGAGCTTGGGCAGGTGCCGCAGCCCACGGGGCAGCGCAGGACACAGGTGCGCGAACCAGGCGAGCCGGCTGACCACCAAGGCGGGCGCCAAGCCGACGACGCCGTCGACGCTCTCCTCGGCCGCCAAGGCCAACGCTACCAGTCCGCCCATGGACTGCCCCACGATGAAGGTCTTGCGCATCGACGCGCGCATCAGGCGCAGCTCAGCGCGGGCCGCCTCGATCCACTGCTCTTTTGTCGCCTTCTCGAGGTCGAAGTGGTGGGTCCCGTGGCCTGGCAGCAGGGGCGCGCTCACCGAAAAGCCGTGCTGGTGCAGATGCTCGCCGAGGCCACGCATCTCTGTGGGTGACCCTGTCAGCCCATGCAAGAGCAGCACGCCGACGTCGCCTGGCCGCGTTGATGTTCCAGCCGGGGGCGGGGCTGGAAAAGCAAAGGGTGCGGGATCGAGGTGCGGATAGGGGGGCATTGCTGACACCTACGGTGTCTGGGTCGACGCGCCTGTGTCCACCACCGCCGATCAGGACACTGGCGCTGCTGGCAGTCTGGCGCGCCCACACTCGATCAGCCGCCGCGAGCCGCGGCGTGCCGACGACGGCCGAGCTCATCTGTGGCTGAAGTGCTGGGCTACAGTCCGCGCATGGCCACCCAGATCAAGCCCGACTACGACGCCTTGGAAGCGAACCTCGTGGGCGCTCGCATTCCGGGCTTGCCCCCCGGGCGCGTCATCGCTCTCGATCGGGCCATCGAAGAGCTGCGCGAGTGCAAGCCCTATCGCGTGCGCGGCCGCGTCACCGAGGTCACGGGCCTGATCATCAAGGCCGCCGTCCCCGGCGTAAAAATGGGCGAGATGTGTTGGGTGACGTCGCCGAAGGACGATCAACCTCCTCTGCGCACCGAGGTCGTCGGCTTCAAAGACGGCGCCGTCTTCTTGATGCCCTTGGGTCAGCCGCGCGGCCTCGGACCCGAGAGCGAGGTGTTGCCCACCGGCAAGCCCTTTCAGATTCGCTGTGGCTACGGATTGCTGGGGCGCACCCTCTCGGGCGTCGGCGATCCCATCGACGGCCTGGGCCCCCTCGAAGACATCGAAGGCTTGGAGGACTGGGCCGTCGAGCGCGAGTGCCCCGATCCCTACACCCGCCAACCCGTCGACCGCGTCATCTCCTTCGGCGTACGCGCCTGGGATGGCCTGCTCACCGTCGGACGCGGCCAGCGCGTGGGTCTCTTCGCCGGCTCCGGCGTCGGCAAGTCGACCTTGATGGGACAGATCGCGCGCCAGTGCTCCGCCGAAGTCGTCGTCGTCTGCATGGTGGGCGAGCGCGGTCGCGAGGTGCTCGAGTTCATCCACGACTCCCTCGGCGAAGAAGGCCTCAAGCGCAGCGTCGTCGTCTGCGCCACCTCGGACACGCCGAGCCTGGTGCGCCTCAAGTGCTGCTTCGTCGCCACCGCCGTGGCCGAGTGGTTTCGCGAGCAGGGCAAAGACGTGCTCTTCATGATGGACAGCTCGACCCGCTTTGCCCGCGCCCAGCGCGAGATCGGACTCGCCCTGGGGGAGCCGCCGGCCCGGCAAGGTTATCCGCCCTCGGTCTTCGCCCTGATCCCCAAGCTGATGGAGCGGACCGGAAACAACGATAAAGGATCGATTACCGCGATGTATACCATCTTGGTTCAGGGCGGTGACATGGAAGAACCCATCGCCGATGAAGTCCGCGGTATTCTCGATGGTCACGTGATCCTCAACCGCGATCTTGGCGCCCGCAATCATTGGCCAGCCATCGACGTGCTGCCCAGCCTCTCCCGCGTCATGAGCGGCATCGCGGCCGCTGATCACAAGAAGGCCGCCGGCAAGATGCGCCAGGTGATGGCCGCCTACGAGAAGAACCGAGATCTCATCACCCTGGGCGCCTACACTTATGGCACCGATCCAAAGATCGATTATGCAATCGATAAAATCGAAGAAGTAGAAACATTTTTACGCCAAGGAACTTACGAGTCGTCGGGGTTCGACGACACGGTGAGCAAGCTGGTGGAGATGTTCGCCGACGCCCAAGATTGACGCCTGGAGCATCACACTGGCCAAGGCGAGTGGACACCACGAACCGACCCCGCGCGCCCTGTAGCACTGCCAACGTGCCGGCGCTCAAAACCGAGCACTCCCCGGCAGGGGAGCTTTTTTTCTCGTCGCCGCGCCGTGCCGTAGGCTGGTCTGCGAGGAAGTCAGCCATGGTCCCAAACCAGTCCGAGAACAAAGCCGTCGTCGCCGGCCCCAAGCCCAGCGATCGAGGAGTCTCGTCGTCGCCGGTCTCCCTCGCTGCCGCCGTCGACGACGACCTCGCCAGCGGACGTCTCGATCTGCCGCTGCTGCCGGGCGTGGCCCAAGAAGTGATGGCGGCGTCGACCGACGACGGCGCCAAGAAGCTCGCGGACATCGTGCGTCGCGATCAGGCCATGGCCGCCCACCTGCTGCGGATGGCGAACTCCCCCCTGTATCGAGGGACCGATCCCATCGTCTCGGTGCAGCACGCCGTGAGCCGCCTCGGCACCGGACGCATTCGCGAGCTGGCGATGATGGTCGCCTGCCAGGGACGCCGGTTCGAGGCGCCCGGCTTCGAGACCGAGGTGCGCAGCTCCTTTCAGCACTCGCTGGCGACGGCGTTGTACGCGCAGGAAATCGCGCGGGCCAAACGCAGCAACGTCGAAGAAGCCTTCTTGTCGGGTCTGTTGCACGACATGGGGCGGCCGCTGCTCTTGCAGAAGTGCGTCGACATCGAAGCCCGCCTGCACCTGGGAGCGTCGCGGGCCGAGATGCTCGCCGTCGTCGACGCGCGCCACACCGAGGTCGGGGCCAAGCTGGCCGCCCACTGGGCCTTGCCCGAGCGTCTGGTGGCCACCGTGCGCGATCACCACGCGGCCGACGGGACGACGCAGGATGCCGGCGTCTACGTCGTCATGCTCGCCGACACCCTGGCCCACTTCGCGCTCGAGGGCGTTCCCGACGAGGCTGCCGTCGGCGCCCATGTTTCCGTTGGGGCGCTGAATCTCTACCCCGACGTCGTCAGCGGCTTGGTGGCCCGCGCCAGCGTCGTCAAAGGGACCGTCGAGGCGTTGGGGTGAGCACGGCCTTCGACTTCGTCGTCATCGGTGGTGGTCCCGCTGGGCAAAAGGCGGCGATCCAAGCGGTGAAGGCCGGCAAGAGCGCGGCGCTGATCGAAGAGCAGCCCGGCATCGGCGGCGAATGCGTTCAACGGGGTACCATTCCCTCAAAGACCCTGCGCGAGACGGCGCTGGCGCTGACGATTTTTCAGCAAAAGACCGGCGGGGTCTTCGGCACCGCGCTGCAGGGACCCACCGACGTGCAGCTCGACAAGCTGATGGCGCGCAAAGACGACGTCATCGCTGCCCACGAGCGCTACATGGGCGAGCAGATGCGCAGAAATGGCGTGGTGCGCTTTCACGGTCGCGCCAGCTTCACCTCTCCCCACGACGTCGATGTGGTCAACGTGCGGGGTGAGCGCCAGCACCTGAGCGGCGACGTCGTCATCATCGCCACGGGTTCGCGACCGCGCACGCCGCCGGAGATCCCCGTCGACCACGAAAACATCCTCGACAGCGATTCGATCCTGTCGATGATGTACCTGCCCTCGTCGTTGTGCGTGCTCGGCGCCGGCGTCATCGCCGTCGAATACGCGTCGATCTTCGCGGCCCTCGGCGTCAAGGTTGTCGTCGTCGACAAGGGGGAGCGACCCGTCCCCTTTCTCGATGCCGAGCTCACCACGGTCTTCACCACGGCCTTCGAGCGCGCGGGGGGACGCTTTCTCGGCGGCCGCAGCACCAGCAGCGTCGCCTGGGACGGCATCGACAGCGTCGTCATCGAGCTCGCCGATGGCGAAGTCCTGCGCGCGGAAAAAGTGCTCTGTGCTCTGGGCCGCGTGGCCCGATCCGAGGGCCTCGCCCTGAACAACGCCGGCGTCTCGGTGAACGCGCGCGGGCTCATCGAGGTCGATGGCTGGTGTCGCACCGCCGTCCCGCACATCTACGCCGTGGGCGACATCATCGGGCCGCCCTCGTTGGCATCGTCGTCGATGGAGCAGGGCCGACGCGCTGCCCGCCACGCCCTCGGCATGGACGTCAGCACCGCCGCCGAGCTCATTCCCGTCGGCGTCTACACCATGCCCGAGATGTCGAGCGTTGGTCTCTCGGAGGCTGACGCTATCGCGCGGCACGGCGGGGCGATGGTGGGTCGCGCCCGCTTTGACGAGGTCGCGCGCGGTCAGATCGCCGGTTCCCGCGACGGTTTGCTCAAGATCGTCGCCGACGCCAACGGGGACAGGCTCTTGGGCGTGCAGATCGTCGGCGAGGGGGCTTGCGAGCTGATCCACGTCGGGCAGATCGCACTGCTCGCGGGCCTTGGCGTCGACGTCTTCATCGACAACATCATGAATTTCCCGACCCTCGCCGAGGCCTATCGCGTGGCCGCCCTCGACATCGCTGGCAAGATCGCCCGGGCGGCAGCGCCGCGCGCGTAGAGACCCGGATGGTCCGGCGGGGGGTATAACCCTCGCATGAAGCCCAAGCGCTCCTCGCTCCTGCCGACGTCGGCTCTCACAGCCATGGCCTGCAGCCTCGCCTTGTTCAGCAGCGCCGGCCGTGCGGACTACATCGATCACTTCGCCACCCGCACCGACGTCGGCCTCTACAAGGTGCCCTCTCAGGGAGCGACCCGCGTGCTGGTAGTGCCGGTGTTCATCGACGACATCGCCTATCCCGATGGATCGGAAGAGGCCTTTCTCGACGAGATAACGGCCTTTTACGCCGACGACGACGCGCTGATCTTCGAGGGCGGCTTTCGCTTCACCAGCTATTGGGAACAGGCCTCGCTCGGTCGCTTCCGCCCCTCGGCCGAGGTCGCCGCTCCGGTGCATTTCTCGACGTGCCCGCCCTTGGGCGACAACGCCGACTGCGAGATCCCGCGGGGCGCAGGCCTGGCACAGGGCGACGTGCAGGGCGCGGTGGCCGTGCTCACCGATGCCCTGGCCTTCATGGACGAGATCTTTCAATGCGCGGCCACGGGGCCCGGAGCCGGCACGAGCTGCACCGCCGGCGGCGGCGTCGACTTCGCGCGCTACGACACGAGCGGAAACCAAGAAGGGGTGGCCGACGGCTTCGTCGACGGCGTCATCATCGTCAGCAACGCCGGTTTTCCCGGCATCGCGCTGCCGGTGAAGGACCTCGCCACCAATCCCCTCCTCTCTTTTCTCGGGCCTTTTCCGAGCTTTGCCTATCCCGATGATGACGGCGTCGTCGTCGCCAGCGTCGGCATCGCCGGCCGCACCGGCCGCCCCGGGCGCGAGACCTTCGTGTCGGTCCACGAGTTTGGGCACCTCCTCGGCTTCTGCGATCTCTACAATGAAGCAGGATCGACCAACGATCTTCCCTATTCATTGATGGGTGGCTGGTTCTACGCCGACGCCGGCTCGCTGCTCGACCCCTTTTCGCGGGTGGCCATCGGTTGGGCCAACTTGATTCAGGTCGGTGGGCCGGGGAGCTTCGAGCTGCCGTCGGCGGCGCGCAGCGGCACGGTGCTCAAGGTCGGCAGCGGCGACGAGTTCTTCCTCGTCGAGCACCGCCGCAAGCTGGTCGATGTCCTCGACGGCGACATGGGCATCGACTCTGGGGTGCTGGTGGAGCGCGTGCGCCTGGCCAAGAGACCGTCGCCGACGCCGGGGGACTATTTCAACACGCTGCAGAGCTGCGTCAACTGTACGCCTTTTGATCCGATGTTGATGATCGAGGAGGCCGATGGCAACTATGATCTGCAGCTCAACCGCGGCCGCGACGACGCCAGCGACCTCTTTCAGAGCGGCGATGCCGTGGCGCCGTCGACGGACACGGCGGCCCGCTCGGCGGCCCACGTGGTGTTTTCGACCAACCTCTTGAGCGGTGCTTCGACGGGCTTGACCATCACGGTCAGCAGCAGCGACGACGAAGGCGCCGTCGTCGACGTCGACGCTCCCGCTCTTGCCGACCCCTGCCTGACCTTGGGCGATCTCTGCCCCGGCGCCTGTGCCGCCGACGACGAAGGCCACGGGCGCTGCGGTGATTTCCAGACCTTCCCGCCCACCTTCGCCACTGGCGCCCTCCCTCCGACGCCCCTCGGATGCCCCGGCTGCACAAGCACGTCGGGGGCAGACGCCGGGGCGCTAGCACTTTCCCTCCTCCTGCTTCGACGCCGACAGCGGGCCTGAGGGACAGGGGTCACAGAGACGACGACGGCTGACGGTTGCGCGCCATTGACCGACGGGGTGAGTCTCGTTCCATGATCACCTCTCCCCGCTCGCAGCCGCTCCGCAACCCCACCGCCCACACCCTGGTGGGAAGCACGGCCCCGGCAGCGTCGCCGACGAGCCCGACTCCAGCGACAACGGCAACGACGACGACGAATTCGTCTCCGCAGCCCAATGCCCACGTCACCGGTGGCGCCCCCGGTTCGTCGACGACCACGACCGGACCCAGCACCTCCGTCGGCGCTCGCGGCGTCGCAGCTGGCGTGGCCACGGTGCCGGGCGGCATCGCCAAGCTCGTCGATCGCAAGGCCTTCGAGGCCTTCGCCAAGCGCGACGACGTGCCAGGTGCGGCCAACGTGTTGGCGATGAAATTTCTGATCACCGACGTCGACACCAAGCATCCCAAGGTCTGGTTCGTCGACTCCAACAAGAACGACTTCCACTACTACTTCGCGCGCGACTCCCTCGGGGTGACTCTCGACCTCGCGACCTTCAATTCGCAGACCTACTTCACCGACAAGAGGAAGTTCATCGCCGGCACCATCGTCGCCCACGACGGCTACACCGACCAAAACGGCGACAAGGGCGCCTACGCCGTCGAGTTTTGGCCCACCGATCCCGTGCACGCCAAGCACGTGAACCTCGCCTTCGACGCCGTCGCCAAAGCGATGCCCTTTGCTGGCACCAAGCTGGCCTATCACCCCGCTGGCGACACCCAAGAAGAGCTGCGCAAGAGCGAGTCCCGTTCGCTGGCCCGCTATGGGGTGCCCGTGATCTCCACCGAGAAGCTCTTCGAAGGCGTGAACTTCAGCCCGCTCAACCAAGAGACCAGCTTCGGCATGCTGCGCGTCGTCGACCCCGCCGTGCCCTCCACCACGCCTTTCTCACCCCGCGACATCGTGTTGTTCAAAGGCAGTACACCCAATGATCTGACACATGTCGCCGGGATTATCACGGAAGTACCGCAGACGCCGCTGTCCCACATCAATCTGAAAGCCAAGCAAGACAAGGTTCCAAACGCCTACATCAAGGACGCGCTGCAGGATCCGAACATCAAGAACTTGGTCGGCAAGCTGGTCAAATATGAGGTCACTGGCCAGGGCTACAGGATCACCGCAGCTACGGCCGCCGAGGTTGCCGCCTACGACAAAAAGGTCAGGCCGACGTCGCCTCAGGTACCCAAGCCCGATCTGAGCGTCAAAACGATCAAAGCGTTCAAAGACCTCTCGGTGAAAGACGCCAAAGCCTTCGGAGGCAAAACGACCAATCTGGCAGAGATGCGGCACATCTTGGCTCCAGCCCAGATGCCCGATGGGTTCGGCATTCCCTTTTCCTTCTATGACGACTTCATGAAGGCCAACGGTCTCTACGACAAAGCCCTCAAGATGCAGGCGGACCCGAAATTCCAAAGCGACGTCGCCTTTCGCGATGAACAGCTCAAGGATTTCCGCAAGGAGCTGAAGAAGGCACCGGTGCCGGCGGCGCTTCAGGTCCAGCTCGACAAGGTCGAAGCTGACATGTTGGCGAAGCTCCCGCCCGGATCGGGGCTGCGGCTGCGCTCGTCGACCAACAACGAAGACCTCGACGGCTTCAACGGCGCCGGCCTCTATGACAGCTACACTGTGCGCCCCAAGGACAAAGAGACCGTCGGCGTCGAGATCAAGAAGGTCTGGGCCAGCATGTGGAATTTCCGCGCCTTCGAAGAACGCGACTTCTGGAAGATTCCGCACGACAAGGCGATGATGGCCGTTACCGTACATGGAAACGTCGATGGTGAGCTGGCCAATGGTGTAGCAATCACCAAGAACATCTACGACGAAAACTGGCCGGGGTTCTATGTGAACTCGCAGGTGGGCGAGAACCTGGTGACCAACCCCGATCCCAAGAGCCGGCCCGAAGAGATGCTTGTGTCGGCGATCGGCGAGCACGGCGAATACGAAACGCAGCGTATTCGCAAGTCGTCGGAGCTCGGTGGCAAACCGGTGCTGACGGCCGCACAGGTCAAAGAGCTCGTTTCTGGCCTGGAGAAAATCCAGGCCCATTTCAAGAAAGTCCTGCACAAAGAAAACGACAAGGGCTTCGCAATGGATGTGGAGTGGAAGGTGCTTCCCACGGGGCACATTTACATCAAGCAGGCGCGGCCCGTGGTGTGACCGCACGGGCGTCTGGCCCCAGCATGCGATGCCCCGGGGCCCGAACTGCTGCCTTGGACCGGGAAACACAGTAAGCATCGCCCCATGGCCACCAAGAAGAAGAGCGCCGAGCTCGAGACGACGCCGGCGGAGCGCAGGCAGCCCAAGCAGCGAGAGATCGCGGTCAGCGAGTTTTTCTCCAAGAACCGCCACCTGCTCGGCTTCGATTCGCCGCAGAAGGCGTTGCTGACGGCAGTGCGCGAGGCCGTCGACAACGCTCTGGACGCCTGTGAGGAGGCCCGCATTTTTCCCGACGTCACCGTCGAGATCACCGAGATCGAAGCCGCGCCGGTGGCCCAGGGTCCGACCCGCTATCGAGTGCGCATCGAGGACAACGGACCCGGCATTCCCGAACCCGAGATGGGCAAGATCTTCGCGAAGCTGCTGTACGGCTCGAAGTTCCACCGCCTCAAGCAGTCGCGCGGCCAACAGGGCATCGGCATCTCCGCAGCCGTGATGTACGGACAAATGACCACTGGCGAACCGGCGCTGGTGGTTTCCAAGATGCAAGGTGCGCGCGCCAATCGGGTTCGACTTTTTATCGATACGGCGAAGAACGAACCCAAGATAGAGCACACTGACGTCGACGACAGTGACTGGTGGAAGCAGAAGGCTTCCGGCACCTCCATCGAGATTTTATTGGTGGGCCAGTATAAGGCAGGTCGTCACGGCGTAGAGGCCTATTTAAAGCAAACTGGTCTGGCCAATCCGCACGCGCGCATTCTCTTTCGCTTTCACAAGGCGGCCACCAAATCGCAGCCCGCGGGGAGCAGCGAGACCGTCGACATGCCCCGCGTGGTGCATGAGCTGCCCAAGGAGCCCATCGAAATCAAGCCGCACCCCCACGGGGTCGAGCTCGGCACCCTGCAGCGCCTGCTCGAGGACGCCGGCAAGCAGCACGTCGTCACCTTTCTGTCGACGAGCTTCTCGCGTGTGTCCGCGGCCCAAGCGGCCGAGATCGTGACCAACGGCGGGCTCAAGCCCACGCGGCCCTGCTCATCGCTGACGCGCCCCGAAGTCGAACAACTCTATAAGGCACTGCAAGCCCAGAAGCTGATGGCGCCGCCGACGTCGTGCTTGTCGCCCATCGGTGAGCCGGCCTTGATCAAGGGCCTCTATGCCCTCTTCGGCGATCGCAAGAACCTGCAAGACGACGACGACCTCGATCACCTCACCCCCGACAAACCCGCGGGGACAAAGACCCTGCTTTCCAATGAGCAACGTGAACAGGCCGACGCCGGCTCTCTCTCTCAGGCCGCCGAACAAGCTGCGGCCCTCGAGGCCAGCAAGAAGAAGACGAAGAAGCCGGGCAAGACTCCGCCCGATGATGATCAACTGGGCCTCTTTCAGAGCCGCTCGGGCGGGACGACGACGACGACGACGTCGTCTTTGCCGCCGCAGTCCATCGATGTTCCCCAGCCGGCCGAGAGGGCCCGCATTGAAAAAGACGAAGAGGGCGCCGACGTCCTCGTGCTGGGCGAGAACGTCTTTGTGACCGCAGTGACCCGACCGCCGGCCATCTACCGGGGCAATCCCTTTCAGGTCGAGTGTGGAATTCTCTACAGTAAAGATCTCAAAGCCGACGAATTAGCTAAGGTTTTCCGCTTCGCCAACCGGGTGCCTTTGCTCTATCAGGCATCGGCCTGTGCCATGATGAAGGCGGTGGTGTCCGCGCCGTGGCGGTCCTACGAGGTGCAGCAGAGCAAGGGCGCACCACCCACCGGACCTCTTGTGCTGCTGGTGCACATCGCCTCGGCCTGGGTTCCCTACACTTCAGAGTCCAAGGAAGCCATCGCTCACTATCCAGAGGTGCTCAAAGAAATGCGACTGGCGGTCATGGAGGCCGGCCGACGTCTGCAACGCTTCTTGCGTCGTCGTCGTCGTGAGGTCGATGAGCTGAAGAAGCGCGACTACATGACCAAGTACCTCGACACCATCGGCGAGGCGTTGCAGGACATCCTCGGTCTCTCCGCCGCCGATCGCGACCGGACCACGGAGAGCCTGAAGCTGGTGCTCGAAAAATCGCGCACCCAAGCCATCAACGACGAGGAGCGGGGCCGCAAGCGCAAGGGCGCGGCTTGAGGATCGTGGCGGTCTGTTGGATCTTCGCCATGCTCGGCTGCGCGACGACCCCCGAAGCGGCGCGCTTCTCCATCGAGTCCACGCCTGTTTCGGCACCAGGGTCGCACTGCGGCGCGACCGTTCACGTCGGCCGTGGTCCTGTGCCCGTCGGCGCCCGGGAGAGCGTGCGCTTTCGGGTGACCATCTCGAAGCCGGTGGCTTTGGAGGAGGTCGAAGATCGGCTGCGCGTTCACGCCGCCCGCGCCTGCGCCGACGGCGTCATGGTGCTCCAGGCAGTGGCCGCCGATGGAGCGGTGGGGGTGACCGAGGTGAGCGCCGTCGCCTTCGTCGCTGATGCCGAAATGCTCGTCGATGACGGAGAGCCGCGATGATCAGCGTTGGTCGGCAACGATCATGCAACTGAAGCTGATCCGGTTTGGTGGACGGTTTGATTAGCAGTGATCCGGCCCATCCGGAGCTGCCCCGCTCAAATGACGGCCTCTGCTGTTTTCAAAATCAGGATGGGGGCGACGGGGGAAGGGCTCTTCTCCCGTCCGGTGGGCCCGGGTGCGTCGGCACAAGCCGGCAGGAGGATGTAGGTGCCAATAGGTTGAGTCCGAAGAAGTCCTACCGCGGGAGGAGTCCACCACCCGCGAAGTGAGACCTTGCGTCGACGAGGGCGACCTCGTCGTCGAAGCGTAGGTACACGAGCAAGCGAGCCAGGCGATTGAGCCGCGAAATACACGAATCGGAGGAGCCGATGCTGTCCGGAAATGCCGAAGGCCACGACGACGACCATGTGGCCTCGCGAATCTGGCGGGCCTCACGATCGAAAGCGTGCATGGGAACCTCTGTCTGGAGGCTCAGGCCGATGCGGCGCCGTCCTCAAGACGGACGGGGTGAGGATCCACCCTCAATCGTGCTCCGGAGCGGCCCACGCAGCTGATCGCTGCCTCTCCTCCGCCATCCGCCTTGCCAGGGCACTGCGTGCGGAGCCCTGGCAAGGCGGCCGCCTCGTCACGTTGCTCCCGACGCTGCGCAGGCCTGGTGGCGCGCTGCTCGCCGCGTGGTCGCCACGGACGAGCAGCACGCAACCTCGAGGTGCACGATGACCCGCCAGAACCTGCCGGAGATGCACTTGGACGACGCCGCAGCCACCAGTGACGATGAGCTCCTGGACCGACAGAGCGATCGTCTGTTTGCCCGGCACCGACAAGCTGACGATCGGCACAACCACCGCCGCGCAGCTGTCCTCGAGTCCCTGGCTCGCGCCGACGGCCACCATGCAGTCGCCGTCCGCTCACGCCTTGCCGGCAAGATCGCTCATGCGCCTGGCGCCGAAGCGCTCTCCGAACGGGCGATCCATCGCGCACGAATTCTCGCCTCCCGTCCCTCGGTGCCGCTGACCTTCGACGAGCTGATGAAGTTGGCGTGACCGGCCACGCAGCCGCCCAACTCGCGGTCATGCCGAGATCGATGCCGCCCTCGGGCCGGGCGGCCAATTCTGCGGGCTCGGGCCGGCGGCGACTGCCGAGCCCCGCCGGGGTCATCGGCGGCGCCTAAGGCTAAGCTCACTCGTTCGGCGATGACCAACCACGAAGTCGGGAGCGGTGGTGATGACGCGAGCCAGGTCGACGGCGAGGAGTGGGTGCGCGGCCAGCGCTTCCGGATCGCTGTCCGCCCGAATCTACTACCCGTGCGCACGCCGCAGGGCTTCATCCCCCCATGGCGCAAGCGGTGATCCGCCGCCGTCGGTCCGAGAGAGCCGGATAACGACGGCCGACGCAGCTCAGAAATCGACGAGGTCGAACGGCACGATTGCCTCGGCGTCGCGTTGGACGTCTGCATCAAGGGCGAAATGCCCAGCGGCCTTCGACCGTCATCCGCCGCATCCACCCGGAGCGCGATGAGACGCGCCACAGCTTGCCAGACAGTCTCCTCGTCGACGTCGAAGAACGCGTGCATGGCGGCATCGCGCGCGCTGCCGTCGAAGACCGGCTGCAACGACAGTCGCAGTTGTGGGCGGCAGGTCGACTCCGATCCGAATTCGAGGAAGCAAGGATCGAGACGCGCCGTGGTGACGGTGAGCGCGCCCCACAGCGCGTCGGGCTCGTCGGTGCGGGTCAAGGGCTCGAAGCCCTCGACGATGTCACAGCTGAGGATTGGGCCGAGGACGCCCGCCTCATCAGCGCCTGTGCCCGAAGGCAGCCACGCGATCGCGACGTCGGCGAGCTCCACGTGTGCGCCTGCTGCGAGCTCCGGAAAGCCCACGTCGCTGAGGTCAGCGGCCGGGGCGCAGCCGCGTGCCCGATGCGGCGCAATCCTCATCTCCGGTGTCGACCGGCCCACAGCCAACGACGGTGACGACGACCCAGCCCAGCAGCAGCGCTGTGTTCTCGATCTTCACGGCGAGGCCTCCCGCTTTCTGCGCCGCAACCTGACAAGAGCGTGCCCGACGACGACGTCGCATCCAAGCGGTTCGTTCGAAAATTCAGTCATGTGATGTTCCGGCTACACCGTGACCCAAAGAGTCACAGCGGCGGCCGTAAGAGATTGACCTGTCGCCATTGCGCCTCACCGCGCGGCCAGTTGGCCATTCCTGCGATGGGACTTGAGACCGCTGGGCCAGTGGGCGCCGCCGACGGCAGGCATCGCCCGCTCGCCAGATGCGACCGAGCGAAAGCGCCCAGCGCGTCGAGCGATCGCGCCCCGCGCAGCTACCTGCGGTCCCGAACAGACAGCGATCGAACACGGCACGTCGCTTGCGAACGCGTTGTCGCGCCTCGCTCTCCGTTCGCCCATCGATTGGCTCCCCGGTTCATTCGAGGTGACTTCAATGTCGTCAGGCCCCCGCGCCACCGTTCTTCTCGTCTGGCTGGCGGCGACGTTCTCGTCGGTTGCACAAGCGCACGGCGCCGCGCCCATGCCCGATGCAACGACGGCGCCCGCCGAGCTGGTGCTCGGTGAGCGAGCCGACAGCGTCTTCCATGCGGTGGCAACAGCGCAGCTCGGCGATGAGACGGAAGTGGAAGTGCAGCTCACCCGCCACCTGGAGCCGGCAGATCCACTCCTCGGTGACGAAGCTCCTGTCGCCGACGCCGCAGTCACCATTTCGATCGACAGTGCGGCTGGCGCCGTCTTCGCGGGGCCGACCACGGCCCACCTGGAGGGCGAAGCGGGGCGCTATGGCGTCCACTTTCCGCGGCTGCCAGCCGGCAGCTACGTCATCAGGGTCGAGACTCAACGGCCGGAAGGCCCGCCGTTCGCTGCGACCTTTGCGCTCGCCCTTGCAGCAGCCGCCGCGATCCCATCGTCGGCGCCGATGAGCGGTGAGCATGAGATGACGGGCCACCATGCGATGGCCCATCCATTTCTGTCGCACATGGGCATCCCCGATGGTCCTGGTGAGATCAGCACCCGCATCACCGGCATCCGGCGTGACAGCGGTGCCGTCGCTGGCAACGACGTCGGCGTCCACATCGAAGCGGGCATCATCGAGGGGCTCGGGTTGCATCTGCGCAACGACGCCATCACCGGCGACGGAATGGCCGACGACGAAGACCACGGCACCGAGCTGATGGTGATGTACGCGCCTCTCAAAGACGCCGAGAACACGATGGGCCTCTCCATCTTCGGGGAGGTCGCGGTCCCCACCCGCGGCAAGAACCTTCCGCCGCAGGCACCTTTTGTGGCCACCCTTCCGGTGAACTTCGGCGTCGGCGTCGGCGGCCGGTACATGTGGTCGACCTATCTCCTCGTCGACGCGATCGTCCATGTGGCCCCGACGGATCTCTACGACGGCGTGATGGCTGAATACGAAGGCTCGCTGCAGGTGCGGCCCGTCGGCCGACTCTTCTTGATGCTCGAGACGTCGGGCGAGGTGATGTCCGAAGGCATCGAGAACAACGTGCTGCCGGCGGTGAAGCTTGGTCTAGGCAAGACGGGTCCCATCATCGGCGTCGGCGTCTCCTTCGCAACAACGGTCGCGCGACACTACGACCGCCAGCTGCTCGTTCAGCTCGATTGGGCGTTCGAATGATCCAGGGATCGTTCACATTGCTGCTGTCGTCGTTGGCGAGCGCGCAACCCAATGGCGGCGGCCTCAACTTCGACGCCGTCGACACCGGTCCCGTTGTTGCTGCCGCCCATGCCGGTGACGCCACCAGCGTCATCGCCGCCGTCGTCGTCATCGTCGTCTTGCTTGGCTTGGTCGGCGTCGCAGGCTGGTCGGGGCGACAGGCCCAGCGCCCGGCCGTGCTTGATCTTGCGCGGGCACCGGTACCAGCCAAGCTCGCCACCATTGGCGTGCTGACGATCTTTGCGCTGACCCACGCTCTGGGCGCAGCCGCCGTCTATCTCAACACCCGGGAGCTCTATCCGACAGCAACCGAGTACTTCTTCTACTTGAAGCCAGCGCGCCTCGCGTCGTTGTCCCACGCGCACTTGATGGCCATCGCGACGATGGATGGGATCGTCGCCGCCCTCTACACGCTCGGCCAGCGCGACGGAGTCGTCACCCGCGCCGTCGTCGTCGCCGCTTTTTTGGGCGTCACCAGCGACATCGCATCGTGGTGGCTCACCAAATACGCTGGCGGCGGCTTCGAGACGCTGTCGATGGTGAGCGGGGTGCTGTTCTCGGCAGCCTTCCTCGTCATGTCGGGTTCGGTGCTGTGGTGTATGTGGCGACCGGCGCGAGGCAAGTCATGAGCTTGCTCTTCGTCGTCGCCCTCACGCTGGCGGGCGCGCAGCCCGAACGGGCTCCTTACCTGCAGCCCTACTACCGCCCGGGCCTGTTGATGCAGCTGTTGGCGCAAGAACCCGAGCCCGCGCCCATCGTCCAGACACCCGATGCTGACGCGCTGCCGCTGCCGCCGTCGCCCCCGTCAGCCGAAGCTGAACCCGCCGGTCCACCGCCGTTGCCATCGCCGCCGCCGTCACCGGATGCGGGGTTGAATCTGGAAGCACCACAGCTGGGACCACCGCCATCGTCCAGCGGCGCTGCGGGCCTCGGCATCGGGCCGCTCACGAACCTCGTCTTCGGCGGCACCATCGACCTTCGCTACATGTCCTCAAACGATGAGCCCGTCGGCATGGGCGTCATTCATGTGGCCGAGCTGTTTGCGACCACCAACGTCGGCGACTACCTCGCGCTACTCGTCGAACAGGTGTTGGTGACCAGCGATCTGTCGTCGTCGGTGGGGCAGGATCACGGCTTCGTCTACGTCACCATCGCGAATTTGCCGGTGCTGCCCGAGGGCACGGCCTTTCGAATCGGACGCTTCCGTCTGAAGTACGGCATCGACGCGAAGCTCGACGCACCCGCCAATCCTTTGCGGCCTCCCGCGTACCGCACGCTGGGCCTCCTCTCGGATCGGGCGCTCGAGGTCTCGGGCTTCTTCGGCCCCGTCGACTACGTTGTCGCGGTTGCCCTCGGACCAGACACGCTCTGGAAGGACGTCGTCGGCCCCAACGGCGCCGTCGTTGGTCAGTTGCAAACGGACGCGCTCAACACATCACGACCAGTGTTGGGCAGAGTCGGCTTCGACATCGGCAGCGGTTGGCCCGCGTTTGGGCTCTCAGGCTATTTCGGAAAGAACTATGAGGTCGATGCCATCGATGGATGGCAGAGCGGTGAGTTGATGAACTTCGGCGGCGCCCTCGACCTCAGTCGACTCGTCCTGAAGGAACGCGGTTCACTCGACGCGAGTTGGCAGGTTTGGCGACTGAAGATCGCCGCCGAATACACCCTGGGCCATGACGGCTTGGCGGCGACGGGTCCGTGGCTGCAGGCCGTCTTCGCGCGCACCGACATCAGCATCCTCCCGGAGTTGCTTACCGTGCAGCTGCAATACGACCGCCTCCACGATGGCAAGGTCGGATCGTCCGACGTCGGCGCCGCCGGTCTCGGCGTGAAATGGAACCTCAACGATTCATCGTGGATGAGGGCGTTCGTTCAGGGAAATGAGCGGCTCGTGATCGGCGAACCATCGGCATGGATGGCCGGCGCGCAGCTGCTGATCGCTTTTTAAGGAGGCTGAGATGCGCGCTTTGACGGTGGTCGCTGCAACGGTGTTTTTACTCGTGGCCACGACAGCGACTGCCCACGATCGAACCTGGCCCGGGAAGAAGCTCGGCAAGGCGTTGCCTCAAGCGAAGAGCTTCGTGCAACGCGTTGCGAGCCTCGGCCCCGCGCAAGTGGCCTGGGTCGAGACGGCCCTCGGCGAGCCCATCCGCAGCGAGGACAAAGCGCCCACCTTCTACGTCGGTACCGGCGCAGACGGCCGCAGCGTCGGTGTCGTCGTCTTCGTCGACGCCACCGGCGACAACGGCAAGATCGAGATCGGGGTGGCGCTCGATCCGGCCGGTCGCCTCGTCAACGTCGTGCTGTACGAGCACAGCGAGCGCGGCGTCGACGATCGCGCCTTTCTCGATCAACTCACCGGCAAAACAGCGGCCAGCAAGCTCAAGGTCGGTGACGACATCCAGGCCAATGACGACAGCAAACACGCCGCCCAGGCCATCGCCAGCGCCGCGAAGCGTGGTGCCCTCTTGGCCATGGCCGCTCTCGGTCTCGGTCAGAAGGCAGGAACGCCATGAAATCCGTCGCGATCGTCGCCGTCGTCGTCGCTGCCGTCGTCGCATTCGTCGCTGCGCCCAACGCCAACGCGCTGCCGGCCTACAGCCGCTTGTACAGTCAGCGCTACGGCTATCGCCCCAGCTGCGCGGCCTGTCACGAAAATGGCGGGGGCTCCGCGGTCACCGATTTCGGCCGAGACTTCTTGAGAGCAGGTGCGAACAGCCAGGCGTTCGCACGTCTTGAGCCCAAGGACTCCGACGCAGACGGCGTCCTCAACGCCGACGAAGTGAAGGCCAAGAGCAACCCTGGCGACGCGCGCAGCAAGCCCGGCGCGACGGGTGATTGGCTCGCCGACGCCGCGCAGACGCCGGTTCCTCGGGGGTTCCTGACGAAGCTCTTCCCTGATGCCGAAGGATTTTCGGCGCTTGAAGGTGCGCTGAGCGCGGACCAATTGGCGCGCGTGAAGGGCATCGTCGGCGTCGATCTGGGGGAAGCGGACAAGCTGCCGACCTTCTACTTTGCGCTGAAGGGCGGCAAGAAATTCGCGGTCGTACAGTACGTCGCGGCCGCTTCCATTGCAGGGCCGATCTCAATTGCGGTCGCGATGAACACGAACGCCACCGTGACGGCGGTGAAGGTCCTGAAGAACCCGTCGGCGAAGGCGATTGAGGCTGGCGCGTTTCTCTCACAATTCGCTGGCAAGCGCGCCGTCGATGCCCTGGAGGTCGGCAACGACGTGCAACCCGCAGGCGGCGCCGACGAGGACTCCCGCGCGGTGGCCCTCGCGGTGAAGAAGGCCATCGCTGTGATCAACGTCGTGTTCAGTGGCTAGCCAGCGGCTGCGTCGCAGCGAGTCAGAATTCACGGGAGTCGTCATGAAAGCAATCGCCGTCGGCCTCGCCATCTCTTGCACCGCCTGTGTCGTCGAGCCACCGGTCGATGAGCGCGATTGGGCGCTGTCGCCCGCTGAAGACCTCGACCCCGACCCCAACGTCGTCGAGGTCGATATCGTCGCCGCCGCCACGGATGTCGAAGTGCTCCCAGGACACCTCACACGCATGTGGACCTTCAACGGACACTTTCCCGGTCCGCTCATCACGGCCAAGGTCGGCGACCGCGTCGTCGTGCACGTGAAGAACGCGCTCGACGAGGGCACCACCGTGCACTGGCATGGCCTCCGCGTGCCCGCTGCGATGGCTGGCGTGCCCGCCATGCAAGAGCCCATCGCGCCCGGCAGCAGCTTCACCTACGACTTCGTCGTCAAAGACGCGTTGCTGGCTTGGTACCACCCGCATCTGCGCTCCGAGGTGCAGGTCGAGCGCGGTCTGCAGGCGCCGTTTGTGGTGCGCGGCCAAGACGCGCGCGCGTTCGGCCGCGAGACGATCGTCGTCATCGACGACATCCTCCTCGACGACGACGGCGACGTCGCCCCGTTCGATGCCAGCCACATGGGCGAGATGCAGGGGCGTTTGGGCAACACCATCCTCGTCAACGGCCATCGACGGCCAGTGCTCGACGTGCGCCGCGGCGAACCGCAGGTACTGCGCCTCGTGAACAGCGCGAACGCCCGCACGATGCTGTTGCGGCTCCCCGACCACCAGCTCACCTGGCTCGCGAGCGACGGCGGCCCGCTGGAGGAGCCCCGCGACGTCGATGCGCTGTCGTTGGCGCCCGGCGAACGCGCCGACGTTCGCTTCGTCGTCGACGACGCTGTCGGCTCGACCCTCGACTTCGAAGTCGCGCCGGCGAAGGACGGCATGATGAGCGGCGGGATGACGAGCGGCGCGATGGCCTGGCACGGCGACGTTGGCGGCGACGGCAGCACCCGCCGCGCGCTACAGCTCCGCGTCATCGCCGGTGCCGCTGGCGCCTTCGACGATGTGCCGGCTCACCTCGGTGACGTGCCCGTGCTCGGCACCTCCGACGTTGTCCGCACGATCACCTTTACGCACGGCGGAATGACGGGCGGAATGATGGGGAGCGGCACGTCGATGGGCTACGGCTTCGACGGCGAACGATGGCCCGACGTCACGCCGCTGAAGGCCCGTGTCGGCACCGTCGAACGCTGGATGCTCGACAACCAGACACCGGCGCCGCACCCGTTTCACCTGCATGGCAACCGCTTCCAGGTCGTCGACGGCCCTGGCGACCCTTTTCCGCGCGTGTGGAAAGACGACGTCCTCGTGCCGTCGGCCAGTCGGGTGGAGATCGACGTCGATGTTGCCGCAGTCGGCCGCTGGATGTTCCACTGCCACATCCTCGAGCACGCAGAGGGCGGCATGATGAGCGAGCTGGACGTCGGCGAACGTTAGACTGCCGATCATGGATGCCGCAACGCCCGCGGACGCGGACTTGGTGAAGGCCCTCGTCGCCGGACACCGCGCCTTTCTCGCGTTCCTCCTGCCGCGCGCCGAAGGCCGGGCGGCGGCGGAAGACATCCTGCAATCGGCGTTCGCCACCGCCGTCGAAAAGAGCAGCACCGTGCGCGATCCCGAGAGCGGGACGGATACGTCTACCTCGAAGCCGCCGCCCGTTCGACGTCTGCGGCCAAGCTCAGCGAATTTGGCGTCGTCAGCGATGCAAGCGCACGCCGTCCAAAATAACCGACACGAGACGGCGGCGCGCCGCCTTCGATGGCAAGTCCGCCGCCGCCGCCAGCGCATGGAGGCAGAATGCGGCCAGCTCGTCGGCGGCCACGTCGTCGCGGGTGACGCCGGCCTCCAGTCCCTCGGCGAGCAGTGCACCGAGGAAGTCTCTGACGTGCTGCCGGGCATGGCTGACGTGCTCGCCCCGGTGCAGGAGCGCGGCAAGGGCGCTGCCATGTGCGTCGTGCGCGTTGTGTACGTACGCCAGGAGAACGGCCTCCAGCCGGGCGAACACGTCGCCGGGCCCGTCGCGGGCGGCGACGAGTTGCTCGAGGTGCGCGATGACCTGCTGTTCGTGCCAAGCGACCAAGACGGCATCGATGTCGGCGAAGTACTTGTACAGCGTCGCGCGCCCGATGCCGGTCTCCTCCGCGAGACGCGACATCGTGATCGACGCCAGGCCCAGCTTGGCGGCCAATGCCGCGGTCGCCTTCAAGATCGCGCTGTGCACCGCGCGGTGGTGTGCATCGATGGTCTGGCCCCAAATCTTCGGCACCGTCGCAGCATATCGAACCGCAAGGACTTGATCGAGACACCATGTCTCGATAAGCAGGTGACGGAGCTGTCATGACGAATCCTGCCGCCAACGACGATGAAGCCACGCCTCGATGGGTCAAGGTGTCAGGAGCGATCGCCCTGGTGGCTTTGGTCCTATTTGTGATCGTCCACGTCGTCGCCGGCGGATTGGGCGGTCCTCATTTCGAAGGACATC
Organism: Myxococcales bacterium; assembly: GCA_023248635.1. Taxonomy (GTDB): domain Bacteria; phylum Myxococcota; class UBA727; order UBA727; family VGSZ01; genus VGSZ01. Next base: position 65,422 of record JAHFED010000028.1, read on the forward strand.
TGCCCCAGGTACCGACGACGAGCGACGCAGGCGCCGCCGGCGGCGCCGTTCGATGATCCTGACGCCGGTTGTTCGCAAGCTCGCGCTGACGGCCCATGTCCTATCCTCGGTTGGCTGGTTTGGTGCCGTCGTCGGCTTCCTCGTTCTTTCGCTTGTCGGGTTGACGGTCACGAATGCTGACGAAGCGAAAGCCGCCTACCTCTCGCTGGAGCCAATCACCTGGCTCGCCATCGTTCCCTTGTGCTTTGCTTCGCTGACCACCGGCATCCTTCAAGCGTGGGGTACGCCCTGGGGGCTGTTGCAGCACTACTGGGTGGCCATCAAGTTGCTGCTGACCGCGGGATCAACGTTCATCTTGCTCATTCACACCGAGCCCATCGGCGAGATGGCGAGGGCGGCGGCGACGATGACCTGGGCGAGTCCCGGCCTCGAGTCGCTGCGGCTCCAGCTGGCGGTGGACGCTGGGGCAGCACTCGTAGTGCTGGTGCTGGCGACGCTGCTGGCGGTGGTTAAGCCGAAGGGTCGCACTCCGTTGGGTTTCACGCGGGCCGTGTAGGGGCGTCCGAGGACAGGGCGGCTGGGGACCGTCGGCCTACGAAGTGGGCGCGATCATCAGGCGTCTGCGGGCGGCCCGATAGAGAATCAGGGCGATGATGACGACGACGGCGCCGGCGACGCTGGCAGCGATCAGTGCAGTTCTCTCGACGTCGACATAGAGACCGGCACTAGCGACACCCGCGGGCAATAGGAGCCCAATTGCCCCGACGATCGTCGCAATTTGCAGACGACGACGAAGGGAGGGCTCGGCCCGCGCCCACAGCAGTGCCTCCCACGTGAGGTGCACCGACAGCACGGGGATGATCTCCAGCGTGAGAAACGCCGACGTCAGCAACCCGCCCACCATCGGCGCCGCGATGCGCTTCATGACGTCGGCGCCGGAGCCCGAGGCCCACAACAGCGGCACCAGCCCGACCAACATCGTCGACACCGTCATCAGCTTCGGGCGCACGCGCTGGACCGTGCCTTCCATGTGGGCGGCGACGACGTCGTCGAAGGTCCGCAGCAGCCCGTTGCGCTGCCTCGCGTCGACGGCGTGGCGAATGTAGACGAGCATCACGATGCCGGTCTGGGCGGCGAGCCCGGCCAAGGCGATGACGCCGACCCAGACCGCCGTCGACAGTCGGTAGTCGAGCGCGGTCAGCAACCAGACGCTCCCCACGAGCGCGAACGGGATCGACAGCAAGATGAGAAAGACCTGTCGCGCGCTGCGGAACTGTAGGAACAGCAGAACGACGACGAGCAGCAACGTCAACGGCACGAGCACCTTCATGCGCGCTGCCATCTGCTCGAACTGTTCGTACTGCCCGGTCCACTTGAGGAACTGGCTCGCAGGCAGGACCAAGTCGCCGTCGGCGAGTGCTGCGGCCACGGCCTTCTTGGCTTCGCCGACGTAGCCGCCGACGTCGTGGTCGTCGTCGATGTCGACGTAGACGTAGCCGACCAGCATGCCATCTTCGTCGCGCACCATCGGTGGGCCAGCGACAATGCGCACGTCGGCGAGGTCAGCCAGCGGCAAAAACAGCGGCGCCGCCGACGACGGCGTCGCGTTCGGAGCGGGTGTCATCGACGTCATGGCGGCGGCAGACCCCGCGCCGGAGCGGACAGGCACCAGCAACGCCTTCAAAGCGTCGGGGTCGCCGCGAATGTCTTGCGGGTAGCGGACGCTGACGGTGAAACGTGCCCGCCCTTCGATGGTGGTCGTGAGCGGTGCGCCACCGATGGCGGTCTCCACCATTCGTTCGACGTCGCCGACGGTCAGGCCGTAGCGGCCAATGGCGTCGCGATCGGGGACGACGTCGACGTAGAGGCCGCCGAGGCCGCGCTCGTACAGCACGGTGCGGGTGCCCGGTACGTGGGCGAGCACGCGCTCCAAGGCGATGCCGGTGGCTTCGATGTCTTCGATCTTCTGGCCGAACACCTTCACGCCGACCGGTGTCCGCACACCCGTCGTCATCATGTCGATGCGGGTCTTGATGGGCATGGTCCAAGCGTTGGTCCAACCGGGGAACTGCATCGCTGCGTTCATGGCGGCGGTCAGCTCGGTCATCGTGCGCCGTTTGCCGTCGACAAGCGGCCAGTTTGCGATGGGCTTCAGGCGCACGGTGGTTTCGACCATGGTCAGCGGCGCGGGGTCGGTGGCGGTCTCGGCGCGGCCGATCTTGCCAAAGACGCTGTCGACCTCGGCGAAGCTCTTGATGACCTGGTCTTGTCGCTGCAGCTGTCGCTTTGCTTCCTCGATCGAAATGTTGGGGAACGTGATCGGCATGTAGAGCACGTCGCCTTCGTCGAGCGCCGGCATGAACTCGTGACCCAGGCGCAGCCCCATCGGCACCGCGGAGATGATGGCGAAGATGCCGATGGCGACGGTCGAGCGCGGGCGCTTCATCGCCACGTACACGAATGGCTGGTAGAGCCGGATGATGGCTCGTGAGATCGGGTGCTCGCTCTCTTTGTAGATGCGACCGCGCACCAGCAGATCGAGCAGCGCCGGTGCCAGCGTGATCGACAGCAGCGCCGACGCCACCATCACGAACGTCTTGGTGAGGGCCAGCGGTTGGAAGAGCTTGCCTGCCTGCCCTTGCAACGCGAACACCGGTAGGAACGCGACGGCGATGATCAAGAGCGAGAAGAAGATCGCTGGCGTGACCTCGCGCGCGGCTTCGAGCAAGAGCTCGCGGCGCGCGGCACCTGGTGGGGCATGCTCCAACTTCTTGTGGCAGGCCTCGATCATGACGATGACGGCGTCGACGGTGGCGCCAATGGCGATGGCGATGCCGCCGAGGCTCATGATCGTCGATGGGATGCCCATCACGGCCATGGGTATGAAGGCCAACAGCACCGACGCCGGAATCGCCACGATGGCCAACAGCGAACTGCGGAAGTGCAGCAGGAAAAGCAGGATCACCAAGCTGACGACAATGAGCTCTTCGAACAGCGCACCCTTGAGCGTGCTGATCGAACGCTGGATGAGACTGCTTCGGTCATAAGCGACGTCGACGGTGACGCCGGCCGGGAATCCGGGCCGGAGCTCTTCGAGCCGCGCCTTGACGCGGTCGATGACGTCGACGGCGTTTTCGCCGGTGCGCATGACGACGATGGCGCCGACCGCTTCGCCTTCTCCATCCCAATCCAACACGCCACGGCGCAGCTCGGGACCGATGCGCACGTGGGCGACATCGCCGACGCGAACCGCCGTGCCGCCTTCGGCGTGCAGCGCGATCTTTTCGATGTCGTCGACGTTGGCCAGGTAGCCGCGGCCGCGCACGTAGTACTCGCGGCCGCTCATCTCGATCGAGCGGCCGCCGACGTCGGCGTTGCTGTCGCGCACGGCCCGGGTGACGTCGTCGAGCGTCAAGCCATGGGCCTTCAGGCGCTGGGGATCGATGACGATTTGGTACTGCTTTTCGTAGCCGCCGACGCTGGCGACTTCGGCGACGCCGGGGACCGCGGCCAACGCGTAGCGCAGCGTGAAGTCCTGGAACGTGCGCAGCTCGTCGAGGCCATGCTGGCCGCTCTTGTCGGTGAGCACGTACTGAAAGACCCAACCGATGCCGGTGGCGTCGGGCCCGAGCGTCGGCTCAGCGCCCACCGGCAGCTTCTGGCGCAGACTGCCGAGGTACTCGTTGACCCGGCTGCGGGCCCAATAGACGTCGGTGCCTTCCTGAAAGACGACGTAGACGAACGACATTCCAAACATCGAAAAGCCACGCACGTCGGTGACCTTTGGCGCCGACACCAGCTGCGAGACGATGGGATAGGTGACCTGGTCTTCGACGAGCGTCGGGCTGCGACCCATCCACTCGGTGAACACGATGACCTGGGTCTCGGTGAGATCCGGGATGGCGTCGAGCTTCAGGCTCTTCATCGCCACGACGCCGGCCGCTAGCGCCACCGCGCACGCCAGGAGCACCAGGCCGCGATGGTGGGCGCTGCCTTCGATGATGCGGGCGATGACGCCATGGTGCGGCGCTGACGTCGTCGACGACGATGATGGCGTTTCGGTGGTCATGGTCATCACCTCAACGCCACGGCTTGGCGATGGCGCTCTTGCAGTCCTGCACCATCGTCCCCATCCCGCGGTGAACGACTTCACACGCGCGGCAGGCTTCGACTTTCTGGGGATACTTGGCGGCGTCGAATTGCCGCTCGCAGTCCGACGAAGACGATGCTGTCGCGGCAGATGCTGCCGACAAGGAGGCCTGCAGACGGCTCTCGGAGTCGACGAGGAAGTTGCCGGTGGTAACGACGACGTCGCCCTCGGCGAGTCCGCTGAGGATTTCGATGTCATCGCCGCTGCGCACACCCACATTGACGGCACGGGGCTCGAAGGTGCCGTTGCCGTGGTCGACGAACGCGTATTGGACGTCGCCGGTGTCGACCAACGCTTCGCGGGGCATCACCAGCGTCAGCGCGGCGGTCGTCTGCAAGACGACATCGACGAATTCGCCGGGCACAAACGCGCCGGCCTTGTTGTCGATGACGATGCGCGCCCGCTGGGTGCGCGAGGCGGTGTCGACGTCGGGCAGCAAGAGATCCACGACGCCATCGACGGTCTGAATGCGGCCGATGATCTTGACGGGGGCCTTGGGCCCGATGCGGCCCCGATCCCGTTCGGCGACGTCGGCGAAGACGAAGACTTGGCCAAGGTCGGCGACCTCGAACAGCGGCATGCCGGGCTGCACGCTGGAGCCGCGGGCCGCATTGCGGCGGAGAACCGTGCCCGCGGCGGGTGCGCGAATCGGGACCGTGCGGGTGACCGTGCCAGCCTGTACGATGGCGTCGACGTCGACGGCAGCGACACCGAGGAGCTGCAGGCGTTGTTTCGCGGCATCGACGAGTCCCGTGGTCACGGTGCCGAGGAGACCGGTCTTGTCACCGCCTGGAGGCTGGGCCTGGGCGATGGCCAGCAACAGCTCTTGCTCGGCGGCGACGACGTCCGGGCTGTAGACGCGGGCCACGATCTGATCCCGGGCGACGTGCTCTCCGACGGATCCGACGGACAGGTCTTCGACGAAGCCGGTGAAGCGGGCCTCAATCACCGAGCGCCGTCGCTCGTCCACCGTCACCACGCCGGTGGTCTTCCAGCCGGCTCCCAACGGCCGCCGCTCGACCTTCGCGGTCTTCATGCCGATCAACTGTGTGCGTTCAAAGGAAAGCGTCACCGGCACCAGCCCTGAGACCGTCGACGTCGCCGTTGCCGGCAGGCGCTTCGTCGTCGAGGGTGGCGCGGACGATGGAGCTGGTGCAGGCGATGCCGTCGCTGGCGTCGTTGTCGTCGCCATCGGCCGCTCGACGAGCGTCATGTGGCAGATGGGACACTCACCGGGATGGTCCTGCACCACCTGCGGGTGCATCGGGCAGTAGAACTCGGTGCCGACGGCAGCTTTGTCGGCGAGCAAGCCCGTCGACCACAGCACCGAACCCGCCGCCAACAGGCCCAGCCCCACGACGATGAGCCACCGAACCACCGCTGCGACGCCCGCACCGGGAGGGACCGTCAAAGGTCGAAAATCTCGGGGCTCAGTCATGACGTCCTTCGTTGTCCGAGCTCACCCAAAGGAACCAAGGCGGTGCCGGCTGCGTGGGCGACGTCGGCGGCGGCCAACCACACGTCGGCCTCGCCGGTGGCGCGGTTCATCTTCACGTCGAGCAAGCGTTCGGCGCTGCGCAGGACGGCCAACAACGAGCCACGGCCGCCGCGGTAGGCGACGACGTTGGCGTCGACCGCACGCTGGGCCAGCGGTGCGATGTCGTCGTTGAGCGCGGCCAACGCGGTGCGTGCAGTCGCCAACCGCGCCTGGGCGGTGCGGACGTCGCGCGCGACCTCACGCCCGACGGCTGTGTTTTCCAAAGTCGCGCGGGCCTCCATTGCCTCGGCGGCGTCGACCTCATGGGTGTGGCGGCCGTTGAGCCAAGGCAGGCTGATGGAGGCCATGACGCCATAGGCGTGTTGATCGAGTCCCGCTTCTCCCGGCATCCACCAGTAGTCGGCGCCGACCATGAGCGTAGGAAGCGTGGCGTCGGCTTCGGCGACCGCGCGCTCGGCGGCTGCCTTCTTGATGGCCGCGCTGGCGCCGCGGACGTTGGGGTGACGAGCAGAAAGGTCCTTCACCAGCGCGTCGCCGTCGCCGACAGCGACCGGTGGTGAGCCAAGGTTCACGACGACTTCGTCGTCACCGCCGACGCCGAGGAGGGCATTCAACGCGACGCGCGCTTGCTGACGCTGACCGGCGTATCGCGCGCGCGCGACGTGGATTTCGGCCAGCTCCACGCTGGTGTCGAGGACTTCTTCGGTGCCTGCACTGCCAGCGGCGACCTGCTGGGTCTGCACGACCAACAGCTCCTTCAAGAAAGCAGCGTGCTCGTCGTGCAGGCGCACGTGCACATCAGCCGTCGTGACTTCGACGGCGGCGCGGGTGACCTCGAAGGCAACGTCGACGGCGCGGCGCCGGGCGTTTTCGAAAGCGACGTCGGCGTCGGCGACGCGCGATCTGACCCGGGCATCGAGATCGGCGCCAAGGGCAGGAAACCCTTGGCGTGGTCCGATCATCAGCGTGTCAGTGCGTGAGAGGTCTGCTGGCGCAAAGAGCGGCGCGCCCCAGACCTCCGCCTTCAGCTCGGCATCGGGCAACGCACCGTCGGCTTGGGCGAGAGCCAACGTGCCTCGCACCTCGGCCAACATTGCGCGCAAGCGGGGATCGGCCGCAACCGCGGTCTTCACGAGAGACGACAGGCTGCCGACATCGACAGCTGCACGGTCGTCGCCTGCGGGCTCGTTGCTCTGGGTGAGACGTTGGGTGCGTTGGCTGAGGTCGTCGATGGCGCTGCGGGTCTCGGTCGAGACGCAAGCGACGATGTTGACGACGAGGACCAGCGCCAACGTCCCCCGCAGGCGGCGGGTGGGCGATTGCTTTGTCAAGTGAGGCTCCGTCCCCGCGCACGAGTCACGGGGCGCATCAACGCGGCGTCGTCGACGGCCACGTCTGCAACTGGAAATGACGAAAGACGACGAGGGCATCACCCTCTCGTCGTCAAATCAGCAGCCGATTCACCAACAGGTAGACAGCCCTGCCCCGGTCAGGTGGGCGCTCCACGATCGCCGGCGTCGGCAGATCGAGCGCAGGCGATGCGGCCATCAATAGCCGCGGCGGCGTCGGCAGGAGCGCCACCCAGAGGACGGGTGAAGTCGGAGGCGTCGACGACGTTTCGACTAAGCGGGGATCCACTGACGACGACGTCACCCGCACATCGCAGCAGCAGGGCGACTTCACTGTCGGTGCATTGCTCTGGTCCTGCTCGCTGTCGCAGCAGCAGGCCGGCATCCGGTGACCGGTGTAGCGGCAGATGAATTCGGTCACGGGCAGCTCGGCCTGCATCGCGAGCGCGAAGGCCATGACCGTCAGCAGGGGCCGAAGCCAAAGCCGCATTCCCCATCCTATGGGCGCGGGCTCCCAATGTGTGACGCACATTTTTCGGCTGATGAAGATCAGCGATCGCGACCACCTCCATCCCGGCGCACGCATCGCTGCTTGCGCGCGCCATCCCGCACGCGTATTTCGCTCAGGTTCCCGGAAAATCCCGAGCTGTCGGTGGGGAGATGGGAGCGCCAAGCTCTCCGACGGCCAGCCGACACGGGCCACCGAGAAGCTCGTCGACGACGGCGCCGACAGTGACGACGTCCGCGTGTTCGAGGAGTTCGTCGCCAATGAGCTGACCTGGAGCGATGGTCACCCTGGTTCCTACTCCGCGGCCTCGCGGGCTCGAGGATTGTTGACCGCTTGAGCTAAAGCCTGCTGCAGGCGCTCCTCCAGGGCGTCGATACGGCCCTGACAGCCGATGATGTCGTCGCGCGTCAGCAAGACCATTGGCAGGTCGCCGCCTCGCTGGCGCAGCACGCAGGGGAGTGCGGCGCGCTCCACGTTCCAGGCTGCTGGCAGTTCGTCGCGGTGCAGCTCCGACACGACGACGCCCAGACGCTTCGCGCAAGCGGCCCAGGCCCGGCGTTTGCCGACGGGGCTGTTGGTGATCTCGCAGAGGGCGCAGTCCTCTCGGCCCACGGCTTTCTTCAACACGTCGAGCGCGATGGCGCGCAGGCCGCTGTCACCGTCGTAAACGAGGATCACAGCGTCGGGTGGGTTGGTCATGGCGGGCTCCAGATGTGTTCGCTATCTGGGTGAGTGCTCTCGACCTACGATCCCTTACAGATCCACAATCTCGATCAGCTTCGACGAAGAGACGCGCAGGCTGTGGCTGCCGCATTTCGTGACCACCGGGCCGAGCTCGAACGGGCGGCGCGCAGGCGAGGATTCTCAGCAGCGGACGCCGACGAGGTGGTGCAGGGCGTGTGGCTGACGTTCCTGGAGGTCGTCCCGCGCTTCGAGGGCCGTTCGCAGCTGCGCACATTTCTGTTCGGCATCCTCCGGCGCAAGGCCGCGGAGACGCACCGCAGGAATGCCCGCGCCGCCGTCGCCGACGAAGATGCCGTCGCCACAGCACCCTCAGACCACGACACGGAAGCGATGTTGGCGACGGTGGCGCTGCGCCGGGCGCTGTCTGACTGCGTCGACGCCCTTCCTGAGAAAGAGCGCCGCGTCGTGGATCGAAAGCTCCTCGACGACGAAGACAGCGTCGGTATCGGCCGTGCACTTGGCATCACCGCCAACTATCTTGGGGTCCTCCTGCACCGCGCCCGCGCCCATCTGCGCGACTGCATGGGCGGTCACACGCCGAAGGCGCGCAGAGCCCACCACGATTGAGGGCCTCGAGCAGGAGTGCTCCCAACAAGGCCCTGCCAATTTCCGGATGGTTCGTTGGGAGCGACTTCTCTTCTCTTCGAAATGCTCTGTAGAGCTCGCTGATGGTGAGCATCTTTATCAACAACCACTTCGTCGAGGCGTGTGCTCAAATGAAGCGCTGCGCGAGTACCTGAGCGCATTCATCTCCCTCTCGGCAGCTCACCCCGATCTCGCTGAACTTCGACCGCGGAGCGGTCTCGTTCATCGCCGTCGGGGATGCTCTTCTGGGAGGTCTGGTGCAGACCTCCCCCCACCAACTCCGCGTTCCGCGGGCGCGCTTCACGCGCATCATCCCGCGTCTTTCCCATCTCGGAACGCGGTCGAACATCAAGCGGACGCGGGAT
>JAHFED010000029.1:0-35963 GCA_023248635.1 Myxococcales bacterium
GCAGACGCGTCCTTGGGAGGGAGGCTCGTCGAGGCTTCGCCTCGACGAGGGAGGGTCTGGGACAGACCCTCCGGAAGTACCGCAGGGTGCGAAAAACGGAGTTTTTCCGCACCCTGTTAGTGCCTTGCCCTGCTGCCTTCGACTTGTGTCCCCACTCAGCGGCGCAGGCGGACGACGCCATCGTCGGTGGAGGCCAAGACGTCGCCGTCGAAGGCATCCAGATCGTGCACGTAGCCGCGCAAGCGCTGCTGGTTCTCTCCTGCCGGAGCGATGATCAGAGGCGGGTGCACGACGCCATCGTTGAGGTCGACGATGCTGAGGGACCCCGGCGCTCGGGCCGCGACCACCAGGCCCGCGGGCAGCGCCAACACCGCGCTCACATCGTCGTCGAGGTCGATGGGGGCGCCAAGCAGCAGGTTGGCGCGGTTGGTGGCGTCGACCCGTACCACGCGTCCGCGGCCCGCTGAGGTGCCGCCGCCGACGATGATCTGGGCGCCATCGATACAGAAGCGCGAGGGAGAAAAGGGCAAGGCGACGTCGTCGACGATGGCGGCGTCAGAGATCCGCACGACGCGCAAGGTCCCGACCGTGCCGGCGTCGAGCAAGAACACCAGCGTGTCGTCGTCGAGAAAGGCCAGGTCGACGGCGTCACCATTGCCGGCGAAGCCGCGGAAGCGATCCCCCGTCGAGGCCTCGAGCACCCGCACATGGTCGTCGGCACCGCCAAACGCCGCCAGCGTTCCCGCAATGAGGTCTCCGCTCGGGTTGGCGGCGATGCGCGCATAGACCTCGTCGTCCTCGGTGACCGAGGTCGCGACACCGGTGGTTGCGGCGACCCGATCGATGCCGCCCTCAGCGAGGCTCGCAAAGATGAAGCCCGTCGCCGCCGGCGCCAGATCAAGGGCGGCGATCGAAGGCAGCACCGTGCGCGCATCGTCGTAGACGAAGAGCCCGTTCACGCCGGCCACAAAGAGCGCCCGCCCGGCGACCACGGCGGTGGAGCGCAGTCCAGTGCCGATGTCGACGGCGAAGGCGCGCAGGGATCGATCGATGCCGTCGGCGCTGAGAAGCTCGACGCCCCCACTGCTGGTAGCGCGCTTGAGGATCAGCGACGACGACGCCAGGGTGTCGGTGGCGGCACCCAGATTCCGGGTCGAGAGATCGGCGAGATCGATCGCCAGCAGCTGCCCCTCGACCAGCGCGGTGGCGATGTCGTTTCCAAGGGACAGCCTGGCCACCGGTGCGCTGAGGTCCGTGGAGCGCGCGAGCACAAAGAGGCCGGCGGCGTCGACGTCGTAGAGCGACAGCGATCCATCTTCGGCTCCGACCAGAACCTGCGCGGCTGCGGTCGCCAGCGCGGTGATGGGGGCGGCAGCAAAGGGCCCTTCTTCGTCGACGAGGGTGTTGGAGGTCGGGCGGTGGCTGACCAACCGTCCATCGACGCCCGCCGAAACGACAAAGCCGCCGACGAAGCCGACGCCGACGGCGGACCCCGTGTGGGCGACCAGGGTGCGTTGCACCAGACCGGTGCTCTGGCTCCAGATCTTCACCCGGCCCAGGGCGTCGCTGGTTGCGGCGAGGGTGCCGACGGCGTCGAGGGCGCCGCCGGTGATGCGATCGCTATGCCCCACCAATGCCACGGCCGCGCCCGGCGCCAAGCCTTGCATCAGGTAGGCGGTGCGATCGTCGTCGATCACCAAGAGGCGGCCCGCGTCGTCGACGACGGCCTGGCTGACGGGATCGACGATGTCGCTGCTGCTGAGGGCGAAGCTGCTGCGCAAGTGCCCGGTGGCCGTGTCGAGGAGCTGCACCCTGCCCTCGTCGACCGACACCAGGAGGTGCCCGGCCGGGTCGAGGGCGAGCACGGTGCCGCCGACCCCAACGTCGGCGTCGACGATGCTGAGCCCGAGGGCTTCCCCAAAAGACGCGGTGCAAGCGGCTTGGCTGGTGGTGGACACCGTCGCCGTGAGGGCGGGGCCCAGACAATCGCCCGACCAGCCCAAAAAGACGGCGCCGTCGTCGGGGATGGCTCTCAGTGTCCGACCAAATGTGTTCGGATCGTCCGCAATCAGACACAGGTGGTTTTGAGTGGGCGCGATGGCCGTGCAATCGCCATTGCTACAGCCCTCGCAAAAGCTGCAGGTCGACGACGACGACGCGCAATCGGGATCGGGGGCGCCGCAGCCGCAGTCACAGCCGTCGCCGCTGCCTTGGAAGGAGAGGGAACACACCCAAGTGCCGGGACCGGGATCGACGGTGATGCCGCCGCCGGCGCCTTCGGCCACGCAATCGCCGGGACAATCAATGTCGAGCTCGGGCTCGGTGACCACCCGTCCCGCGCCCACGATGCTGACCTCGATGCTCAGGGGGATCTCTTCGAACACGGCGGTGCAAGTCCGGTCGGTGGCCTCGATGACGACGGCGGGCAAGGTACCCGCGCAGTCGCCGCTCCAACTCACGAAGCGGGCGTTGGCGTCGGCGACGGCAGTCAGTGCAGAGGGCAGAGGCGCGAGGCTGCAGGAGGTCGTGCAGTCGTTGCCGACGTCGGGGCTCACGCTGCCGGGTCCGGTGACCACGACAGTCATGCCAAGGGCGAAGAGGGCAGTGCAGGTGGCTTGCTCGGTGGTGGAGATCGAGGTCGTCGCAGCCGCACCGAAGCAATCGCCGCCCCAGCCCATGAACACTGCACCCTCATCGGGGATGGCGCGCAGCGAGCGGTTGAGGGAGTCGATGGGATCGGCGCCGGTCAGGCAGAGGTGGTTCTGGTTGGGGGCGATGTCGGCGCACTCAAACGCGCAGCCGTCGCTGCAAAACGAGCACACCGACGACGACGAGGTCTCGCAGTCGGGATCGGGGACGCCGCACCCGCAGTCGCAGCTGCCATCGCCCTGGAATTCGAAGGGGCACACCCAAACACCCGGACCCGGGTCGACGCCGCCACCGCCGCCACCGGTGCCCTCGACGCTGCAATCGCCGGGGCAGTCGATGTCGAGCTCGGGCTCGGCGACCACGCGTCCCGGGCCGGTGAGCTCCACGGTCAATGTCGGCGGAAGCCGCTCGAACACCGCAGTGCAACGGGCGTCGGCTTCGTCGACCGTCGTGGTCGGCTCGGTGCCGTCGCAGTCGCCCTCCCAACGCACAAAGAGGGATCCTTCAGCGGCGGTGGCCGTCAAGCGGGAGGGCAGACTGGGGGTCTGGCAGCTGCCGAGAAAGGACGCGCAGTCGAAGGGTCCGTCGACGGTTTCGGCCTGCACCGATCCTTCGCCCGCGATGTCGATGAAGAAGGTGCGTTCGAAGCGCGCGCTGCAGGCGAGGCCGAAGGTGACGGGCCCGATGTAGATGCTGGTCTCGACGCCAAAGAGCTCGCAGCTGTGTCCCCAACCCGCGAAGCCCCAGCCCTCCTCGAGCTCGACATTGAGGGTGACGTCGTCGGTGGGGCCAAACAAAACGTCGCAGTGCGCGCCAGCGGTTCCACAAGAGATGCCGCTCGGCGACGACGTCACGGTGCCCTCTCCTTCGACGTCGATGCGCACGGGAAATTGCACATCGTCTTCGATGAAGGTCACGCCACAGACGAGGTCTTCATCCAGCACGACGTTGGCCGTGCCGTCGCCGTTGTCGAAGGCCGCGCAGTCACCGTTGAAGCCAATCAAGGTCGCGCCCGCCACCGGCGTGGCCCGCAGCAGCACCGAGGTGCCGGCGACGAAATGGGATTCGCAGACCGCGTGGGCGGCGTCGGTGCCACTGCAGTCGATGTTCGCTGGCTCGCTGGTGACGGTGCCAGGCCCCAACACGTCGACCGAGAGCAGCGGGCCCTGCGCGACCAGAACGGGATCGAGCTCGAAGCTCGCGGTGCAGGTCATTTCGGCAACGACGTCGAGGTCGACCACCGTGTTGACTTCGCTGTCGGCGCAGTCACCGCCCCAGCCGAGAAAGAGGCTGCCTGGATCGGGCACCGCGACCAAGGAGACGAAGCTGCCTGCGTCGTAGCTGAAGACGCAGCGATCGCCGTCCTCACAGATCTCGTCATCGGGAAGCACGCGCACGAAGCCGTCGCCGTCGACGTCGATCTTGACGCTGTGGCTGACGATGGGCACCGGCTCGCAGCCAGCCGCGACCCCCAAAAAGGCGAGGGCGAAGAAACTCTTCGAGACAAACTTCATGGGGTCACCGTCTCGCCAGCGTCGATGGTGCAGGACTGCAGGGTGAGCGTGCCGCCGCCGACAATGTCGTCGCAGGCGCTGCCGAAGAGCTCGAGGGTGTCGCTGTCGACGACGTCGAAGCCCTCGGTGTGTTGGGCGTCGCGCTCGATCTCGACGCCGTCGATGGCGGCCTGCAGCGACGCCGAATGGCGCAGATCGAGGTCGGCGACCTCTACGGTGCAGCCCCGCGCCCGGCGGTTGATGTCGTTGATGGCCGCCTCGAGACGCGCGTTGTCGGAGGCCAGATAGAAGCCCGTGGGGCCGGGTTGCAGCGTGCGTCCGGCCACCGACATGGCCCGCAAGACCGAGGAGAAATTCTCCACCCCGGGGATGCCGACGACGTAGGTGTCAACGTCGTCGTCGGCGAGCCCCCGCACGGCGTCGACGGCGCTCTCGTCATCGAGACAGAGAGAGGCCGCGAGCACGGGATCGCTGAACGCGAAGTCAGCGCAATCCGTGCCGCCGCTGCTGCAAATGCATGTGAAGGGATCGAGGTCCTCGTTGCAGTTGGGTCCCCCGTCGGTGGCCAACATCACCGCCCGCGGGGCCGCCGACGGATTGGCCCTGAAAAAGGCCTGGGCAGCGACCAGCGCCGCAGCCGTCGGCGTCGCGCCCAGGGGCTCGGTGTCGAAGTCGTTCAAGAGCGCGGCGATGTCGGCCCCCTGCCCCAGAGCTGGAGCCAGGTTGACGTCGGAGGTCTCACAACCTTCGACCGCGTCGAGCGAGGGAAAGAAAGTGACACCGAACGCGATTTGCCCGTCGTTGGCGGCGGTGACCGCAGTGATGGCGTTTTTCACGCCCCGCCAGCGGGTGGTGCCGTAGCCCGGTGCGGCCTCGTTCATCGAGCCGCTGCGATCAACGACCAACAACAGCTCGAGGGGTGTGGGGGCCTCGACGACGACGCTGCGCTCGACACAGGTCAGGGGCTCGCAGGTGCCGCCGGCGCTGACTTGGGTCTCTTCGCCAGCCACGACGAAGCCCACCAGCTCGAAGACCACCAAGCCCGCGCGGCTGACGCTCACCGCAGCCGATCCGGCGGCCATCGGCCCGGCCAAGAAGGCGCCGTCTTCGTCGGTGAGCTCCCGGTGCACATCCCCGGCGGCATCGGTGACGACGACATCGGCGCCGGCGAGCACTGCGCCGTCGCTGGTGGGATCGCAGAGCACGCCGCTGAGCAGGCCCAGCGACAACCCGGGCAAAATGCACTCGGCACCGGGGATCTCGGCGGTGGCCCCCTCGAGCACTTCGACGACGTAGGTGCGTCGGTAGTCCACGCCCTCGACGATCACTACCCGCGACCCGGTGGGCACGTCCCCGAGGTAGAAGGCGCCGGTGTCGTCGGTGGTGGTCACGAGCGTGGTGCCGTCGTCGAGGATCACACTGACCGTCGCGTCTTTCACGCTGCCACCGACATGCCTGTCGCAGATGACGCCGAGGAGATCGCCGGTGCCGGGCAGCGGCGGCGTCGAACGGCAAGCTGGATCGACGACGACGCTGGTCTCGCCGATGGCGGCGGTGAAGGGAAAGCTGCGTTCGCCGGAGGCGGTGGTCACCCGCAAAGCGGCTTCTCCTTCGCCCAGGCGATCCACGGAGAAGCCACCTTGGTCGTCGGTGCTGCCAGCGGCGACTTCGGCGCCGTTGACGTCGACGGCGAAGGGCGCGCTCACCGCCGGAAAACCCGTGGCCGGATCGCAGACGTTGCCGAGCAAGCGCGCGGGCAACTTCTGCAGCGGCTCACTGCACTCACAGCCCGGCCACACCAGCAGGGCCAGACACAGCGGAGCAGCGAGGGGGATGCGACTCATGGGGCCGGCAATCGACGACCGGCTGGTCATGGTCAAAGGGTCGAGCTCCGATCACCGACGGATGCCTGTGACGCGCGTCAAGCTCTGCGCGCTTTGGGCGCGGCTCGAGACGACCGTGCTTCAGCACCAGGCGTTGTTCATGATCTCGCCGAAGCCGCCGCCGCCGGGGACGATGTACTGCTTGTCGGTCAGGCCGCTCTCTTCGCTCCAACGCGTGCCCGGACGGGTCTGCAACACCTCGGGCGATGAGGCCCCGCGATCCAAGCGCAAGGCGTAGACGACGACGTCGGGGTGCTCTTCGGCCATGCGCTTCAGGTACTCGGGGGTGACGATGAGGTTCACCGTGATGAACCTGCGCGCGGTGCCCGAAACCTTGGTCTTGTAGTAGCGGATGGCCTCACACAGCGAGCCACCGGTGGCCCCCATGGGATCGGGGAACAAGACGAAGGCGGCGTCGACGTCGCCGCCGATCTTGCTGTCGCCGAAGTGCGAGCCTGTCACCTTTCCAGCCTCGTTGGTCACACGACTCATGACCACATGATCTTGACGGACCAGCCTCGGAGTCAGTGTCTTGTTCAAGAAGTCGAAGCACACCTGGCTCGGCAGCGTTCCCGCGCGCATGATGTTGACCGACACCGCGCGCACGTCGGGATCGAGGATCTGACCCGTCCAGATTCCGTGGGATGACAGGGCGGCCATCCGGGTGGTGATCTTTTTGACCACGCGCGGCAACTCACCATTCATGACTGCTTTGATCAGATATTGATACAGATCTCTCACCACCTGATTGATGGCCGGTTGCTGCGTGCCCTCGGAGCAGAGGAAGGCCAGGTGCGTGAGCAGGAAAGGGTCGGCGAGGATGTGCACGTTCTTGCCATAGGCATGATCGAGCTCGAGCTCGCGCGAGGGCAGGTGCTGGTAGGCGACGTCGACGTTGGACATTTTTTTCCTAGGTGCCGGGGGCATGGGCCGAGGGAGCATCGATGCCGAGCACGTAGCAGACGCGGCAGCGGGCCTCGTAGGCGTCGCCGCCTCCGACGAGGATGGTCTCGTTCTTCTGGCGGGCTGCGAGGGCTGCACCCTTGTGCACGCGTTGAGAGCGCGAAGCCGGCGCGCCGCAGACCATGCACACGCTGAGTTGTTTGGTGACCTCTTCAGCGAGGCAGAGCAGGCGCGGCATGGGACCAAAGGGACGGCACAGGTAGTCCATCTCGAGGCCGGCGACGACGACGCGGGTGCCCCGATCGGCCAAGCGCTGCACCACATCGACGATGCCGTCGTCGAAGAACTGCGCTTCGTCGATGCCGACGACGGCGACCTTGCCGGCTTCGGCTTTGAGCAGGGGATCGATCTCGCTGGAGCTCTGGATGGGCATCGAATCGATGCGGTGGGAGGAGTGGCTGACGACGTCGGCGGCGTCGTAACGGTCGTCGATCTTGGGCTTGAACACCAGCACGCGTTGTCGGGCGATGCGCGCGCGGCGCAAGCGTTTGATCAGCTCTTCGGTCTTGCCCGAGAACATGGGGCCGCAGATGACCTCGACGTGTCCGCGCGTGTGCCAATCGTGCATGGGCCCACCCTTCCCCGCCCACGCGCCCGAGGAAAGCAGGGAATTCTCTGCCCTCCGGCCGGGCGGCCAATTCTGAGTTCCGCATTCCCTGCGGCGCAGCGGTACAGTGCGCGATGCCCCGCGTCGTCGACGCTGCTGCCGTGGAGGCCGTCTTTGCCCAAGATGGTCCGCTCGCGCGTTTGCTGCCTGGGTATGCCCCGCGGCGGGCGCAGATCGACATGGCCCTGCAGGTCGCGAGCATTCTCTCAACAGCACGCGGTCGACTCGTCGTCGAAGCCGGCACGGGCACAGGCAAGTCTCTCGCCTATCTGGTGCCCGCGCTGCTGTCCGAAGGTCGCGTCGTCGTCGCCACCGGCACCCGTGCGCTGCAAGATCAGCTCGTCGACAAAGATGCGCCCCTGGCGGTCGCCGCGGTGATGTCTCTGCGCGGCGAGGACAAGCCGACGCAGACGGTGATGCGCATGAAGGGGCGCAATAATTATCTCTGCAAGTTGCGCTGGGATCGCTTTGATCGCCAGCAAAGCTTCGGCTTCAGCGACGACGTGCTCGTGCAAATCGGACGCTTCGCCAAAGAGACGAAGACGGGCGACAAAGCCGAGCTCAAGGGACTGCCCGACTCCTTTGCCCTGTGGGCCGACATCGACGCCAACAAAGACCACTGCCTGGGACAAGCCTGCCCCGTTTACAACGACTGCTACGTCGTCGAGATGAGGCGCCAGGCAGAGAAGGCCAGCGTCGTCGTCGTCAACCACCACCTCTTGTGCGCCGATCAGCGCCTGCGCCTGGACTCCGCGGGCTTCGACGATGGAGACTTCGCCCGGGTGTTGCCCACCACTGATGCCCTGATCGTCGACGAAGCCCACGCCCTCGCCGACGTCGCCACCGACTATTTCGGACTGGCCACGGGCTCGGAGGTGATCGCGCGCCTCACGGGCGATGTCCGCCGCCACGCCGATGCCTGCCTCGGCGACGACCGGGCCGCCCTGCTCGATCGCATCGTCGACGTCGACGCCGCTGCTGCCGCCCTCTTTGCTTCCATCGGTGGCGTGCAGCGGCAACGCACCGAGCGTGCGCTCTACCGGCCCTCGATCGACAACACCAACCTGGCGGCCAGCGCTGGTGAGTCCCTGGCGTCGTTGTCGTCGACCCTCGATGCCGCACGCGGCCGCCTCATCGACGACAGCGCCGACGTCGTCATGCAGAAGGCGGGCCTCGACGCCCTCTACCGCCGCAGCGAACGCACGCGGGCCGAGCTTTCGTACCTGACCGGACCCGCCGCCAGCGACGATCGCTTCGTGCTCTTCGTCGACCACAGCGCGCGCGGCACCCACATCACCGCCGCCCCCATCGACGTCAGCTCGCCGCTTTCGGGCACCTTGTTCGCCGGCACCACGCCCGTGATTCTGACCAGCGCAACCCTCGCCGTCGGCGACGACGTCGCTCCCTTCTTGTTCACCGTCGGGCTCGCCGGACGTCCCGCCGCTGACCGCAGCGACGAGCCAAAACCAGGCACTGAGGACGCAGCCGAGGACGCCGGAGCTGGTGCTGGCGAAACGCTCGTCAGCGCCATTTTTCCTTCACCCTTCGATCACCGCCAGCGGGCCGCGCTGTATTGCCCCGTCGACATGGTCGAGCCCAACGATCCCCGGTATTTGAAGTGCTTCGACGACGAGATGATCTTCTTGTTGGCCCTGGCCAAAGGCGGCGCCTTGGTGCTGTTCACCAGCCACCGGGCCATGGACGAGGCCCACCAACGCCTGCGCCCCGCCTTGGCCGAGCTGGGCATCCCGCTGCTCAAGCAAGGCGAAAGACCCAAGGCCGTGCTCCTCGACGAGCTGCGCACCCAGGGCAACAGCGCTCTCTTTGCCACCGCGTCGTTTTGGGAGGGCGTCGACGTCAGAGGAGCTGCGCTGCGCCTGGTGATCATCGATCGTCTGCCCTTTCGCGTTCCGAGCGATCCCCTGGTGCGGGCCCGCGGCGAGCACGCGCGCAGTCTCGGCAAAGACCCCTTCAAAGACGTCGCCGTGCAGGAGGCAGCCCTCGCCCTCAAGCAAGGAGCCGGACGCCTGCTGCGCACCGTCGACGATGCTGGCGTGGTCGCCGTCCTCGATGGGCGTTTGCGCCGCCGCAGCTACGGCAAGATTTTTCTGGATGCCCTGCCCCCCATGACGCGGGTCGGGGCGCGCAAGGCTCTTGCCCAGTTCTGGATCCGGTTCGTAGAACCCGCCCTCGGGATCTCTCCCGCGGCCGTGTCTGCGTCCCCGACGTCGAAAGAGGTCTCGCCATGACTGCGTTTCTCCTGCGCTTCGCCCTCCTGGGTGCCGGGCTGTGCGTTGCCTGCACCACCGGCCACGCCAAGAAAAACGACGCTGGCGCGGGTGATGCCGCCGCCGACGCCGGGTCTGTCGACGCCACCCCCCACGTGGAGTCTGGGGCCACGGAGCCCGTCCCGGTGGTGAGCGAGCAGGTCGACGCGGGCCATCTGGGAGACGCCACGGCCAACGCCGTCGACGGTCATGCGCCCCCCGGGACCGACAGCGATCTGAAGACCATCATCTTCAACCGCCTGCTGGTGAAAGCCGCAGCCAAAGACATGGCGCAGGGCGAGTTGCAGGCCTTCGTCGAGGAGAGGACCGGCCAAAAGCTGGAGAAGGTCCGCAGAACCGCCGGCACCTTCTGGCTGTTGCAGTTTGCGCCCACCGAACCCGCGCGCACCAAAGCCGCCCAAGAAGCGCTCATCGCCAAGCTCAAAGAGACCAAGGCCTTCGCCGTCGTCGAAGCCGATCAGGTCGTGACGCTGAAGAACCCATGAAGCGCCTGCTCGTCTACTGCGGCGCCGCCGCCGGCAACGATCCCCACTACACAGCCGCGGCCTTCGGCTTCGGCCAGGCCGTGGCGCGGCGCGGTTGGGGCATCATCTATGGCGGCCACCACGCCGGCATGATGGGCGCGGTGGCCCAGGGGTGTCGCAAGGGCGGAGGGCTCGTCACCGGCATCCTCCCCGACGTGCTGCAGGGCAAAGAGCATCCACCCGACGGCATCGAGCTGCTGCGCGTCGCCGACATGCACGCGCGTAAGACCCTGATGGTCGATCGCTGCGCGGCCATGGTCGCGCTCCCCGGCGGCTACGGCACTCTGGACGAGCTCTTCGAGCAGCTGACCTGGCGGGTCATCGGCCTGCACGACAAACCCGTGGGCATGTTCGACGTCGTCGTCGATGGGGTCTCTTATTGGGGTCCGCTGCTCGCCTTCCTCGATCATGCCGCCCGGGCCGGGTTCGTGCGTGAAGCGGCGCGGCAGCTGCCCATCGTCGACGACGATGCCGGGCGGCTGCTGGACCGGCTGGGCGTGGACCCGGCCTGAGCAAGAGACGCGGCCGGAAGTTCGTACGGCGTGCCGCGCGGTACTACCGTCGTCGCGTAGTGCCCCAAGCCCTCCGCTCCATCGCCCTCGCGACGCTGCTGGCCAGCATGGCCGTGCAGGCCAGCCCCGTGAGCGGGGCCGACAACGGCCTCGTCGTGTTGCAGGCTCTCGATTCACCGCAAGATCTCGAAGGACAGTGGCGCGTCGTCTTCGCCGACGACCCGGCCTTCGCGCGACCCGACTACAACGATGCCAGGTGGGCCCTCGTCGACGTCCCGCGTGGTCTGGGGCTGCAGGGCTACGCCGAGAAGGTCGGCTACTTCTGGTACCGCTTCAAGGTCGTGCTCCCGACGGACTTCGACCGGTCCACCGCCCAGCTCGCGTTGCGCCTGGGCCAGTGCGACTCCGCCGTCGAGGTCTACGTCGACGGCCACCGCGTCGGCGGCACCGGCCATGTGCCACGGGATGCCAATGATCCAGCACTGATGAACCACGATCACGAGACCATCGTGACCGTCCCCGCCGACGCGCTGGGCGACGGTGAGCTGGTGGTTGCACTGCGCGGCTGGCGCACGCCCACGCGGGCGTCCTCCAACAGCAAACGCGGCGGCGTGACCCACGGTCCCCTGCTCATCGGCGACGCGCTCACCATCGCGCGCGGCGCCTTGCTCAACGACCTCGACGACATGTGCCTGGTCGCCATCTTCGCAGCCGTCGGCCTCTATCACCTCAACCTCTGGTCACGGCGTCGCGAGCAGCGCTCCTACCTCTGGTTTGGGGTCTTCTCGTTGCAGATCGGGCTGTATATTTTCTGCGCGCGCGACATCTCCTACCTCGTCATCGAGTCGAATCTGCTGCGCAACAAGCTTGGCTACACCGCAGTCTTTTCGCTCTTCCCCGTCTTCATCGAGTTTCTCTGGCCTTTCCTGGGCGTCCCCATCCGCTGGTGGTGGAGGGTCACCCAGGCCCTCGCCCTGGCCTTCCTCGTCGTCGGCGTGAGCTGGCCCTCGCTCTGGTTCATCCAAAGCACCTTCGTCGTCTTCGAGGTGACCGTGTTGGTGCCGACGGCGCTGGGCTTGATGTCGCTGCTCTTGCGCCAGGCTTGGCAGCACAATCCCGAGGCCCGCACCATCTTGCTGGGCGGTATCGCCATCGGCATCAGTGGGCTCAACAACGCCGCCATCGAACGCAACCTCTGGCAGGCCCCCGAGATCACCAACATCGCTTTCGCCGTCTTCGTGCTGTCGATGGGTCTCTCGCTCTCCAACCGCTTCACCCGCGTCTACGGCGAGGTCGACGAAAAAAACGCCGAGCTCACGCGCATGGACAAGCTCAAAGACGAGTTCCTGGCCAACACCAGCCACGAGCTGCGCACCCCCCTGAACGGCATCCTCGGCATCACCGAAGGCCTCGTCGACAACGAGAGCATCAAAGGCGAAGCCCGCGTCGTCGACGACCTGCGCATGATCCTCACCAGCGGCCACCGCCTGAGCAGCTTGATCAACGACATCCTCGATTTCAGCAAGCTGCGCGAGGGCAAGCTCGAGATGAGGTTGGTGCCCGTCGACCTCCGCCCCCTCGTCGACGTCGTCGTGCGCTTGTTGGCTCCCCTGGCCACGCGCAAGGGCCTGGTGTTGAAAAACGAGGTGCCTATCGATCTGCCCGCGGTGCTCGCCGACGAAAATCGCCTGCAACAGATCCTCGTGAACCTCGTGGGCAACGCGGTGAAGTTCACCGAGGCTGGCCACGTCAGCGTCGGCGCGGCAGCGGCCGGACGCGGGAGCATCGCTCTCTTCGTCGATGACACCGGCATCGGCATCGCCGGCGAAGATCAGGGGCGCATCTTCAACGCCTTCGAGCAGGCCTCGGGATCGACCGCGCGCGTCTACGGCGGCACTGGCCTCGGTCTGTCGATCACCCGCAAGCTGGTCGAGCTGCACCGGGGCAAGCTCAGTTTGACGTCGACGCCGAACCAAGGCTCTCGCTTCACGGTCACGCTGCCGGCGGCCAAGCTGACGACGTCGTCAGGTGCCATCGCTGTGCCCACCGTCGTTCCCCTGGCCTCGTCGGCGCCCTCGCTGGCCGCCGAGGTGCCCTCGGAGCGGGAGATCACCGGCTCGAGCTCGGGAGCACGCCCGGTCGAGGGACGGCACATGCGCGTGCTGGTCGTCGACGACGAACCCATCAACGTTCGCGTGCTCGAGAGCCATCTCACCTCGCGCCAATTCGAGGTGACCTGCGCCGAGAGCGGACCCGAGGCCCTCAAGCTCCTCGAAAGCGGCTGGATCCCCGATCTGGTGCTCCTCGACGTCATGATGCCCAAGATGTCGGGCTACGAGGTGTGCACGCGCATCCGCGAGCGCTTCTCCGCCAACCAGGTCCCGGTGGTCTTGGTGACCGCGAAGGACCGCGTCGCCGACGTCGTCGCCGGCTTCGAGGTCGGGGCCAACGATTACGTGACCAAGCCCGTCGGCAAAGGCGAGCTGCTCGCGCGCATCAAGACCCACCTCCAGCTGGCCAAGGTCAACGCCGCCACCAGCCGCTTCGTGCCTTTCGAATTCCTCTCGATGCTGGGCAAGGAGTCCGTTGTCGAGGTGCAGCGCGGCGATCAGGTGCAGCGGCAGATGAGCATCTTGTTCTCCGACATTCGCTCGTTCACGAGCATCGTCGAGAAGAGCACGGCGGCCGAGAGCTTCGGCTTCATCAACAGCTACCTGGCCCACATGGAGCCGGCGATCAAAGCCCACCGCGGCTTCGTCGACAACTTCATCGGCGACGCCATCATGGCCCTCTTTGACGGCAGCGGCGTCGACGGCAGCGACAGCGGCGGAGCCAAAGACGCCGTCGACGCCGGCATCGCCATGCAGCGCGCGTTGCCGGCCTACAATGTCGACCGGCTCGCCCGCGGGCTCATGCCGGTGCGCATCGGCATCGGCGTCCAAACCGGCACGCTGACGGCGGGGACCCTGGGCGGCGAGCACCACATCAAGTGCACCGTGATCGGCGATCCCGTGAACACCGCCAGCCGCATCGAGGGCATGACCAAGATGTACGGCGCGCGCTTTTTGATCGGTGAAGCCACCAAAGACGCCCTGCCACCGGGCGTGTTCACGCTGCGCACCGTCGACCGCGTGACGCCCAAAGGCAAAGACGTGCCAACGACCATCTTCGAGGTGCTCGACGCCGAAGACGTCCCCATCTTTGACCAACGCCTGCGCACGCTGGCCACGTTCGAAGAAGCCCTGGCCCTCTATTACGCGCGCCACTTCAAAGACGCCCACCGGCTGCTGATGGACCTGATGGCCGACGACGACGACGACGACGCCCTGGTGGCCATCTACCTTTCGCGTTGCGCGTCTTTCATCGCCAAGCCCCCGGGCGAGGACTGGGACGGCGTCGTCAACCTGAAGAACAAATGACAATAGTCTAACCAGTCGAAAAACAAGGGGAATCGCGTACGTGGACGGTGTGGGTTGCGACGCCGATAATCTGCCTGGCTGTGTCCGAGGTGCTCTATGTCGCGCGTCGATAATGACTCTTCACCCTCGACCCAAGAAGCGGAGCGCGCCCAGAAGGAGGCCGACAAGCGTACCCGCGACGCCAAGAACCAGGAGACCGATCGCCAAGCCTTCGGCAAGTTGATGTCGGGCCAGAAGCAGTCAAGGGAAACCCAGGGTCAGCAGGGCAAACAGCGAGCCGAGGCCAAGCAGGGCGAGCACAGCGCCAAGGCCCAGCAGAAAGGCTCCGCCGACGCCGAACGCACCGCCCGCCTGGCACGGGGCGGCACCGCCCAACACTCCAAGGCGATGGAGCAAGCCAAGGGTTTTCAGGGCGCCCTCGAGCACACGCAGCAAAAGAGCGCCGGCAACGATCAGGGTCGGGTCGAGCGTCGCGACGTCGGCAAACAGAAGGACAAGGTGGAGTGCGAGGATCGCCAGGGCGATCAGCTCAAGAAGGCCGACGCCAAGAAAGACGCCGACGTCGAAAGAGCCCACGTCGAAGCACGCGAGGCCCAACGACCCAACGCCGCCATCGGCAGCGACAGCGGCGAATCCGACGGCAAAGGCAAAGACGACGGCAGCGCCGCCGCCGCCGCCGCCCTCAAGAAGCCGACGTCAACGGCCCCGGTGGCGAAGTCGAAGGCCTCGCACGAGGTCAAACAGATCCCGCCCGAGCTCCTCGAGAAGCTGGTGTCGACGGTCTATCTGGCGGTCACCGAGAAGGGCTTGAAGGAGTTCCAAATGGAGATGAAGGACGGTCCGCTGGCCGGTGCCTTTCTCAAGATCAGCGCCGAGAACGGCAAGGTTGCGCTGAGATTCTCCGGGCTCGATACCAACACCAAGAATCTGGTTGAGGCGAGCAAGGGAGACCTGCTGCGCCGGTTGGAGAAGAAGGGCTTGACCCTCTCTCGCCTCGATCTGGGCTGAGCACCAAGAGCAGCTGATCGACTGATCGCTCCGGTCGCTGATTGGTGACGCGGGAGCGCAGTCACAAAGAAGCAACTGATCAAAGGCAACCGTGGGTGCCCGGGACGTAGACGACGATCAAGCCGTTTTCCGCGTTGCGGGTCGCGAAGCCGCCGTCGACGAGAGCCATGAACTCCGTGTCCCAGGTGCTCCACAGCGCCGCGGGTTGCCCGTTGAACCGGCCGATCGCCTGCACGCTGACGGAGCCCGCGTGGGTGTCGAAGCCTGAGTAGCGAAAACCGTCTGCGCCGAAGAAGGCGTACTGCTGCAAATAGGATCCGGTGGACTCCCAACAAGCCTGCGCGGTGAGCACGCGCCAGATGTCGCCGCCGAGCCGCTGCTGTTCGCCAACATCGCTGGTGGGCACGAACACATTGTTCGCCGACTCTTTTACGGGGTTGGCCTCGACGTCGGTGGTGTCGGTGGGCTCTGCGTCGTCGTCGACGTTGGCGTGCCCGCGATCGGCATTCCCGTCGGACGTCGACACCGGCTGCCCGCAGGCCACACTCAGTGCGAAGAATGAAAGGGTGATGCAGGTACGATTCATGGTTTGCCTCCGCCTTTCGTTCAGCATCCGCTGGGCCAAGGGCCAGCGTCATCGCCACCGAGCCCCCAAGCGGCTTCCAACCCCGACGTTTGCGCAAGGATTTGCGTCAGGAGTTGCGGACAGGGGTCTCTCGAGCGCCGCGGGCACGGCAGCAAACGATGGCGAACGGCGGGGCACCCTGGCATGGCCGCTGCTGCCTCGGGCTCATGCGCATCGCTCTTCTGGGTTCGCTCTTGCTGGGCGCTGGCTGTGGTGGAGCCGGTGCGCCGTCCTCTTTCCCCACGCCAACGCTGTCGTTGCCGGCGGACTGTGGTGATGCGGTTGGGGGGGCGACGCTCGACGCGTCGACGGGGCTGGACCCTGTCGATGACCTGCTGGAGCCGGGCCGGCTGTTGCGGCGGGCGGCGCTGGTGCTGCGCGGCTTGCCCCCAGACGACGACGAGCTCGAGGCCCTCGATGCCGCCGGCGACGACGACGCCCAGCGTGCCTTCGTCAGCGCTTTTGTCGACGACGCTCTTCAGAGTCCGGTTTTTTACAAGGCGATGTTTGAGCTCGGGTCTGAGTGGCTACACATCCCTTTGATACCTCCCACTGCAGATGAACCAGAATATGGTGCTCAACAGCAGCGCTCCGTGCAGGTTTGTGATGTCACGACTTTGAACCCAGGGGCCTGGGCCAAGATCCGCGACGGCGACGCCTGCAACAGCACCCAGGTGCTGGAGGTCGAGCCCTGGTGGGCGCCGGGGACCAGCGTGACCTTGGTGGGCAGTGCGGCCAGCACCAGCGATGACGGCGTGGATCTCGTCGAAGGCAATGAGGTGGAGGTCCCTTGCCGCGGTGGGCCGCGCGGCACCTGCGGCTGTGGCCCTCACGCCGTGCGCTGTCACCCCGACTTCGAGACCTTCGCCGGCTACGAGAGCTTTGTGTCGTTCAATGCCGATGGTCAACGTCGCCAATTGGCCGAGGAGCCCGCTCGGCTGTTTGCCCACCTGGCTTGGTTCGATCGTCCCCTGACCGAGTTGATTGCGGGTCATATCTCTGTCGGCACGACCAATGTGCAAGCCGCCTACGTCATGCAAGGGATCGAGGGTGGGCGCCTGGATCTGCTCGACGACGATAGCTGGTGGCGCACCCTCCGCTTCGTCGATGCGGCTCATGACCCGTTGCACGACGGCGGAGACGCCAACGCCTGGCGCGAGTTCGACGTCAGCGCCAGAAATCCCTTCTTGCTGGCGGCCCGTGACACGACCTTCGATCCCCGCGTCGACGTCGTGGCCCTGCCTGGCGTTCCGGCTGCTGGCATGCTGACCAGCCTGGGTTTCTTGAACG
This sequence comes from Myxococcales bacterium, assembly GCA_023248635.1. GTDB lineage: Bacteria > Myxococcota > UBA727 > UBA727 > VGSZ01 > VGSZ01. Next base: position 17,283 of record JAHFED010000029.1, read on the forward strand.
GCTATCCGCGCGAACGCCTGCGGGCCGCGCGGGCGCTCGAAGCGCTGGCCTGCGAGTCCCTCGATCCTCCTCAGGGCCTGGTGTTCAACGCCTACCGCAGAGACCCCGCCAGCGAGGGCAGCTGCCAGCATTGTCACCGCCGCATCGATCCGGCGGCCATCCATTTCAAGCGTTGGGCGAAAGCCGGCTCGGCCTTCGAAGGTTTTGGCGCCACCTACCTGATGCCTGGTGTGGGCGCCGACAGTCCCTGGCATTTTGAGCCCAGTTGGCGTGGCGGCGTCTATCCCTTCGACGGCGAGCCCTTCGCCCACTGGAACCGCTGGTACGCGCCCGAGACGCGCCTGACGCCGGTGACGACGGCGCAGGCGGCGCAGAACCCCGAGGTGCTCTTCATCGATTTCCTGCCGCCCGACCAAACGCTCTTGGGCCAGACCAGCGATGGGACGGTCGGACCGCTGGGGTACGCCAAGCTCATCATCGACGCCGGTGCTTTCGATCGTTGCGTCGTCCGTCAGTTGCACAAGGCCGTAATCGGCCGCGACGTCGACGTCGCCCTCGAGGCTGGCTACCTGGATCGCCTGGTGCAGGTGTTCGTCGACAGCGATCGAAGAGTGCGGCCTTTGGTGCGTGCCCTCATCGACAGCGACATCTTTCGGCGGGGGCTGTGATGGGCGCAGCAGCGATGTTGGGGCCCCTGGCCCGGTTCACAGTGTTTGGGATCTGCTGCGCCTGCTGCCTGAGCGCCTGCGTCGTGGGCGCAGACGTCGACGACGGCGGCGACGCGGTCCCCTCGCCTCCTGTGGCGATCACCTGCCCCAGCCCGGCCACGCCCGAGACGCTGCGGGTGTACGAAGGCTTGCGCCCGTCCTGCGTCGGCTGCCACGCAGAGGGTGAACGCGGCTTCTTCCAGAGTGCTGCGGCCTTTCAAAGCCTCGTGGTCGCCGATCCCCGCTACGTCGTCGCCGGCGACGCCGACGCCAGCGAGCTCCTGCGCTTGCTGAGCGGCACCGGCACGGGGGCCTTCACCCAGATGCCCATCGCCGGACCCTCCTACGCCCAGCTCGTCGACGAGGGCGCCGCCTTCCTCACCTTGGCGGCTGTGCGGGACTGGATCGACGGGCTCGGCGCCCAGACCCGCGGCAGTGCACCGGACCCGCAGGCCGCGCGCGCCACGCGCATGTCCGCCGTGCAGGTGCAGCGGGCGCTCTACCAGCAGCTCGGGCTGGCCAACGACGACTTCTTCGTCGGGGCAGAACAGTTTGGCATCGAGATGGCTGAGGCCAAAGACGACGAGCTCTATCCGCTGCTCTCGGCAGACGCGCTCCCGGCGCCGCGGGATCGAGCCACCGCCGAGCGCCACCAGGGCTTCGGCGGCTTCTCCGTCGTCGAGCAGACCCGCGGAGAGAACACGCCTTCGTCGAATTTCGTGAACAACCTCGTCCAGCTCTCCCAGCGTTGGTGTCGCCTCGCACTCGACAAGCCCGGCAACCGCGCGCTCTTTCCCTCCGACGACGCTCGCGGTCGCGACGACACCGACAACGTTAAAGCCACCCTGCGTCGCTGGTCGCGTCACTTTCACGCAACCACCCTCAGCGACGAGCAGGTCGATGAGCTCTATGCCTCGTTGTTCCTGCCGCTGCGCGCCGACGTCGACGGCGACCTGACCTCGGCCTGGGCAGGCACCTGCTCTTTTTTCATCCGTCACCCGCGCTGGGTTTTCTATTGATGCGTGCGCATTTTTTGCAGTAATCTTCATCAAGATATGGTCGCGAGGATCGTCATGAAAATCCACCGACGAAACCTGTTAAAAACGGCTCTCGGAGCAGGCCAGCTCGCTCTGCTCTCGCGCTTTGGACTGCTGGCCCAGCCAGCGCGCGCCCAGGCCCCGCCGACAACGCCGTCGCGCTTGCTTTCGATTTGGCTCGATGGGGGCTGTCACTGGGAGACGCTCTTTTCTCCCCTGTCTGCGGCTGGCATCATCAAATACATACCAGAACCAACCGGAGACTTGGTTCCATTTGGGTACGTTCCCAGCCAAGTCGAGCGCTGGGATCGGCAGTCTTTCGATCCCAATGAGTCGGGGCCGACGCGGGCACTGCGCGGGCCCATTTATTGGGATTGGAACAACCCGGCGGCGAGCTCGGGTGCCATCCCCGGCAGCGAGGGCAGGCAACAGTTTCGACCCTACGGCTACGCCTGGGCCGATCCCACCTACCGGCTCTACGACAAGACGTGCCTGCTCGTCGGCGCCGACCAGGGCACCGCGTCTCACCTCAGCGGCATCGTCGCCAGCATGAGCGGGGTGGCCGGCGCCGCCTTTCGCGCTCCCGCCGTGCAAGCCGTGGTGGCCAACGCGCTGCAGGCTCGCTTTCCCGATCGACCACTGCTGAACGTGTGCCTCGGCGGGGTGTTGCCCAGCGCGCTCGGCCTGCCTTCGATCGCGGCGCCGACGTCGATGGCGTCGTTGTCGTCGGTGGAGCCGACCCTGTCTGATCGCCGCCCTGGGGCCTGGCAGGGGTTGCGCTCGCGCAGCGACACCGCCGACGTCGCCTTTGACGGCAGCCGTCGCGCTGGCAGCGTGCGCCGCACCCTCGTCGATGCTGCTGTGGCGGCCGCCACCCTCGGCCTGCGGGGGACCAGCTCGATCGGCACCGATGCCCAGCTCGAGGCTCTCTACGACGCCTACAAAGACCACAGCCAGATCATCGCTCGCGATGTGCTCAACGTGCTCGGGAGCACGCCGGGTTTTGAACGCCTGGCCAGCGATCCCCTCTACGCCGACGGCACCGCTTGTCTGGGCGCCGCCGACCTCTGCGGCGACCTGGCCCAGACCGCCCCGTGGGAATTTGCGCTGCAACTGTTGAAGAGCGATCTCGCCACCTCAGTGACGCTGCGGGCCACCAGCATCGCCAACAGCTCCTTCGACACGCACCAGGCCGACGGTCCGCAGATCCACACCAACCATCTGCGCATCGCCTTCGAGTCCATCGGTCGCCTACTCCTCGAGATGGAGCTCACACCCGCGGGCGTCGGCCGCGGCTCTCTCCTCGATGACACCTTGGTCTACATCTACAGCGATTTCGGCCGGACCTTTCCCAAACAAGGCAGCGACCACCACCCCGCCACCTGCGCCGTCCTCGTCGGCGGCGGCGTCGTCGGCAACCAGATGATCGGGGGCTACGACGAAAGCCTCGACGGCTCGCCGCTGGGTTCGCCCGTGGCGTTGCGCACCGAAGACGGCACCGTCGACGTCCGGCCCCCCAAGTCCCAAGACGTCGCCGCCACCGTCTTGCGGGCCTTTGGTCTCGAACCAGGCCGGGACTTCTTTCTCCCAGGTGGCTACGGCGTCTTCGAGAGCGCCCTCCGTTTTTGATCCACCGCGCGCTACCCGCCCCACCCAAGATCGCGAGCGCAGACGCAACCCGCCCATCCAAGATCGCAAGCGCAGCGAGACGGAACCCCGGCCGCCGCAGGGCACAAATATCTGACGTTTGGATCGCGCAGCCGACGCAGTCGGCCAGCGATCCAGACGTCAGATCGCGCAGTCGATCCAGGCGACGAAGGCGCTGCGGTTGATGTCTTTGGCGCTGCATTCGGCGGTGCCGCCGTGGCTGCGCTGCCAGGCGCAAAAGCCCGTGTCGAGCTGCGCGTAGTCTTCGCCGAGCCAGAGCAGGCCCACCTTGCTGAGGTCTTCGTCGCCAGGGAATCTCTGCTGCAGGTGGGTCATCACCGCCTGAGCGCGCTGCTGGCTGAGCTGGGTGTTGTACTCGGCGTCGCCGTCGGGGGACGCGCGGGCGACGACGAAGAGGAAGCTGGCGCCGCCCTTCTCGGTCCACACCTTCTCGACCTCTTTTTGGCCGCCATCGTCGAGACCGGTCTGCTCGACGTCGAATTGGATGATGTGGGCGCGCTGGGCCAAAGGCTTGAAGAGCGCGTTGAAGTCGTTGCCGCTCATGGTGGCCACGCTCTTGGCATCGGCGGGCTTGCAACCGCGGCCCCCCTCGACGAGACCGCACGACGTCGCCACGCGGCGCACGATGGCCTTGAGCTGGGGCGTGCAATAGCCCTCGTCGGCGGCGGAGGCGATGGGGACGTCGGCGGCGGCGGCCCCGATCTCGGCCATGCGTCCCGCGGCGTTGCGCTCGCCAACGACGACGGCGACGGTGGGCACCAGCAAGAAGGTCAGAAACAACGCCAGGTTCTTCATTCGGTGTCCTTGCTGCAGGCAAGTCTCGTTGGGCTCACGGAAGATCAGAGCTTCAACGACGACGACGCGCGGGTTCTGCCGATCCGCTGCCGTTGAGCAGCTGGGTCACCGTGTATTCAAGGCCGAGGTCGGTGTCTTCGTCGCACACCCGCTTGTCGCCGATGAAGAGCTGCGGCGTCAGCACCGGCAACGCGTTCTGCACGGCCCAGCGCACGGACTTGTTCACCTTGTTCTTGATCATCGAGCTGCCGAGGCATCCTTTGACCTTGGGGAAGGTCTTTTCGATCTCGCTGCGCACCGGAGCGTCGCCGTCTTTGGCCGCCGTCCGCAGCCGCTCTTGGTTGGCAAAGGCCCAATCCAGCACGTCGAGGGCGGCGTCGGCGGAGTCGGCCTTGGCGCACAACATGGCCTCGCTCACCGCGCAGGCCCCGGGGTGCATGGACTCCTTCACGTTCCAATTGCAGCTGCTGTCGAGCGGGAAGAGCACGGCGTTCATGGCCAACTGCTCGCTCAAGCCCGACGACGTCAAACGCTCGTCGAAGCCCTTGCAGGCCGGGCACAGCGGGTCGAGGACGGCGATGGCCGGGGTGCCGGTGCCGTGGGAGATCGGGATGAACACGCCCGCGCTGTCTTCTTTGTGCACCAAGGTGCCGCAGCCCTCGAGGGACTTCGGCGCTTGGGGGGCGAACAGGAGATAGAAAATCACCATGACGGTGACATAGATGACGCCTTCGCCGAACCAGCGCGCATACAGACCCAAAGGCAGCGGATCCGACGACGACGACGCCTTCAGGTGGGCCGCGATCGCCAGCCCGAATCCGAGGCCCGAGCTGAGATAGATGCCGACGCAGAGCTTGCAGACCTCGCCTATCTTTGTGACCGCGATGGTCCCAAAGACCACGCTCATCAGCACCGGCAGCAGCCAGGCGACGACGAGAAAGAGGGTCTCTTTGCGGCTCAGGCTCTGGCTCAAGGCAAGCTGGGCGCTCTTCATCACCAAGAAAGCAAAGGTCGCCACCGCCAGCAGCGCCATGGGAATGCCGCCCCACAGCGAGGTCCGCAGCACCGAACTGTAGGCCGACATCATCACGGCCTTGCAGCCGTTGTCGCCGAGCTCTTTATTGGCGCCGGGGATGAACGAACAGTGAATCGAATGCACCTGCCGATCGAGGTGCTCGATGAAATCCGCCGTCGACACGGCCGCGAAGATCAAGCCCAGCAACGCGACGGCGGCGACGCAAAAGAGCAGCGCCACGGAGCCGTTTCCGCCGGCTGGGGGCTTGCGCTCATCGGAATATTGGTAGGGCTTTTGATCGCCGCGGTCGTCGCTGAAGGAGAGCGGTGTACCCATGGAGCCTCCGGGTCTTGCCCCTTCTTCTCCCTCGTCGAGCCCGGCGCAACGGTCTTCTTCGTCGCGGGTGCGGAGGTCGAGCGCGAGCGGTGTCGACGGCGCGAACCATCAACACCCCACGCGTTCGGCTTATTTCTTTTTTCCGGCGGGGGGCGCGGGGGCCGTTTGCTTCTTGTCGTGAGCGGCCTTGTCGTTTTTCTTCTGGGCGTCGCCCTGCTTCTTGTTCTTGTCTTTGGACTTCGGTGATTTGTCGCCCATGGGCCCCGCCTGGTTGGAGTGAGTGTGGATGCTCGAGACGCTCTCGGCGTCTCGACGGCGGAGCTTAGGCGCAGACCCACTCCCCAACACAACGGACAGGTCGCCCGATGGCGGTTCAACGTGAAAGGAGTCGGGTTAGCTGGTGCTGGCGAAACGCTCGTCGTCGTCGAAAGACCATCAGCAGTGCCGCCCCGACTGTCGTGCCCTGGCTGTGGGCGCAGTCGCAGCCCCCTGGCTCCTCGACCTCGGGCGGGAGCGGGGGATCGACCAGGCTCTCGAGTGCTGCCACCGGCTGAATCAAGCCGAAGCCGTATTCGTCGTCGTGGCCGGCGGCGTCGGGGCGGGCGAATACCGATTGTTCAGCACTCGCCTCGAGGATCTCGTCGACCTCGTCGGCGGTGAGCTCGGGATCGAGCGCCAGCAGCAAACCGACGATGCCCGAGACGATGGGGGCTGCCGACGACGTGCCGCCGAACTGCACGGTGACGTCGCCGGGGTCTGCTCCCCCGCTGCCGCTGATGTCGGTGGTGACGGTGCCAGTGGGGGCGACGATGTCGACGGAGGGTCCGCGGTTGGAGAATTGCGTGAGCTCGTCGAGGTTGTTGACGGCCCCGACGCCGACGACGCCTCTGACTGCGAGCAGCTCGTCGTCGTTGATCAAGCGGGAGTCGTTGCCGGCGGCGAAGACGACGACGGCACCTTTGCCAGAGCGGCCGTGGTCGTGCACCTCGGTGATGGCATCGGCCAGCACGCCGGGCACTGGGATGGCGTCGACGAAGCCCCAGGAGTTGGAGACGATGGCGACGTCGTCGTCGAAGGCGAAGCCGAAGGCCCGCACGTCGGCGTTCAAGGGCACATCTTCACCTTGGCCCGAGAGCATCCGTGTGCACCTGGCGCGACACAAGGGACAAGCGCCGGCGACGTCGAGGCCGTTGTCGGTGAGGGCGGCGATCAATCCCGTGCAAGCGGTGCCGTGCTCGTTGCCAGAGCCGCTGGGAAAAAACGTAGGGTCGTCGTCGTCGTCGACGACGTCGTGGCCGGGATCGAGCTTGGCCTGCAGATCGGGGTGCAGCAGGTCGCAGCCGTTGTCGACCACCGCGACCACGATGGAGGGATCGCCGAGCGAGAGAGCCCAAGCCGACTCCATCTCGAGGTCGTCGAAGAAAAACTGGCCGACGTAGCGGGGGTCGTTCGGCGGCAGGGAGATGTCGGCGAGGGCGTGGCGCAAGTGCAGATCGGGGAAGGCCTCGAGCACGGTGCCGTCGTCCACGAAGGGCATCAGGCGTTGGGCGAGGGCTACGCCGTCTTCGCCCGCGCGCGCGCTCTTCACCAGCCACAAGCCCAGGGAGGGAAAGAGCGAGCGCAGCACCACGACATCGAGGAGGGCGGCATCGAGGTGCTCGGTTTTGAGGATCACGCCGCTGCCGATGCGGGCCTGGGTGCTGCGCCCGGTGGCGGGATCGGCATAGACGACGTCGACGGGCGAGCTGTCGCTGCCGGCCACGGGCCCGCGCATCGCCGTGCGCAGTTGCCCCCGATCGCGAAAAACAAAGGTGGACCCCAGCGTGAGGGGCCGCACGTCGACAGGCAGGTCGGTGACGGCGCTGGCGAAGGCAACAGTGGCGGCAAATAGGATCACAGACCGACTTTACCGGCCCGCTTCACTCGGTACAGTGCCCAGATGCCTCAGATGCTGCGGGTCAGCGTCCTCGTCGCCGCCCTCCTCGCCGGCCTGTGCGTGGCCGCGTGCGAGCGGCCGCCCGTCGCTGGACCTCCCGCCGTTGTCGACGACGATCGCGTGCTGCTCGACCTTCCCAGCTTCTTGCAGGACCGGCCCGCCATCGGGGGCAAGTGGTACGACTACAGCGTCGACGGCCACGTGCTCGAGCCCAAGAGCGAAGCGTGGATCCTCAAGGACGACGTCGACACTTCTGGCGCGCCAGCGCCTGAAGCAATAAACACTTTTGGTTTTCGCATCGCCAGCGTCTACGACGACGACAGCGGTGAAACCGGCCTCTTCACCCTCGAGGTCGTGAGGCGCGAGGGAGCGGTCTGGACGGACTCCGAGCTCTTCACCGCACCCGCCAATGTGAAAGATGGCGCTCCCGTGTGCGTCGATCTCGGCAGCAAGAGCGGCATCGACTGCGACGACGACGGTTGGCAGCTGCGCTTCACCTTGCAGAGTCGCCTGAGCGTGTTTGCGGCCTTTGCGGTGGCCGAGCCGGCCGTGTTTCTGGCCGACGGTGTGCTGGTCGCCCGCGTCGATGGGCTGTCGTCGTTGTCGGAGCTCCCCGATCCCGCCACGCTGCAAACGCTCGACGACGAACCGGCCTTCGACAGCAGCGATTGGGACTTCTCCCGCTACGCAGCGGACCTGCCAGTGCCGGGCCGCGTCTTGGGATCCCTGGCCCGCGCCGAAGCCGTTCCCTGGGACTTTGTCTCCGCCGACTTTGCCTTGGTGCGCTGGTCGGTGGCCCGCGTCGACGACGACACCTTGCGCTTTTCGCTGCAGCAACAGCCCATCGGGCGCGAAGATCTGACCATCCCCAAAGACCTCGGTGACAGCGTCGACGTCGACGTCAACGTGGGCGCCCTCCCCGTCTTTGTCTCCTTCAGCGCCGCCGATCTGCTGACGCCCGCCGCGGACCTGGCTGGCTCGAGCTGGCCCCTGCAGCCCCCCTTCGCCAAGCGCTACGACCTCGTCATCGAAGACGACGCCGGCACGGGCGAGCTGCAACTGCTCTTGTCGCCGGCGACGGCGGCCCTTCACCTGGATCCCTGAGGCTGGTCATGAGGCTCTTGCTCTCGGCATCGATCGTCGTCGTCACGGGCCTGGCTGCCTGCGCGCAACCGCCCGTCGCCACCGAGGGGGAAGGCGAGGGCGAGGGCGAGCCCGCCGCCACCTGCACCGAAGCGGTGGCGGTGCCCTGTCGCGACGACGTCTTTGGCACCCTGTCGATGAGCCTCGATGAGACGGCCACCGGCGTCATCGACAACGTCGTCGACGGCGACGGCTATGACACTGGCGTCGACGCCCGCAGCAACGGCGCCTTCGCCAGCGGGCCCTGGGTCTATGGACGCTTCACCGAGGCCGGCCTCGAAAAAGTCGAGCTCTTCGACGACGAAAGCCTGGATTCCCTCGACTGGGACATCGCCTTTCAGCGCTTCGTCATCCGCCTCAACTCCGGCTTCGGCGGGCCCTCGTGCGTGAGTGCCGCCCGCACCGCGGTGGACACCGACTTCGAGACTCTCGACGCCGTGCCCGCGGGGCTGAACTTCAATGGCGAAGAGTTCATGACCGACAACGGCGACGGCTCGTGCACCATCGTCCCCGACGGCAGCGGCCAGGGTTCGCCCGGCGTGGTGCTGCAAAACTGGTGGGAGTACCCGGGCTGTGTGGCGACGACGGGCAACGTCTACGTCGTCAGCTTGAGCGATGGCCGACGCGTCAAGCTCGTGGTCACCCAGTACTACGGACAGGGCCAGGAGCTGTGCAACGACGGCACGCGCGGTGAGTCGCAGTCGGCCTTGGTGCGCTTCCGCTGGGCCTTCCTGCCTTGAGCCCGCGCGTTTTGACTGGGTTGGTGCTGCTGCTGGCGACGACGGCGGCGGCGCGTCCCGACGATCCGGGCTCGGATCTCTTCAGCTTCGACGTCGGCGACGAGGTGCTCACCTTCGATTCGGCGCGTTTCAGATTTCACTATTCCCTGGCAGGAACGCACGCCATTCCTGCTGCAGATGATGACGCGTCCGGAGTGCCAGACCACCTCGAGGAGCTGGCGGAGATCTACGAGGGCGCCCTTGAGCTTTATGTCGAGCTCGGCTACCGCGCCCCCGTTTCCGACGAGAACCAGGGCGACAACGGCGGCGACGGCCGCTTCGATGTCTACCTGGTCGACTTCGCCTTGACCGCCGACGGCGCCTACCGACCTGAGAATTGCATCGCCGCAGTGCCAAATGCTTCAGGCGCTCGCGCGCCTGAAGTGTGCTCTGGTTTTATGGTGCAGGAGAACGATTTCCGCGGTTATGGTTATCCCAGCGTCAGCATCGCCAACCGCACCGTCGCCAGCCACGAGCTCTTCCACGCCGTGCAAGCGGCCTACGACAACGGCCAGGGCGCGGTGATGGCCGAGGGCACCGCGGTGTGGGCCAGCGAGCGCTTCGACCCTTCGCTCTTCGATCTCGAGGGCTTCTCCTCCGGCTACCTCGACGACGCCGAGACCTCCCTGGATTCCCCCTCCTCTGGTGCCGTCGACCCCTTCAGCTACGGCGCCGCGGTGTTCTTTCTGTCGCTGAGCGAGCGCTACGGTGACGATGTGCTCTTGCACTTGTGGGAGCACACCGAAAACGGCGCCGCCGGCATCGACGACCCCTTCTGGTTCGACGTCATCGACGGCGTGCTGCAGGAGGACGCCGGCGTTACTTTTGCCGACGCCTTCACCGAGTTCTCCGCTTGGACCCTGTTCACCGGCCGGCGCGCCGATGCCGCGCGTGGCTTTGCCCACGGTGAGGACCTCTCAGAACGCGAGGCCGAGGTGCTCGAGCTCCCCGTCGACCGGGCCAGCTTCGTCGTGTTCACGTCGTCGTCGCGGCTGGTGCGGGTGGTGCCCCGCGGTCGTTCGCAGGTGGCCGTGGCCCTGAGCGGCGATCCCGTGAACTTCGACGGCATGACGCTGTTCTTGCTGCCCATCGACCTCAACGCGGGCCCCAAGGAGCTCGTCTCCGTCTCCGACGTCGCCGCCGGCGGCATCGTCGACCTCGGCATCGACGACGAGCTCTTGGTCCTCTTGGTCAACGCCCGCCAACAAGGCCAAGGCGCCCGTCCCACCCTCTGCATCGGCGACGAAGCCGAAGTCGCTGCGTGCACGGCAGCCGAGGGGGAAGGCGAGGGCGAAGGCGAAGGCGACGTCGTCGTCGACCCGCCCCGGGGCTGCGGCTGCGGAGCGCTGCCCGGGACCTGGGCCATGGGCGGGATCGCGCTGCTTGCGTTGGCGCCGAAGCGGCGGCACCGTAGTCGGCATGGCACCTCTCCTCGGGCCCGTGCTCTTGTTGGCGCTGCAGACCAGCGGCGATCCTGAAGAGCTGCGCGAACAGCCCGCGCTCCCCGCCGTCGAGAGCAAGCCCGTCGAAAGCAAGGTCGAGGCTGGGGAGAAGAAACCCGAGCCCCCCGAACCCGGTTCCATCGAGGAGCACAGGGACATCGCCCTCCTGCAAGCCCTCGAGGGACGCCTCTCCGTCGGCGACACGCTGGGACCCAAGGACGTCGACGTGCTGCTCCGGCTGCTCTCGTCGAGCCCTGCCCCCCGCGCCCGCGCGCTCGCCGCCGCCGTGCTGCCCTGGCTCGAGCCTCCCGTGGCCGCGCCGCCTTTGTTTGCCGCCTCCCGCGACGCCGATGCTCGGGTGCGGGCCACCGCCGGTCAGTCGTTGGTGGCCCTGGCGCGACGCCTGCCCGACGACGTCAAGAAGTCCGCCGCCACTGTCGGTCTGTCGCTGCTCGACGATCCCAGTGATGAAGTGGGCTGCGCCGGTGCCGAGCTGCTCGCCGCCCTCACGCCATCCGATTTGAGCCGTGCCAACGGCTCAAACATCAGCACTGTGCGCGATGCCTTCGACGTGCGGGCAAAGACCGCTTCCGACGTGCGCTACGCCTGCTTCGTGCGCCACGGCGGGTTGCCCGCTCGAGCCGTCAACATGCCGCCCCTGCCCCCAGACCCCGACGCCAACAAGCCGAAAACGACGACGTCGGGGCAGCCGGCTGTCGCCCCACCACCAGGTGCAGCGCCCAAGCAATGGTTGTTTGTGGCCACCGCCGCGAGCACCGGACTCCTCGCTGGCGGAGGCTTACCGGGCGCCTTCGTGCCCTCGCGCGATGTGCTCGTGTACGACGACCGCGAGAGCAAACTGTCGCGCGAAGAAGTTTCCGTGCTGACCCAAGGGGGCACGGCCTTGCTCGGAGCGGTGGCCCTGGGTGGTGCGGCCTGGGGAACGGAGTTGATCCTCGGTCCCTTGTCGACGACGGAGGCGACCAGCGTCCTGGGGGCTGCGGGCGCGGGCACTGTCTTGGGCGCGGGGCTGGGCCTGATGGCGGGGCTCGACGGCAGCGGCCAATCGCTCTCGCTCTCGCTGGGATCCCTGGGCGGCTTCGTCGGCGGCGCCGCCCTCGCTTATGGGCTCGACCTCGACGACGACGACAACGCCTTGATGGCCTCCGCCATGGTGATGGGGGGGCTCGCCAGTGCGCTGGGGGCCTTCACCGCGGTGCCCGTGGGCCTTGACGAGGTGTTCTTGGCGCAGCGTTCCAATTTTGGTCTGGGCGCGGGGTTGACGGGGGCGGGTCTGTTCGGGCTCGTGGCCCTCGGCGTTGGCGCCTTCTCCGATCTGCCGGCGTCGCGCTCGGCGGCCGTCGTCGCCGGCGGGTTGATGGGAGGCGGGCTGCTGACGGGCCTTGGCTTCTTGATCGTGCCCAAAGAGATCGACACCAGCTCGCGCATCGCCTGCGGCTTGGGTTTGTCGGGGCAGGCCATCGGCATGGCGCTGGCGCTGGTGCTCATTCCCGACCAGTGGTTGGCCATCAGCAGCCCCGCCGTCATCGACGTCACCGCCAAAGAAGCTCGCTTCGGTTTGCCCCTGCCGGTGGTGTTTGCGCCGCTGCCCGGTCGCAGCGACGCCCCCATCGGCATCACCCTGGTGCGCGCGCGCTTCTGATCATTTCAGGATGATGTGAATGCTCTTCAGCCCCACCGCAATCGAAGGCGTCGTCGTCGTCGCTGCTCGCCGCAGCGAGGATGGTCGCGGCAGCTTTTCCCGCCTCGTCGACGTCGATGCCTTCGCAGCTGCCGGCTTGCCCACGCGCTTCGTGCAGGTGAGCCAATCGCGCAACAAGAGCCGAGGAACCCTGCGCGGCCTGCACTTCCAGGCCGCTCCCCACGAGGAGGACAAGCTGGTGGTGTGCACCCACGGCGCCGCCTTCGACGTCGTCGTCGACTTGCGGCCCGCGAGCCCGAGCTATTGCAAGTGGCTGGGGTTCGAGCTGAGCGGCGACGTCGACCGCGCCGTGTTTCTCCCTCGCGGTTGCGCCCATGGCTTTCTCACCCTCGTCGACGACACCGACCTCGTCTATTTCATCACCACTCCCTATGTGGCGTCGGCGGCGCGCGGGGTGCGCTTCGATGATCCCGCCTTCGGCATCGCCTGGCCGGGTGCTGCTGCGGTGATGTCCGACAAGGATCGCGCACTGCCCGATTTTGCGAGAGCGATGGGACCATGAAGGTCGTCGTCACCGGCGCATCGGGCTTCATCGGTGCTGCCCTCGTGCAACAGCTCCAGGCCCGCGGCGACGTCGTCGTTGCACTCTCGCTGCGCGATCCCCTCACGCCCGCGCGGCTGAAAGACGAGAACCCCGACGTCGTCTTTCACCTCGGCTGGTGCGCGCGCGGCGACTATCTGACCAGCGCGGAAAACCTCGATTGCCTCGCGCAGAGCCTGATGCTGGTGCGGGCGCTGACACCGGGGCAGCGCCTCGTCGTCGCCGGCACCTGCTACGAGCATGCGTGGGCGCCGCCGACCTTGTACGCAGCCTGCAAGCGGGCGTTGCGGGAGGTGGTGTTGGGGCTGTCCCTCGACGTTTTTTGGGCGCGCATTCATTTGCTCTACGGACCAGGGGAGGCGCCAACGCGTTTGGTCCCCGCGGTGATCCGCGCCTTGCTGAAGGGCCAACCCAAGTCGCTCAGCGCTGGCACCCAGATCCGAGACTACCTGCACGTCGACGACGTCGCTGCCGCGTTGCGGGCCCCCTTGTCGGGCACCCACGACGTCGGCACCGGGGTGGGCGTCAGCGTCAGGGCGCTGGCCGAAGAGATCGCCGACATCGTGGGCAAGCCAGAGCTGGTGCGTTTCGGGGCGCCCGCGAAGGAACCGCCCCTGATCGTCGCCGACGCCGAAGCGCTGCGGGCAAGTGGGTGGCGGCCGCGCTGGTCGCTGCGGGCGGGACTCGAGGACACCGTGGCCTGGTGGCAAGCCAAGCCCAACGACGTCGACGCTGGCGGATCAACCTGATTCTGCGGCCCGCAGCAGAGCGCACTCCGCCTGCACCATCTCGGCGATCATCTCCGCGAAGGGTTTGGTCGCGCGCCAACCCAAGAGCTCTGCGGCCCGACGGGGATCGCCGACGACGGCCACCGGCTCGGGGGGACGGACCAAGTTGGGATCCACCCGCACATGATCGTGAGACCGCAGGCCGGTGGCTGCAAAGGCCGCGTCGACGAGCTCCTGCACGGTGCGGCCGATCCCCGTTGCGAGCACGAGGTCGATGGGTTGGGCGAGCTCCAGCATGCGCGCCATGGCGACGACGTACTCAGGGGCGTGGCCCCAATCGCGCACCGCAGCGAGGTCGCCGCAGTCAACGTGATCGTCGAGGCCCGCGGCGATGCGGGCGACGGCGCGGGCGATCTTGCGCGAGAGGAAGGCCGGATCCCGGCGGGTGGATTCGTGGTTGTACAGCAGACCGACGACGCCGAAGACCCCATGTTGTCGACGGTAGAAGCGCACCGCCGCCGACGCCATCGCCTTGGAGAGCCCGTAGATCGAGCGCGGTAGCTCGGCGCTGTCCTCACTTTGGGGCGTTTGAGATCCACCCGCCAGCTGCTCGGCAGAGCCCGCCAGAAAAAAGCGTGTCGACGGAGAGTGGCGGGCCACGGCCTCGAGCAAGTGCACAGTGGTCAGCGTGTTGGAGGCCAGCGTGAAGCCCGCATCGGCGTTGTGCGAGGTGCTCTGCGCCGCCAGATGGAAGCAGCGATCTGGGCGCAGCGATCCAATCAAGACGTCGACGTCGTCGCTTTTGCCGAGATCTGCTGGGTGCAGCTCGACGTGATCGCGGACAGCGGCGAGGTTGTCGAGCTTGTCCCCCGTGCGGACGACGCCGTGCACTTCGATCCCCTGGGCCAGCAGGTGCTCGGCAAGCCAGGAGCCATCCTGCCCCGCCATGCCGGTAACCAGCGCTTTCACGTCGACGACCCTGCGGCAGCGACGCGCCGCTCGCGGGCCAAGTCGGCGTCGACCATCATCTGCACCAGGGCGGTGAAGCGCACCTTGGGTTCCCAAGCAAGCACGCGACGTGCTTTGGCTGCGTCGCCGAGCAGCACGTCGACCTCGGTGGGCCGGAGGTGGCGCTCATCGTGGACGACGTGGGACTGCCATTGAAGCCCGACGTGGGCGAAGGCGACGTCCAGCAGCTCGCGCACCGAGTGGGTCTCCCCCGTCGCAATCACGTAGTCGTCGGCGCGCTCCGCCTGGAGCATCCGCCACATGGCGTCGACATAGTCGCCGGCGTAACCCCAATCGCGCTGGGCCTCGAGGTTGCCCAGGGCCACGGTCTTTTGCAGCCCGAGCTTGATGCGGGCTGCGGCGCGCGAGACCTTGCGGGTGACAAAATTGGGACTTCGACGCGGAGATTCATGATTGAACAAGATGCCGTTGACGGCGAACAAGCCGTAGGCCTCCCGGTAGTTGCGGGTGGCGTAGAAGGCGAGGGCCTTGGCGCAGGCGTAGGGGCTGCGCGGGTTGAAGGGCGTCTCTTCGCTCTGAGCGGCCAACTGGGACCCGCCAAAGAGCTCCGAGGTGCTCGCTTGGTAGAAGCGCGGAGCGATGCCGACGTCGCGGATGGCCTCCAGCAGTCGCACGACGCCGACGCCGTCGACATCGGCGGTGTACTCCGGGACGTCGAAGGAGACGCGCACGTGGCTCTGGGCTCCGAGGTTGTAGACCTCATCGGGCTGCCACTGGCGCAACGCGCGGTTGAGCGAGGATCCGTCGCTGAGGTCGCCGTAGATTAATTCGATGCGTTGCTTGTCGTTTTCACGATCCATCAAATGCAGATGGTCGATGCGTTCCCGCTCGATGGAGCTGCTGCGCCGTACGATGCCGGCGACGTCGTAGCCCTTGGCCAACAAGAGCTCGGCCAGATAGGAGCCGTCTTGTCCCGTGATGCCAGTGATGAGCGCGCGCTTGGCCATGACTCCTCCTCACACCCTCACAGCAGCGCTTCGCGCCAGACGCCCACGGTTTGTCGCGCCGTCGCCTGCCAGTCCAGCCCGGACACCACCTGCGCCGCACGCTGACACAGAGAGGCGCGCAGAGCGGCATCGGTGCACAGCCGCAGCATCGCCTCGGCCCAGGCCCGCTCGTCAGCAGCAGCGACGACGACGCCAGCGCCGTCGAGCACCTCCGGCAACGATCCCGCGTCAGCAACGATGGCCGGAATGCCAAGACCCAGCGCTTCGACGACGGGGAAGCCGTAGCCCTCACCCACCGACGCAAAAACCAGGGCCGCCGACGACGACAAAAGGGCGGCGACGTCGGCGTCGGAGGCGGACTCGACCTGCCGCACACCCTCACCGAGGGGTCCGCGCAGCAGCCGAGGAACCTCGGGGAAGCGCGCATCGCTGCGACCGACCAGCAGCAGCTCGGCCTGGGGTCGGCGACGGCGAACCTCAGCGAAGGCGCGCACGAGGACCTCGACGCGCTTGTGGGGACGGTGGTTTCCCACATAAATGAAGCGATCGCTGTTGACAGGCACCGGCGTCGACGTCGTCAGCGCCAGATGAGAGGGGCCAGGTGTGGTCACTCGCACACGGCCGGCACACTGCGGAGCATGGGCAGCGATGGCCCGTGCGCTGGCGTGGCTCAAGGTCACCACACGGGCAGCGCGGGCACAGGAACCCGCGAGCAGCGCGGCGGCGGCAACGCGGCGCCACCCAGCACCGCTCCCGAAATAGCGTGGCTCATCCACGGGGGTGAGGTCGTAGACGGTTGCCACAGCGGCGATGCCGGTGGGCACGGCGGGCAGGTCGTATTGGGGATAGTGAACGAGGTCGGGAGCGATGCTCGCCACCAGCGCCGGCCAATGGAGCTGCTGGGCGAAAGAGGCGATGGGCAGCTCGCTGCCGATCACCCGCGCACCGGGAACCTGCGCGCTCCAGGCGACGACGTCGTCGACGTGGACGAGCAAGGTCAGGCTCTCGTTTTTGTGCAACGCAGCCGGCAACGCCGCCGCCGTCGACCACAGGTGCCGTCCCACGCCGTCGAGGGCGCTGGGCCGCGCGAAGCGCACGTCGAAGAGGTAGGTCGTCATCTGCGCGCGGGTCGGAAGCAGCTGGAAAGGCGGATGGGTTTCATGGCGTGAGCATCCTGCCTGCGGGGGACGGCGTCGGCTACTGCGAGGTGTCTCGATCGCCGTGAGACGACCTCTGCTAGCGTCGCAAGATGTGCGGCATCGCGGGTTTCGTCTCTGCCTTTGGGACCAGCGACGTCAAACGCGACCGGGCCCACGCACTGCAGCAGGGACTCGCCCACCGTGGCCCCGACGGCGCCGGCGCTTTCTTCGACGAGCACGTCGGGCTCGTCCACCGCCGTCTCAGCATCATCGACGTGGCGGGCGGTGCGCAGCCCCTGCACGACGACGATCAGGGGTTGGTGCTCATTGCCAACGGCGAGATCTACAACCACCACGCATTGCGCGATTCGTTCACGGCCCGTGGTCACCGCTTTCGCACCCGCAGCGACAGCGAGGTGATCCTCCCCCTCTACCTCGAGCACGGCGACGCCTGCGTCGAACACTTGCGCGGGATGTTCGCCTTTGCCCTCTATGACGCCCGTCGAGGGCGGGTCTTGCTCGCGCGCGATCGGATGGGGGAAAAACCCTTGTTCGTCGCCGTCCGCGACGACGCCGTCTGGTTCTCGTCCGAGCTCGTACCGCTCGCGCGCGTCCTCAGTGCCACCGCGCTCGATGCGCAAGCTCTCGCTGACTATTTCTGCTTCCAGTTCGTCCCCGGCGAGGCGACGGCGTTTGCAGGCATTCGGCGTCTGGCTCCGGGGCACACGATGTCGATCGCTGTCGACGGATCCCCTCCGCGCACGACCCGCTTTTGGGCTCCCCTCGCCCGCGCGGCCTCGCCGTCAACGACGACGATGCCTTTGGCTGACCGGCTCGAAGACGTCGCCGACCTCGTCGTGCGGGCCGATGTTCCGGTCGGTGTCGCTCTCAGCGGCGGCCTCGATTCGAGCCTGGTGGCGGCTCTCGCTGTGCGACGGCTCGGGAGTGATGCCCTCACCTTTACCGTCGGATACGCCGAGAGTTCCTCGTCCGATGAGCGAGCGGCCGCAGCCGAGCTGGCAGCACACCTCGGCGTGCGCAACGTCGCCGTCGAGCTCACCACTGCGGCGATCGTCGACGGCTTCCTCGATCTCGTCGTTGCCCGCGACGAACCCATCGCCGACATCGCTGGCGCCGGCTACTTCGCCGTCGCTGCCGCTGCGCGTGCACACGACACACCCGTGCTGCTCTTGGGTCACGGTGGCGATGAGCTCTTCTGGGGTTACCGCTGGCTTCAACGCGCCGCCCGCGAAGCCACGGCCCACGCCGTCCTCGCTCAGCGCGGTTTCGAGATCCCGCCCTTTGCCAAGCGCCTCCTGCGTCGAGGGCGAGATGCTGCCGCCCGCGTCGACGACGTCCGGGCCGCACTCGCTCGCATCCTGACGCCGACGACCTTGGAGCGCTGCTTTTATGCCGCCAACCAGGATTGGTCCTTCTCCCGCGCTGCCCGACGGCGCTACCTCGGGCTCTCGGTGCTGGCAGGCGCCCCCGCCTTCCCCGAAGACGCCGTCGTCGTCGAAGGCCGCGCCGATCTGGCCGCCACCCTCGAGATCGCGGCCACCTTTCTGAGTGAGAATGGTCTCGCGCAGGTCGATCGGCTGGCAATGCGCTCCGGCGTCGAGCCGCGCCTTCCCCTGGTCGACGCCCTGCTCGTCGAGGACGTGCTTGCGCGTCGATCCGCCGACAGCGACGTCTTCCTGCCTGGGAAGGCGTGGT
>JAHFED010000029.1:35973-73258 GCA_023248635.1 Myxococcales bacterium
GGTTGAAGGAGGCCGCCCGCCATCTCCTGCCAGCCTTCGTGCTGAAGCGACGCAAGCGAGGCTTCACGCCACCCGTCGCGCGTTGGCACCGTGCGCTCTTCGAGCGCTACGGGCAGCTGCTCGACGACGGCGTCCTCGTGCAGCACGGGGTGCTCGAGCCCGCCGCCGCTTTCGCGCTGAGCGCCGGTGGGCATCCCGCCCACGAAGGGTCCACGCCCTTGGCCTTCAAGGCCTTGGTGCTCGAGCTGTGGCTGCGCCGCGTGTGGTCGCTGCCAACCGACACGAGCAAGGTGCGGTCGACGACCACGGTGGCCCCGACAATCCCACGGAAGGCGACGACGACGACGACGACGACGACGACGACGCCAGCTCCCATCGCGGTCTTCGCTTTCAACCGGCCGGATCACCTGCACGCGGCACTGGCGTCCCTTGAGGCCTGCAGCGGCAGCGCCGACGCCGACGTCGTCATCTACTGCGATGGAGCCCGCGACGACGCCGATCGAGCCGCGGTCGACGCCGTCCGGGACGTCGCCCGGGCCTTTCGCGGCGGGCGACGACGACGGATCGTGCAGCGAGAGCTCAACTGGGGGTTGGCCCGTTCGGTCATCGCTGGCGTCGACGAAGCATGCGCCGAGTCGGGCCGGGTCATCGTCGTCGAGGACGACCTGCGTCTCTCTCCGGCGTTCCTGCGCTTCATGAACGAGAGTCTCGACCGGTACTCCGACGACGATCGTGTGATGCAGGTGGCCGGGTACATGTTCCCCGCCGAGGTGGGTGCGCCGAACCGAGCGTTTTTTCTGCCCTTCATCGGCACCTGGGGATGGGCAACCTGGGCCCGCGCGTGGAAGGCCTTCGATCCCGTCATGCGCGACGTCGCTTTCCTGGAAGACCCGGCGGTGCGACGGGCCTTCGACCTCGACGATGCCTATCCCTACTCCAAGCTCGTCGAGCGCCAACGCACCTTCCTGCAGGACTCGTGGGCCATCCGCTGGTACGTCTCCGTTTTCCGGTGCCAGGGTCTCGCGCTCTACCCGGCACAGTCTCTCGTCGAAAACGCGGGCTCGGATGGTTCGGGTACTCACGACGCCTATCGTCCGCGCGTTGAAGTGTCCTCGACGCCGCCCTCGCTATGGCCCGCTGCCGTCGAAGTCGATGGGGACGCCCTGCTCGCGTTGCAACACCACCTGCGCCAGGTCCGCCGAGGCTGGCGGGGGTCGGCGATGGCGACGTCGCTGAGCATCGAGAGTGCTGCGCGCAGGGTGTGGACCAAAGTCGATGCCGAGATCGATCCGATCGCCCGCGTGGTTGCGGCCGGCACGCGCATCGCCAGCTTTCGGCGCTAGCGTTCGTCTTCTCCCAAGGTGCGGATGACACGGGCCGGGTTGCCGGCGACGACCGTCCACGGTGCCACATCCTTGGTGACCACGGACCCCGCGCCAACGATGGCGCCTACTCCGATCTGCACCCCCGCCAGTACGATGGCATCGAAGCCAATCCACACCTTGTCGGCGATGGTGACGGGCGCAACGCTCACGTGGGTCCAGTCCTTCTCGCCCCGGCCCCAGAGGACGACGTCGCGGCTGCGTTTGCTGAACGCGAGGGCGTGAGAGTGATGATCGACGATGGTGACGCCCCAGGCCACCAGCACGTCGTCGCCGATGACGACGCGCTCGGCTGCCACGATCCTGCCGTTCATGAACGTGCGCGCGCCGATGATCACGCGCGCACCAGGACGATCGAAAGCGATGCTGCCTTCGACCAAGGCGTCAGCGCCGACGACGAGGGCACAGCCTTCCTTCGACGTCACGCCTCGGCGGTGTAGGCGCGCGGAGCGGGCCACGTCGAGAGTCATGCCGTCAAGGCGCGCGCCGAGGGCGACATCGTCGAGCGCGCGGACAGCTCGGCCCAGCGCGGCCAGGGCCCGGCGGGGCGCTCTCATGCTCATGCGGAGGCTCCTCGGAGCAGGTCATGGTCGGCGTCGGTGCGCGGCCGATAGCCGCCGATTCGACGCAGGAGTGGCTCAGGCAGCAGCCCGCTGACGCGACCTGCGAAGGGTTGTCGGACCAGGCCCTGGACCAGGGCTCGCCGAGCGCCGCGCAAGGCGCCCTTTCTGGCAAAGAGCGTGTGCGTGGGACCGGCCATCTCGTCGTAGCCAAAGGTGTCGGCGATGAAACGCATGGTGCGGCGCGCGTAGAAGGCGACGTGCTGTCCGCTCTCGAGCAGGTAGTACCACCAGCCCGGCCGGTGCCCGTCGTGCAACACAGTGGCGATGAACACGAAGTCGTGGCGCGGGCCGAAGAGCTGCTCGAGGTCTTGGTGCACATCGGCGAAGTGCTCGAGCACCTCGAAGGCCGTGACGAGCCGACAGGAGCGTTGCACGTCGCCGCCGAAGCCACGGGCAAAGAGATTCTCGGCGTGCTTGTCCCACCAGCGAAAGTCCAGACCGACATCGCGCATCATGCGCGTCAGCACGCCGTAGCCGCCGCCGTAGTCGAGGCAAGGTTCGTCGGCTGCGATCCCGAGAGCCGCAGCGAGCAAGGCGGTCTGACGGGACTCAGTCTGGTTGCGCCT
Organism: Myxococcales bacterium; assembly: GCA_023248635.1. Classification (GTDB taxonomy): domain Bacteria; phylum Myxococcota; class UBA727; order UBA727; family VGSZ01; genus VGSZ01. The sequence continues at coordinate 38,545 of JAHFED010000029.1, forward strand.
CAAGGCGCCGGTGTCGAGCCGCGAGAGCGCCGACGCGTAGGCTTCGTCAAGCCAATGGGGCTGCTGGGTCTGCAGCAGCTCGCAATGCGAGCAGAGGAAGTAGTCGACATCGTGGCGGGCCAGCAGCCGTTGCTGACACACCCACGTGGCGTTGGCCCGGCACAGGCGGCAGGGGATGGAGTTCATCGACGGCGATCCACCGACGGAGTGTATGCGACCCATCAATGCGGCCGCGCCACCGCAGCGCGGACGATGTCCAGATAGGTGGCGCCGAAGACCTGTTCACGGGCCGGCAACGACGACGCAGCCCGTGCCTGGGCAGCCGCTTCGTGGCCGGGGTCGACGCTGTCCAGCGCCTCGTTGAGCAGCGCGGCGAGTGAGGAGGCATCGTGGGGCGCGAAGAAGCGCACACGCTCGGGAGCCTGCTCGCGGTGCACGGGGATGTCTGAGAGCAGCACCTGTTTGCCGAGGGTCTTGGCCTCTTCGACGGTGCTGCTCCAGCCCTCGAACAACGACGGGTTCACGACGGCGACGGAGTGCTGCATCAGCGCGAGCAGCTCGTCGTGGGGCACCATCCCGAGGTGTCGGAAGCGCGACCCGAGGCCCAGGTGCGCGGCGCGCTCCAGCAATGCTTGGTAGAGGCCGGGATGGCGGTAGTCCTCCTGCGCGCCGGTGGCCACCACGCTGACGTCGGGGGCCAGGGCCAGCGCGTCGAGGACCACGGCGTGGTTCTTGTGCTTCCACAGCTGGTTGGGGAGATGGAAATAGCGCGCGGGCAGGCCGAGTCTCGACGTCAACGCCGCCCGGCTGGGCAACGACGCCAATGGCACGCGCAGCCCGCTGACGAACTGCAACACACGGATGCGATCGAGCGCGACGCCAAAAAGACGCGACAACTGCTGGCGCTCGCCGGCGTTGCTGGTCACGAGCAACGATGCGTATCGGGCCGCACAGGCGATGGCCGCGTCGCGGGAGCGAACCTCGGCCTTGCTGAAGAACTCCGGGTGCGCGCGGTGCTGGAGGTCGTAGATCCAATAAATCCACGGGATGCGACTGCGGCCCAGCGGGCGACCGTGGGAGTAGACGTCGACGCCGGCGTCGCGCAGCCACAGCTCCTCGACGACGTCGAGGCCGAAGAGCCGCCGACCCACGGAGCCGATGCGCTGCGCCCGAAGGTGGGCCAAGAGTCCACTGCGCTCGGCGACGGCGACGCCGGGCAGACGCAGATCGCCTCCTTCGCCCCGGTGGCACAACAACACGGGCTGCACCTCGTGGGGCGGCAGGCTCATGAGCGCGCGCAGCAGGTTCCAGAGGTAGTTGCGCCCTCCTTGCCACGCTGGACCCCCGAGGGCCGGCAACCCGACGCGGATCACCGCTGTTCTCCAAACCAGCGCACGTATTCGGCGACGCCGGCTGCGACGTCGACGCGGGGCGCCCAACCGAGGGCCCGGGCCCGCCCGACGTCGGCCATCATCAGGGCCGGATCGCCGGCGCGCGTCGCTCCCGAGAACGTGGGCTCGCCCGCCCCGAGCGCCCCAAACACCGCCCCCACGATGGCCCGCACGCAGGTCGCTGTGCCGGTGCCGCCGTTGACGATCGGGACCTGCGGAGATGCCGAGCGCGAGGCCGCCAGCAAGAGCGCGACAGCGTCGTCGACGTGCAGCCAGTCGCGTGCCTCGTCGCCGGTGCCGTGAAAGGTCCGATCGCCCTCGCGTGCCTTGCAGCAGGCATCCCACATCAGCTGCTTGCGTTGCCCGGGCCCATACACAGAGAACAGGCGCACGATCACGGCCGCCGTCTGGAAAGTCTGCGCCCACGACGCACAGAGAGACTCGGCCAGGCGCCGATGGTGTCCATAGGGAGAAGCAGGATGCAGGGGCGCGTCTTCGGCTAGAGGCCGACCTGCTCCGTCGCCATACACGGCGCCACTGGAAGCGAGCACCAGCCGCGCCGTCGGCGACGACGTTCGCAGCCATTCGAGCACCTGCGCCAGCGGTGGCAGCGTTTGCTCGAAGTCGATGAGGGGGGCCTCGAGCGAGCGGCCCACCGAGCTGCCGCCCGCGAGATGAACGACGAGCGACGCGGGGCGATCGATCCCAGCCAGGCCCGCCATGGTGATGGAAGAGCGAGCGGTGCCCCGACCGACGCCAACGACGTCATGGTCGATGGAAAGAGCACGCACCACCCGCGCCCCGATGAAGCCCGCGGCACCCGTGACGACAGCGAGGGGTCGCGGCATCACATGCCCGTCGGGCGCTCGAGTACCCGCAGACAGCTCATGGTCGCAGCATGCCCGCCGCCCGCAGGCCGCCGCAACTGCCTCCCTCGTCGACGTTCACAGGCGCGCGCGCGCACGGCGTGCACAACGGCGCAAGGTGGCCTCAGCAGCAAAGCGGGCAGCGGCGGCGACGCCGACGACGGGGCCCCAGTTCTTCTCGTAGAAGGAGCGCTTCCAGACGACATTTTCGTCGAAGCGTTGGTCGAGCAGGTGCTGGGCAAAGGCGCTCCACGACGACGACGCGGGAATCTTGCGGCCCGCGCGCCCGGCGTCGACATAGACCGAGGCATCGCTGACCACCAAGGGCACTCCCTGGCGTCGGGCGCGCCAGGAAAACTCGAAATCGCTGCCGTAGTGCGGGAAGCGCTGCCAATCGATGCCACCGACACGCTGATAGGTCGCGATGCTGAGCCCCATGCCCATGCCCGGCAGCCAGCGCAGCGGTCGCCAGCGGCGACGTCGATGAGAGACGCGTCCCAGCAGCGGGAGGAAGGTGCCGCCGATGGCATAGATGCGATGCGGTGGCGCGGCTTCGACGGCGGTGGAGCCGACGACCGCGTCGGGGTGCGCCTGCATCGTGGCCAACAAACGGCGGACGTAGTCGGGCCGAAGCTCCAGGTCGTCGTTGATCATGACCACGCGGCTGCTGAGCTGGGCGGCGGCGACGGCAGCAATTCCTTCGGCGGTGCCTCGCCCCCAAAACCAGCTCGCGTCACCGCGCACTACATGCACTGGCAGCGGGGCGGCGGCGAGCATCAAGGCGGTGTCGTCGGTGGAGCCGGCGTCGACGACGACGACGACGAAGTCCTGCTGATCCTGCCGGGCCAGTGCCTGAAGGAAAGTGCGCGTGACAGCGGCGCGGTTGTGCACCGGCACGACGAAGGCGACTTCGGCCATGGCGCCACTGTGGCAGAAGAGACTGCATGATGCGGGGGGTGGTGGTGCATTTCGGCGGGCGTGCAGTAGGCTGCCCGACGGAACTGAAGCTGCATGAACCCCCAGTCGCTCGTTTTTGTCGCCGGACACCGAGGCATGGTCGGCGCCGCCATCATCCGCGTGCTGCGGGCAAAGGGCTGCGACAACATCCTCACCCGGACCCGCGCGGAGCTCGAGCTGCGGGACTCCGCTGCTGTCGATCGCTTCTTTGCCGAGCACCGGCCCGCGGTGGTCGTGCTGGCTGCGGCCAGGGTCGGTGGCATCGCGGCAAACATGAGCGCGCCGGCGGCGTTCCTCGTCGACAACCTCCGCATCGGCGTCAATGTGCTCACGGCCGCGGCAGCCCACGGCGCCACCGACGTCCTCTACTTTGGCAGCTCTTGCGTCTACCCGCGGGATGCTCCGCAGCCCCTTCGCGAGGACTGCCTGTTGAGCGGCCCCCTGGAACCGACCAACGAGGGTTATGCGCTGGCGAAGATCGCCGGCATCAAGCTCGCGGAATACCTGGGCCGCTCGACGTCGCTGCGGGTGGTCGCTGCCATGCCGACGAACCTCTATGGACCGGGCGATCACTACGACCCTGAAAAGAGTCATGTGATTCCTGGGCTCCTCCAGCGTTTTCACAAAGAGAAGGCCCGCGGCTCCACCGAGGTCGAGTGTTGGGGCTCGGGCCGCCCGCTGCGTGAGTTCATGCACGTCGACGACCTCGCGGCGGCCGCCGCGCACTTGCTCGTCCGTCACCCAGGCTTCGGCCTGGTCAACATCGGCACCGGCGAAGAAGTCACCATCGCCGCCCTCGCCCAGCTGGTCGCCGACGCCGTCGGCTTCACAGGTCGCATCCGTTGGGACAGCACGCGGCCGGACGGAACGCCCCGCAAGCTCCTCGATCTGACCCGGCTGTCGTCGACGGGGTTTGTGCCGCGTGTGCGCCTCCGCGAGGGACTGGCGGCGACCTATGCCGAGGCCGTCGCCGCCGGGCGGTTCGACGATCTCTGAGCCCGCGACCCAGGCGTCACGGCGACCTCGGATGGCGCGCTGCGATCGCGCGCAGCAGCTCGCCCCCGTGTTTGATGATGGACTCCGGTGTTTCGGGTGAGGTGATCAACTTCTGGTCAGCGACAAAATGCGGAAAGCGCAAGACGTCGCCGTGCTGCTCCGCATCCACCCACAGCTCTGTGGGGATGCCGTGGGTCCACATCACGTAGGGTCGATCGCTGAACTCAGCGACCACGCCAGGCCCGGATCCCGTGCCGAGATGCCCCGCGGCGCAGGAGACGAGCGCGAGGTCGAGGAGCAGCGATGTGCCGAGCTTCTTGGCGACGAGGACGTTCGGCAGCTCTTCGCTGAAATGGTCCGCCTCCTCTTGGGATCCGATCAGCACGAAGCCGACGTCGGGGTGCTGCTCGCGTGCGAAGGCGAAGAAGGCCTTCCAGGCTGCCCATTGGGAATTTCTCTCGGACTGAAATGAGCTGTGCCGCAACTGTACGGTGACGTTGATTCGTGCAGCGGTCTGTCGCAGGATGTCTGCGGCTTTGCGCTTCGGCTCCTCTACGAAATGAAGCTGCGGCAACGTGCAAAGTCTAATGATGTCATTATGCAGTGAGTAGTGCATGTATTCACCAGTGATATACTGCCTCCATTCCGGCCACACATAGTCGTTGCGTGCGGCGTGTGCGAGGAAACTCTCGAAGCCAGCGCGTTCGTCGAAGAGATGAACCTGCGCGACACCTGCCGTGTTGCGGGCCACCTCGGCCATCCGGCTGGCGAGAGAGGCAATGTATGCAGGGGGCCAGCCGCGCCAGAGCGAATGACGCACCCGCGGATTGCCGAGGAAAGCGACGTCGAGAGTCGCGTGAGCAAAGCGGTCGCGCAGCGCAAGACCCAAGGCTACGAAGGTCAGGGAGTCACCGACGCTGAGCGGTTGTTTGTGAAAGTCATAGGCGACGACGATGCGCTCGATTCGGCGCCCGCCCCGCTCGCGCTTTCTTTCCTCGATTCGCCAGGTGATCAGATTCGGTAGGCGACCCGTGAGCAGAAGCCGGGCCCAGTTTTTCCCGGTGCCCAGAGCCGCCCTGAGCTCGCTCGCGCGACGACGAAGCAGGCTGTGCCGGGAGAGCTTCATGGCCGCACAGCGTGATATCAGCGGAGCGGTGCTGGCGTCCACCCGCCTTGCGATCCACCGTTCGCCGGACAACGAGTTCACTGGGAGCAGCCATTTCGCCCAGGGCAAGTCAGGACCTTGACGCGGCGAACAATACAGACATCACTCTCGTCACGCAGTCATCCTCCGCCACAAATGGAATAGGGACCGATGGTCGATCCAAGTTATCTTGCAATCTACGATTTTGGGTTGTTTCCATACGCTCTTGGAGATGTTCTTACATGGAACATACAGACAGCAATTCGCTGCGAAGAGCTGGGCCGTAGCCAAGTCGACATCTATCTTTGTGTGGATGGGAAGCAGCCGGCGAACTATTTCCAGCTCGAGCTGGTCAACACGGATAACTGTGATTTGATCTTTAATGAGCTTCTAGCCGCGTTTGGCATGCACCCGAAAATTGGCAATATCTTCATCTACCGACAGCGCGATCAAATGGTGCTTGCTTTGCGCGAGGCGTGCGGCACAGACACACCGAATTCAAAGGTCTTGGGCGACTACGAAGCGGCTCTGGGCGACTATCAACGTATTCTGACCGCCGGTGAGGGCACGCCCCATCTGATGCTGAGTTATTTCTCTAATCACGTAACCTCTCATGATAGAATTAATTCATACGCAGCAGCACATGGCAGCGTTCCGCTCCTGCGCCCCAGCCTGGGTTGTGGGCCAGACGTGTCCGGGCTGCTGACGAAACGCTTCGCTCGCAACCGCATCGTGACGGTTCACATGCGGCTGCGCCGGCTCGATGCGGGGTATGGCGGTTCGCACACCTACGCGCGCGACTCTGATTTCGTGGAATGGTACGAGTTTTTGAGGGACGCGGAGAAACATCATCCTGATGTGCAATTTGTTGTCATGGGACGCCTGCAGGAGAAGCCGCTCGAATTGCTCCGGCTTCCGAACGTACTCAGTCTGAGGGCGCTGGGCTTGGGCCTGGGGCACGAACTGACCCTGCTCATGAACAGCGATCTCTTTATCGGCGCATCCAGCGGGTTTGCGGCGGTGGCCAACTTCTCAAAGACTCCATGTTTTATCACTAAAATGGACCCGGGCGCCTGCCGCGCCTATGGTATTGCGCCAGGGAGCGCGCGGCTGCCCTTCACGGGCGAGCGCCAGATTCTCGTCCATGAGCCCGAAACCCGGGATCTTCTGCTGCAGCTGCTGGAGCGAGGACTGCGCGGAGTACCACCACGCAACGGACCCTCCGGTGGGCCCGACGCGGGCATCGATCCTCGAAGCTGGGAATGGGAGCAGTCTCGCTGGCTTCATCCGGGAGCGACGACGCATCGGTTTTTCACCGATGATGGCTATCGTGAGAAGGAGACCGCCTTTCTCGTCTGGCCCGCGGTGCGAGAGGCTGCTGCTGCGCGCAAAGGCGGACAGCGAGATCAAGCTTGGACGATGCTCGATCGCCTGGACTCCTGTTTTCCGAGCCTGTGCGCGAAGTTCCCGGACTTCCTCTCCCTTCGCGCAACGCTGGCGCTCGAGAGGAACAACACCGACATTCTTACCTTGTGCAACGAGCACCTTGCGAAGCTCGGCGTGCCCACTGGGCTTGCAGTGCTCACCACCGCCCTGAGAAGAGGCTGGCGCCGGAGTTACGGGGCCAGAAAACGAGTGTGGCAGCGGCTCTTTGGTGAGGGGGTCCAGGCAGCACGCCCAACGCCGGCGGGCCTTGCCTCCTACATCTGGAACCACCGCCACAAGATTCCTGGGAAGCTGAGGTGGGAGGCGAAGAAGCTCCTGCGTTGGGTGGGCGCGTAGCTGACGACGACGAAGCACGGGCTGGCAGCGGCGTCTTCGTCATCGGGGTCTGCTGCGCCGAGAGCAGAGGTGACGTCCGCGCTGCGGTTCTCTAGCGTGGGCGCCGTGGCTGCGACCGCAGCTCTGTGGGGACCCGATGGGCGATCCAATGCACGAGCTCGCAGCCTTTGTGACCCGCTTTCGCGCTCTCCACGCCTTCGACGACGTCGTCGGCTGGCTGGACCGCGTGCGTCCGCTGAAGGTGCTCACCGTGGGCGAGACCATCATCGACGAATACGCCTACTGCCGCGCCGTGGGGAAATCGTCGAAGGAGCCCATCCTCGCCGTCAACGTCACCAGCTCCGAGGCCTTCGCCGGCGGCATCCTCGCGGTGGCCAATCACCTCTCGCAGCAATGCAACGATGTCAGCGTGTGCTCGATGCTGGGGACGGTGAACCCCAGACACGACGTCGTCGATCGAGCTCTGGCCGCAGCAGTGCAACGCCGTTTCGTCCCCCAGGAGGGAGCGCCCACCATCGTGAAGCGCCGTTACATCGATCAGTATTTCTTTCAGAAGTTGTTCGAAGTCTATGAAATGAATGACGTGCTCTCGGCGAAGGATGACAGCAGCATGTGTGGGGCCCTGGAAGAGCTGGTACCCAAAGCCGACGTCGTCGTCGTCGTCGACTTCGGCCATGGTATGCTGAGTGCACGCGCCGTATCGATCATTGTTGAAAAGTCAAAATTTCTTGCGGTCAATGCACAGTCGAATGCTGGGAATGTGGGGTATCACACGATCTCTCGCTATGCACGCGCAGACCACGTCTCGCTGGCCGAGGGCGAGCTCCGGCTCGAGATGCGCGATCGGCACGAGCCCGTCGAGAGTTTGGTCGAGAAGCTCTGCGAGCGTCAGGGCTACCGCCGCATCGTCGTGACCCAGGGGAGCCGCGGCTGCCTGCTGTGGAGCGCCGACGAAGGGCTGTGCCGGGTGCCGGCGTTCGCCGATAAGATCGTCGACCGCATCGGCGCCGGCGACGCCTTCCTGTCCATCACGGGGCCTCTTTCGGCGCTGGGTGCCCCGCTGACGATCACCGGCTTCGTCGGCAGTGCGATGGGTGCGGAGGCGGTGGCGACGGTGGGCAACCGCGCGCCGGTGAGTCGCGAGGCGCTCAGCACGCGCATGCGCGCTACACTCGGAGCGTGATGCGAATTCCGAAAGCCTCCCACTACGTCCAGGATCTCGTGGCCCTGCTGCAGCAGGTGCAGTGCACCGGGCGGGACCAGGCGCCCATCGCCTTCGACCAGGGGATGCAGCGCATCGTCGATGGGCTCATCGCGGCACGCAGCGAAAACAAGAAGGCCATCCTCGTCGGCAACGGCGGGAGCGCCTCCGTCGTTGGCCACCTGCAGATGGACCTCTGCAATGCCGTGCGCGTGCGCGCACTCTGCTTTCACGACGCCCCCCTGCTCACCGCGTTGTCCAATGACTTCGGCTATCCGGCCGCCTTCGAGCGCTGTGTGCAGCTTTGGGCCGAGCCAGGGGACCTGCTCTTCGGCATCAGCTCGTCGGGGCGCTCGGAGAACATCCTGCGGGCCGTCGACGCCGCCCGTGCCAAGGGCTGCACCATCGTCACCTTGTCGGGATTCGCCGACGACAACCCCTTGCGCCAGCGCGGCGACCTCAACATCTACGTGGGCTCGAAGGAGTACGGCCCCGTCGAAACCGCTCACGCTTGCCTCGCGCACATGATCACCGATCTCGCCTGCGCGAGCGGAGCCCCGACATGAGCGTCGACGTCGACGCTCTCGAGCGACGGGCTCGGGAGATACGCAGACGGGTCATCGAGGTCTCGCACAACAATGGCGTGCCCCACCTCGCGAGCAACCTGTCCTGCATCGACATCATCGTGGCTGCCTACTGGGGCTGCTTGCGGGTCGAGGCTGATCCCTCCAACGTGCCGCGCGATCGCTTCATCCTGTCGAAGGGGCACGCCGCGTCGGCGCTCTACACGGCCTTCGCGCAGCTGGGCTTCCTCGACGACAAAGAGCTCAACACCATCGCCAAAGACGGCAGCCGGCTCGCCGAGCATCCGAGCCGCAAGACCCCGGGTGTGGAGGCAGCGACAGGCTCGCTGGGTCATGGGCTGGGCATCGGCATCGGCCTGGCCCTCGCCGCGCGGCTCAGAGGACAGCAAGAGCGCGTCGTCGTCTTGATGAGCGATGGCGAGCAAAACGAAGGCTCCGTCTGGGAAGGCGCCATGTTTGCGCCACGCCACCAGCTCTCGGCCCTGACCGCCGTCGTTGACTTCAATGGCTGGCAGGCGACCGGGCGCAGCCGCGACGTGCTGGCGCTCGAACCGCTGGCCGACAAATGGCGGGCATTTGGCTGGACCGTCACCGACGTCGACGGACACGACATGGGCGCTCTCGTCGACGTCTTGAACCGACCAGCCGCCGACGCACCGACGATGATCATTGCCCACACCATCAAGGGCAAGGGTGTGTCCTTCATGGAGGACGACAACAATTGGCACTACCGCATCCCCACCGCCGATGAAGTCGTCGCTGCCCACCGCGAGCTCGTCGGTCGATGAGGAACGCTTTTGCCCAGGAGCTCGTCGAGTGCGCCGCGCGCGATGAGCGGGTGATTCTGCTCGCCGGCGACATCGGCAACCGCTTGTTCGATGCCTTCCAGGCCCGTTTCCCTGGTCGCTTCTTCAACTGCGGCGTCGCCGAAGCCAACATGATGAGCATGGCCGCGGGTCTCGCTTTGGGTGGGTTGCGGCCGGTCGTCTACACCATCGCTCCCTTCGTCACCTATCGCTGCTACGAGCAGATCAAGATCGATGTTTGTTACAACGCCGCCCCCGTCGTCATCGTCGGCGTCGGTGCGGGGCTCGGCTATGCGGGTCTCGGACCGACCCATCACAGCCTCGAGGACATCGCTGCGCTGCGGGTGCTCCCCGACATGAGCGTGGTGTGCCCCGCCGACGCGCACGAGACCCGTGCGGCGCTGCGCGATGCTCTGTCTGCGCCCAGGCCGATTTACCTGCGCATCGGCAAGAAGGGCGAGCCCCTGGTGCACGCGACGGAGCCCCCATTTCGCATCGGTGAGGCCCTGCCGCTGCGCACAGGTGTCGACGTGGCGCTGCTCAGCACGGGCACGATCCTGCCCGACGTCCTCGCCGCTGCCGACCAGCTGTACAAGCACGACGTCGACGTTGGCGTCGTGCATTTCCACACGGTCAAGCCGCTCGATGCCGCCGCACTTCGACGGCTCGCCACCACGTGCAAGTTGCTCGTCACCGTCGAGGAGCACTCCTTGATTGGGGGCTTCGGCAGCGCCGTTGCCGAGTGGATGGCCGACGAAGGCGTGGGTCGACGGTTGGTGCGCATGGGCACTCCCGATGCCTTCTTTCACGAGGCTGGCGAAACCGAGCACGCGCGCCACCGGCTGGGTCTGAGCAGCGAAGCGATCGCCGCTCGGGTGCTGCAAGCGCTGGCGCCGCGCGAAGCTTGAGGGAGCGCGTGACCACCATCGGCGTCGACTTCGACAACACCCTGGTCTGTTACGACGAGCTCTTTCCGTCTCTGGCCCGAGAGCAAGGCCTCGTCCCCGACGACGTCCGGGGTACCAAGCAAGCGGTGCGCGCCCACCTGCGCGGCTGCGGTCGTGAGGTCGACTGGACGCGGCTGCAAGGGGAGGTCTACGGCCCCTACATCCAGCGCGCCCCACCCTTCGCGGGTGCGCTCGCCTTTGTGAAAGAGGCCCGGGCCGTCGGCATCGACGTCGTCGTCATCAGCCACAAAACCGCGGTGCCGATCCTGGGTGCGCCCCACGATCTCATCGCCGCGGCCCGAGCATGGCTCGAGCGTCATGGCTTCTTCGACGACGGCGCCCTGCCCCGTCACGCCGCCTTCTTCGAGCCCACCAAAGAGGGCAAGATCGCGCGCATCCGGGAGCGCCAGTGCGCGCATTTTGTCGACGACCTCCCCGAGCTCTTTCGCGATCCCGCCTTTCCGCCGGCGGTGGGCAAGACGCTCTTCGACCCCCACGGCCAACATCCCGACGTTGGACTGCACTGCGCGGACTCGTGGGAGACCATCGCTGTGGAGTTGCTGCGTGACCGATGACGACGACGTCCGCGCCGCCGCCGGGGAGTTGCTCGGTGATCCGCACGTCGCCGTGCAGAACCTGGTCGGCGGGGCCAACAACCGAGTGTGGCTCGTCACCGGGGCGAGCGGCCGCTTCTTGGCGAAGCGCTCCCCCCCTGCCGCAGCCCACGAGCGACAACGCGCGCGTTCAGAGTTCGACTTCTCCTCGTTCCTCTGGCGCCACGACGTGCGCTGCATTCCCCGACCAGTGGCCTTGGACGCCGTGCACCAGATCGGCCTCTACGAGTACGTCGACGGCTCACCGATCTCGACCCTGCAAGAACACCACGTGCATCAGGCTGTTGCCTTTGCGCGCGCCCTGGGCGAGCTCGGCGCCGAACCCGATGCTGCTGTACTCGGAGCCGCTGCTGATGCGCGCTTCTCGTTGCGGGAGCATCTCGACCTCGTCGAAGCCCGCGTCGAGCGCCTGAGAGCCGTGGCGGTCCCCGACGACGCCGTCGAATTCGTCACCACGCTGCTGGTGCCTGCTTGGCGGCGCGTGCACGACGCGGCGAGCAAAGAGCAAGTGGCCGGTCGCCTGCCCCCTGCTCTTTCGGTGCTGTCTCCCTCGGACTTCGGCTTCCACAACGCGCTTGAGCGCTCCGACGGCAGCCTCGTGTTCTTCGACTTCGAATACGCCGGCTGGGACGACCCGGCCAAGATGCTCGGCGACATCTTTCTGCAGCCCGCTCTGCCCGTGCCGCGCGCCTACTTCGAGCGCTTCACTGCCGCGATCACCAAGCCCACCAATCGGGCTTTCGTCGTCGAGCGAACGCGCATCCTCTTCCCCGTCCTGCGCCTGAAATGGGTGACGATCCTCTTGAACGAGCTCCTCCCCGGCGGGTGGGCCCGCCGCGCCTTTGCGGGTCGCAGCGATCGAACACGGCGAATTGCCGAGCAGCTGGCGAGAGCGCGTAGCCTGCTGCTCTCCTCCGACGATCTGGGTGGCTGAACACATGAAGACGATGGCCGCCATTCTCGAAACGCTGGGTGCCCCTCTCGTCATCAGCGAGATCACGTTGCCCGACGAACTGGTCTGGGGACAGAGCCGGGTGCGCGTGCTGATGTCGGGCATCTGCGGATCCCAGCTCGGCGAGATCGACGGCGTCAAAGGCGCCGACAAGTTCCTGCCTCACCTGCTAGGCCATGAAGGCTTCGCCGTCGTCGAGGAAGCCGGACCAGGCGTCACCCGCGTGAAGAGCGGTAATCACGTGGTGCTGCACTGGCGCAAGGGTCCGGGCATCGAAGCTCCGGTGCCGCGCTACCGCTGGGGCGAGCGCGCGCTGAACGCAGGTTCGGTGACGACGTTCAATGAGCGAGCGATCGTGTCGGAGAATCGGATGACAGTGGTCGCGAGAGAGACGCCGCCGGCTCTTGGTGCCCTGCTCGGATGCGCGCTCACCACTGGCTTCGGCGTGGTCTGCAACGACGCCGCCCTCCAATTCGGGGAGTCCGTCGTCGTCTTCGGCGCTGGCAGCGTCGGTCAAAGCGTGGTGCTCGGCGCTCGTCTGGCATCCGCCTACCCCATCGTCGTCGTCGACACCGTCGCCAGCAAGCTCGTGCTTGCCCGCTCCTTCGGAGCTACCCACGCCGTCAACGCAGCCGAACAAGACGTGGCGGCCGAGCTGCGCACGATCCTCGGCAACGACGGAGCCGACGCCGTCGTCGAAACCACCGGTCGACCGAGCGTCATCGAGCTGGCCTACGAGTCGACGTCGCCCTCGGGACGCACGGTACTCGTCGGCGTTCCACCTGTCGGCGAGAAGGCGCGCCTGCACACGCTGCGCTTGCATTTCGAGCAGCGGCTGCTCGGCTCTCACGGCGGCGGCAGCGAGCCCGCGCGTGACATCCCGCGCTATCTCTCTATGGCCTCGCGCGGCGTCTTCGATGCCCTGCCCATGGTCGATCGCGTGTGCACGCTCTTCGACGTCAACGCTGCCATCGCCGATCTCCGCGCGGGTCGTGCCACCAAATGCATGATCGATCTGCGCAGCGCGGCAGCACAGCCCTGAGCTATTCGTCGACGATCGCGACCTTCGGCAGGGGCACGATGAACCGACATCCCTTCTTCAGGAGCGCCGCTTCTCGCACTTTAAAAGATGGAATAAAGTGCCACGCCAGCGCGAGAAGATAGTCAGGGTTTTGCGCCCGCATCTCATCTTCAGAAATGATTGGAATTCCGGATCCCGGCGTCAGCGCGCCCCACTTCCGCGCGTTGCGATCGGCGATGGCCGGGAGAAGCTCTGGGGTGATACCGCAATATTGCAGTGTGACGTTGCCTTTGGTCGACGCGCCGTAGCCAAAAACCTTCTTTCCCTGTTTCTGAAGGCTTTCCAGCAATGCAGGAAGAGCAATGCGATTGCTCTCAATTCTCTCACGAAAGGCATTGTAGGGGGCTGGTTCATCCAGCATCAGTTCCAGCTCGCGCCTCTTCAGATTGTAAACCCGGGCCTTGGCGGCGTCGCTGCGTTCGCTGAGCCGTCCCCCCTCGCGGGCGATGGTCACCTGCAAGCTGCCGCCATTGATGTCGTTGAGGGCGGCGTCGACGATGGTCAGGCCGTGGCGCGCGAGCAGGCGCTCAAGCGGCCCGAGCGCCCAGTAGGTGAGGTGCTCGTGGCAGATGGTGTCGAAAGAGTTCTGCGAGAGCATCAGCGGGAGGTACGAGAGCTCGAGGATCCAGACGCCATCTGGAGACAGGATCGAAGCGACGTCGGCGGCAAAGCGGCCCGGATCTTCGAGGTCGTAGAACATGGCGATCGAAGTGACGACCTTGGCCTCCGGTGGGAAACCGCGGCTGCGGAGTGCCACTGCGGAGAAATAGTCATGAATGAAAGAGATGTGCGGCGTTGGCGCGTCCGGTCGGATGTCGGAGGGCTCGAAGCCGACCAACGTCGCTCCCGGAGCCTGCAGCGCGAGGAGCAAGGTCCCGTCGTTGGCGCCGATGTCGACGACGAGATCGCCGGGGCCGAGTTTCACCAAGGTTTGCGCGCGCGCGGCGATGGAGGCCAGATGTCGGGCCATCGATTCGTTCAAGCCGGAGCGGTAGCCGTAGGCGGCGTACATCAAATCGCCAGGAACCGTGTGGCTGAGCTGCACCAAGCCGCAGGCATCTTCTGAGCGCGAAGGATCGCAGCGCACGAGATCGAGGGGGACCCGCCGGTCCACCGGGGGATAGTCCGGCGTGAGGTGGAACCCGCTCGCGATCATCTGACCACCGAGGGAGAGCAGCGGGACCAGGGAAGCACAGCCACAGGCGCGACAGGTTTGACGACGGGTGAGCATGGTTCTGGCCAGTTGGCCACCGAGCGTCGTCCCTCGTCAAGCCGCGAACCGGGAGGTGCAGGGTTTGGCAGATGCGAGATGCGCTCTGCCGCTAGCCGCTAGACTCGGCGCGCAATGCCCCGTCGTCGCCGCGCTGTGTTCCTTGATCGAGATGGTGTGCTCGTGCGTGACGAGGGCGACGCCGGCGGTGAGCGCTTGTCGATCCTGCCGAAGGTCCCCGAGGCTCTGCATGCCTTGCACGACGCGGGCTGGCTTCTCATTGTCTGCACCAACCAGCCCATCGTCGCCCGAGGAAGGGCGACAGAGGGTGACGTGATCGCGCTCCACGCCCGCCTTGACACCGAGCTGCGGCAAGCAGGAGCGCCGCCGTTGACGTCGTGGCGCTTCTGCCCCCACCATCCCAACGCCACCGTCGCGGCCTATCGGCAGCAGTGCCAATGCCGCAAGCCCCGACCCGGTCTGCTGATGGATGCTGCGCGCGACTTCGACGTTGAGCTGGGCGCGAGCTTCATGGTGGGTGACCGCATCACCGACATCGAGGCCGGCCGCCGCGCCGGCTGCAAGACCGTCCAGGTGCTCAGCGGCGAGCACGCGGCTGCGCGGATCGAGACCCCAGACGACGTCGTCGACGGCACACCCGACTTTTTGGGAGCAGGACTCGCGGAGGCAGCGGCGTGGATCCTCATTCAGCCCTGAAAGCGGTGGTGCTCACAGCCGGCATCGGCTCGCGCCTCGGGTCTCACACCCAGGAGCGGCCTAAGCCCCTGCTCGATGTCGATGGCGTCCCCTTGATTGATCACATCTTGCTGAACCTCGCGCGGGCCGGCTTTCAGGACGTCGCGCTCAACCTCCATTTTCGCGGCGAGATGATCTGCGATCACGTCGGCGACGGCGCGCGCTTTGGTCTTCGTGTCGTCTACTCGAGCGAAGAGTCGCTGCTCGGCACGGCGGGCGGCGTCGCGCGCATGTCGGCGCTCCTCGGCGGCGGACCCCTTTTGGTCCACTATGGCGACATCCTGACCGACCACGATCTGGCCGCGCTGTGGCGGCGCCACGTCGACGTCGACGCCGCGGTGACGATGCTGGTGCACCGACGCGTCGGGTCCAACAGCATCGTCACTCTCGACGAACAGCAGCGCGTCGTCGCCTTCGTCGAGCGCCCGGCGCGGCCCGAGGCCGTGGAGCACTGGGTCTATTCGGGCGTCGCCGTTCTTTCGCCCCGCAGCGTCGCGCGCATTTCGACGCAGGGGCCAAGTGATTTGCCGCGCGACCTCTTTGTGCCTTTGGTGGCGGAACGAGCCGTCGTTGTCGCCGTCCCTCTCGCTGGGTACCGCTTCGCCATCGACTCGCCGACGCGCCTCGAGGAAGCACGGGCCGCGTTGCGCGCTCGTGCCAGGAGCTGAACTCCAACTGCGCCGCCTCGTCGGGCCCAAAGCGGACGAGCTCCGGGGCACGGCTCATGTGCTGATCGTGTGCGCGGCGATATCCCCGATCTATCGGGGCACCCCAGTACGGCTCGATTTCGGCTATCTTGGCCGCGTGCGTTTCCAAGAAGTCAGCCCCGAAGTCCTGCAATCCCAAGGGCCCATCGTCCAGATCAGCGGCGATGACATCCGCTCGCTGAAAGAGCGCGCCGAACGAAGTCCACGTCGACGGGCCCGCATCTGCGCGCACCCCGGCCCCGATGATCGAACGCACGAGATGCTGATCGTGCTCTTGCGTGGAAATCTCATTCGACCGCACTTCCATCCTGGCAAAGTGGAGTCTTTTCATGTGATGGCCGGCCTGATGTCCGTCGTTCAGTTCAACGAAGACGGCTCCATTCTCGAGGTGGTCCGCATGGGCGACTACGGCTCGGGGCGCACGTTCTACTATCGTCAGACCCGACCGATTCACCACACTCTGCTGTGCGAGTCCGACCACGTCGCCTTCCATGAGACGACCCAAGGACCTTTCTCCCGCGACGGCACCACCCATCCCGCGTGGGCCCCCGACGAAAACGCTGGTGACGCATTGAAGATTTATCTCGACGATCTTCGTCGTCGCACGGGAGTTGAGCCTGACCCGCCGCGCTGATTGTCGTCTCTGCGGCTCGACGGACCTCGAGCTCGTGGTGCCGCTGACACCAACGCCGCCCGCCGACGAGTACGTGCCGCGGGCGCGCGTCGGCCAGCCCCAGGCGGTGTTTGGCCTCGATCTCTATTTCTGCGGCGCGTGCACGCACCTGCAACTCCTCGACATCGTCCCGCCGGACCTGCTCTTTCCGGCGGACTACTCCTTCCTCAGCGGGGCTTCGCCGGCCATCGTCAAGCACTTCCGCGAATACTCGAGTGCACTGCTGGCCCAAGAGCAGCCAGCACCTGGTGCCCTCGTCGTCGACATCGGCAGCAACGACGGCACCTTCCTCGGCTTCTTTCGCGCCGCCGGCCTCTCGGTGTTGGGCATCGACCCCGCGACGGATCTCGCCGCCCGCGCTTCGGCATCGGGGACAGAGACCTGGCCGACGTTTTTCTCGACCGCAGTCGCCCAGCGCATTCGCGATGAGCGCGGCCCCGCGCGCCTGATCACGGCCAACAACGTCTTCGCTCACGCCGACGACCTCGGGGGGATGGCCGACGCCGTACGCCTCTGCCTGGCTGCAGATGGCGCCTTCGTCTTCGAGGTCTCCTACGTTGTCGACGTCGTAGAGCACATGTTGCTCGGCACCATCTTTCACGAGCACGTTTGCTACCACGCGGTCCGCCCTCTGCGTGCCTTCCTCCGGCGCCACGGTCTCGAGCTTGTCAACGTCGAGCGGAACGCCCTGCAAGGGGGCTCGATCATCGGCACGGCGCAACACATAGGTGGTCCCCGATCGGTGGCCGCCGTCGTCGACGAACTCGATCGCATGGAGCTCGAGCGCCACATGAACGACGCCGAGACCTACCGCGCCTTCGGACGCAAGATCGAAGCTCTCAAGACCGATGTGGCCAAACAACTCGATCAGATCGCAGCCGAGGGAAAGATCGTCGCCGGCTTCGGCGCCGCGCGCAGTGGCACCACTTTTTTGTGTCATTTCGATCTGGGCAAGCACCTGCGTTTTCTCGTCGACGACAACCCGGCCAAGCAAGGACTCTTCAGCCCGTTGCACCACATTCCAGTGCTCCCGTCGACCGCGCTCTACGAGCACAAGCCCGACTACGTGTTCATCCTGGCCTGGGTCCACGCGAGCTCAATCATGCAGAAGCATCGCGCATTTCTCGAAGCTGGTGGCCATTTCATAACCCCATGTCCGATCGTCAAGATCGTATAGTTCACTCCTTGAATGTCAGGTCACTGGGGCCCAAAGTTGCGGCGCAAGATTTCGCGGAATTTTTGTTGTTGTTTCTGGTGATGCGTGCGGCGCGTTGCGTCTGTTTCCCACACCGATTTCTCGCACACCTCCAGATGGGCCAGGAGCTTGCCGTGCAGCATTTCCCGATCTGACGCTGCGAGCGCATTAACAATTGGAGCCAAGTAGTTCATCTCAGCCAACTCGAAAATAAGATCCAGACCCACCGACCCGATGCGATTGTTCAAAGCAAAGAGAACAGAGCGAAAAAGCAGCGCCCCAGATTCTTGAGGTGCCTGAGCGGCCCACTTGGGCAGCGGCGGCGTCTTCAGGAAAATTGCATCTGCCCATGCCGGAACACCATCAGCTACCGACTCGCTGAATGGACCGGAATCCGTCGACACACCGGCCTCGCCTGAGCCACATTTTTCAATGCGAATCAGTCGAAATCCGTTGCCAAACATGAACGCCAACACACGATCGAAGAGGGGCTGACCTCGGTACACAGAAAGGAATTCGACTTCGACGCGCACAGAAAGAACGCAGCGGGCCAGCACATTGGTCGCCCCCTCCAGGATCGCGAGAGATGCTCCCTGGGCGTCAATGGTGAGACTGTCGGGCGCCTCCCCCCTGCTCTTGGCGATTTCGTCGATGGTCGTACAATCCAGCGTCGTCGTCTTCAGATGCCGCACGTCGGAATATCTGAAGCGGTGCGTAATCTTTTCATCGAACAGAAATGTACTTGAGAGTGTCGGTATATCGTAGACGTGAAAATCAATCGGTCCATTGTGGCTGAACACAGGACGCGCTTCGACAAACATCCGCGTATTCTTATCAGCCCCCTTTTCGGCCGCCGCTTTAAGCTCTGCAGCCGCGGACTCTTCTGCGTCAAAACAGACGTAATTTACTACGCCAGGATAATCGATCCAGGCTCGGTGCATCCCTCCGGCCGCACCGACGTGATAAACAGTTGTGTGAATTTGATCAGACTTGGTCATATTAAAGATGCCTTCAGCGTGGTTCGGTGTTCGTTGCCGCCGTAATGAGCTCGCGTATCGCGTCGCTCATTGAGATGAATCGATGGGGGCCAGCCGCTGCCAATATTTTGGTGTTTCGCAGCGCCATCGACACCTTCGGCCTCGTCCTGGCCCGCTCCTCGACGTTCACGGCGCGCCCGAGCTGGGTTCCTATCTGGGATAGTATTTCTCGATATGAAACAGCGCCGCCGCTGCATAGATTATACGTCCCCACAATTTTTCGTTCAGCCACTAGGTCCATTACTGCGCATACATCTCGAATATGAATGAAGTCCCTAATCTCCTCGCCATCGCCCCAAATCCTGATGCACTCGCCGTCGAGTGCGCGTCGGATAAAGCCCGGCGGAAGATAGTATTCGTCGGCGTTCCTATTACCATAAACTAAAGACGGACGGAGAATGGTAAGAGCCAATCCTGGTTGCTGCTCAGCCAACAGCGCAGCAGCCTGTTCGCAGGCCAGCTTGGCAACTCCGTAGTAATTTGATGGAGCGGGTACCGTTTCTTCAACAATGTTTAGATTGGTCACTCGCTCACCGTAGACGGCCGCCGAACTGAGATAGATCAGATGTCGAATTTGCCGTTCCTGGAGCAAGCGCAGCACATTTGAAACCATCAGAATGTTTTTTTCGAAGACTGCTAAATCGTCATGGACCCATTTTTGAATCGCGGAGCAATGGATCAGAATGGCATCTTCATCCAGATGTGGAGCCAGCGTGGTGACGGCATCAAAATCGGTTAGATCCATCTCAGACGAGGAAAACCCGAGAACAGGAACGTGGACATGTCGCTGCTGAAAATACTCCAACAAATGAGAGCCAATAAAGCCTGAGTGCCCCAGCAATATGATCTTGGAACAGTCCTTCACCATGCCGCACCCACTTGAGGCTGCCGACCGTATCGCCGGACGTGCGGCGACTTCGAGTTGCGAAGGGTCTCAACCATCATCAGGGGCCATCTCCTTCGGTGGGTCGGGGACCAGCACGCAGCGAAATCCGCGGTCCCAAAATGCCTGGTCGGGGTAGTCCCTCCGCAGCGGTCCCAACAAACGCTGAGCCTTGGCGGGCGTCGCCAGGTCACTCCAATGGTCCGCCCACCCGCCCCCTTTGGAGACCTTGAACCGCGGGTCGCTGGCGCTGTCCAGGCACCACTCCCACACGTTGCCAAAGACATCGCTGAGCCCGAGTTCGTTCGGCTGCCGGCTGCCAATGGGTGCAGTACTCCAGCGAACTTCGTCGTCTGAAGTCACTGCCGTGGCAGGCGAGATGGATGGAGTAGAAAGCTGATCGAACTCGGCCAGCGTCGGCAGCCGATAGCCAAATCCGGGCGGCAGCGTCGCGTTGCGCCGCTCGAGTTCAGTCAGTCGACCGCAGAAATCGACGGCGTCGTTCCATGAAACGCGCTCGACCGGACGAAATGGATCCTTGAATAAGCTGGGATTGTGTTTCATTATATTTTCATACTGTCTTTGAGTCGTCTCGAACCTGCTCGCCCACCATCCCCAGGGTGTGCGCACGAATCTCATTCCCTGATCGTTGGTGAAGTCGCTTTCAGGGCTCTCGCTCCCCACCTCCGCGCCATCCGAAATGTTGTCGAATTCGTGCTGCACCGGATGCGTCGCGCCCTTCAATATCCTGGTCTTTACGGTCACAAGAGACGCCAGGAATTCGTCGAGCGCCGCGGGAGTTCCAAAATGGCGTAGCGCGAAATACCGGACCGCCAGGTGCGCATCCGTTTCGGCATTGCGATGTCTTTCGGCTACTAGCTCAATCTGCTGTCCTGAAGGATCAACATCATTGAATTCGTTCGGTAAGACGGTGGTTCGAAGCAGCGCGGTTTCGATCTCATTTGGCGAATAAAATGCCCCGTTCCTTGGTGCTGCACGCGAGACCAGACGCGTCAAGTCGCCGAAATATCGCTTGAACCCATACACCCCATAAACCGCTTGTCCGGTGAATGAGTAGTTGTCCATCAATATGATGGAACTATGGCGTACCACCTCATTCTTGCTGGCTACATGTAGGAGAGAACGGCTGAAGATCCATTCCGCTCGTTCGGAAAGATAGACGGCTGGAATCTGGCAGCCAAGCAGGATGACGGCGACGGCGACGGCGGCCGACAGCCACCGACTCGTTCTACGTCCCCCGCGGTAGGCGATCGCCCTGAAGGCGGCAAACAACAGCACAGCAGCAGGCAGCGTTGTCAGGATGCAATAGCGACTCGGATCGCCGACGGGCGTCGGCGAGCAGCTCTTGCCGGCCGCCGCGTAGGGAAAAATCGCGAGCACGAGAAGGACCCCACCGAAGCTGGCCATCGACAGCGTCGTCCGGGGGCCGCGCGCGAGGCTCCACCGGTGGCGGCCGGCAAGCGCGTAGCACATTCCAATTCCAAGAAGGGAGACCACGACGAAATGCTGAGACGACCAATGGGCCAGATTTTGGATGTGGTATTTGGGCATCGCGCTCAAGAACGACGCAAAATTTGCAGGCAGCCGCGCGAGATTCTCGATCGGACTGTTGTATTTCTCATACCAGCCATACTGCGGCGTGACGATCTGCCTCGCCGCCCATGCGGCGGGTGGCAGGAGAGTGAGTTCAGGATAGCGCGCCAAAAATTGGGGTAGCGCTGACCTCCACTTCAAGCCTGTCAGCTGGCAACGGTGGAATAAGAACAAGAGCCAGAATCCCGCATAGAACACCAGCAGGGCAGCATTAGAAAAGCTTGCTGTGAAGGTGCCGACCGCCAATAAGCGAAACGCCCAATGACTCTGGCCAGTTCGACGCTCGGCCGCCAACGAAAAGGCAATACCCAGGAAGAAAAGCAGCTCCGTTAATAAAAAAAAGCACATCACGAGATCCTGCGCCGCCGTAAAAACCGGCATCGCAAGCGATAGAAGCGAGATGCTGACCGCCTCGCTGCGATTGATGCGAGCCATGTCAATCGCAATATTATAGGCAAGAACATGCACACCTAACAGACAAGAAAATGACGCAATCATCACACATGGCACCACTTCTGGCGCCGCGGAAAATGCTCGGTACATCCAGCCATACTGTGGAATTCCGACGGCACCAAAGAACTCGTGCAGTGGCGCCCAATTTTTGGTCTCGACCCAGCTCAGGACGTACCAGCCATCCCAAATCGGTCCGTCGTTAGTCAGCAGTAATCCATGACAAAGTAGCGCCCCGACGCAGATCAGCAGACAATGCCTGATTCGGGTCTGGGAAGACGACGCAGCGACTGCAAGCGACGCTGGCGGCTGCGTCGATGACGTCGTCGTGGCCTCGTCCTCAAGATCTCGCATTTCCGTCGACACTACGGAGCTCGCTCCAAGAAAAGGTTCGTGTGCTGTCGTTCCTTTTCGAGGTGTGCCAGCGAAGCGATGCTGTTGATTGGCACCAATTTATGGTGGTCACCGTCGATTTCGAAGATCTGAAAGCCGTATTCAAGAAATTGCTCTAACAAGAGTGTCGGGGACCTTCCGGTCTGGCGAATCCCCCAAGGCCAGTACTCGATCAGTATTTTGATTTTCGGACTCTCACGCAGCATCAAATCCATTCCTTGCAACACAAATGATTCAAATCCTTGCGTGTCTATTTTGAGCACATCGACAGCGACGGCATTGAGCTCCTTCATCAGGAAATCAAGTGTAATCATCTCGATCTCGATGCGTTCACGATCCCCAGAAATATCATATACTCTGTGGTCGGCCTTATTGGTTTCGCACAAGAAAAGCGCGGCGGGCCCGCACCTTTCGCCCGCGGCTTTCTGCACTACAGAGACACACGAAAATGCATTGCGTTTAATGGTCTTTCTGATGAACGCACAGTTCTCCGCGCCGGGCTCCACGGCCACAACCATTCCAGCGGGGCCGACGACGGCGGCGCCGATGGCGGTGTAGAGCCCGATGTTCGCGCCGACGTCAACGACGCACATTCCGGGTTTCAAGAGCGATTGAAAGAACTCGAGGTTGAAAGGTTCATAGCAACCAAGCGCAACGGTGCCAGAAACAATGGCGTCTTGCTGATTCAACACAAGTGTGATGCCGTGAATTTCAACTTCCTTTGGAATCAGTAATCGGATGGCAGATTGGGCCAGTCTCCTGATGGGAGCTGGCTTCAATAGTACTGTGTAGATATAGGCTGCCGCTGACGGTGGCAGCCACCAGAGCAACCCACGCCGACGTCCAGAGCGGAGATTACCATTGGGTTGACTTTCCATCTTGTTTCTCAGCAATAATCACCGCTTGTATGAACAGGTCTTGAACATCAAATCGATAATTAATCAGTGTGAAGTTGGCGCGCGCTAGCAGTTCCTCCGCTTGGTGGCGGCCGCGCAAGAGCGAGATCTCTGGCGGATGCAGGGGAGACTTGTTCTCCCCCAGGCGACGGCGAACGGCGTGTACACCGCGCAGCACGGCGACACTCGTAGCTCTGCTGTGCGGCCAAAAGAGTACGAGCTTGCCTTGCGGCCGGAGCACGCGGTGAGACTCAGAGAGAATTGTGGCGATGGCTTCGGGGGTGAAGTGCTCCATGACCCCGAGGTTGTAGACGCCGTCGAAGGTTGCCGCGGGGAAGGGCATGTCGAGAATGCTGCCGTGCTGCACCAGCGCCGCGAGGGGATTGTGTCGAGCATAGAGGCTGAGGGCGGCGGCGGAGATGTCGAGCGCAGTGATGCGCATCGTGCGTTGGAGGTCCACATCCACCTGGCCGCTGCCACAGCCGGCGTGCAACAACGACGACCCAGGTGCAAAGGTGCGCTGGATTGCGCGGTTTAGATTTCGCCGAATGAATGTGCGCCGATAGGCGCTGGCTATTAATCCGTATACTGCTCCTCCCTGGTCGTTTTTCTTATCCCAATAGGTGTCCCAATTCTGCGGATCGCGGAGCTCCGCATCAAGCTCTATCCCCGATGCGTTCATCAGAAAATGCGTGGGATCTCGAACGTTTTTCAGAAAAAGATCGAAGACGAATCCACCGCTCTTTGCAATGGCGGAAAAGTCCATCTTGGAGTGGCCGTAGGTGCGAGCAGGAAGAACGATGGGGATCTCGGCGATGGAAAAACCGTTCCGATTGAGGACGAAGAGGCTCTCGAAGAAAAAGGCGTAGCCGCGCGCTCGGACGAGATCGAACAGCCGACGGGGCACACGATCAAGCCGGTAGGCGCGAAAGGCACCGGTCGCGTCCTGGGGGATCTCCAGCACCCGCTCGGTGAGGACCCGCCCCAGCTTGGTGAGAGAACGCCGCGGGAGATTCCAGCCCGGCAGGCTGTTTTCGCTCATCCACCGCGAGCCGACGGCGGCGTCGCAATCACCCACCGCTGCCATGAGCGTGGGGATGTCCGAGGGCGCATGGGTGAAATCGCAATCCAGGGTGACGAGGAGCTCGTAGCCCTGATCGTAGGCCCACTGGATGCCGTCAAGGTGAGCGCTGCCGATCCCGAGCTTAGCTGCGCGGTGGTGGACGATGAGTCGGGGAAAGCTGGCCCGGAGCCCCTCCAGCAGCTCGCCGGTGCCGTCAGGCGAGCCGTCGTCTACAAAGAGCAAGTCGGCATCCAAACCAAGCTGGCTAATTTCTCGGACCATCCGAGGCGCATTCTCGGACTCATTGTATGTCGGAACGAAAATGAGAGTCTTTCTTGGCATAAGCGTCGCGGTGCCTAATGCAGTGAACCGACGTCCGGGTGCCCGACCGTAGCGCAGGACTGCAGCCTGAGCGACCCGACGGACTTCTGGCCACGGCGCTGGCAGCCCTCGAGGCCCGGCGCTTTGCGCGAGGCCGACCCACAGCGCTACTGAGCCCCATGCAGTTTCCACGTCTCTTCATCACCGGCGCTGGCGGCTACGTTGGCAGCGCACTCGTCCCAGCCCTCCTGGCCCGCGGCCACGACGTCGTCGCTTACGACCTCTTCCTCTACGGCGACGTGCTCGCTCCCCATGCCAACTTGCGCCTGGTCAAAGGGGACATCCGCGACGCCGCCCACGTCGTGAAAGCTTCCGCTGGCTGCGACGCCGTCATCCACCTCGCCTGCATCTCCAACGATCCTTCCTTCGACCTCGATCCCGCCCTGGGCAGGGCGATCAACTACGACGCTTTCCGCAACGTCATCGACGCCTGCACGCACAACCAGGTCCGGCGGCTCATCGTCGCCAGCTCGACCTCGCAGTATGGCGTCAAGCCCGCTCACGTGGACGTCACCGAGGACATCGAGGCCGAGCCCATCACCGACTACGCGCGCTTCAAGATCGCCTGCGAGCGGATGCTGCTTCAGGCGCCGACGTCGTCGTTGGAGTTCGTCTTCGTGCGGCCGGCGACCTTGTGCGGCTACGCCCCGCGCTTGCGGCTCGACCTCAGCGTCAACATCCTCACGATCAACGCCCTGGTGAATCGCAAGATCAAGGTCTTCGGCGGCGACCAGATGCGACCGGCGCTGCACATCCTCGACATGGTGCGCTTCTACGAGCTGATGCTCGAGGTGCCTGCCGAGAAGATCCACCGCCAAGCCTTCAACGTCTCCTACGGCAACCTCACCATTCTCGAGATCGCCCAGCTGGTGAAGGAGACCCTCGGAGACGACGATGTGGCCCTGGAGGTGACGCCGTCGAGCGACCCACGCAGCTATCGGGTCAACACGGACAAAGCCGCGCGCGTGTTGGGCTTCCACTGCACGCACGATCTGCGCGCTGCGGTCTTGAGCCTGCGCGATGCCTGGCAGGCCGGCAGGCTCAGCGATCCGCTCGAGAATCCAATGTATTACAATATTAAGCGCATGAAGCAGCTTGATCTGAGGTAGAAAATATGACCTACCAACGCGTCGCCGTCCTGGGCTCCAATTCGTTCTCAGGCGCGCATTTCGTCAACCATGTGCTGGGCGCGAGCACGGCCCAGGTGCTGGGGATCAGCCGCGCCCCCGAATACGACGACGTCTTCCTGCCCTATCGCTACCGACGTCCCAAGCCAGCCCGCTTCACCTTCGCCCAGATCGACCTGAACAACGACCCCGAGCGCGCGGTAGAAGCACTCTACGATTTCGAGCCTGACCTCGTGGTGAATTTCGCCGCACAGGGAGAGGTGCGAAACAGCTGGAAATGGCCCGAGCAATGGTTCCAAACCAATTGTATCTCGGTCGTCCGCATTGCCCAAGCGCTGAAGAACAAGACCTGGCTCAAGCGCTACATCGCGATCTCCACGCCCGAGGTCTACGGCAGCACCGCTCCCGACATCAAAGAGAGCAATTCCGCCTTCTCCCCCAGCACGCCCTACGCAGCCTCCAAGCTCGCCGGCGACCTCTTTCTCATCGCGCTGCTGAAGGAGGGATCTCTGCCCGTGACCTTCGTGCGCAGCGCCAACGTCTATGGCCCGCACCAGCAGCTTTTTCGCATCGTTCCCAAGACCATCCTCTCGCTGCGCATGGGCCAGAAGCTGACGCTGCATGGTGGGGGACGCAGCCAGCGCGCCTTCCTGCACATCCAAGACGCCTGCGACGGCATCTGGCGAGCGGCCCACCAGGGGGGCGTCGGCGAGGTCTACCACCAGGCCCCCGAGGGCGGCGTCGTCTCCATCGCCGATCTGGTGCGGATGATCTGCGCGCGGCTCGGCGCTTCCTTCGAGGACTCCACCATCGTCGAAGCCGAGAACTTCGGCCAGGACGCCATGTACAGCCTCAATGCCGAGAAGGCGCGGCGCGAGCTGCAGTGGTCGCCGTCGAGGTCCTTGTCCGAAGGCGTCGACGAAACGGTGCAGTGGATCGACGACAACCTCGAGCAATTGCGCCGCCTGCCGCACGACTACGTGCACCAGAAGTAAGCGAATCAGTTCGTCGTCGGCTGGTCGCTGACAACGACACCGTCGCCGATCTCAATCACGCGTCGGCAGAACGACGCAACCAGCACCGGATCGTGGCTGACGAGCAGCACGGTGACGCCGCCGTCGGCCAGGGAGCGCATCTTCTCCAGGCACCGGGCCTGAAAAGCGACGTCGCCGACGGCCAGGGTCTCGTCGACCAATATGATGTCGGCGTCGACGTGGACGGCGACGGCGAACCCGAGACGCGCCTGCATGCCGGAGGAGTAGAAGCGCACCGGCGTGTCGATGAACTCGGCCACACCAGCGAAGGCGACGATCTCATCGAAGCGATCGTTGGCCTCTTTGCGGGTGAGGCCAAGCAGCACGGCGTTCAGCAGCAGGTTCTCCCGACCGGTGAGGTCCAAAACGAGACCCGAGGTGATCTCGATCAGGGGAGACACGCGTCCGCCGACGTCGATGACACCGCGTTCGGGCTGCAGAATCCCACTCATGATGCGAAAGAGCGTGCTCTTGCCCGCACCATTCTTGCCGATGATCCCGACGCGCTCGCCGGGTTTCACCCGCAGCGAAACGCCGCGCAGCACCTGGCGGCGCTCGGTGAGCGGCTCGCGCCGCACGATTCGAATCGCCGACTCCTTGAAGGAGCGCGAATGGTAGGCGCGGAAGCTCTTGTGAACGTCGTCGAGCAGGATCTCACCGGCGCTGACCATCAGATCAGATCCGAAACGGTGGATTGCGTCCTGCGAAAGAACACGACGCCTGCGACCAAGATGAGCGCGCTGCCTACGACGGCCACCGTCAGGGCCAACGTCGACGGGTAGCGTTCGTTCGAGGCAAGACCACTAAAGCAGCCCAGAATTCCCACCAACGGGTTCAGCTCGTAGGCACTCACCAGCCAGCGGGGAACCTTCGACACTGGATAGATGATCGGGCAACCATAAAAGCCGAGCCGGAGGGCGAAGCGCACCAGGAAGCCGGTATCGCGCAAGATCACCTGCAGCGCCGCGGCAACGAGGCTCAGTCCCGTCGTCAACGCCACGATCAGCACGCAGCCCACCAGCACCAGGGGAGCGCTCGACCAGTGCAGCGCCGCGCCGCGCGCGGTCCAGACGATGGCCCAAAGGAAGGCCAGGCCCAGGCCCAACACCAGCGTCGTGAAGCGCGCGACGACGAGGCTCACGACCAGCAGCTCGCGTCGAAAGGAAATCTTGCGCACCAGAGCCGCATGGTCGAGCAACACACCGCTCGCATTGTCGATGGTCGTCGAGAAGAACAACCAAGGCAGCACGCTGAAAATGATGAAGAGGGGATAGCTCTCGACGCTGTTTCTGCCGCCCAGCACGAAGCCAAAGACCAAGACGTAGACGACGACGTTCATCATCGGCTCGGCCAGGGCCCACGCCACGCCCAGCCATGAGCGCTTGTAGCGAACGGTCAGCTCGCGCCAGACCAGCACCCAGGCCAGGTCGACAGAATTGCTTCGAGCAGCGCTCACGTCAGCCCAGGCTGATGCGGGCGATGGGTTGGATGTTCATCTCTGGGCTCAGCTCCTGATAGGAAAGCACCGCGAGATGGGGAAATTCAAGCTCCACCAATTTCCGGAAATAGCGCCGGATTTCCATCGTCGTCAACACCACGGGCTGCTGCGCCGACGGCGGCAGATTCCCGACTTCGTTGCGCACCGCCGCCAGGATCTCCTGCGTGATCTCAGGCTCGAGCGCCAGGTAGCTGCCCGAGCTGGTGTGCTGCACCGACGAACGCACCGTCTCTTCGATCTGCGGATCCAGCAAATACACAATCAACGTCGACTGACCACGCGTATACTTATGTGAAATATAACGCTTCAACGCCGCACGCACATACTCGGTGAGCATGACGGTGTCGTTCTCGACCGGGCCCCACTCGGCCAACGCCTGCAGGATGTTGCGCAAGTCGCGGATGGAGATTTCCTCCTCGACCAGGCGGCGCAAGATGTCGGTCAGCTGGAAGGGCGAAACGGCCTTCGGCACCACCTCTTTGACCAGGGCCGGGAACGCCTGCTCGAGCTGCTCGAGCATGTTCTGGGTCTCCTGAATCCCAACGAATTCAGCAGCGTTCTTTCTCAGCACCGCCGACAAGTGCAACACAACATAACCAGGAGCATCCCAAGTGGTGAGGCCGGCGTCTTCGGCGAGCTTGCGCTGATCCATCGAGATCCAGCCGCAGGCGTTGCCGTTGGCGGGGTTCTGCGCGGGCTCGGCCTCGATGCCCAGCAAGCGCAGGCGATCGGGCGTGTCGTTGACCAGGCACTTGTTCTTATCGACCGTTCCCATCACCAAGGGAATTTCATTCACCATGATGATGTAGCTGCCCGGTGGCAAATCACCCTCATTGCCGCGCACACGCAAGCCCGGATAGCGAACGCCAAGCTCGTAGAACAACCCGTCCCGCATCATGGGAATGAGCTCGTTCAAGAAGTTGGATCCGCCGGTGTCGTCGACGAGGGGCACCAGGTCGGCGGCGACTTCGAGGGCGATGGGCGTGACCACCGGCATCATCTGCGCCGACTGTCCTTCTTGGGCCTTGGCCTTCTGCACGGCCGCCTTCTTCTCCTCCTTGACCGCTTCTTCGCGCTGCTCGACGACGGCGCCGCTGCCACCGCCTCCGCCGTTCTTGGCGTCCGCCGACTTCTTCAGGCCGTAGGCGAGGCCGCCGACGGAGACGGCGACGATGGTGAAGGGGATGCCGGGCAAACCGGGGATCATGCCGATGGCCATGATGAAGCCCGAGGCGATGATGAAGGCCTTGGGCTGCGCCAGCACCTGCATCGCGAGGTCTTTGCCGAGGTTGCTGTCCTCTTCCTCCGACGCCACGCGGGTCACGATCAAGCCGGCGCACAGCGACATCAAGAGCGCGGGAATGATGGCCACCAGGCCTTCGCCGATGGTCAAAATCGAATAGGTCTCGACGGCTTCGGCAGCGGTCATGCCCTTCTGGGTCACGCCGATGATGATGCCGGCGACGATGTTAATGGCGACGATGATCAAGCCGGCGATCGAATCGCCCTTCACGAACTTCATCGCGCCGTCCATCGAGCCGAAGAGCTGCGATTCGCGACCGAGATCGTTGCGGCGGCGGCGGGCTTCGTCGAGGTCAAAAGCGCCAGCGCGCAGGTCGGCGTCGATGGACATCTGCTTGCCCGGCATGGCGTCGAGGGTGAAGCGGGCAGCGACTTCGGCGACGCGCTCGGAGCCCTTGGAGATGACCAGGAAGTTCACCAGCATCAAGACCAAGAAGATGACGGCGCCGACGACGAAGTTCCCTTGCACGACGAACTTGCCGAAGGATTGGATCACTTCGCCGGCGTGGGCGTGCAGCAAAATCAGGCGCGTCGAGCTCACGTTCAGCGAGAGCCGAAACATGGTCGTGACGAGGATGATGGTCGGAAAGGACGCCAGCTTCAGGGCCTGGGGGATGTACATCGCGATCAACAACATGATCACGCTGACGCTGATGTTCACGACCAGCAGCACGTCGAGCAGCGGCGTGGGGACGGGGATGATCATCATCCCGACCACGAGCATCACGAGGATGGCCAGGCCGATGTCGGCGTAGCGCTTCAGCACGGTGACCAGGTCACCTTGCGTGATGATGTCGAGGAACTTCTTCACCGGGGCAAGCTAGTCAGCAGCCCGACTCGACGTCAAACTGCGCTTCCGCACGCCGAGGAGTGCTCCGGTCCCGTGCCGGCGAGATGGGCGGACGTTGGCCGCCCACTCAGCGGAGCCTTAGAATGATCGCTAGTTGTTGCACTCTGCTGCAACAACTGGCATTTATTCTTCATGAGTGGCCCGGTGCCGTTGTTGTCAGACCGCGCCGTGGTTGAAGTGTTCCACCTCGTGTTCTTGCGGACGCTCCTCGCCGGCACGACGGAGAAGGCGCACATCGCGATCAAGGGCGGGTGCAACCTGCGCTTCTTCTTCGGCAGCCAGCGCTACTCCGAGGACCTCGACCTCGACGTCGCCGTCATCGCGCCACACACCTTGAGAAAGGACGTCGAAAAGGTGCTGTCGGGGTCACTGCTGGCGCGGCAGCTGACGGCGCTGGGGATCGGCCTCGGCGACACCAGCGCCCCGAAGCAAACCGAGACGACCCAGCGGTGGAAGGTGCAACTGCGAAGTGCCGGCGGGGCAGCCATGCCGACGAAGATCGAGTTCTCGCGTCGCCCGATCACGGGTTCGGCGGAGCTGGCCAGCATCGACCGCAGGCTGCTGGATGCCTACCGTTTGCCGCCAGTGCAGGCGCGCCACTACCTCATCGATGACGCCATCCGCCAGAAGATCGTGGCCCTCGCCGATCGCGACGTGGCCCAAGCGCGTGACGTCTTCGATCTCGACCTGCTCCTCACACATTCAGGCGGGAAGCTGCCAGCGGCCGACACCCTGACGAGGGAGCTCCAACAAGGCCGAGAGCGGGCGCTGAGCATCCAGTACGACGACTTCGTCGCCAAGGTGGTCGCCTACCTCGAACCCGAGGAGCAGCCGCTCTACCAAACACCCGAAATCTGGGAGGCGATCCAGCTGCACGTTGCCGAGGCTCTCGATCGGATGGTCCCTTGATGTTTGCTCGCCAGATTGACCCATCGTGAACAGCGCGCGCGCTCTCGCTCGCCTACGACGGGTGGGGCTGTCGGTGTTTACGACGGCCGACGCTCGCGCCCTCTTCGGCGGCAGCACCGCAAATGCCAGCCAGACCCTGGCGGCGCTGGCGAACGAAGGGTTGGCGCTCCAACTGCGGCGGGGACTCTGGGCTCTCGATCGCAACATCGATCGCCTGTCCCTCCCCGAGGTCCTGAGCGCGCCGGCACCCAGCTACGTCTCGTTGCTGACCGCCCTCTACCGTCATGGCGTCATCGAGCAGGTGCCGGCCGTCGTCTACGCCGTCACGCTGGGCAGAACGAAACGGTACGAAACGACCTTGGGCACCTTCTCGTTGCACCAGGTGGCGCCCGAGCTCTTCGGCGGTTTCGAGCTCAGCCCGACGGGTGCGAAACTGGCGACGACGGAAAAGGCGCTCGTCGACGTGGCCTACTTGAGCGGCGTGAAGAGCCGCCTCTTCACCGAGGTGCCTGAGATCGAGCTCCCAAAAAACTTCGACCTCGCGCTCGCGCTCGCCTGGATCGCTCGCATCCCCTCCCGACGACACCGCACCCTCGCGAAGCAGTGGTTTGAGGCAAACGTCCTCCCCCATGTGCCGCTGCGTCGGGGGCGGCGGCCCAGTGAGGCACGATGAGGCCCGTACCTTCCGCTCGATCGCGCTCGCTGAACCGAGATGCAAGCACGCGACGACCCCGCCCACCTCGCATTCAGCGATCAGCGATCACCGATGGCCGATGGGACGCGCGGCTTCGAACCTGGCGGGCTTTCTTTGGCTTTCCCGGGGTCGCCTTGCCTTCGAATGCCGCAGTGATCCGGGCCGCTGCGACATGGACGGGATCGCCGGGCTCGTGCGCGCTGACGAACCTCCCGCTCGGCCCCAGCGCCAGCGACGTCAACGACGACCTTGGGGCGCCCCTGGCACCTCCTGGCTCTCGGCTTTGCCAGCTGGCCCGTCGCGGGCGTCAGGGCGCTTCTTGCCAAAGCGATCCTCGTACAGCTGCTCGATGAATGCTGGCAGCGGAGCCTTCCACGGCTGCTGGCGGTGGTTGTCGAGCTTGCCGAGCCTGGCCGGGTCGAGCCCGAGCTCGCGCGCCATCTGCGCTTGCACCTCGGTCAGGTGATGACGTTTGCGGGCTTCGATCCAAGCACGCGTTTTCTGATCGCTGCGCCGCTGCTTCGTCGCCATGGGGACCCATCGCACCGGCGCCAGACTCCTGCAAGAGCGCGGCGACCAGCTCAAACCTTGCGGTAGACGCCGACGACGACGCCGAGGATGTCGGTCTGCCGGAAGCTCTTTTTGTCGACGAAGATGGGCTCCATGCGGCTGTTGCCCGGCTGAAAGCGAATGCGCGATCCCTCGGGGAAATAGCGCTTCACCGTCGCCTCCCCATCGATCATGGCGACGACGATCTCGCCGTTTCTGGCCACGGGCTGCTTCTTCACGAAGAGGTAGTCGCCGTGAAAGATCCCGTCCTCGATCATCGAGTCGCCGACCACCGAGAGGGCAAAGACCTTCTGCTGCGACGCGCCACCGAGAAAGAAGGAGCTGACCTTCACGGTGTCGGTCGACGTCTGCTCGGCGAGGATGGGCAGGCCCGCAGCCACCTTGCCCAGCAGCGGAACAATCACCATATCGTCGTCGCCCCGATCCAAGCCCGGCATCCGTTCGTCGACGTCGTCGTTGGCCACGTCGTCGTTGCTGGAATGCACCAGCTGCAGCGTGCGGCTCTTGCCCTCGGTGCGCGTCAAAAAGCCCTTTTTCTGCAGCGCGTTCAGATGGTCGTTGACGCCGTTGGTGCTCTTGATGCCCAGGTGCAGCCCGATCTCGCGAATGGTCGGCGGAAAGCCGTGCTGCTTGATGTGGCTGTCGATGTAGCCGAGGACCTTCTTCTGCCTCTCGGTGAGCTCGGACGGGCTGCCCGAAGAAACCACCGATTCGTCGACGTCGCGCATGGCTGCACCCTTTGAAGAACCTGAACGCATGGATAGTACCTGAACAGGCGTGTCGAACGCAAAAAAAGCTGCTCGGGCGCTCGGCCCCCGAACAACGACGCAACGCGGGCCGCGGCCATCGAAGCGCTCGTTGCCCTCGAGCTCTGCCGGCGCCGAGGTGATTCATGCGCCTGGCGCCCGTGCGACGACGAAGAACTCCATCGCCGGCAACAGCTCGAGGGAACGCGTCCACACAAAGGGCAGGGGTCCAGGGGGGTTGCCCTGGACCCCCTTGGCCCGGCCGGAGGCCTTCTCCGCACGAAGCGCGTTCCCCGCGCGAAGCGCATTCGTCGCACGCGAGGCGAGGGCGACTCGACGGGCCAGACGTCGGCTGCTACCCGCGCGACAGCGGAGGCCGCCAATGACGAGCAGCAGCAAGACCCTTGAGCCCCAGTCGCCCTTGCCCAAGGTCGCGGCGCCCCCAGGGTCGAAATACGGCCGCATCTTGTTGAAGCTCTCGGGCGAGGCCCTGCAGGGTGACAAGGGCTACGGCATCGATCCCGCCATCCTCGACGTCGTCGCCGACGAAGTCACCGCTGTTCATGCCCTGGGCGTGCAGACGGCCATCGTCATCGGCGGCGGCAATATTTTCCGCGGGCTCAAGGCCTCCGTCGACGCCGGCATGGATCGGGCGACGGCGGATTACATGGGCATGCTGGCGACGGTGATGAACTCCATTGCCTTGCAAGATGCGCTCGAACGCAAGGGCATTCATACGCGCGTGCAGTCTGCAATCACCATGCAAGAATTGGCGGAACCCTACATCCGCCGCCGCGCCATCCGCCACCTTGAGAAAGGGCGCGTCGTCATCTTCGGCGCCGGCACCGGCAACCCCTTCTTCACGACGGATACGGCGGCCTCGCTGCGGGGCATGGAGATCGGCGCCGAGGTCATCATGAAGGCCACCGGCGTCAACGGCGTCTACGACAAAGATCCCAAGATTCACGCCGACGCCAAAATGTTTGATAATCTGTCCTTCATCGACGCATTAAAGATGGGATTGAAAGTCATGGATGCGACGGCGTTGTCGTTGTGCATGGACAACAAGATGCCGATACTCGTCTTCAACATGCACGAGCGCGGCAACGTGCTGCGCGCGGTGAGCGGCGAGAAGGTCGGCACCGTCGTCAACGGCTGATCCTCGAGTCCTCCTGCGTCCGGTCGACGTCGGCGCCAAGGCATCGGGCGCAGGGGCCCCAGGCTTCACCACGCGCGCTTGCGGCGACAGGTCGCCCAAGAAGCCCTCGACGACGGTGTAGCCGATGTGTAGTTGCCCCCGCAAGAACGAACAGGTCGGTGATTGAAACGTGAGGGCTCCGGCTCGGGTGAGGTTGGCATCCGTGCTCTGTCGCCCTCACCGTCGCGTCGCCCCTCGGCGCTGCGC
>JAHFED010000132.1 GCA_023248635.1 Myxococcales bacterium
GGCGATGGTTCCGACGGCGGCGCCGGGGGCCTCGGCATCACGAGCACCGAGGACGACCGCGGTGGCAATGGCGGTCGGGGCGGAGACGGCGGCAAGGGCGGCGTCGGCGGCACCGGCGGCGGCGGCGGCGGCGGCTCGTCCATTGCGGTGGTGGTCGAGGGTGGTGCAGAGCTCACCGTCGACGGCGGCGACCTGTTGGGTGGTGCCCCCGGGCGCGGCGGCGCGGGTCCGGGATTGGCGGGTACGTCGGGGCTGAGCCTCGACCGCGATGATCGATGAGCGTGCCGCGATTCGAGAAGCGCCAGCGTCTTGAACCATCAGAACTTCAAGACGCGCCAGCGTCGTGAACAGCCAAACTTCAGGAAACGCCAGCGTCTTGAACATCAGAACTTCGAGCTGCGCCAGCGTCTTGACCATCAGAACTTCAAGACGCGCCGGCGCCCTGAACCATCACGCTTCAGGACCCATCGTGCTCCGTGGACGACCCCGTCGCGAAGTTTGGTCGGTCGCACTGTGCGACAGCCCCGTCGCCAAGTTCCTGATCCCCGATCTCGGGGAACTTCGACTGCTCCGCGGTCGAAGTTCCCCGAGATCGGGGATGATTCCTCACTTCTCAATGCTCGACAGAAGCCATCTCCCCCACCCCCTCTTCTGCGGGCGCGCGGATGCCTTGACGTGGCCCCGCTCCGTCCGGGGTGATGCGAGAGATGCGCTCCATGCGCTCTTCGGCCCACGCGCGACACCGCCTCCGGCGACGCTGCGCCCCCGGGCCAGGTAGCATCGGCGCCATGCGCATTGCCTTTTTTGTGGTGGTCCTGGCGGGGGGGCCTGGTTGTTTCCTCCTTCTCCCCGAGCGGGTTGGCTTTGTGGACCGCCCGTGCGCGACGGATGACGAGTGTCCCCGGCCCCTGACCTGTGGTGCCGACGACCACTGCGTCGACGAGGGAGAAGGAGAAGGAGAAGGCGAAGGCGAAGGAGAAGGAGAAGGCGAAGAAGGAGAAGGCGAGGGAGAAGGAGAAGGAGAAGGCGAAGAAGGAGAAGGAGAAGAAGAAGGAGAAGGAGAAGGAGAAGGAGAAGGAGAAGGAGAAGGAGAAGGAGAAGGAGAAGGGGAGCGGGAGCTGTGTGGCACCGAGGTCTGCACTCCCGATGAGACCTGTCAGGCCCTCGAGTGCGTGGCCCGCATCCTGCCATCGCCCACCGCCGCCAGCGCCGCCGCCCAGTTCCTCGCGCCCCCCCTCGCAGGTCTTGTCGTCAACGATGGGTTGGAGCTGAATCTCTCACCGGCGTCGGCAGACCCGCAGACCGTTGCTGTGATCGCCGATCCCCAGGTGGAGCTCTGGGTGTTGCGCAGCCTCACCCTGGAAGCTGGAGCCGTGCTTCGGCTCTCGGGCTGCGATGGCAATCAGCCCCTGGTCTTGGCCGTCGAAGGCGACGTTGGCATCGGGGTGGGCGCGACCCTCAGCATGGAGCCGGGTGCGTGCACGGGCTTCAACGGCGTCGCGCAGGCGGGTGCCCTCGGTGTCGGTGGCAGCTTCGGCACCCGGGGCGGGGGGGCGTCGCCGGGACGCGTCCGCGGAGCGCTCTCGCTGATCGATCTCAGCGGCGGCGAGCAGGGGAGCGCGGGGGGCGGTGGTCCCGGTGCCCCGGGTGGCGGCGCCCTGCTCCTGCTGGTGCAAGGCACCCTCACCCTCGATGGCACGCTGGCGGCGCGGGGAGGGGCCGGCAACAACATTTTCGGCGGCGGCAGCGGCGGCGCTCTCTTGGTCGAGGCCCGCGTCCTGCTCATCGGAGCACCCGCCCTCGTCGACGTCAGCGGGGGGGCCGGCGGCGTTGCAACTGGGGGCGGCGGCCTCGGGCGGGTTCGGCTGAATGCGCGTGGGCTCAGCGTTGATGCTGTGCTCCCCGGGCCCCAAATCGTGGTCCGCACGGGCGTGGCGGCGACGAAGTTCGATCTCCAAGTTCGGCAGGGTGCGCCTGCGCGGGTCTTTCGCGAGGACAGCGAGTCAGCGCTCGTCG
The DNA here is from genome assembly GCA_023248635.1 of Myxococcales bacterium. Taxonomy (GTDB): domain Bacteria; phylum Myxococcota; class UBA727; order UBA727; family VGSZ01; genus VGSZ01. The sequence goes on from JAHFED010000132.1 coordinate 2,017, forward strand.
AGCAGAGTGCAGTGAGCTTCCTCGACGGTGGCGATGGCTTTGGTCGGACGTTGGATGCCGGCGGCGGTCTGCTCGCCATCGGCAGCGCGGACGGCACCGGCGTGGTTTTCGATACCGCCGACGCCACTGTGGTCAGCGACGACGCGCCGGCGCGACGGCGCGAGGACGTCGCCTTCACAGGGAACAACGTCGGCGTACTCTTGGACAACGGCACGGTGCATCTTGCGGGTTCGGAGATCGGCGCCGGCTTCGACCCCAGGAACGACCGCCTGGTGGGCGGCGATGAAGTGCTGCTGGCCGTCAGCGGCGGCAACTTGGTGCAGGTCTTTGGCGGCGCAGCCGTCTTGAACCCGGCCGTCCTGGGTCCGGTGTTCGGCGCCGCGCTCTTCAACGACGGGCTCTTTGTGACGCTGCACGACGACGCCGCCCTCGGTCTGGTGCTTCGTCTGACCCGCGGCGCCACCACCGGACCCGCCGTCGTCGTGCCGGGGCTTCGGCCCAGCCGGAATCTGGCGATGGATGGCGCTCGACTGGCCTATGGCGATCTCGACGGCGACCCCTGTGGTCCTGGGTTCGGGGGCGTGCGCGTGTTTGGCCTGTCCACGGATCGGGTGGCGGCCGAAGACATCCTCTGCGCCGACGACGGCATCGAAGGCGACCCCTTCGGCTCCGCCGTCGCCGTCGCCGGCGAGTTCATTGCGGCTGCCGATGCCCACCATGTCGTGCTCTTTCAGCTCTTCGCCGGCGAGGGCTGGCAGCCGGTGCGCAGCGAAGCGACGACGGCGTCCGACCGGCGGATCGGTGACGTGGCACTCGGCGGCGGGTTCTTCGCCTGGTCCTTCATTCGCGAGGGAGCGCCGACCAACGGGTGCGCGACCTCGGCCGAATGCACAGACGAAGAGACCTGTGCACCCGACGGCTTCTGCCACGCCCTCAGCGCCGACGGCGACGTCGTCGTCGTGGGGCTGCCATGATCTGGTTGCCCCTGCTCGTATTGGGGGTGGCCCCGAGCGCCGACGACGCCCGCGTCGTGACCTCCATCGTCGCCGCCGCGCTGGCCGAAGATCGCCGCGTCGACGTCGTCACCCAACAAGATCTGCGCCAGGCGGTCGCCGTCGAAGCCGAACGCCAGGCTGTGGGCTGCTCCGCCGAGGGCTGTTTGGCCGAGGTCGCCGCCGCCATGGGGGCGCGCTTCGTGGTCTTTGGCAGCATCGGCACTTTCGACGATGAGCTGGTGCTCGAGCTCTCGGCCTTCGACGCCGAAGCTGCGACGTCGGTGGGGCGCTCGGTGGTGCGGGGGACCAGCCTGAAGGCCGTGTCTGCGCTCGCAGAGGAGAAGGCCCGGGCAATGCGGTCCCAGGCCATCGGCGCAGTCGCCGGCACGGGGCGGGTGCGCGTGCTGGTGTTGGACTTCGAGCGCAGGAATGCAGCACCTCCCGAAGCCGCGCGAGCGTCGTCGATGTCGGGGTGGACCATGGGTGCGTGGGCCGCGGGTGCCGGCGCAGGGGCGGCACTGATCGTGGGCATCAGCGGCGACGTCGTTGCGGTCAGCGCCCAAAATGAAGCCGACACAGAAGTCGAGGGCGAGCTGGTGCCGGCCAAGTTGGCCACCCAGAAATACGGCGCCGCCGACCAGGCCAAGGTGTTCGCCGCCGCCGGATACATCGGCGCCGGCGTGTTGGCGGTGACGGCGGGAGTCCTCTACGTCGTCGGAGCCGTCGCCGCCGAATAGGGCGTCATCCCGCGTCCGCTTGATGTTCGACCGCGTTCCGAGATGGGAAAGACGCGGGATGATGCGCGTGAAGCGCGCCCGCGGAACGCGGAGTTGGTGGGGGGCCCCGCGTCCGGCTCCGCCGGCGCGGGAGGAGGTCTGCACCAGACCTCCCAGAAGAGCATCCCCGACGGAGCTGAACGAGACCGGTCCGCGGTCGAAGTTCAGAGCGCCCGGCATGGGCGCAGAACAGGAGGTGAGAATCCTCTGGGGACCCTGACGACGGGAACCCCACACGAACGAGACAACGGATCCGCACCGCGAGGGGGTC
>JAHFED010000095.1 GCA_023248635.1 Myxococcales bacterium
TGGCACGGCGCAAAGGGCTTCCTGCTTTGCGCCGTTGGCACGGCGCAAAGGGCTTCCTGCTTTGCGCCGTTGGCACGGCGCAAAGGGCTTCCTGCTTTGCGCCGTTGGCACGGCGCAAAGATCGCTTTGACTCTGCAGAGCGATCCCCTAGAACGCCCCCGGTCGGTTGCCCCTTTGCGCCGTGCCAACGGCGTAAACGAGGAAGCACTCGGCGCCGTGCCCAACGGCGCCAACCATCGGCACTTTCGTGCGCGGCAGCGACGACCCCCGGCACCAGCGTCGGCACTGTCCGGCCACCTGCAACCCTGAGAGCGAGACTGCGAATGACCGAAGAGAAGGTCGAGATCCCCACCCCCCTGAGCCCGCCCCCGCCGGAGATGCGGCCCCCGATGTCTGGGTCCGCACCGATGGCTGGGCCCGGACGCAGCAATGGCGGCGGCGGCTACGGCGGGCAGAGCCGCAACAATCCCAGGCCCGGCCTGCTGGTCCCCGTCGTCGACCCCAACGTCGCGCCCATCAACCTCAGCACGCTCAAGCATGTCAAGGTCCCCGAGTTGCACGCCCAGGCCCAGGCCGCCGGCGTCGACGTCACCGGCACCCTCCGCCGCCAAGACATCATCTTTGAAATCCTGAAGTGGCAGTCCGAGCAAAACGGCGCCATCCACGGCGGCGGCGTCATCGAAGGCCACCCCGAGGGCTACGGCTTCTTGCGGGAGTCCGCCTACAACTACGAAGCCTCTCCCGACGACATCTACGTCGCCCCCTCGATCATCCGCGCCTTCGGCCTGCGCACCGGCGACACCATCACGGGCTTGGTGCGACCGCCGACGGAGAAGGAGCGCTACTACTCCCTCTACAAGGTCGATACGGTGAATGGGCTGCCCGCGGGCGAGCACAAGGGCAAGATTCCTTTTGAGAATCTCACGCCTTTGTTCCCCGATGAACGCTTCAAGCTCGAGACCAAGACCAACCAATATTCGACGCGGATCATCGATCTGCTTTGTCCCATCGGCAAAGGTCAGCGCGCCCTCATCGTCGCCCCGCCCCGGGCTGGCAAGACCGTGCTGATGCAAGACATCGCCAACGCCATCACGGCCAACCACCCCGAGGTGACCCTGATCGTGTTGCTCGTCGACGAACGACCCGAAGAGGTCACCGACATGCAGCGCAACATCAAGGGCGAGGTCGTTTCCTCGACCTTCGACGAGCCTCCCACGCGCCATGTGCAGGTCGCCGAGATGGTGATCGAAAAGGCCAAGCGGCTCGTCGAGCAAAAGAAAGACGTCGTCATCTTGCTGGATTCGATCACGCGCCTGGGTCGCGCCTACAACGCCGTCCAGCCGCCCTCGGGCAAGATCCTGTCTGGCGGCGTCGACAGCAACGCCCTGCACAAGCCCAAGCGCTTCTTCGGCGCCGCCCGGAACATCGAAGAAGGCGGCTCGCTGACCATCATCGCCACCGCCCTCGTCGACACCGGCAGCCGCATGGACGAGGTCATCTTCGAGGAATTCAAGGGAACTGGTAACTCCGAGATCGTGCTTGACCGGAAGTTGATGGAAAAGCGCATCTTCCCGTGTCTCGACATCAACAAATCGGGCACGCGCAAAGAAGATCTGTTGATGGTACCCGAGACGCTGAACCGCGTGTGGATTCTGCGGCAGCTCCTGCACCCCCTGAACGTCATCGACTCGATGGAGTTCTTGATCAGCCGCATGAAGGGCACCAAGTCGAACCATGAATTTCTCGGTTCGATGAGCGCCTGAGCTGGCGGAGCAGATCATGTCGCCGGCCGACGCGCGGGAGCTGCTCGGATTCCACTCGGGGCGGGACGAGCGAACCGCGGACCCACGGTGGGAGAAGGGCTTCCTCGGCATGCTGCGTCCCTACCGCGGCCTCGTCGAGCGCAATTTCCACGAGGTCATGGCGACGTTGGCGGTCTTGAGCGCCGAGCTGCGCGAAGACAAGGTCTCCCGCGACGTCATCAATGACCTGTGGGCCATCTGCCACCTCGGCCGCACCTGGGGGGTGCACGCTGAGGGCATGTTGCGACGGAACCAGCTCATCACCGACGACGACGTCGCGCGTCTCGAGGAGTGGATCGGGACCATTTCCTATGCGGTGATGCTCCTGCTGGAGGGCGTGCCTGCGACCGACCGGCGGGAGTTGGCCTATTCGCCGCCGCCGGAGTGGGAACCGCTGTGGCCGTCGGCGGACTGAGCGCCGAACTGCCGGCACGACCTTCGACGACGACGACGTCCTTGTTCTGCCGGCGGAACTTGGCTAAGGCCAGTCCATGCTCAGCGTCTTCCGCTCCAATGCCAACAACTGGCTCATGGTCATCGTGCTCGCGGCGATCACCTTCGTCTTCGTTTTCACCTTCGGCTCTTGGGGCGGCGGCAACGTCTCGGGTGACCTGCCTATCGCCGCGACGGTGAACGGCGAGATCGTGCCGATGAGTCAGTTCCGTGTGCAGTACGCACAGGACTTTCGAACGCAGACCATGTTCCGGCCGGGCTTCAACGCCGAGAAGGCGCGCGAAGAAGGCCTCGACCAGCAGGTGCTCGACCGCTTGATCAGCAACGAGCTGCTCGCTCAGGCCGCCGGACGCCGCGGTCTGGTCGTCACCGACGACGAAGTGGCCGATGCCATCCAGGCCCGCTTCTTCGAGAAGGGCAAGCCCTTCGACAACGAGGAGTACAAGCGCCTCGTCAACGGCATCTACAACACCACCGAAGCGCGCTTCGAAGAGAGCCTGCGCAAAGAGCTCCTGGCCACGCGCCTCAAGAGCATCCTCGGCGATAGCCAGCACGTCTCCGAGAGCGAGCTCAAAGAGAGCTTCGAGCAAAAGAACAACCGCGCCGACCTCGAGATCCTCAAGATCGATCCCCTCTTTTGGAAATCCAAGGTCAAAGAGCCCAGCGCCGACGACGTCGCCGCCTTCCAGGCCGCTCACAAGGTCGAGATCGAGAAGTTCTACAACGAGCACATCAACCGCTACCGCCAGTCCAAGAAGGTCAACGCGCGCCACATCTTGATCAAGGTGGCCGAGAAGGCTTCGGACGACGACAAGAAGAAGGCCCGCGCGAAGATCGAAGGCGCGTTGAAGCGTGTGAAGGCCGGCGAAGACTTCGCCAAGGTCGCCGAAGAGCTCAGCGAAGACAGCTCCGCCAAACAGGGCGGATCGCTCGGACTCTTTGGTGAGGGCGCGATGGTGAAGCCCTTCGAAGAAGCTGCCTTTGCGCTCAAGAAGGGCGAGATCTCGGGCGTCGTCGAGAGCAAGTTCGGCTACCACGTCATCAAGGTCGAAGAGGTGCAAGACGCGACCAAGAAGGAGTTCAGCGAGGTCGAAAACGAGATCGCCAAGCAGCTCACCAAAGAGAATCTGCACAAAGAAGAAGCCCGCAAGCTGGCCAATGAAGCCCTCGCCGAGCTCAAGGCCGGCAAGGCCATGACCGAGCTCAGCAACCCGCTGATCCAAAAGCCCCCAGCAGACGGCGCACCTCCTGCCAAGACGGATGAGGTCGACCCCTACGCCCCCCGCGTCGACAACACCGGCTTCTTCGCCAAAAACGCCCGCGTGGTGCCGCGCATCGGCGTCTCCCCCGAAGTCGTCGACCTCGCCTTCAACAAACTTTCCCTCGAGAAGCCGCTGCACGAAGAAGTGCTCGAGGTGAACGGCCGCTTCTTCATCGTCCGCCTGCGCAACCGGGAGCAGCCTGATGCCGCGAAGTTCGCCGCCGAACGCGACAGCCTCGAGCAGGCTGCGCTCGCGGGCCGCAAGGCCTCCCTCGTCGAGGAATTCACCAAGGGCCTGCGCGACAAAGCCAAGATCGAAAAGAACCCGAAGCTCTTGACCTCCAACGGCTGAGCGCCAGCGGCGTCGACGAGACTGCTAGCGTCGGTCGCGATGGGCAGCTTCGACGTCTCGGCGCGTTTCGAAACCAAAGACGGCAGCCGACCTGAGGCTGCGGCCCTCGGCGACGGCGTCGGCTCCCAGACTCCGCTGGTGGCCTTCGCTGTGCTCGCCGGCGGCGGCGACGCCTTCGAAGGAGGGCCGAAGCTGGCCGATTCCGCGGCAACCCTCACCCTCGTACGGGCTGCCTTCGTCGTCGACGGCGGCACTGCTCACCAACGCACGCGGGTGCACGGCGACATCGCCCGGATGCTCGAGCACAACGCCAAGCTGCGCGGCCGCGTGCAGCAGATGAAAAAGGTCTCGGTGCACATCGTCGACGAGGGTGGGCGCCTTTCCGACGTCGGCTTCCCGCGCAACCTGAACGAGAGCGCCGCCGGCGTGTTTTGGGATCAGCCGGCCTGGCCGACCGCGCGCATCGGACTGGTGAGCAAGCACCTCGACCAAGACCCCGTGCTGGTGGTGCACGAGACCGCGCACGCGCTGCACCGCCTCGCCTTCACCCGCAAAGAGCAAAAGCTCGTCGACGACAACCTGCTGCCCGTCTGGGGCCACCGCGCCGCCGTCGACGAAGTCTTCGCCATCTATTCCGAGCGCGAGTTTCTCGCGGGCTTCGGGGTCGACGAACGACAGGCCCCCGGCATCTATGGAGCCACGCGCCGTCAGTGGAGCGACGATCACTTGTTCACGCGTTTCGTGCGTAAGCTCTACTTCCCGCACAAGCCGCTGGCCGGCACCAAGGCGCCCCGCGCTGCTGATTGGAAACGCTTCTTGGGCTGATGGTTCGATGCCGCCGTCGACGTAGATTGCCGCATGAGCTCAGCTTTCTGGTCCCAACCCACCCGCGGCTTTCGCAACGCCCAAGTGCTCTTTGCTCTGCTCGGCATCGGCTTCGGCGTCGCTGCCGTCGTCTACGCCTGCTGTCCGGGCTTCGTCGTCGACGGCTTTGCGCAGATGGACGCCTTGTTGGGCGGCCACGGCTCCTATCCCGAGGAGCAGTGCCGCATCTGGACGTCGCTGGCGGCGGCGAACGTCGCCACGCTCTCGCTGATGAGCGTGCAGCTGCTGCGCGATCTGGCCCGCAAGCGCGCGCTGCATCTGCCCCTCTTGTTCATGAAGACCACCAGCGCGCTGCTCTTTCTCTCCTGGTTCTTGGTGTTGCCCCATGCGCGCTCCCTCTTGTTCGCCTTCGTGGGCGACCTGGCGACCGGCCTGCTGATCTGGTGGGTGCCCCGCCGGGCCTTCGCCGAGCTCGACGAAAAACGGTCGGGTGCGGTCTCGCTCTGGCCGGCCCGCTAGGACGTCGTCGACGTCGTCGCCACCGGCGCGCCAGCGCTGTATGCGCCAGCATGCTCATCCCCTTGGTCCTCTGTGCGCTCGCCGCTCCGCCTGCCCTGTCGACCACGGCCGGCGCCGAAAAGGTGCGCGATCGCGCGCTCAGCGGTGGTTCCGTCGCCGTCGAAGTGCTGCAGTCACTGACCAGTGAGATCGGCGGACGCCCCGTCGGCAGCCCGGCCATGACGCGGGCCAAGGACTGGGCGGTGAAGAAGCTCACGGCCCTCGGCTTTCAGAACGTGCACGTCGAAGACTTCACCAAGAAAGACGCCTGGCTGCGCGGGCCCGAGGCGGCGTCGATGACGGCGCCGTATGGGCTGCCGCTCTCCTTCAGCGGTCTGGGCAAGAGCGCTCCGACCCCGCCGGGCGGGATCGAAGCCGACGTCGCCGTCTTTCGCAGTCTCGAGGAGCTCAAGGCAGCTGCTCCTGGCTCCCTCGCCGGCCGCATCGCCCTCGTCAACCAACCCATGACCCGCACCCAGAGCGGCGAAGGTTACGGTTCCGCCGTCGCCGTGCGCGGGGCTGGTCCCTCGCTGGCTGCGGCCCGCGGCGCCGTCGCCTTTCTCACGCGCTCCATCGCCACGGGGCCTGGACGCGCTCCCCACACCGGCGCCACCCACTACGACGACGACGTCCCCCGCATCCCCGCTGCTGCTCTCGGCGTCGCCGATGCCGATCTGGTCATGCGCCTGGCTGCGCAGGGGCCCGTGCGCGTGTCGTTGTCGATGAGCTCAACGCTGATCGAAAACGCGCCAGCCTGGAACGTCGTCGGCGAAGTTCCGTGCCGCGCAAACCCAAAGGCCGGCACCATCGTCATCGGCGGACACCTCGACAGCTGGGATCCGGGACAAGGCGCGGTCGACGACGGCGCCGGCGTCGCCATCACCATCGCTGCGGCCAAGCTGCTCGCCGAGGGCCCACCGCTGAAGAGAAACGTGCGGGTGGTGCTTTTTGGCTCGGAAGAGACCGGTGGCAGCGGAGAGGCCTACGCCCTCGCCCACGCCGCCGAAGTCCCCCAGCTGGTGCTCGCCGCCGAAAGCGATTCTGGCGCCGGTCCGCTCTATCGCCTGGCCTTGCCCAAAGGTGTCGCCGCCGACCCAGCCCTCTTCGGCCTCGCGACGGCGCTGGCACCCCTGCGCATCTTCATCACCGACGACGTCGCCGAGCACGGTGGATCCGACATGGAAGGCCTGATGGATGCCGGTGTCCCCATCGTCGAATTCGACGCCGACGCCAGCCGCTATTTCGACATCCACCACTCCGCCGACGACACCTTTGACAAGGTCGAGCGCGCCGACCTCGAGCAGAGCGTCGCCGGCTGGGCGGTGCTGCTTTCGTTTCTCGCCAACAGCGCGCTCGATTTGCGTCCCCACGTCGACGCCGTGGCCAGCAAGCCCTGATCCTCCGCATCACGCCGGCGTGAATGTTCTCAGTGGAATCTGGAGCCGCTCAACTGGGAAGCCCGCCGGATTGTAGATGCGAATCTCGATGGCCCTGTCCTCGACAACCAGCTGGAATCCCTTGCCCCGCGGTCGTGGTGTGAGCTTCGATTTCGCGTTGTCGAAATCGGCAATATCCAACTCAAACTCCTTGGGAGGAGAAGAGCCCATTGATGCCATTGAACACCCGGCCTCTTTCCATTGTGAGTTTGCGTCGAGATACCCCACCTGAATCTGATATCCTTGCACCGATGCATCGGCGCGTGTGCTGGCCAGAAATCCTTCCCCAAGGCGCAGACGCATCTTGACGGTCGAGGTGCCGGCCACGCGCGTCGCGTCGATGGCAATCTTGTTGGCGCTGAACGCCGCGGCCTCCAGCGAGGTGTCGCCGAGGGGGGTGATCGGACGCGCGCCAATTCGTAAGCTCGATGTATCGCCAAAGACGAGCGTACTGATGGGAATTTCAGTCGTTTTCAAATCGGTTGGTCGATACGGCAGCTGACGGCGACCAGGCACATCGTTCACTGATTTATTCGATGCCCATGTGTCGACGACGAGCGCTGATTGATAGATATCTCGCAAGCTGACCCGGGCCACGTCGACGTTGAGCGGATCGTTGCCGAGCAGTTGGCCGTCGCTGCGGGTGCTGGCCGGCGTTTTCGGCACGAGACAGGCGCCCGACACTGTCTGCCGGACGCTGAACGAGGCCGTTGCGCCAGGCTCGAAGATGACCCCGCGCTCGATGTGCAGACGCACGGGAATCTCATCGCCGCTGGCGCGGCTATCGATCCAACCGCCGCTCAAGACCTGTCCGGTGCTGGCGGGGGCGACTTTGACACGGTCAAGGTGAGCGACCACCCCATGCCGGTCGGGTACTTCGACGGTCGTGTCTTGGGACGGTGTTCGGCCCGTCCGTGAAACGGGATCGGCCCAGGCGAGGTGCCGCTCGAGGTTCACCGGGTGAATGAAATCGCTGCTCGAGCGCTGCGTTCCGTCAGCGTTCAAGGACACTTGATGAACGGGATCGCCGGGGCGGAACTCGTGCTCGTTTTCATCCACCACTTCGACGTCGGCGGTGGCCGCGCCGATCAGGGCGACGTCGGGCACCGTGCCGGGAAGTTGGCGGTAGTTGGCCAAACCCAGCGGGGGAAGCTCGCCGGCGATGAACTGCCGCTTCACCTCGTTCATGGCGGCAACGATCTCTTTGCCCCGCGTAAGAGCCGATGACAGGTCCGGCAGCGACGCCACGAAGGCGACGTCTTCGGTGCCGTGCAGGTTGCCGTGAGGGAGGCCAAGCTGCTCCCGCAGAGCGCTGTCGTAGCGAGCGGTCCACGCCTTCACGTCGTACGGCAGGGGGTCCACTGGGCCACGGCGGTGGGTGACCACCTTGGACACCGCCTCCGCCACCAGCCGGTCGAGCTGCGCCTCGAAGCCAGCGACCGCTGCTTCGACGGCGGGGGTCATGCGCATCACGACCTTCATGAGCAGCGGATTGCCCTCCCGGTCGACGTCGCGGGCATTGAACAGCAGCACGGTCTTTGCCGCGAGTTCGACGTTTATTTTAATATAATATGGATCGCCGGCGGTGCGCGGGTTGAAGGCGCTGTTGGTGTTCGTGCGGGCAACGTTGACGGATCGTTCGATCCGGGCGGCCAAGAGCGTCGTGAGCGGCGTTCCACCCGCGCCGTTGGCGACGTAGCTGCGGCCGCAGTTGATCGCGCTGGCAAAGGTCTGTTGTTGATCCGGCATGGCAGCGATCAGCCGCTGTTCCAATTCGGCCAAGCTCATCTGCTTGGAGACCGTCGTCGTCGGCGCGCGCCGCCCTTGGGCGCGCGCATCCGTCGCCCGCTGCTCGGCCTCGGCCTGTGTGAGCAGCGTTTCCACCGGTCCTGGCAACTGACCATGGTGTTGGCGCACCAGATGCGCGACGGCAGCGGCGGCCTGGGGATCAAGCTTGGCGATCATGGTGCTCCAATGAGGGGCTGGTCGCTCGCATCCCGCACGTTGGCTGCGGGCGGACGATGACGACGACGCGCATGGGGCGAGGGTACTTGGTGACCGGGTGGTCGTCGATGACAAGGCGGGACGCGTCCGCTCTGATCCGATCAGGCTGGCGGCGGACCCTTGCTCAAGCTCTTGCACCACGAAGCGACCTGCGCGTGAGGCAGCGCCTTCACGGTGTGGCCGTCGCGCCCGACCATGTCGCTGTTGGCCACCAGAGCGTTGAGGATGGCTTCGTCGACGGCCTGGATGACCGCCCCAAAGACCGGGCTGAGGGCGTCGTCGGGCAAGGCTTGGAGCGCGCGGGGGTCCATGCCGGCGGCGAAGAAATCGGCGTTGGCCGTCGAGAAGGCCAGAAAGATGTCGCCCGATCCATGGCCCGCGATGGCGCCGCTGCGGCCGACGCCCAGGCCCGCGCGTCGGGCCAGCCTTTTCAATTGGTGGGGCAAGAGCGGGAAGTCGGTGGCGACGACGACGATGATGGATCCCTGCTCGGGTGCATCGCTTGGGGGGTCGACCAGCCACCGGCCCATCGGCAAGCCCCCGATGGTGAGGTACTCGCGGCGCCCGAAATTGGCCTGCACGAAGGCGCCGACCTGACCCGCGGTGGTGCCCACCACGAGCGAGCGCGACGCCGTCCCCGAGCCTCCCTTGAACTCGTAACAGACCATGCCCGTGCCGCCGCCGACGCTGCCTTCGTCGATGGGGCCGCCGCCAGCATCGTCGAGGGCGGCGAAGACGTCGTCGTCTTTGACGTGGAAACCGTTGATGTCGTTCAGCGTTCCGTCGAAGGTCTCGGCGGCGACCGGCAAGGCCCATTCCGGCATGCGCCCCGGGTGACGCGCGAGCATCCACTTGATCACGGCGTCGCGGGCGAGGCCCACGCTGTGGGTGTTGGTGACGACGATGGGCAGCTCGGTGCGACCACATTCTTCGATCCAGACAAAGCCGGTCATCTCGCCGTTGCCGTTGAGGCTGTGCACGCCCGCGAACACCGGCTCACCAGCGCGCGCGCGACCGCGGGGGTGCAGAGCCGTGACCCCCGTGCGCACCGGGCCCTGTCCGACCACGAGCGGACCATGGCCAGCGATGAGAGTGCGGTAGCCGACTTCGACGCCGTCGACGTCGGTGATGGCGTTGTGGGGTCCGGGAAGGCCGAGAAAAGGAATGCCGAGGGCGCGTGCGCGGGATTTGCCCGTGGGCGTCTCACGGTGGGGATCGCGCATGGCTACTCGCCGGGCAGCTTCGCGGTGATCGCCAGCGCGTGAATGGGGCCGGTCATCTCTTGCGCGAGGGCCGCGTAGACCATGCGGTGTCGCGCCACCGGACTCTTGCCGCGAAAAGCTTCGGCGACGACGACGACGGAGACGTGGGCCCCGGAGGCGCCATGGCCGGCGTGGTCGGCGCTGTCGTCGGTCACGGTCACCGACGTCGCTCCCAAGGCGGCGATGAGCTTGCGCTCGATGCTTTGCCCCAGGACGCTCATCAGCCCACCGTCGGCGTCGGAGGAGGCGTCGGAGGCGTCGGAGGCGTCGTCGGCGTCGGCGTCGGCGTCGCAGGGGCGGCTGGCGGCACCTGGGCAGCACCGGGAAGGGTCGGTCGGGTCGCGGCGTAGCGGGGAAAGGACGACGCCTTACCCACAGCCTTGTATAAATCGGGTACCGCCTGCGCATTGGCAATATTTGCCAGAAATGCCGGGATCCCACCCCCGGGATTTGTATAGATATAATAGGTCGCCTTTGTGTGTTTGCCACCATCGAGATCCTCGAACATCCACCAGCCCTCGAGGGTCTCGAGGCGGACGACGCCGTCGACGGGTCCTGGCCCGAGGTCGTTCGCCTGCTTGAAATGGTGTTTCCAAATCACTTTTCCGGCGGCATCTTCTTTCGATTCATCGGTGATTTTTACGGTATAATCTCGGTCATTGATAATCGGCGTTGAGATGCGCTGATAGGAGAGCATGTAGCCATCGCGGTGCGCAATCACGTCGGCCGCTTTGCTGTAGGGCATGAAGTCCATGTAGTGGGCGACGTCGTCGACGACGTTCTTCATGAGCCAGGGCGGGGCCGCGAAGGATCCGACGCCGCGAATCTCGCGTACGTCGGTGCCCGCGACCTGGCGGCTGTAGACCACCAGGGGCCGCCCCAGCACATCGGCCCGGGCCACTTCTTCCCAGGCGGCCTCCGCGGGAGCGCCCGCAGCACACAGGGCGACGACGACGACGACGGCGACGCTCATGGGTGCCTCTCAGTGCTGGTGATCGCTGTGATCTTCGGGGGGCTTTGGGGGGCGCGGCGCCGGGAGATTGCGGAAGGCGGGGTGCCGGTCGCTGCCACCGGTCAGGATCAGGGCGTAAATCAGCGGTCCAAAGGGACGTACTTCCTTGCCATTCAACAGCACCAGGGGCGTGCCCTCGATGTTCAAGGCCAGTGCGGCCTGGATGTCGAGGTCCAGCAGCTTTTGGGTGGCCTCGCTCTCGACGCACTTCTTGAGCTTCGCGCTGTCGCTGTAGGGCTTCAGCGTCTCGTAGACCGCTTGGGGGGTCTGGGGCCGGGCTTCGAAGAGCACGCCGATGGCCTCGAAGTGCTTGGGGTTGCTCTCGAGACAGAGCGCAGCCTTGGCGCCGATGCAGCGGGTGCCGTCTTCGCTCTTGCGGCTCACGCCAGAGTTGCAGAAGCCGTCGAGGGGGAAGTGGCGGCTCTCGACGGAAAACAGCCCTGGCGGAGCCGACTTGAGGATCTCGCCGATGGTCGCGTGCAACATCGCGCAGTGCGGACACTGGGGATCGGTCCACTCCACGATGTGCACCGGGGCTTTGGCGTCGCCGATGACGAAGTGGCGGGGCGGGGCCAACACGGCGGGTTTGGCCTCGCGGTACTGCAGCAGCAGGTCGCTCAGGGCCTGCGCCCCTTGGGGGTCGAGCTCGGCCATGAAGCGCTCGAGCAGAGCGTCACGACCTTCATCGCCCGTCGCCGGGCCGTCGAAGAGATCCGGGTCGGCACCCCGCGGGGCGGGCTTCGGCGTCGGCTTCGGCGTCGGCGGCGCCTCGGCGGTCGGCAGCGAGAGCCGCGCGGGGGCATGAGGGGTGCGCATGCCAGGCACCAAGAGCACCAGGAAGGAGACGACGACGACGACGGCTGCGATCCCCGCACCTTTCGCGGGCTCGACGAAGCCGACGCCGGCAGTGGCTCGCCAGGCCAGCACCGCCCAGATGACAACCAGCACGTAGGTGCCCAGGCAGCCGATGCACAACGAGCCCGAGATGATGCTGGCGGTGCCGAGGGCCGCAATGGATGCGATGCCCGCAAGACTGGTCAGGCGCAACGACGACGAGAGTCCGCGACCGAGCTGGCGATCGTCGAACAGGGCCCACAAGGGCAAGAGCGTGGCAGCGATGCCCCAGACCAGGCCCCAGCCAGCGATGGGCACCTGCGTGCTCTCGTGCACAGCGACGGCAAAAGGAGAGTCCCAGACGGCGCTGCAGTTGAAGGTGTCGTCGATGGCGCAAAAGGGCGTTTCCCCTGCGCGGGCCAAGAGCAGCTCCGCCCACTGAAAGAGCGCCCACAGCGCGTTCAAGAAGCCGAAGACGACGGCTCCGGCGAGAAGGCGCCGCCCCGCAGTGGGCACGCCGGGGACACTTTCGGTGGTGCTCAGGCTCATGGGCCGGGAGATGCCGAATCCGTCGCTGCCCCGCAAGCGCGTATCGGGTGAACGGCCGAAGGCACCCAGCCTGGTGAAACGCCGAAGGCTCGTTTTCGCCTCAGCCTGTTAGGTTCCGCGCATGCGGCGGGCCATTGCGGACGAGGCCATCGGACGAAGCGGCAAGGCCCAGCGGCGGGCCGAGCTCAGTGCCGTCGTCGATCGGGCCGTCGACGCCGGCGCCCCCCTCTTCGAGGCTTTGATCACCCTCGGCATTCCAAACGACATCGTCATCGCTGCGGCGGCGGCGGTCACCGGTCTGGCCCCGGCACCCCGTCTCTTGCTGAAAGATCCACGCCCGCCGCCGAACATCGATGCGCGGGGGATCAGGGATGCCGGCGGGGTTCCCATCGGCACTGTGCAAGGGCGGGCTTGGATCGCCTTCTCCGATCCCGAAGCAGCCCGGGCCGCCGTCTTCGCCGAAGACGTGGTGGTGTGCGTGGCCGTCGACGACGATCTGGTTGCTGCCCGCGCCGCCTTTCACAGCGAGTACCCCCCCCTCGACGAAGACGCAGCCACCGTCGCCATTGGTGCCGCGGTGCCTGCTGCTGTGCAGGCCGAGATCGACCGGCACCTGCGCAGCCTCGCGCCCCCGGCGTGGGATGAAGCCACCGCCCAGGCCCTGCCCAGCCACAAAGCGCCCACGACCAGCAGCGCCAAGGCCGTCGGCACCGACGAAGATCTTTTCGACGGGCCTCCCGCCGCCGAAGCCACGGGCAGCGCCGTCCCCTTGCTCCCCGATGGTTTCGAGGACGGCGAGACCCGCAGCGCCCCAGTGGCCCTGCCTTCCAGCATCGACGGGGCGCTGTCGGGCGGTGTCGGGAAGCTTGCCGGCGTCGACGACGCAGACGACGAGAAGTTGCGGCTGGTGCGGCTGGCCCAGCTCGGACGCTTGAAGCGCTTCCAGTTCGTGCGTCCGCTGGGGATCGGGGCCATGGCGACGGTGTACCTGGCCACCGATCGCACCACGGGCCACGACGTCGCCGTCAAGGTGATGGATCCGCGCCTCGTCGACGACCCCCTGGCCCTGGGTCGCTTTGCCCGCGAGTTGCGGGCGTTGCAGTCCCTCGACCATCCCCACGTCACGACCACGAGCGGCGGCGAGGCCGGCGCGGCTGGGGTGTGTTGGCTGTGCTGTCCCCACCTCGACGGCGGCACCCTGGCTGCGCTGCTGGAACGCACGGGCCCCATGCCTCTGTCCCTGGGCCTGCCGATCCTGGGGGCGCTGCTGGCGGGGGTGGGGCATGCGCACGGGCGGGGGGTGCTGCACCGGGATCTCAAGCCCAGAAATGTGCTCCTCTCCGTGAAGGGCGACGTTCAGGTCGCCGACTTCGGGCTGTCCCGCGCCTTGGGCGACGCGCCGCTGACCAGCGCGGGACTGCGTTTCGGCACACCTGCCTACATGGCTCCCGAGCAAGGGCGCGGCGAAGACGCCGACCACCGCGCCGATCTCTTCGCCCTCGGGGTGATGGCGGTGGAGCTCTTCACCGGGCGCCACCCCTTCGCCAGAGCGACGCCCCAGGCCACCTTCGCGGCCCTCGCCCGCGCCGACGTGCCGCGCTTGTCGAGCCTGGTCGAGGTCCCCGCCCTCGTCGACGACGTCGTCGCCGGCCTGTGCGCTCGGGAGCGCGACGAGCGCATCCAAAGCGCCGACGAGGCCCTGGCCCGCCTCGCGCCCCTGCTCGCCCAGCTGCCCGCCGTCGACGTCGCCGTCGCCCAGGCCCTGCGGGATGCTGCGGTGTCGCCGCCTCCCCCTTCATCCAGCCCCGCGCCCCAAAACGACGACGACGACGACGTCTTCGCCGCGACCCTCCCGAGCCGAGAGCTGCCCGAGCTGCCGCCCACCGAGGCCGCAGCGTCGCCGCCGTGGACCTCGCCCCCCTTCGTCGAACCACCTGAAGTGCCGACCCTGGCCGACGACGCAGCCGACCCCGACGCCCGGACCCGGCGCGCCGTCGCCATCGGCATCGCGGTCGCGCTGCTGGTTTCGCTCCTGGCGTGGGCCGCATTGAAGCTCTGATCCCCGATCTCTCTGAACTTCGACCGCGGAGCGGTCTCGTTCAGAGCCGTCGGGGATGCTCTTCTGGGAGGTCTGGTGCAGACCTCCCAGAACGCCGGCAGAGCCGGACGCGGGGCCCCCCACCAACTCCGCGTTCCGCGGGCGCGCTCCACGCGCATCGTCCCGCGTCTTTCCCATCTCATCCCCGATCTCTCTGAACTTCGACCGCGGAGCGGTCTCGTTCATCTCCGTCGGGGATGCTCCTCTGGGAGGTCTGGTGCAGACCTCCGCCCGCACCGGCGGAGCCGGACGCGGGGCCCCCCACCAACTCCGCGTTCCGCGGGCGCGCTCCACGCGCATCATCCCGCGTCTTTCCCATCTCAGAATGTGGTCGAACATCAATCGGACGCGGGATGATGCCCGACCTCGCTGAACTTTCGGTGCCTTCTCCAGCCCCGCGGGGATCGCCAAAGGCGCTGTATGGTGGGCGGGTGAGCGACCCAACGACGACGAATCCGACGCCTGCGTCGCCCCCTGCCGAAGGGGGGCTGGGAGCGATGGCGACGTCGTCGTTGCCGACCTTTTCGCGCGTCCCGATGTTTCTCCCCCTGGTGCGCTCCTCGGAAGAGGGCTTGGCCCGCGTCGGCGGCGGCATTCGCGAGGTGCTCACCTATCTGGGGGCCCTGTCGCGCCTCTCCTGGCAGTTCATGGCAGCGGTGGTGCGCAAGCCATTCGGCCTGAGGGCCTTCCTCGACCAATGCGAAGAATTGGGCACCAAATCGCTGCCGATCGCGCTGTTGATCCTCTTCTTCGTCGGGCTCGTCTTCGCTCTTCAATTCGGTCTCACGTTGCAGACCATGGGCGCGGTTCCCTACGTCGGAAAAGTGACTTCGCTGTCGATCATGCGCGAGCTGGGTCCGGTGTTTACCGCCTTGGTCGTCGGCGGCCGCGTCGGCGCCGGCATCGCCGCCGAAATCGGCTCGATGAAGGTCACGGAGCAAATCGACGCCATCCGCGCTTTGGGAGCAGATCCCATCAAGAAGCTGGTGGTTCCGCGGGTACTTGCCTGTACCTTGATGTTGCCACTGGTGGCACTTTTTGCAGACATCCTCGGCATCGTCGGCGGCATCATCATCAGCTATTTTGAATTCGGAGTTTCGCCGACACTTTTTTACCAGAGCGCCATCACCACCATTCGGGCGACCGACTTTCTCTCGGGGTTCATGAAGCCCTTCTTCTTCGGCTTCGGCATCGCCGTCATCGGTTGTCTCGAAGGATTGAACTGTGGCCAGGGCACCGAGGGGGTCGGACGCGCCACCACCCGCACCGTCGTCAACGTCAGCGTGATGGTCGTGCTGGTCGACTTCTTCTTGACCAAGATCATGACGATGCTGCCCCGCATCTGATCCCCGATCTCGCTGAACTTCGACCGCGGAGCGGTCTCGTTCATCGCCGTCGGAGATGCTCTTCTGGGAGATCTGGTGCAGACCTCCCCCCACCAACTCCGCGTTCTGCGGGCGCGCTTCACGCGCATCATCCCGCGTCTTTCCCATCTCGGAACGCGGTCGAACATCAAGCGGACGCGGGATGAGCTCGAGTCGGCGCGACGAAAAAAACCCCCGGCCCTTCCTCGC
>JAHFED010000096.1 GCA_023248635.1 Myxococcales bacterium
CCTGCGGTACTTCCGGAGGGTCTGTCCCAGACCCTCCCTCGTCGAGGCGAAGCCTCGACGAGCCTCCCTCCCAAGGACGCGTCTGCCTCAAAACTTCGTTTTTCAGCAGCCTGCTAAGCTCTCGCTGTGGACGTCGAGCCCCTGCACACCCCCCGCGAGCCGCTGTCGAAGCGCTTGGTGATGACGCAGCTCGCGACTGGGGCACGCATCGGCAACTACGTCATCGAGAAGCCTCTGGGCGCCGGGGGCATGGGGCAGGTCTACCTGGCCCTGGATGAGCGGCTCGGCCGTCGCGTGGCGCTGAAGATCCTGCCCCCCGACGACGCCGACGACGAAGCCCGGGCTCGCTTTCTGCGAGAGGCCAAGGCCCTGGCGCGCTGCGAGCACCAAAACGTGGTGCGCGTGTTTGCCTCTGGCGAGGACAACGAGACGGTGTGGATGGCCCTGGAGGTCGTCGATGGCGAACCCCTGTCTGCTCTCGCCGATGAGCCCCTGGACGAGTTCACCGCGGTGGCGCTGATGGCCCAGGTGGCGCGCGGCCTCGCCGCCGTGCACGCCGTCGGCGTGGTGCACCGCGACGTCAAACCCGAAAACCTCCTCCTCAACGAAGACGAGGTGGTGAAGATCGTGGACTTCGGCGTCGCCCTGCTCGCTGATGCCGGCCGCGGCGGCTTCACGACCCGCAAGGGCGTCGTCGTCGGCACGCCCCATTTCATGTCACCTGAGCAAGCCCGCGGAGGCGCCATCGACGCCCGCTCCGATGCCTGGTCTTTGGGAGCCACGCTCTACGCCTTGCTCACGGCCCGGCCGCCCTTCTTCGGCAAAAACGACGAAGCCGATCTCGACATCCTCGCGCGCGTGCTGCGCGATCCTGTTCCCGACGTGAAGGTGCTCGCGCCGTCGACGTCGGCGGCCACAGTGCATCTCTTGCAGAAGCTGTTGGTGCGCGATCCCGCGCTGCGCCTCAGCGACCTTGCTCTGGTGGCGGATCAGCTCGACGCCGTCACGGCTGCGCTGCTGCGCTGCGACACCACGCCCGCGCCGCCAGCCGAGCCTGCCAAGACGGTCAGCGCAGCCAGCCCCGTCACCGACATCGCCAGCGACGACCGGAAGGCCTTGCACACCAGTCCGCGCTGGGGCGTAGTCGTCGCCTTGCTGCTGCTCGTGGTCGGGGCCGTCGTCGGCGGCGTCGCTTTGGGTCGGCGCTTCATCGAGCCCGAGATCCAGATCGTCCAGGTTCCGGTGGAAGTTCCCATCGAGGTGCCCGTTCAGCTCCCCGTCGACGTTGTGGCCTTGTCTCCGCGGTCCCCTCCCGTCGCCGTCGAGGAGACCCAGACCTCGGCGACGCTCGCCGCTGCCGTGTTCGATGCCCATCCCTCCGATGTCCCGTCCCTGCTGACGGGCCTGCTGGAGCGCGACGACGAGCGCGCGCGGGAGGCTCTTGCTTTGATTGCGTCTTCCCCCTCGCCAGCGGGTGATTTGCTGCTCGCCCGCATCGACGCCGATCACCGGGGCGATCTGCCCGCCGTGCTCGAAGCCGGGTTGTTTTCGTCGTCGAAGCAGCGGGCGCTGCGCGTGGTGTATGTGCTCGATCTCCGCCGTGACGACGTCGCTTTGTCGCAGCTGAGGCGCGCTGCCGAGATCCATCCCGACAAAGACGTGCGCAAGGCGGCGGCGGCGGCCCGCGACAGCATCTTCAAGGTCTCAGACTGATCGTGACGGCGTAGGCTCGTGCGCATGACGTCATCCTTTTGCTCGCCTCGCATCCGCGCCGCCTGCTGCGCGCTCTCGCTCGTGCTCTCGACCGCGGCGCTGGCGCAATCGAAGGACGATCGAAAGGCCAGCCTCACGGGCGTCACCGTCGTCGGCATCCTCGAGAGCGGGGTCGGCGGTCTGGGCGGGGGCACCGCGGGATCGCCCTTTGTCTTGCAGGCAGAGCTTGCCTTCAAGAAGGCCGGCATCGTCGTCGTCGGCCTCGACAAGGCCAACAGCACCGGCCTGCCCATCTACAACATCCACTGCACATCGATGGAATCGGGTGACCAGGTTCGCCTCGCCTGCGAGAGCCGCCTCTTGCGGCACCTCTTTCTCAACGCCAGCGAAGACAGCAAAGGCGTCTACGCCATCGTGTGGACGTCGCCTTTGATCATCGCCAGCGTGCCCAACGACGCTCTCGCCGACGTCGAGAAGCTCACGGCCACCTGCATCGACGCCCTCATCAAGGATTGGCGGGAAGCAAACCCCGCGGCGCCGGCGAAGAAGAAGCAGCGACGATCTGCAAGATGGCGGCGGCGGCGGTGCGGGGGCCGTCTTCGGCGCGCATTCTCACGCCCAACTCTTCGGCGCGGGCTTTCGTCTGCGGATCCTTCAGGCGCTGAAGGCCAGCGTGCAGACGTGCCGGGTTGAGGCGGTGAAAGCGCTCGAAGCTGCCCAGCCCGAGCTCGACGACGCGACGGCCCCAGAAGGGCTGATCGCCGAGGACCGAGCAAATCATGGTCGGCTTGCCCGCGCGCAGCCCGGCTGCTGTCGTGCCCGATCCGCCATGGTGCAGCACCGCCGCGCAGCGGGGAAAGAGCACGTCGTGGTCGACGGCGCCGCACAAGCGCATGGTCTTGGGCAGCCCCGCCTTCACCGTGGGTGCGTCGTTCCAATTGGCTCCCAGGATCACCCGCAGATCGAGAGCCCGGGCGACGTCGACGACCATGCGCACCATGGGCTCGGGATCGAGGATGGGCATGCTGCCCAGACCAATGAAGAAAGGCGGGGGGCCGTCGTCGACGAAGGCCTGCAGCTCCTCGGCGGCATCGCTTTCGCCCAGCGCTCGTCGTTCGCTCGGTTTCAAGCCGCAGAAGCCGGTGACGATCTCTTTTTCGGACCAGTCGGCCGGCCGAGGCTGCAAGGCCGGGCTCCACAAATGAACGCTGGGACGTCCGCGCTGAAACTGATCGAGGGTGGCGTCAGCGAAGGCGGGGAGCAATCCTCGACGACGTCGGGCCGCGCGATCGGCACCGCCGAGCACGCGCCAGGCGAGCGCGCCAAAGAGACGAGCGGCCAGGCGGTGCAGGCCGAAGGGCGCCGGCGGATCGATCATCGCGCAGGGCACGAAGCTCGATGGCAGCGAGGGAAAGGTGTGCGCCACCACCAGGGGGATGCGCCTGAGCTCGGAAAAGATGCGGCCGAGGTTGGCGGTGAGCAAGCCGCAGACGATGACGTCGGCCCCGGCGCTCACGGCGTCGACGTCGCGTTCGACGTCTTCGGCGAGCACCTTGATCAGGTCGTTCAGCTCGCGGATCAGCGCGTAGATGCTGCCCTTGGCCAACCAGCGCCGCCCTTGCTCCGATCGCAGCAGGGCCTCGATGTCCCCCGCCATCGGCGCCCAGCTCAAGCCGCAGCCTTCGACGAAAGCCCGGTGGTTGACGTTGGCGGCGACGACGACCTCGTGTCCGCCGGCCTGTAGCGCGTGGCCAATGGCGACGAAGGGCTGCACGTCGCCGCGCGTGCCAAACGTGACCAGAGCGATGCGCATGCGACGTCTTCTCCAACTCCGGCGCCGACATCGGATCCATCGTTCACCGCTAAATCAGACCAACTACGGATTTTGTTTCATCTTCAATCGTTCGACGACATTGCCTTCGACGAGATGCGACTGAATGATATCGTCGACATCAACGGTGGTATTGACCGTATACCAAACACCGCCGGGCGGATCTTTTTCGCCGTAGACGACGACGGCGGGTCCCTGGGCGCAGGTGTCGAGGCAGCCGGCCTTGTTGACGCGCACCGAGCCTTTGAGCCCGCGCTGAAAGCAGCGATCCTTGGCGTGCAAATGCAGGGCGATGGACCCCTTGTGCACGCACGATCCCTTGGGGTCGTCGGCGGCGCGCTCGTTGGTGCAGAAGAACACGTGGTGCTGGTAGGGAGGCATGGGTCGTCCTTAGCGCTACTCGAGAGAGATGTCCTTCTTCACCGTGCCGCCGGCAGGGACATCGACGACGAAGGTCTTCTCGGCGCCCTTGCCACGCACGGTGACCTTGTGGGCGCCGGCACCCAGGGTTTCGCGCACGGGGGTCGAGGCGATGAGCTTTTTGCCGTCGACGAAGACCTCGGCATAGGGCGGCTTCGAGCTGACGACCAAGACGCCTGTGGCCGTTTTTTGTTTCTTGGAGGTCCGCGCGAGCTTGTCGAGGCCCTTGTCGAAGTCGTCGGGACCGCCGCTCGTCGTGGCCAGGACTTTCTCGGTGAGAGTGATGTCGACGATGACCGATTGGCCCGGCTGGGCGACGACGGTCATGGTTTTCTCGACGTAGAAAGGGTGGCGCGCGTTGATGACCAGCTCCTGGCCCGGATTCACCGTGCCACCGTGCCAGACCTCGCCGTTGACCAGCACTTCGGCGTCGCGGGGGATGGGCCGCACCACCAGCGGCATGGGGATGGGGACCAGCTTGACCTCGAAGTGAAGGTTGTTGTCCTCGGCGACGAACTGTCTGCGCGCGGACTCGAAGCCCTCGGCCTCGAAGAGCAGGTCGACGGTTTCGCCGCGCTGCACCTTGAGCCGCGCTGGCGACACGTACTTGGGGTCGGGCTGGTAGGCCAGCGAGATGCGGGCCGTCGCGGGGACCGCTTCGACGACGAGCTCGAGGCCGCCGCCGAAGTCGACCAAACCCTTGGCGTTGCGCTCTGGTGGTGGTGCCGAACCAGCGGACAAGGGTGGCGGCGAACCGGCCGAAGGCGGCGGCGGCGTCAATGTCGACGGACTTGGAGACGCAGTAGCCACGCTGGAAGGAGCAGCCGACGTCGTCACCTTGGTCGGGAGCTGTTCGGGTCGCATGGCGCTGCGCACGAGCAGCGCGCAGCCGATCAGCACGAGGGCCCCGACCACGGCACCGATGATGGGGGCCAGGGGCGGGCGTTTGCGCCGGGGGGGAGCGACGACGCCGGGGCGCATTTGGGTGCGCGTCTCATCGTCCTTCTGCTCTTCGACCGGCGGACGCGAGCGCTCCTCGCGCGAAAGGGGCTTCACCGTGACCTTGCCCTTCTTGACGACGGGAGCAGGGGGCGCGTCGTCGTCGGGCTCTTCGACGGTGCCGTCGGAAAAACAGCGGCGCATCAGGCGGCCGAGCCGATCGGGGGTGAAGGATGGATCGCGGGCGTAGAGGTAGCCGCGCAGCGCCGCGGCAAAGGCGCCGGCGTCCTTGAAGCGCTTGCGCCGCTCCCGCTCGAGGGCCTGGTTGAGGATCTGCTGCAGGTCGTCGTCGACGACGCCGCCGGCCTCGCGCCGCAGGTCGGGGGTCTGTTCTTCGAGGATGGCATCGATGATCTCGAGGTCGCCGGTCTGCGGGAACCGCTGCCGCATCGCGAGCATCTCGAAGAGCACCACGCCGGCGGCGAAGACGTCGACGCGGTGATCGATGCCCCCCGAGCCCGCCAATGAGGGCTTGATCTGCTCGGGCGCCATGTAGCGCAGCTTGCCCTTGACCTGGCTGCCCTGGGTGGCCTCGAGCCGGTCGCGCGCGCGGGCGATGCCGAAGTCGATGACCTTGATCTGCCCCGTCATCGATAGCAGCACATTCTGCGGGCTGACATCGCGGTGGATGATGCGGGCCGGATCGCCGTCTTGGTCCTTCTGGGTGTGGGCCGCGTGCAGTCCCTCGAGGACACCGATCATCACGAAGCAGGCGACCAGGGCCTCGACCCGATCCCCGCGCTTGCGCAAGTGACGAATCAGCCGCGAGAGCGCGTGGCCGTCGACGTACTCCATGACGATGAAGTGGGCGCCGTCGTCTTCGTCGAGCTCGTGTACCTGCACGACGTTGGGGTGGTTCAGCCGCACGCAGATGCGGGCCTCGTCGACCAGCATGTTCACGACGTGCTTGTTCGCCGAGTACTGCGGCAGGATGCGCTTGATGGCGACCTGCTTTTCGAAGCCGCGCGCCCCGGACGACTTGGCGAGAAAAACCTCGCCCATGCCGCCTTTGCCGAGGCGTCGCTCCAAGGTGTAGCGGCCGAGGCGCTGCCCGGTCACCACGTCGTCACGGTCGTCAGCAGCGCCCACAACGGCGATGTTGGCGCCTGGACCTTCTGCGATCAAGGAAAGGGCGTCATTCTCCCTCCCGATGATGATGGTGGCGTCGTTGGCGGTGTGCGTGGTGGCGGTGACCGGCAGCGATCCTGCAGTGTTCGCCGGCGTCGCCGTTCGTGGCGCGGTCAGCGATGACGACGTCGTCCAGGTCACCGAGCAGCTGCGCTCCATGTTTCAGGCCCGCGGCGCCCGAGTGGTGGCCCCCATCGAGAACAAGGGCACCCGCGAGCGCGAGCGCCGGGTGCTGAAGGACCTCGACGATCGGCTCGACGATGCCGCTCGCGCTGCCGCCGCCACCGATTGGAACGGGGCCCGCGAGCTGCTGCAGGACGCGCTGGCTCTCTTCGAGGAACACCTGGCCTTCACCGACGACGACGCGGCATGGGCCCGCTACCGCGAGCTGCTGGTCTTGCAGTCGACCGCCTTGCTCCACGTCAACGACAAGGTTGGCGCCGATCAAGAGCTGCTGCAGTTGCTCGCCGTCGAACCCGATTGGCGGCCCAAAAAGGGCGTGACCCCCGCCGCCGTCGCCGCCCGCTTCGACGCGGTCCGCGATGAGGCCAGAGCGACGCCGCCAGCCTCCCTCGAGGTCAAGAGCCGACCGGCTGGAGCCAAGGTGCTCGTCGATGGGCGCCGCGCCGGCCGGGCCCCCGTGGCCATCGAGCTGCCACCCGGCGTGCATTACGTCATCGTCGAGGACCACGGGCGCGTGCACCACCAGCGGGTCGTCGTCGGCGACGGGGGCGCCCGTGTCAGCGCCCGCCTCGGATCCCCAGAGCTCGAGGCTTCGGTGCGCTTGCTGGCCCAGCTGCGGCAGCCCGCGACGAAGAAGGCCGAGCTGCTCGACTTGGCCTCCGATGTCGCCGACGTCGCCCTCGTCGCTGTGGTCTTGCCCTGGGGCCGCAGCGTGCAGGTGGTGTGCGCGCGGGTCACCGATGGAGAGCTCGACGCCGTCGTCGCCGCCCCGCTGCCCCGCAACCCCGGCGCGCGGGAGAAGGTCGTGTTTCAACTCGTCGAGGCCGCGCTGACCCAAAAGGCCGACGGGTGGATCGCCGCCGCCGATGCTGCCCAGGCCCTGCGACCGCTGCTGCTCAGCGGCATGGGCGACACCAGCATCAACGATGCCCCGGAGCCGGCACCGACGGGGCTCATCATCGGCGGCGTCGTCGGCGGTCTGGTCGTCGTCGCCGCTGTCGGGTTGGGCGCGGCGCTCGTGTTCCTCAACGAAAGCAACAAAGACAAGGGATTCACCTATGGGATCGATGCCAGCGCGCTGGAGTAGCGCCGTCGTCGTCGTCGTCGCGACGCTGGCTGCCTGTTCCCCGCAGGTCGACATCGCTGTGGTGCGGGGCGACGACCTGACCGAGCTCCCCATCGACTTCGTGCGCTTTGTGTTTCGGGCCGAAGGCGAGGAGCCCATCGAAAAGGGACCCTTCGCCGTCGAAGGCATCCCTGGCTCCGACTTCGCCGCCGTCGCCCCCGAGAGCGTGTTTTCCGTCGACGTCATCGCCTGCAAGGAGCTGGACGCGGGCACGTGCGAAACCGAAGACACGTTCATTGCCCGGGGGTGCGCCGGCGGCTTCAGCCGCAGCCGCGACGACGCACTGGCCATCACCATCGAGCTCCACCCTGCCAGCGTCGGCAACGCCCAATGCCCCGTCGAAGACCCCGACGCCGACACGGTCGAATGATCCGCGCGCCGGTGTCGGTGAGAAGCGACCCGGGGCGATGAAGGATGCGTAGCTCCTTACGCACCGACCGCCACGGCTTGACGTCGACACCGGAGCCCGCCAACAGGCGGCCATGTCGAACCCGCAGATCCACATCGTCGACAATGACAGCCCCGCCCGATTGATGTTCTCGGGTGAGCAGCTCCTGTTCGAGCACCTGCCCGCAGGCACGCGCGTCATCTATCCCAAGCCGCCCATCGTCGGCCTCAAAGACCCCGATGCCGCCATCCGCTATGCGCTCAACAACCCCCTGGGCATGGAACCTCTGCACGGGCTGCTCTGGCCAGGCATGAAGGTCACCATTGCCTTCGACGACGTCTCTTTGCCCTTGCCTCCCATGAAGCGGCCCGATGTGCGCCAGCGCGTGCTCGAGATCGTGCTCGAGATCCTCAAAAACCACGGCGTCGACGACATCCACTTGATCGCCGCGCTCGCGGTGCACCGGCGCATGACGCCCGATGAGCTGCGCCACGTCGTCGGCGACCGCATCTACAGTGCCTATGCCCCCGATCGGCTGTACAACCACGATGCCGAAGACGTGGAGAACATGCTCGACATCGGTAAGACCGAAGAGGGTGAATACGTTCAGATTAATAAGCGGGCGATGGAGTCCGATCTTCTTATTTATGTGAATCTCAACCTGGTGCCGATGGATGGCGGGCACAAATCGGTTGCCACCGGGCTGACGGGCTACAAAGCCCTGCGCGCGCATCACAATCCCTATGTGATGGAAAAGTGCGATTCCTACATGGATCCGCGCGAGGAGCGCTCGCCCCTGGCTGCGTCGGTGAATCGCCAGGGCCGCTTTCTCGAAAAGAACGTTAAGATTTTCCACATCGAAACCGCGATCAACAACCGCATGTTTCCCGATCAGCTCGGCTTCTTTCATAAAAAAGAAGAGGGATGGTCCGACTTCGACTGGCAAAAAGCCAAGGCCTTGAAGGCGACCCTGGACACCTTGCCCCAAGCCGCGCGCCAGAAGCTGCTCTACTCGTCGCCGGCGGCCTATGAGCTCATCGGCGTCTGGGCCGGCGAGTGCGACGAGGTGCACAAGCGCACCGTCGAGAAGTGCTTCGAGCAATATGCCATCCCCGTCAAAGGGCAAGCCGACATCGGCATCTTTGGGATCCCCTATGTCTCGCCCTACAACGTGCACTCTTATCTGAATCCGCTCTTGGTGCAGGTGCAGGCGACGGGATATCTGCACAACCTCTATCGCAACAATCCTCTGGTGAAGAAGGGCGGCACCGTCATTGTCACCCATCCCTTCAACGATCAATTCGATCCGGTGCACCACGCGCCCTACATCGAGTTTGTCCACCGTCTCCTGCCAGAGACACGCGACGCCAAAACACTCCATAAGAAATATGAGGAGAAGTTCGCGACCGATCCGACCTATGTTGAGCTTTATCGCAAGAGCTATGCCTATCATGGAGCCCACCCCTTCTTCATGTGGTATTGGGGTGAAGCAGGGCGTCAGCACGTTGGGCGCGTCATCGTTGCCGGCGCCACCGACGACTACATGTGCGAGCTCTTTGGCTACGAGCCCGCCGCCAACCTCCAAGAGGCCATCGGCATGGCCCAAGACACGGCGCCGCCGAACCCGCAGATGACCATGGTGCACGTGCCCCCCATTTTGATGGTGGACGTCAGCGTCGACGAGAAACCCAGCCTCAAGCAGTAGCGAGCTCGGTCGTCGTCTTACCGGCGCCGCTCTTGCCTCACCTTTCGCCTGCTCCCTGACGACGACATTCACATCGTCGTCGGTCAGCGCGGTCCGCTGCGGCGACAACCGCCCGGCCATACGATGGCTGGATGAAGGCGATTCGAATCCACGTCGAGAAAGGGCAGATCACGGGCGGCGCTCCTGCTGGGTTGCCTGATGGTGATTTCGAGCTCGCTCTGGCTGAGCCTGACGACGAGATGTCGGATGAGGAGTTTCTTCGTCTCGAAGCAGCCTTGGGCCGCGGCATCGAAGCCATCAAGGCTGGTCGAACGCGCCCGGCTCAAGACCTGACGACCGAATTGCTCCGCGGCCGATGACACTCGTCCGGATCGTCGACGACGCCGAGGCACAGGCGCGCGAGATCGATGCTTGGTGGACGGAGAACCGCCTCGCTGCTCCCGCGCCCTTCGCACGCGAGTTCGCGAGTGCCGTTCGTCTCCTTGGGGTTGCGCCCGGAGCAGGCGAGCGGTTTCGACGTTCATCGATCCCCGGCGTACGCAGAATTCACCGACAGCGCTGCGCGTGTCGGTGAATTGTCTACAGGTTCATCGCCTGGCGGCGATGAATTATTTTGCCGCGGACGCGAAATTTATTGTATTATATATATGATCGAACGAATGACACGGTGTGGATTCTGGCGGTTTGGGGAGGCCCCCGGGGCCTGGATCCCGTCTTGAGGGATCCGCGCTGAGCAGCATCCGCTCCTTCGTGTCTGCTGAGGCGCATTGACGACGTCACGCACACCAGCGATCCCCTCTGGCGATGTCGACCAGAAACAAGAAGCACCCCTGGGATCCCGTGGGCCGCAGCTATGCCCCGCGCAACCGCGCCCCGCGGCCGCCCGTGGATCGCATGCGCACGGGCCTGCCTCCCCTCGACGTCACCGGCACCCTCAAGGGCAAGAAACTCCTCGTCGTCGGCGGCACGGGCTTCCTCGGCAAGGTGCTGCTCGGGATGCTGATCAAGCGCTTCCCCGAGGTCGGCCACATCTACTTGGTGGTGCGGGCCAAGGGCGGCCTCACGTCGAAGGATCGCTTCGAGCAAGAGGTGTGGCCCACGCCCTGCCTCGATCCCTGCCGCGACGACTACAGTATATCCGCCGAAGCTGGCAAGATTGATTTGTACAGTAAATTGACGCCCATTCCCGGCGACGTCGTCGAGCCCCTGGGCGGAATCAAGGGTGAATGGCTCGACAAGCTCGTCGCTGAAAAGATCGACTTGCTCTGCAATGTCGCCGGCGTCGTCTCCTTCGATCCTCCTCTCGATGAGGGCCTGCAGGTCAACGTCGTCGGCGTGAAGAACCTGCTCGAGCTTGCGCGTGTGCTCAAAGGACCGGGGGCCACGGCCAAAGACGCCGTGCCCATGGTGCACACCTCGACCTGCTACGTCGCCGGCTGCCGCACGGGCACCATCTTCGAGAGCGATCCGCGGGCCTGGCCCTTTCCCCGCTGCGACGTGCTCGATCGTTCCACCTGGGATCCCGAGCGCGAGCTCAAAGAGGGCATGGACATCGCAGTCCACCTGCGCGCCCGCGTCGACGACGCGGACCTGCAGAGCCAGTTCCTGGACCGGGCTCGCACCAAGCTGAGGGAGCACAACCGGCCGACGACGGGGGAGCCGCTGGCCCAAGCCATCGCCAAAGAGCGCAGCAAGTGGATCGACGACGAGCTCGGTGAGATGGGCATGCAGCGGGCCAGGCACTGGGGCTGGCCCAACACCTACACGTACACCAAGTCCATCGGCGAACAGATCCTCTGCGCCAGCGGACAGCCCTTCACCATCGTGCGGCCTGCCATTGTCGAGTCGAGCGCGGAGTTTCCCTTCGCGGGGTGGAACGAGGGCATCAACACCTCGGCGCCGCTGATTTACCTTGGCCTGCACGGCCTCTACCGCGTGCCCTGCGCACCCGGAAACATCCTCGACGTCGTCCCCGTCGACTTCGTCTGCGCCGGCACCATCTTGTCGATCGCTGCCTTGCTGCGGGGCGAGCACGCCGCCGTTTACCAATACGGCACCGGTGATACCAACGCTTTGACTGTTTACCGATTGACCGAGTTGGTGGCGCTGTACAAGAGAAAATATATGCGCGGTCGTACGCGCGGCAATCCACTCATGAACCGCACCCTGGCGCGCTTCGGCCCGGGGCCCATCGACAAGAGCACCTACCTGCAATCGGGCGCCGGACGCCAGGCCCAGGCTCTCGCTGCCGTCAGCGGCGGTTTGGGTCTCTTTGGGCGCACACCCGTGGGCGCCATGGCCCGCGGCGCCAAGAAGCAGATCGACGGCATTCAGAAACAGATCAAGATGGTCGACACGATCATGAACGTCTTTATGCCGTTTGTTAACGATTTCAACTATGATTTTAGATGCGACAACACCCGCCAGGATTATGATCGTACGCTCCCCGCTGACCAGGCGCTGCTGCCCTGGAGGGTCTCCGAGCTGGAGTGGCGGCACTACCTCAACGAGATCCACATCAAGGGCCTGCGCAAATGGGTCTTCCCCCATCTCGAGGCCAAGCTCACCAAGCGTCCGCGGCCCGAAGATCGCTTCTCGGATCTCGTCTCCTTCCTCGAGGAGATCGCCGAGCGCGAAGGCAGCAACATCGCCGTCCAGCGCTTGATCCCCCGTGGCGGCAAAAAGGACACGACCTCCACGAAGAACGACGACGACGGCGACGACGACGCCCGCTCTGAGCTCTATGGCGTCAGCTACCGCGATCTGCGGCGCCGGGCCCACGCCACCGCCACCCGCTTGGCCGACGTCGGCGTGCACCCCGGCGCACGCGTGGCCCTCATCGCCAAGAACAGCCCGGAGTGGGCCATCGCCTTCTTCGGCGTGCTCTGCTGCGGCGCCTCGGTGGTTCCTCTCGACCCTGCGCTGCCGCCCAGCGAGCTGGGTCGGCGCATGCGCGAGGTCAAAGCCGACTTCGCCCTCACCGGTCTCGACGTCGGCGCTCCTGAGGGTGCGGCCTGCCTCGATTTGGCCGAGTTCGTCGAGTCGCCGCGCCACGGTGACGTCGTCGTCGCTCCTGAGGTCTTGGTGTCTCCCGACGACGTCGCTGTCATCGCCTACACCGCGGGCACCACCGGACCGAGCAAGCCCGTGGTGCTCACGCACAAGAACCTCACCAGCGTGTTGGCGAGTGTGGCCCCGCTCTTCAAGATCACGCGCAAGGACTCGGGCCTCAGCGTGCTGCCATTGACGTCGACCTTCGAGCTCACGTGCGGACTGCTCTTGCCGCTCTTGCGCGGCGCGCGCGTCACCTACGTCGACGACGTCACCGCCGAAAAGCTGAGCGAGGCCTTCGAAGTCGCCGGCATCACCGCGATGATCGGTGTGCCCCAGGTTTGGGAAGATCTCGAAGCCAAATTGCGCTCCGACCTCGCCGACAGCGGCCCCTTCGCCGAAGCCGCTTTTCAGGCCGGGCTGCTGCTCAACCGCACGCTGGGCAAGACCCTCGGGGTCAATCTCGGACGCGTGCTCTTCTCGCGTTTGCAGGACGGCCTGGGCGGGCGCGTGCGCTTCTTGATCTCGACGGGGGGACCGGTCCCGAAAAAGACCGCCGACACCTTCCGCTCGCTGGGCATCGAGCTCAAGCAGAGCTACGGCATGACCGAAGCGACCCCGGTGCTCGCGGTCGGCGACGTGCGGGGCCAAAAAGCAGTGCCCGGCGTCGAGGTCGAAATCCGCGACGTGCGCGACGACGGCGTCGGCGAGATCGTGGCCCGCGGCGACACGGTGATGCGCGGCTACCTCGACGACGAGCTGACGGCGCAAACCATCGACGACGGTTGGCTGCGCACGGGCGATCTGGGTCGCATCGACAAAGAAGGACGCATCTTCGTCGTCGCCCGCCACGATGAAGTCATCACCCTGCAGAGCGGCCGCCGCGTCTATCCGCGCACGCTCGAGGAGCAGCTCGAAGGGGTGAAGGGCGTCGACGAGCTCGTGATCGTCGGCATGCCCGACGGCCAGGGTCAAGAGCGCATCGGCTGTCTTGTCGTCGTCAAAGGCGATGCCGACGCCGCCGCCGTCGAAAAAAATGTGGCCTGGGCCGCGCGCAAGATCGACGAGAGCGAGCGCCCCACCTTGATCAAGGCCATCACCAAGGCGCTGCCGCGCACGGCCGACAAGAAGGTGAAGCGCACCGAGGCCCTGGCCTTGTTGATCGCGAGCATCGCCGAAGCCGAAGCCCTGAGTGCGTCGTCGTCGTCGTCGTTGCTGACGATGCAGTCCCGTGCCTTGTCGCCCTCCGAAGTGCTG
Source organism: Myxococcales bacterium (assembly GCA_023248635.1). Classification (GTDB taxonomy): domain Bacteria; phylum Myxococcota; class UBA727; order UBA727; family VGSZ01; genus VGSZ01. Next base: position 13,802 of record JAHFED010000096.1, read on the forward strand.
CCGCGTGAGCTGAGGATCCAGAGCAACGATCGCCTCACGGCCCCTGGGCAAGCCAAGCCCAAGAAGCTCGACAAAGACGCGCCCCTGGCAGTGCCCGCTCCGCTCAAGAGCGCGCTGAAGAGTGCTCTGGGCGGGCTGCAGCGCGCTTTCTACGATCGTGTGCTCGACGTCAACGTCGAAGGTGCCCAGAACATCCCCTGGGATCGTCCGACCATCGTGGCCGCCAACCACGCCAGCCATCTCGACATGGGCTTGGTGAAGACGGCGCTGGGGGCTTACGGCAAGGACATCATTGCGCTGGCTGCGAAGGACTATTTCTTCGAGGGTAAATGGCGCCGAACTTATTTTGAGAACCTGACGAACCTCCGACCCCTCGATCGCGGTGACAACCCGCGCGAAGCCATGCGTGAGGCCAGCTCGCTCCTCGAGAGCGGCCAAACGGTCCTCATCTTTCCCGAGGGCACGCGCACCGGCAACGGCGAGATGGGCACCTTCAGACCCGCCGTCGCCTGGTTGGCATTGAAGCATCAGGTCGACATCCTTCCAGTATACATCGAAGGCACGCACCGCTCGATGCCCCGCGGATCCTTCGTGCCGAAGAACCGCAAGGTGGGCGTGCGCATTGGCAAGCCCATCGCAGCAGCGGCGTTGTCGGCGGCGGTGGAGCAGGCTGGTCTGCGGCCGAGCACCGCGATCCAAAAGATGGCGGCGGTGGTGCAGAAGGCCGTCGAAGCTTTGCGCGACGAGCGCTCCTTCGACCTCGAGCAGGGCCTCGACGAGCTCCTCGGCCGAGCTCCGAAAAATGGCCAAGGCAACGGCCACGTCGACGACGCCGCCACCGGCCAGGCCCGGGTGCTGTCCGACATCTTCACGGATCTGCGCACGCGTTTTCAGCGCGACGAGGTCCGCGAGCCCTGCACCTGGTACTTCTCGCTCGGCGAATTCAAAGAAGCCAAGTGGACAGTGCAAGTCACGAAAGAAGCTTGTTTGATCGTAAATGACAAGCTCGACGGCCGCGCCGATTGCGTCTTCAAGACCGACGCCAAGACCTTCACGCGCATCATTCGCGATCACTACATTCCGGAAGTGAGCGAATTTATGAATGGTACGGTGAAAACCAACAACCCCGAGCTTTTATCGACGTTTATTCAGGTCTTCAATCTCTGATCGATCTCGCGTCCGATTGAAACCGAAGCACGCGCTTCGCGCGGAGAAGGCCTCCGGCCGGGCCATGGGGTTACCTGGTGGTGGCGAAGCGCTCCAGGGCAACCCCCCCTGGACCCCCTGCCCTTTTTGTTGACGCGTTCCCTTGGGCTGTTGCCGGCGCCTTGGCGTCGTCGTTGATGCGCGGCGCCAAGGGGGCGAGCACCTCTGCGCCGGCAGAGCTCAAGGGAAACGAGCGCTTCGATTGTCGCAGCGCGCTTCGCGTCTTGAAGCTTGGATGTTCAAGACGCTGGCGCGTCTTGAAGCTTGGATGTTCAAGACGCTGGCGCGTCTTGAAGCTTGGATGTTCAAGACGCTGGCGCGTCTTGAAGCTTGGATGTT